>CAIJPS010000066.1 GCA_903822595.1 uncultured Chlorobiaceae bacterium
TCCCAGTTCAGATTGAGATCACCAAAAACGCTGACTTCCTGACCCCAGAGGTTTTCAGCAACTTTAACCGGGGAAGGTCCTAACTGAACATCGAGTGAGTCACCCAGACTGTGGGCCGGATCGGTAGACATAATGAGGGTCTTGTACCCCATATCTGCTGCTCTGAGCGCTGTTGCAGCGGCTACAGAAGTTTTACCAACTCCACCTTTTCCGGTAAAAATGATATTACGCATACGTTTAAATGATTCTCATTTAAAGAATTATTGAATATAAAGCGGTTTCTACCAACAATTATTCTCCGTCAGTTGACCAACCTGAAAAGGCTCAAGATAATAAAATTATCCTTTAATGAACACGACGAAAAAACAATTACCGTAGTAAAAAAAATCTGTGCCGTACCACCCTTACCGCCTTCGCTTACGGGAGTGAGAAGATGATTTCGCTTTATTTGCGTTACGATGTTTGACGCCCGAGACTTTCCTTGATGATGAACGGCTCTTTTTGAAGGAACTCTTGCCATGTTTTCCACTCGGGGCAATCCTTGATGCCGACCGGCTCTTTTTGATAAAAACCTCACTTTCAACCTTGAGATGCTGGCCTGGAACAATCTTTTTTCTGCCACCAAGATTATTCAGTGATGCCAGACGCTGAACAGTGGTATTGTACTTTCTGGCTATGGATACAAGAGTTTCTCCTTTTGCCACCCTGTGACGTTCTATTGTTTTCTTTACCCTGCCGTTCCCTTCTGACTCAGATGGTGCAGCATTGTCAGGCGCACCAAAAATAACCAGTTTTTGTCCGGGAGAAACATCCGTATCCTTAAGATTGTTCCATGCGATAAGCTGACTGATATAGGCGCGATACATCCTTGCAATAGAGCCAAGGCTCTCTCCTTGTTGCACAACATGGATCTTCTGAGCCTTTTCTGCAGATCCTGTCCCCACTCCCTGAGTTCCGGATCCAGCATTGAGACTTTCAAGCCGCGCATAGAGTCCCTCACGTTCAAGAGTTGCCGCAGACTTAAAGGCATAGATCTCCTCTTCATGTTTCTGGAACTGAGAAACATATCTTCTGGGAAGTCTGATTACATTGGGGGAAGAGTTTGCGGCTGCAGGAATAATTCCAAGCTTGTACTGCGGGTTGAGAAACTGGAGATCGCGCATTGGCACACCAATAATCCCGTTGATCTGCTCAAACGACAGAAAACGGGTTGTTTTCAGCGTATCAATATCCTGATACAGAAACCCCGGTTCAACCGGATGAATATTGTGCTCATTATAATAGTTCATAATGTAGTTTACAGCAATAAACGCGGGAACATAGCCTCTGGTTTCGGCTGGCAGGTAATCCCATATTGCCCAATAATCCTTTATTCCGCCAGCCCTTCTGATCGCCTTGTTGACATTGCCAGGGCCTGAGTTATATGCTGCAAGAGCAAGGAACCAGTCTCCGTAGATATTATAGAGATCTCGTAAATGTCTGCTTGCAGCAACCGAAGCCTTGTAGGGGTCATACCGATCCTCAATAAAAGAGGATGATTGTAATCCGTACATTTTTCCGGTTCCATACATAAACTGCCACAACCCTTTTGCTCCGGCTGAGGAGACTGCTGTAGGGTTCAGGGCAGATTCGACAATCGCCAGATACTTCATTTCGAGGGGAACATTGTTCGCATCAAGCTTCTCCTCAAAAAGAGGAAAGTAGAGTTTGGTCAGTCCAAGAATTTTTGCTGTCATACTTCTCCTGTCTACAGCATAAATTCTGATAAATCCACGGACATGCTCATTGTAGACAAGAGGGATTGGGGTTTTACGTTTGAGGGCAGCAATCCTTGCGGCATAGACCGAATCACTGTACTGGGGAACAAACGTGGAGGGAAATCCAAACTTGTCACTCTCTTTTGATGGAATGGAAAAGTGCTCGTCTTTAAAATAGGTCGCATTCACCAGACTGTCAAGAATCTCTGAAACCGACGACCGGGTAAACGAATCCCTGTTATTAGCCACAGAATCAGCGCCGCGAACAGGCCAAACCAGAAACTGGAAAAGAAGTGCCGACAGCAACACTCTGAGTATCCTATAAGTGAACCTGATTTTCACAAGCGGCAGTTTGATTAGAAGAGTGGTTGCAAGCGAATCCATGCTGCGACAGCAAAAATCCTTATTGAGTCATCGCAGTAACATAAAAACAGTTCCTGACTATTACAATAATCGTTTACGTTTAAATCTGAAGAAGTAACAAATGATTGATCGGCATCAGTACCTCACCTTCCACAAAAAAAGGCCACCAGGAAAAGCCGGATTAAGCTGACTTGTCATGACTCCGCTTTCAAGCATCCGGCTGAACTCTTCTATTGAAAGGCTCCCCTTGCCCGCATCGATCATGGCATCAACAAGGTAACGTACCATACTCCGCAAAAAACGGTCCGCAGAAATCCGTAACACCAAAAAGTGCTTGTAACGGTACCATTTGCAATTAATTACCCTGCAGATTCGACCAGGATTATCCCGGTCTTCCTTTGAAAAAGCAGAAAAATCGTGCGTGCCGACCATAAGAGCTGCCATCTGCTGCATGATCGCAAAATCGAGTTTTCCGAATGAACACCCCGCAAAACGGCCATAGAGCGCTGAGGGCTCCTCAAGAAGAAAATAACGATACTCCCTCTCTCTGGCACTATGCCTTGAATGAAAACCAGCATCAACCTCTGCAGGATGGCTTATCCTGACGGTTTTTGGCAAAAGGGAATTCAGTGAATGAACGATCCTGGATGGTTCCATCAATGACGCAGTGAAAAAATTTGCCGTCTGGGCCTTGGCATGAACTCCTTTATCGGTTCTTCCTGCCGCTGCAAGAGAGATGTTTTCCTGCAAAATTGTGCCAAGCGCCACTTCGATAACCCCCTGTACAGTCACAATAGTGCCTGACTGCCGTTGCCATCCAGCAAAAGAGGTGCCATCATATTCAACAGTAATCCTTATGTTCTTCATGAAGAGAAAAATTTCTTTAGTACATTGCCCTTTCAATAATAGTTATCTTCTCGTTACCTTCCCGAAAAACAATAACATCACGTTGCAGAAAACTCACCTTGCATTGCTCCTTCACGCTCTGAAAAGCCTGGAAAACCCTGAAACCGGAAGCAGCTACCGCGTTCCCGGCATCTGGAGTGGAAAAGAGAACAGCACCGAACAGGTCAACCCAGGAACATACTTCGGTCACATCATTGAACGCATCCTGAACAACCACGAAAGCCTTGCCCCAAAGCCCAGAGATGATGACTGGAGAAGCGGTGCAGTGGTCTACAACCTTTTTATCCGCCTTGCAGCCGCTTTTGACCATAACGGCGACGGATCAATCAGCACAGAACCTCTTCCATGCGGATTCAGGGAGACAGGAACTCTGCTGAAAGCCATTGCACTCCTGCCGTATATAAAAAATCTCGGTGCAAATACCATCTACCTTCTTCCGCTCACTGAAATCGGCACCAAAAGCAGAAAAGGCAACCTCGGCTCTCCCTATGCCATCAAAAATCCCCGGAAACTTGATCCACTGCTTGATGAACCTGCACTTGAACTTTCAGCGGAAATTCTCCTCAAAGCATTTGTTGAAGCGGCTCATCTTCTTGATATGCACGTCGTTCTGGAGTTTGTCTTCAGGACAACCTCAGTTGACAGCAGTTGGATAAAGCTACACCCGGAGTGGTTCTACTGGCTGAAAGGGAATGAACAAACACGCAATTTTGGCCCACCTCATTTTGACCGTGACACCCTTAACCGAATTTATGAGGTTGTCGATCGCCATGAACTGCACAACCTTCCTGCACCACCTCAAGAGTATCGTGAACAGTTCGTTGCTCAGCCAGTGACCATCCGCGATGACGAAGACACGCTCCAGGGCACCACAGCAGATGGGACGTCATGCCACATAGCGAGCGCATTCTCTGACTGGCCTCCCGACGACCAGCAACCTGCATGGAGCGATGTCACCTATCTGAAAATGCATACCGATGAAGCATTCAATTACATCGCATACAACACTATCAGGATGTACGACAGTGCACTTGACAACCCTGAAACATTCAATACCAGCCTCTGGGAGGAGATTTCGGATATCATCCCCAGCTTTCAGGATGAGTATCAGATTGATGGCGCAATGATTGATATGGGCCACGCCTTGCCAACGCTTCTCAAGCAGACGATTGTCCGAAAAGCACGCGAAAAAAGAGCAGATTTTGCCTTCTGGGACGAAAACTTCAATCCGACTCCAGAAATTCGTGCTGAAGGGTTCAATGCTGTCTTTGGCTCTCTGCCCTTTGTTATTCATGACATTGTTTTCATTCGGGGACTGTTGAACCACCTGAACAGAACCGGTGTTGCGTTGCCATTTTTCGGAACAGGAGAAAATCACAATACCCCGCGCGTCTGTTTCCGGTATCCCCGCCAGGAAGCAGGTCGAAACCACTCGATCTTTATCTTCACGCTCAGTGCCATACTGCCAGCCATCCCTTTTCTCCATTCGGGTATGGAACTCTGTGAATGGTATCCTGTAAACCTCGGTTTGAATTTCACCGATGAAGACAGGGCTCTCTATCCACCCGAGAAACTGCCACTTTTCAGCGCCTTCAGTTTCGACTGGGAAAAAAGCAACGGTCTGACACCCCTTAATGGCTACATCCGAAAAATTCTGGAGATACGCGCGAGCTATCTTGATTTGGTACTATCGGGTGAAATCGGTTCAATGACCATCCCCTATACCAGCCATCCGGATCTTTTTGCAGTAATGAGAACATCCGCCGGAAAATCGCTTCTATTTATCGGCAACAGCAACACGAACGACACCAGGGAGGGATTTCTTGAATTCAGCATGGAAGACGACTCTCTCTACGATCTGATCGGCGAACAAACCTTTCCGATCAAAAAGCATCGGCTTGAGGTAAGCTGTAAACCGGGCGAGTGCATGCTCTTTGAACTTCCGCTTGTGCCTTGAAAAAAAATCAGCTAAAAACGTAACTTGCATACTTTTCCGTTAACCAAATCCATCTCTTTTTATGTCTATTCTTATTGTCGGTTCCCTTGCCTTCGACGACATCGAAACCCCTTTTGGACGTTCCGATAACACTCTGGGCGGCTCATCCACCTACATTGCCCTCTCTGCCAGCTATTTTACCGACAAAATCCTTATGGTCGGCGTCGTCGGCTCCGACTTTGGGGATGAACATTTCAATTTGCTGCACTCCAGAAACATCGACACCAAGGGAGTTCAAAAGGTCGAGGAGGGGAAAACCTTCCGATGGGCAGGCCGTTACCACTACGACATGAATACCCGCGACACGCTCGACACCCAGTTGAACGTCTTTGCTGATTTCGATCCCATAGTGCCTCAGCAATACCGTGATGCTGAATTTGTCTGCCTCGGCAACATCGACCCGGAACTGCAACTCAAGGTGCTCGACCAGATCAGCAAGCCGAAACTGGTGATCCTTGACACTATGAACTTCTGGATCGAAGGAAAACCGGAAGAACTCAAAAAAACACTGGAACGGGTTGATATTTTTATCATCAACGACAGTGAGGCACGGTTGTTCAGCGGCGATCCAAACCTTGTCAAGTCAGCAAGAATAATTCGACAGATGGGTCCGAAAGCCCTGATCATCAAAAAAGGAGAACACGGAGCCCTGCTTTTTACTGAAACAGGCATCTTTTCCGCTCCAGCCTATCCGCTCGAATCCATTTATGATCCAACCGGAGCTGGCGACACCTTTGCCGGAGGCTTTATCGGTCACCTCTCCCGATGTGAAACCATCACCGATACCGAAATGCGCAGGGCGGTTCTCTACGGCAGCGCCATGGCCAGCTTCTGTGTAGAAAAATTCGGTACCGAAAAAATTGCTGCAATTGATCTGCTTGAAATCGAAGATCGCTTCCAAAGCTTCCGTGAGCTTTCAAGAATCGACGAATAATGCTGCGCAAACAACAATAATTTCAGAAAAAAGAGATGGAACAACTCAACCTTCTTGATTACAGTTTCATCGTCGGCTACCTCTTGCTGACGCTTGTTATCGGCCTGTGGTTCTCCCGACGCGCATCTGAAAATGTCGGCGAATTTTTTCTTTCCGGGCGCCAGCTCCCCTGGTGGATTGCCGGAACTGGCATGGTAGCCACAACCTTTGCCGCCGACACTCCTTTGGCGGTGGCTGGATTTGTGGCCAAAAACGGCATTGCCGGTAACTGGGTCTGGTGGACCTTTGTTTCAGGCGGAATGCTCACAGTATTCTTTTTTGCCCGTCTTTGGCGGCGGGCAGAAATCCTGACCGATCTTGAATTCATTGAGTTGCGCTACAGTGGCCCGGCAGCCCGCTTCCTCCGGGGATTCAAGGCAATCTATTTCGGCCTCTTCATCAACGCCGTCATTATCGGCTGGGTCAACCTTGCCATGTTCAAGATCATCAGAATCATGGTACCCGAGCTGAACCCCGAACTGGCAATTGTCATCCTCGTACTGCTGACCACCTTTTATTCCGGACTTTCAGGGCTGTGGGGTGTCTCCATTACCGATGCCGTGCAATTTGTCATCGCAATGGCTGGCTGTATTATTCTTGCCGTCCTTGCTGTTCAATCACCCGCAGTCGTCTCTGCCGGAGGCCTCACCAAAGCGCTTCCGCCATGGATGTTCGACTTCTTCCCAACCTTCACTTCATCAGGAAAAAGTATCACGGGAGCAGTCGCCCTTCCCTTTATCTCTTTTGCCGCAATGGCCTTTGTCCAGTGGTGGTCATCGTGGTACCCCGGAGCTGAACCCGGCGGCGGCGGCTATATCGCCCAGCGCATGATGAGCGCCAAAAACGAAAAACACTCGCTCCTTGCCACCCTCTGGTTTACCGTTGCCCATTACTGCCTCAGACCGTGGCCATGGATCATTGTTGGTCTGGTCAGCCTCGTCATGTTCCCCGACCTGCCGATGAACCAGAAAGAGGATGGCTTTGTCTACGTCATGAAAGCGGTACTGCCTCCTGGCCTCAAAGGATTGCTGATCGCCGCATTTCTTGCCGCCTATATGTCAACACTCTCAACCCATCTGAACTGGGGCACGAGCTATCTGATCAATGATTTCTACCGACGCTTCCTGAAAACAGACGAAGATGAGAAGCACTATGTCACGGTTTCAAAAATCACTACGTTCCTGACTGCGGCCTTTGCCCTCTACATCACCTTCTTTGTACTCGATACCATCACCGGAGCATGGGAGTTCATTATCCAGTGCGGTGCAGGCACCGGCTTTGTGCTGATTCTCCGCTGGTTCTGGTGGAGACTGAATGCGTGGTCGGAAATAACCTCCATGGTGGCTCCCTTTATAGCCTTCACCTGGCTGCAACTCTTTACCACCATCACCTTTCCCTTCTCGATTTTCATCATCGTTGCCTTTACCATCACGGCAACCCTCATCGTCACCTTTTTGACGCCGCCAACCCAAACCGCACAATTAGAGACCTTCTACAGAACAACCCGCGTCGGTGGCGTGCTCTGGAAAAAAATCTCAAAAAACCTGCCGGATGTGGACTCCGATACCGGTTTCGTTATGCTCTTTGTTGATTGGGCTCTCGGCATCATCATGATCTACGCAATCCTTTTCGGCACAGGCAAATTCATTTTCGGAGATATCCTCCAGGGATCGCTCTATCTTGGTGCAGGAATCATTGCCGGATCACTCATCTTTGCTGACCTGAACCGCAGGGGCTGGAACAACCTGAACTGAGGTATATTCTCTCATGGCTAAACCCGCCCTTGTTCTTGCATCGCAGTCACCAAGACGACGCGATATCCTTGCATTGACGCTCCTTCCTTTTGAAACCATGGCGGTCGAGACTGAAGAAATGCTCGACCCCATGCACTCAATTGAAGAGAACGTCACCAACATTGCTCACGAAAAAGCAGAGGCTGCCATGATGCTGAGGCCGGAGAAAGGAAAAAACAGCATCATTCTTGCTGCCGATACCGTCGTGGCCAAGGGCAACCGAATTTATGGAAAGCCGGCAGGATTCGATAGCGCATTCGATATGCTCAAAAGCCTCCAGAACCGCTCCCACCGGGTCTATACCGGTTTCGTACTCCTTTGTGGCGACAAGACCCACGCCGAATGCGTAACAACCACCGTAGAGTTTGAGCCCATGACAGACAATGAAATCAAGCGCTACATCCTGACAGAAAAACCTTATGACAAGGCTGGTTCCTACGGCATTCAGGATCCCCTGATGGCCTGTCATGTCCGTAGAATTGAGGGATGTTACTACAATGTTGTTGGTCTCCCCTTATCGAGAGTTTGCAAGGCACTCAAAGCTTTTTTATAAACCTATGGACACGATGCATCAGCTTCCTGACTGGACCTGGTCATCTGTTTCATGGTCTCAGTTTTGCATGAGCGCCTCTCTTTGCAAGAATATCCCTACCGATCAGAGACAATTGCCCTTTCATAGATGCACGAAAAGTGCGTAATTTCTATATATTAGGAGGAGAGATGATTTTCGTTAAATAAATGTGTCAAGGGGGTACTTGTCATGAAAAAAAATACCGGTATCTGGATCGACCACAAAGAAGCAATTCTTGTTTCAATTCACGACGATCAAACTCTTGTCGAACGTGTGGAATCAGGTGCGGAAAGCCATCTCAAGCCTTCCGGAGGCTGGAAAGCTGGCGGAACTTCTGTAGCTCAGGCGGTCTCCAATGAACATACAGCCGAAGAGCGTCTGAAACATCAGTACCACGCTTTTTATCAAGAGGTGATGACTCATCTCGGAGACTCAGACCATATTGCTGTTTTCGGGCCGGGTGAGGCAAAAGTTGAATTTGCCAAAGAGATCGCAAGGATAAGCGAACTTCACAAAAAAGTAACTTCGGTCGAGACATGTGAACGTTTGACAGAAAATCAGTTTGCCGCAAAAGTCAAAACCGTTATTTTTACCAAAAAAAGCGCATAAAATTTTCATCTCCCAGTGGAGTAAGATCAAGCTTTGCAACAATATCGACAATATCAACAATAAAGCATGCAGCAAGTCCGGTTATCAGCTTTACCCTTTTCTTTATGTACATTATTGCTTATTTTGCTTGGGTATGAAAGGATATACTCACAGGATAATAAGGAGTGTGGGGGTAGTGATTAACTAATTAAATTGGGAGATAAAGCTATGCTACAGAAATTCTTCTCCATTAAATCACAAAAAGGCGTAACCATGATCGAGTACGCCTTGATTGCAGCTTTGATTGCTGTTGTTGCCATTGTAGCTATTACTACTGTTGGAACTAATTTGGCCACTATTTTTAACACTATCGCAACAGCTATCTAAGTAAGGGTGGTGGTACTCCGAAAAAAACTCTTTTATAGCCTAAGCAGTGAAACTACCGGTTTTCGCTCTTGCCATCGCACTCACTCTGGGAGCGATGGCAGCTTTTATCTCCGCCCGCTTGATGAGCGTCGCACAAACCTCAGTATCCAAGGTTGTCATCGTTGAGCAGCCCATCGAAGCTGGCAAAGCTATTCAAGCGGTTCAAATCAAGACCATCGATTGGCCCTCCTCGTCCGTTCCGCAAGATGCATCGACTCGCACCACCAACGTGGTGGGTCGAATTGCCCGTGTCTCCATGATTCCGGGTGAGCCTGTTTTACTTGGCAAATTGGCCCCAAAAAACGCCACTGGCGGCTTATCCTCGATCATCCCGGAGGGCAAGCGCGCAATTACTGTTCGTGTAAACGAGGTGATTGCGGTTGCCGGATTTGCCCTGCCAGGTAGCTATGTGGATGTTTTGGTTAGCGGCAAAGATGCCGACCAGCAGCCTTTTTCGCGTACAGTACTGTCGCGCCTCAAAGTATTGGCCGTGGCCCAGGAAACCACTGCAGACCCCGATAAACCAAAAGTGGTCAATGCCGTAACCCTCGAGCTTACGCCGCTCGAATCCGAAAAGCTCGACCTGGCCCGTAACATCGGGGTACTTTCTCTTGTTTTGCGCAACGAGCTCGACACTGGCGTAATAAACTCAGCAGGTGTACGTCTGCAGGATATTGTGAACCCACAGTCCACTCGTGCAACCACCTCTTCGCCGTCTGCACAAGCGACACCGGCTACCAACACTTTGGCGGCGCCTTCGCGTCAAAGCAGTGGACCCGAAGAAATCCGTGGCATCAGCCGCCAACCTGTAGCCACACCCTAAGCCAACATGCCCATGAATTTGACAAACCTGATGCGTTTAACCTGCAGGATAAGTGCTCTTTTGGCGCTTCTTGTTGGCACCATACCCTTGGCCGCATTGGCCTCTCCCTTGACCTACCTTGTGCCTGAGGGCGAATCGAGGGTCTACCGGCTTGCACGACCCATTGTACGGGTTGCTGTGGGCAATCCTGCTGTGGCAGACTTTATTATGATTAACCCCTCCGAGCTCTATCTGATGGGTAAAAAACCAGGTACAACCAATCTTATTCTCTGGGACCACAATGGGAATTTCACCTCCGCACCACTGAATGTCAACCGCAATACCAACCCCATAAAAGTATTGCTGACAGCCGCCTTACCGAACGAACGAGACATTGAGATATACTCCCTGGGACCAACTGTAGTACTGGCCGGCTCAGTGTCTAACGCTCTGGCAGCAGAAATCGCCTGGCGCATAGTAAGTGCCTCTTTTGGCGGCAAGGTTTCGGAGAACAACCCCGAATACACCTTGATCAATAGCTGGCCTGTCTATCCGGCACTGCCCAGTGTAACTGGCATGACCAAGATTGAGAGTCTCTCTGGCTCTGGCTCCGCCTCTAACTCTGGTTCTGCTGGATCTGCCGGCATACCTGGCGTGGTTAACCTTCTCAAAGTTCGCGACTCGCAGCAAGTCCGCCTCGAAGTCCGCATTGCTGAAGTTTCCAGGTCTTACATCGAAACTTTGGGTCTTGGCTGGACACAAGGTTCGGGCAATATCCAGGGCACCCTCATGTCGGGGTTTGTCAGCAACAGCACTCTCAACCTTTTGTTTAAGAATGGTAACCAGCTCAAGGCGGAAGCCGAGAGCAAAAAGGGTTTCCTTAAAATGCTGGCCGAACCCACCATTGTCACCATGAGTGGTCAGGAAGGGTACTTCCTGGTTGGCGGCAAAGTGTATACGCCCACCGTCTCCGCTAACGGAGCAGTTGACTACGTCGAACGCTTCTACGGTGTCGGTTTTCGATTTTTTCCTATTGTACTGGATTCCGGGCGTATTTCACTCAGGGTTACACCCGAGGTCTCTGCGCCCCTCAAAGAAGCTGTCACTGCTGGAACCACAACCAGTCTGCCCTCCTTTAAACTCAACATCGCGTCCACCACCGTCCAGATGAAAGAGGGAGAAAACCTTGTTATTGGAGGACTTCTGCAAAACAATCTTGAAGAAACCATACGAGGTCTGCCCTTGCTGAGTCAAATTCCCATTCTTGGTGCACTCTTCCGTCGCACTGATAAAGCATCTGAAAAAACCGAACTCCTGATTGTTGTTCGCCCCACCCTGGTCAAAGCCAGCACCACAGTGCCGGAACTCCCTACCGACAGGGTTGTTCCGCCTACTGATAAAGAGCTTTTCATCGACGGAAAGCTTGAAGGTTCACAAAAAAAATGACCACCATGCGCGCAGATGTTGACATGCTTCAAGCCCCAACAAAGGAGCAGGCTCAATGCCAAAAGGGCACTGTGTTGGTCGAATTTGCGCTCATCCTGCCCATTTTTCTGACGCTCCTCTTTGGGATGGTTACTTTTTCTTTAGGCCTCTACAACAAAACCGTGCTCACCATGGCCACCCGAGAGGGCGCGCGTGCCGGAGTCAGGTTCGTTTCAGGCCGGACCAACGCCATCATCCAAAGCAACGCCAGAGCCGCTGCCTTGCAGGTCTGTCAAAACAACCTGATCTCTTTTGGGTCTGCTACGATTACTCCTACCATTCAGAACAACATTCTCACCGTTACGGCCAGCGGTAATTACACTGGATTCTTTTGGGACTTTATTTTCTACAGTTCTGGGACGGACTATCTCATCTCGGCCCAAACCAGCATGAGGCTCGAATAACCATGGCGCCTTCACACCAAACCATCAAACTGCTGCACGGCCAGCGTGGCGGTGTCGCCATTTTGTTTGCCCTGTTCTTGCCAGTCTTGCTGGGCTTTGCCGCTTTGGCGGTTGACCTGGCCCGCCTCAACCTGACCAAAGTTGAACTTCAAAACGCGGCCGACGCTGCTGCTTTGGCTGGTGTTCGTTCACTCTGCGATCCATCTACTGTTGCGTCAGACCAGCCTTACAATTGGTCAGCGGCCACGACCACTGCGCGATTTGTAGCACAATGCAACTTCGCCAATACCGTTCGGATTCAGGCTGTGACCATTGAAACCGGTTACTGGAACCTCAGTAATCCCGCGCTCGGTTTGTATCACCCCGGCACACCCGGCGCAGGAGATGTCGCCGCCATCCGCGCCACGGTCGCAATGCCTTTACAGTTTTTATTTGCACCCATTCTGGGTATTTCCGGAAGCAGCGTTCATGCCAGTGCCATTGCCGTGCTACCCGCAGCCGCGGCCGGTACAGGCTTGTTCCCCTTGGTTGTCAGCAAAAATTTTTTGGACAGTTATTGGAACTCAACAACACGCTCTCCCATTCTGCAAAATGGTGTAGCTCCTACCATCAGTATTGGCAGCACCTACAACAACCATGGCAGTAGCCAGTTGACAGGCACGTGGACCTCTTTTACGAATCCAGCCAATGACGTCACAACCATAAGAAATCTCATCGCAAATGGCAACCCTACGAACTTATCCATCGGCATGAACATTTATATCCAACCAGGTGCCAAAGCTACCTTGTACTCCGAAGTCCCCGTCGGCACAGATAAAGCGATATTCGTGGTTGACAATGCTGCAACCGGCTTGCAACCTATCGTTGCGATTGCCGGTTTTCATATTAGTGGGTACAATCAAGGTGGTAAGCTTGTTTATGGTAATTTCATAAACAACGTGTCCGTCGGCACCACCAATCCTGGCAACGGCAACGGGGTGCCATACGGTGCCTACACTCCACCCATACTGGTACAATAAACACGCATGAACATTGTTGCATACTCTCCCCAGCCCTGGGAGATTCCCGATAGACAACTTGAACTGGGTCAACACCAATTAGTCCGACTGGTGGGCGCGTTAGGGGCAATGGTGCACCAACTCACAGCCCAAAAACCCGATCTCGTATTTCTCGTGGGCTTTGAACCCACCGAGCCCCACTACATTCAGGAGGTGGAAAAACTCTGCCTCGCTCTACCGAATGCCGCCATCGTGGCCCTGCACCCACAATCAGAGTCCGAACTTTTGTTATCTCTTATGCGCGCTGGTGTGCGTGAAGTCATTGTCGACAGCTCCTCCGAAACCCTGCAACAAGTTATCAAACGCGCTCACTTTCGTTCCAAAGGCGATAACATTCTGGGTCGGGTTTTTGGATTTGTCTCTTCCAAAGGGGGGGATGGCAGCTCTTGCTTAGCGGCCAACCTGGCCTTTGCGCTCTCTCAAAAGCCCGACACCCGCGTGCTGGCGGTCGATGTCTCTTTACCCTTTGGCGACCTTGACATGTTCCTCACCGGAGAAAACCACCCTCAAGATTTGGCTGACATCTCCAGTCAATCCGACCGGCTCGACCATTCGCTACTCGACAGCATGGTGCAGCACCTCAGCCCCACGCTCGATCTCATCCCTTCGCCCATCACGTTCGAAAAAATCGTTCATATCGAACCCGAGCGCGTGAGCGAACTCATTCACGTGGCCACAAACTTTTACGACTACATTCTTGTTGACTTTGACTCATCTTTCGACCAGGTAGTCATGTGTGTTCTCGATCAACTTGACGAGCTCTGCATCGTATCCACTCCGTCGCTACCATCGCTGCGTCGGGCGGCTCAACTGCTCAAACTCTGGAAAGAGTTTGAAAAACCCCTGTTGCAAATCGAAATCATCCTCAACCGCGCTGACACAAGTGCTCGCCTCTCCAATACCGAAATCGAAAAAGTCATCGGCAGGCCAATTAATAGACGTTTTCCTTCCGACACTGAAGCCGTGCAAGAATCCCTTTTGATTGGTCAGCCCTTATTGCAAGTGGCACCAAAATCCAAACTTTCCAAAACCATCGTCGACTGGGCCACGCACCTCACAGGCAGCAGTCATCATAAACGCTCCCTATGGCAACGCTTAAAGATCAAATAGCTCTCTGGAACCTCTCCAATAAACGGGTAGCAGTTCCCCCTGCATCGGCGCCTGCAATACCTCATGCGGTTGAGGATCTAACTTCGCCTGCACCAGTACCGGCGATAAAAACAAAAGCGTCACCAGGGGTTGACTATTACGCGACCAAAATGAAGTTGCACCAAAAGCTGCTCACCCGCATCGACCTCAACTCCATCGAAAGCTTGACCCCCGAGCAGTTGCGCAACGAGCTTGGGGTCTTGCTTGTCGCTCTCATCGAAGAAGACGACATCCCCTTCAATGATCAAGAGCGCGCCAGATTGGTGGCCGACCTCAAAAACGAAATCATGGGTCTGGGCCCTTTGGAGCCCTTGCTTGCCGACCCCGCTATTTCTGAAATCATGGTCAACGGCTACCAAAAGGTCTATATCGAAAAAAGCGGACGCATTCAGCTCACCGACATCCGTTTTAACGACGACGCCCACCTTATGAAAATCATCGATAAAATTGTCTCTCGTGTTGGGCGGCGTATCGATGAATCCAGCCCCATGGCCGATGCCCGCCTGCCAGATGGGTCACGCGTCAACGCTATCATTCCGCCATTGGCTCTCGACGGCCCTGTCCTCACCATTCGGCGCTTTGCGGTTGTGCCCCTGCAGATGCGCGACCTCATTCAAAAAAACACACTCTCACCCGCCATGGCCGAACTGTTGGCAGCTCTCGTTAAAGTCAAGAGCAACATCGTCATTTCCGGGGGCACTGGTTCTGGTAAAACCACGCTGCTCAACATTCTCTCGAGTTTTATTCCACACAACGAACGCATTGTCACTATCGAAGACACTGCCGAACTTCAGCTTCAGCAAAATCATGTCATTCGTCTGGAGACGCGCACACCCAACATTGAAGGTAAAGGCGAAATCACCATGCGCGCACTTGTGAAAAACTGCCTGCGCATGCGGCCCGACCGCATCGTGCTGGGCGAGGTACGTAGCTCCGAGGTGATCGACATGCTACAAGCCATGAACACTGGCCACGAGGGCTCGCTCACCACCATTCACGCCAACAGCCCGCGGCATGCCCTGGGCCGGCTCGAAAACCTGGTGGGCATGGGTGGCCTCACGATACCCGGCAAAGCCCTGCGCGAGCTCATTTCCTCGTCGATTCACTTTCTTGTTCAGGAAACTCGAATAAATGACGGTAGCCGCAAGATCGTCAGCATCGAAGAAATTGTCGGCATGGAAGGCGAAATCATTACCACCCAGGAAATCTTTTGCTTCAAGCGCACGGGCACTAACCCGGATGGAACGGTGCAAGGAGTGTTCAGAGCCACGGGCGTGCGCCCCAAAGTGTATGAAAAAATGCTCACCTACGGCATCAGCCTCAGTGAAGGCATGTTCGACCCCAGTCCCAACGACTAACCTGCGAGCACATCATGACAACGTTTTTGATCTCCTTATTTATTTTTTTGGTAGTCATGCTGATCATGCTGCTGCTCTATGTGGTATGGGGACATTTTTTCGACCGCCGCAACCAAACAAAAAAAAACGCTTGCAGGCCATCCTCAACGCCGTTCACCGGGGTGGGCAAAGCCACAGCAGCACGCAAACCACCCTGCAGGGCAGTGCACTCGAAATCTGGCTGCGCTCTCGCTCCAGCACATTTGAGCAACTCGAAAACCTGGTACAACGCTCCCACAGCCCGCTCACTGCCGGGCGTTTAATGGGCCTCATGCTCGCCTTGTTTACGGTGGTTGTGATGTTGGGTATTCTGCGCCAAATTAATCCATTGCTTCTGCTCGTGCTGGCCGTCGCCATAGCCAGTACCCCGGTTCTGTGGTTATCTCGACAGGCCAACCATCGTCGTCAAGCCTTCGGTGACAAACTCCCGGAAACGCTCGACTACATCTCGCGCGCAATGCGCGCCGGCCACAGTCTTACCTCGGCCATCGGCATGGTTGGCAAGGAGTTCCCCGACCCCATAGGTCACGAATTTAAAACGGTCTTCGATGAAATCTGCTTCGGCATCTCATTCAAAGATGCCATCGGCAAGCTCGCCGATCGCGTTCAAAGCTACGACCTCAATTTCTTTGTTATCTCGCTCAAGATCCAGCACGAAACTGGCGGCAACCTTACCGAACTACTCGATGGACTGTCCAAAACCTTGCGCGAACGCGTCAAACTGCGCGGCAAAATTCGCACGCTCTCAGCCGAAGGGCGCGCATCAGCCTGGGTACTGGGCAGTATGCCATTTTTGCTCGCCGGTATGCTCACGCTCGTAAACCCCGGCTACATGTCGCTGCTTTGGACTACTCCCCAAGGCCAGACCCTTCTCCTCATCGGTGGCGGGCTTATGGCTGTTGGCTTCTTTCTGCTCAACAGCATCATCCAGATCAAGGTTTAACCCTATCCACCATGCAAGCCATCCTGCAAATCCTTACCATCGTGCTCTCGGGGGCCGCTGTCGCTTCGGTTGTGCTCGCGTTGTACCATTGGGTGGTCGACAACGACCTCAAAAAACGCCTCACCAAAATCATTCGCCAAGGCAAGGCCCAAGCAGACCCCTTATCCAAGACGGCCAACACCCACAAAGTAGCCACCGTCATAAATATTCTTTCTAAACTCTCGATCCCGGAAGAAGGGTGGCAAAGCTCCGGTGTTCATATCAAGTTTTTGCAAGCCGGCATTCGCAACAAAAACGCACCTCAATACTACTTCGCCGTTAAAACCCTGCTCACACTGGTGCTACCGGTGCTGCTGGCTTTGTTTCTGCATTTCGCCCAGCCCTACATACCCTTCATTCGTACCATGATGCTGGTGCTGCTAACAGCCGCAGCAGGCAACTACCTGCCTGAAATGTTGCTGCACTTCATCACAAAAAAACGTATCGAACGCATGCGCTGCAGCTTGCCTGACATGATCGACCTCATGGTCATCTGCACCGAGTCGGGTATGGGCATCGATGCCGCCATTGACCGCATATCGCGCGAAATGGCCCGCAACAACCCTGATCTGGCTCAAGAGTTTTACCTCGCGGCCCTCGAAATGCGCGCTGGTGCCATCCGTATCGAAGCTTTGCACAACCTGGCATTGCGCTCACGCCTCGAAGACCTGGAAGACCTCGTCTCCGTGCTCATACAGGCCGACAAATTTGGCACCAGCCTGGCAGAAGCATTGCGCGTGCAGTCAGAGATGATGCGCTCACGCCGTGCCCAACGCGCCGAAGAGCTTGCCGCCAAAATCCCCGTTAAAATGACGGTGCCGCTCATCTTGTTTATTTTCCCGGCGCTCATGATGGTGCTGCTGGGGCCAGCAATCATTCAGTTGATGCAAGTCTTCTCCAAAAATCCGTAGCTATGAGCCTCAGTTCCTTTTTGCGTATCCTGTGGGCATACTGGCCATGGTGGTTGGCCGGTGCGTGGGTAGGCCTGTGGCTGGTGCCCCTGGCCCGCATCATTCCGCGCAAGGTGTTGCAGTGCGCCAACTCTTCCCTGAACGCATGGCAGGGACCCGGTGGCGGCCTGGAGCAGCCCGTTCCGCTGGCCCGACGCATTTGGGTGCCGGTGGTCAACGCCTGCTTGTGGACCTATGTGGCCGACACCCCCAGTCACCTGGCATTCTGGGCAGCGCTACCGGGAGCCGGTTTGGCCAGTACTCTCCTGTTGCTCGCCCTCATTGACTGGGACACCACCCTCTTGCCAGACTGGGTTGTTTTGCCGCTGGGGATAGCTGGACTGGCCTGCAGTTATGCCGGGTTTACCCGGCACAGCTTTCTTGTTAGTGCAGCATCTGCGGCCGTGGTGCTGGGTCTGCTGGGTGGGCTTGACTTGGTGTTCCAGCGTATCAAAGGCAAAAGTGGTATCGGTGGTGGTGACCTCAAACTTCTGGCCGCACTCGCTACTTGGTGGGGCGTTTTGGGCATGCTTTACGTCGTATTGTGGGCCAGTGTGGTTACCGTGGTCTGGTATTTGGTATGGCTCCGTTTCAAAGGCTTTAGCCGCCAAGCTGAATGGCCATTTGGTCCCGCCATTGTGGTGGCGGCACTGGTATGGGGCTTGTAGGCTGCTAACTGCAATTCCCAAGCAGGGATTCCTGGTTTTTTTCAAAAATATATACGGGAGGCGTGTTTGATGTCTTTTTTGGATATTAAAAATAAAGAACAAATTTGTGCTTTTTGGCGGGATTTTATAATCCGATGCCTGGTCGGGGGTTATTTCGCCTTTTCAGCAGGGGTTTGTCTGCAATATGGCATAAAACACCTGAAAGGTTTTGATCCAGCCCTTCCGCAAATTTACTTCGTAAGTAATGCGCTTTCTGGTTTTTCAATGGGTCTGTTTTCGTTGACAATTGCAGTGCTTTACGCAGTGCGTTTGCGTAGAGTCAGTAAATTTGCCGGCACTTTCCCTGCAATAGCTTCAGTTCTTGGAGCCTATATGCTGTGGCCTTTACTATTAATAGGGCCATGCAAAGATTTGCCTTTATGGGCGCGCATTTTATCTTGTTTTCTTGTTATTGTAGGCAACATACTTGCCGTATGGATAGTGTTCTGGCTTGGGCGTTCTTTTTCAATTCTGCCAGAAGGTCGAAAGCTTGTGACGCGTTGTCCTTATGCCATTGTGCGTCATCCCTTATATTTGATCGAAATGGTTGGAATTTTGGGAACTGTAATAAATTTTCTTTCATGGCAGGCGGTACTTCTTTTTATTGCGCAGACGGCGATGCAGTTTGTGCGTATACATTATGAAGAACAAGTCTTGAAGGAATCTTTTCCCGAATATGAAGCCTATGCGGCGCAAACGTGGCGGGTTATTCCATACCTCTATTAGGTGACCTCAAATTCCTGGCCGCACGAACAACTTGGTGGGGTGTTGCCGGATGCTTACCGTGGCCGACGAAGCTCCGCGTTGCCCGCTATCCTGGAACAGGTGAGCACTCCACAAATCATGTTCAGTCACCCTACCGCCCCTACGCAACCTTCCGGATGAACCCCTTCCCGAAAATCAGCCAATTGTAAAGTTGGAATTTCCGGCAATTGCATCAGACCCGTTAACTGGAACAACAATATTAGAGTTTTCGAGCCTGAAAACGAGCATAACTCTCTCTGTGAATGGGATATTTTTGTATATCTTAATATGGAGTGACAAGCTAAAGTGTTAAGGGGCCTTGATTACCATCAGGAATTCGTAACAATGATAAATTAGAAGTTGTTGCCGTGATCGGTATTTTGGAATAATTCAGGCGTTTAGGCAAACAAGCTCGATGATCTGAAAACTATTGGCAATAGCTTAAAAATATGAGGAAAATGAAGGCGAAATTCCCTGCCAACAGCGACAATGGATATCATCCTTTTTTTATAGTTATGGTAATTCTTTTTTTTCATGTTGCCATTTTTATTACTAATTATGAGTCCATTCTACATCAAATTACAGTACGCGATTTCGATGGATACTGGCATCTCTTGAGAGTCGAAAGTTTATATCATACGGGCAACATTTACGATACTGCTCTTTTTCGCAGTAATGCTCCATACGGCGAAAGCCTTCACTGGACAAGAGCCTTTGATTTAATGTTATATGCTGGTGCATATCTGGGATCCATTTTTGTTGATTTTAAAGTTGCTCTATTCTGGTGGGCCATTTTTGTTAACCCGGTTTTACATGTGTTGTCGTTTCTCATCCTTTTCTGGGGTTTACGTGATTTGATTGGAGATATACGTGCTTCCCTTTTCGGAATCATTTTACCTTTTCAACCATATCTGACTTTTATTTTTGATATTGGCGTACCTGATCACCACGGCAGCCTTATTTTTATTTTTTCGTTGTTTATAGCTCTGATTGTTAAATCAATTTTGAGTGGGAATCTCAAATTATTTTCCATCTGTGGCATCGTAGGTGGTATTGCAATTTGGTTTGGCATTGAAAGTATTGCAGTGGTTCTCATAGCCCTTTTTGTCTTTGGTCTTGCATGGGTTCTGGAGGGCAAGAGTTATCAAAGCAAGAATTTCTTATTCTCTTTATTTTTATTATCAACAACTTTTTTAACGATTTTTATTGATACAAAATCCGATGAGCTAATGAAGATCGTATATGATCGTCGTTCCATAGTTCATGTTATTCTATGGCTCACTACAACGGCTTTTTGGGTACTTGTCGCACTTGTGAGCACATTCACCAACGTCCTGGAAAAAAAAACGGTCGAATCATTGCGGCAACAATTGGAGCTGTTTTTTGCATTTTACTGATGCACGAGCTCTTTCCGCTTTTTTTTAAAAATCCCCTTTCTGAAGTTGATCCTGCAATCAAATTAATCTATTTGAATAAAACCCCTGAGTTCACTGGATTGTTCTCAGCACCAAACAATTTATCGAAAATCCCTATAGTATATTGGGCAATGACTCTACCTGGAGTGCCTATCAGCATTTTTCGCGCATGGCGTAGTTTTGATAAAAAAAGGAAAGTATGGATATTTATAACGCTTATAAACATAGTCTTTATTATTTTTTCGGCCCTGACCTTCCGCATGATTACATACGCCATACTATGCTCTCTCATTCCTGTCTCTTATGCCATCTATCTTCCCTTTGTGTTCATCACTCAAAATTTTGTTCAGCCATATAATATGATCGCCAGAGTTGCGTTCATTGGAACGTGCTGTTTATTTTTTCTTCTACTGCCTGCCACAGCTTTTTATTCTAATCAAAATAAATATTTAATAAATGACAGAAAATTTTTATCCCAAATTTGTCAGTATCTTAACGAAGATCCATTTTTCAAAAAACAACAACGACGAATACTTACGAGTATCTACCTGGGCCCGTTACTACTTTACAAATCTCCACACGAAGTGATCGGCACACCATCACATCGAAATGTTTCCGGTATACTCGACACCTATTTTGTCATGAACGCACGAAGGGAAAAAGATGCCTATATGATTATCCATCGCAGGGGTATACAAGCAATACTAATAGGTCGACCAGAGTATGGGATTGGTGATTATTTTACCAATAATATTAATAAAGCTAAAGATTCATGTGAAATTTTTCACCACCAGCTTTGGAAAGGAAAGATTCCGGCATGGCTTCAAATATATGCAGTCCCAAACTCTCTCGAAGGCAAGATAAAAGTATTCAAGGTGATAGACTGACGTGGATACAATTCTTTAAAAGAAAAAATAACCAATGGATCAGAAACCTAAAATTTTAATTCTTATAGTTGCTTACAATGCAGAAAGGACGATTACAGACGTCCTGTTGCGTATTCCTTCTGATCTTCTCGACGAATACGAAACCGAAGTGTTAATTATAGACGATAAATCATCTGACGATACGGTGTTGCGCTGCTTTTCGGCAATAAAGAGCGAGCAAATCAAATTCAAAACCCATGTTTTGGTAAACCCCGATAACCAGGGATATGGTGGAAATCAAAAGATCGGCTACCAATTCGCTATTGAGCGAGATTTCGACTGCGTTGCACTACTCCACGGCGATGGCCAATATGATCCGGAATGTTTGCGGGATCTCATAGCACCTGTTTTAAAGGATGAGGCAGAGGCCGTATTTGGATCCAGAATGCTGACACCTTTTGGGGCGCTAAAAGGAGGTATGCCTGCCTATAAATTTGCTGGCAACAAAATTTTGACTTTTTTTCAGAATATCATGTTAAAAACCTCACTAAGCGAATTTCACTCTGGCTACAGGGTGTACTCCATAAAGGCCTTGAAGCAAATCCCCTTTCATTTAAATACGTCCAATTTTCATTTTGATACCGAAATAATAATCCAATTCCTTTTTTTTGGATTCCGTATTGTAGAACGCCCCATACCAACATATTATGGGGATGAAATTTGCTATGTGAATGGGCTCAGGTATGCTTTAGATGTAGCCATTTCCACAATTAAAGCAAGGGTGCAGCATCTTGGTCTTTTGTACGAACGCAAGTTCGACATTGTTCACCGGCATAATTACAGAGAGCAATATGAGGCCAAACTGGACATTGACAGCCCATCTCGGCGCACACTAAAAAGAATCCCCCAAGGTTCCAGGGTTCTTGAATTCGGTTGCGGATCGGGGGCTCTTTTGAAAGAGCTAAGCAAAAAATCCTGTCGCGTATGCGGCGTGGACCGATTCTCCCCGAAGGTGGAAGATACGGATACTTTTCCCTTCTTCCAGTGCGATCTTAATTATGAAGAGTTACCAATAGATTCAGGCGATTATGATTATATCCTTATGCATGATGTGCTTGAACACCTGGCTAAACCAGAGATATTTCTTGAAAAAATATACTTGGCTTGCCAGTTATCTCCTGATTCAAGGATCATTGCAAGCACTGGAAATATTGCGTTCTTCCCGATTAGAGCGTTGCTTTTATTTGGCCAATTTAACTACGGAAAGAGGGGAATATTAGATCTGACGCATACTCGTTTATTTACCTTCAAAACCTTCAAAAAACTATTTGAACAAGCGGACTTTGACGTCATACATACAGAAGGTATTCCAGCTCCCATTAAACTGGCATTAGGTGACAATCATATCTCCGGCTGGATTACAGCAGTAAACAGGTGGCTGATCTATCTGAGTAGACCTCTTTTTTCCTACCAGATTTATTTGGTAGCTAAACCTAAACGCTCACTGATGCTTTTACTGAAAGATGCAGGAGAAAAAGGGCGTAAAATTTCTTCACACCTTATGCCCCCATAGAAACTGTTTCTCTTCCGAGGCATCCTGCAACACCTTTTCTCAGTCGCAAATGCTTATAATAAGGTTTTATTACGTTTTAGTTCAGGATCGGTCGAATATTCCTGACCTTTATAAGACAGTATAAATTATTATTATATAATACTATAACAGCTTTTCGTGCAGCTACTAATTAATCTGGATATTTGTTTTATAAATGCACTGATTTACTCCCCGAAAATCAGACACTTGTAACGTTGAGATTTCCGGTATTGATCAGAAGCAATAAAAAACGTCCCTGTTCCAATATCGATAACCCAAAGGTTTCCTTTACGGGCAATAACGACTCGGTCAGGCTCATGCGAAGAGATCACAAAAAGCCTGCAAGTGCCCTCTACACAGGCAATCCCATTTCGGGTTAATGACTTCCAGCACATGGCATTAGTGTTCATATTCCTTCAGTTACTCCGGCAGAATCACTGGCAAATACAGTAATACAACTCCTCCCGTCACTTTTTGATTTATACATGGCATCATCAGCATGCCTTATAAGCGTCAGCTCATCCTCGCCATGAAGGGGATAGATCGCGATACCGATGCTGCACGAAATATTGATGGTATGACTTTCAATTTCAAACGACCGTGAGAGAGCATGAAGAATGTTTTCAGCCACCTTCACAGCATTTGATATTGCGGTTATTTGGGGCAGCAAAACAACAAACTCATCGCCACCAAGTCGTGCAAGGGTATCGCCGCTCCTCCGCAATGCTTCAAGAGCACGGATTGCCACCTGCTGGAGCAGCACATCACCAATCCCGTGACCAAACGTGTCGTTGACAGGTTTGAATTTATCGAGATCAAAGAGTATTATGGCTGCCATCACACTGCTGCGCCGACACTGGGCAATAGCCTGGCCTATCCGGTCAGAAAGAAGACGTCGATTTGGAAGAGCGGTCAAAGAGTCATGCATAGCCATATTTTCGATGACATACTTCTGTGCCTGAAGGATTGTCTGTTTCTCCTCCGCATTTTTTTTTGCGACAATATCCCATGCGATATCGGCAAGAAAACCAAGCCACTTTATATCACTCTCGTCATAATTCCTGCATTTGTTGCCGACACCGATAATCGCAACGACCTTTTCACCGCGCAAGACCGGAACTACCACCTCACGCGTTATTTCAGCATGACCTTTCGGCATCCCTTTGCGATCCTTGAGTGACGCATAATCGTTATGGATAATGGCTCTCTTCTCCCGAGCAGCATCAGCCCATACCCCGGCCTTGTCGAGAGCATCGTGCTGCCCCTCAACGACGGCGTTGCACATCTTCGTTATCGTATTGGTTGACCATGCCTCCAGCGAAAGCCCTATCTGATCCTCCGCAACAAAGTGAAAAAAGCCAATGGAGCTTTCGGTCATCCGCTCAGCTTCATCAAGCGTCATCTGGAGCAACTCCTTTATCGAATGAGTTCCTTCCATTTCAAGAAGAGCGATATGAAGTGCGCTGGCAACTTCATATCGCCTGCTCTCGGTGACATCATGCACAATGGTAGAGGTTCGATTTGCCATTCGATGCAATGGTTCTACTGAAGACCTCCACATCGCGGATAGAGCCGTCAGCTCGACGATGGCGGAATAAAAAGCAGGTTTTTTCACCTGAACGGGTTTGCGCTATGGCAACCTCAATCTCTTCAGGATTAAGGGTATTGATCTCCTGGATACGAATCCGGCGGAGCTCATCAAGAGTCCATCCATAAAACTTTTGGGCAGCAGGATTGGCTTCCATGATGAAGCCTGTATCAGGATCAATGATAAGCATGATAGCAGAATGGCCCTCAAACATCATCTTGAAGCGCTGTTCGCTTTGGCGGAGCGCCTCTTCCGAATGCTGGGTATCAAGTGCAAAAGAGATATCATCTCCGATCTCTTCAAGCAATGCAGTCTCCTCGTTAGTAAAAAAATCAGCTTCGCAAGAATAAAGATTCAGCGATGCAATAACCACGTTATTGCATCGAATGGGCACTGACGCAGCAGCATGAAACCCGCCAGCGACGATCATCTCCTTCCAATGCTGCGTGGAGGGGTCTGTCTGGATATTTTTACTGAAAACAACCTTTCCACTTTCCAGGGCTAATGCGATGATCCCCTGATGGAAGGGCTCCTTCTTTATATTGATCAGTTGAAACGGGAGAAACGTTTCAGCCGCACCATACACTACTTTTGGTGTAACAAGAGCAGTTTCATGCTCAAACTCTCCGATCCAGGCCAGACCAAATTTACCATTCTCCACAGCCACCCTGCAAATGGTCTGAAACAACTGCGTCCTCTCCTTGAGATGCAAAATAGTTTGATTCACCTGACTAAGCGTAGCATACAACCTCGACAGATTGCTGATTCTCAACTCATTGTGTCTGCGCAATTCCACTTCAGCAAGCAGGTTTTCGTTGGAGCTGATCAATTTTTCGGTGCGCTCTGTCACTCGCTCCTCCAGCTCACTGTTGAGCAGTTGTAACTTCTCCTCAGCACTCTTTCGTCTCTTGACTTCACGGTTGACAATGACAAAAGAGAGGAATATGAGGCTAAGGGCCAATCCCATGCCTGCTGTCATGGAAAAAATTATCTGCCCCATGCTCGTATTCGCCAAATCTGAACGCTGTTGCAAAAGCACATTCTCTCTTTTTTGCATTTTGGCAATGTGACTGCGAACATCATCCATCGCCTTTCTGCCAAGATCTGAAGCTATCAATTTCTTTGCACCTTCAAACCCGTCACTTTTTCTTAACGCAACAACTTTTTTCATAAAAGCCAGTTTCGTGCTTATAACAGGCTCAAGCATCCCGAGTTGCTCTTGCTGCTGCGGGTCAATGATCAATTGATGCAGCTCCTGCAAATGCCAATTAATCCCTTTTTTCGATAAAACAGCATCATAATAGGGTTCAAGAAACTGCTCATTGCCCATGATAACATAGCCTCGCGGAGCTGTTTCGGCGTCGGTAACCAATGTGAGCAGTTCATCAAGTCGGCCCTGTATCACAAGCGTGCGATGGAGCCGCCGATTACTGTCAATAAGGGCCTGGAGAGAGTTGACCATATAGAGTGTCAGTCCGAGAATCATGGCGAACGCAAGGACAAGCAGGATTTTAGGTCTGCTTCGGATCAGATTACGTTTCATGGTACATTGTGGTTGTTATAACTTCCAGATCACAACATTGTTTTGCTGTAAAAAAGTCTGTTGCAATCATTAAAATTATGGTACCGGAGGTGATCTATACCCTGTCCGTTCCCTGTAACCATAAACAAGCTTTTTCCGTACCAGCAGATCAAACATTCCCATAAGCCGGCAGAGAACATGAAATTGATGAAAGCCGAAATGCTCAATAAATCCGGCCGACAACATGCGGATGATATCGCGGGTTTTTTCCTGCCGCATTCTGGTCGTTGCCTGCAGCAGCACTGCGCAAATTGAAACAAGCGTGCCGAGCAGAACTCCGAAAATAAAGAGCAGCATCAGGATAGCCGGACTGTCTATCCTGAAGAACAATACCACGATCGCTATGATGTATGCTCCAGCCTCAACCACTGCCGACATCGCCTCAAAAATGAAGTAAAAAGGGATACCAAACATTCCGGCCATCCCGTAACGGCGATTAAATGCCATATCGCGGTTCCATATCAGCGACTGGAGAATGGCCCGCTGCCAGAAATTGCGTTGTGAACAGAAGGCTTTAAGGGTTTCGGGTACCTGACTGTAACATCCGGGATCCGGGATATAGGTAATCTCAAAATCCCGCGCCTCTTTATGCTCATGGATGTAACGGTGAAGTGAAACCGTCAGTTCAAAATCGTCAACCACTGCATTTACGTTTGCCCCGCCAACGGCAATAAAAACCTCCTTTCTGATAATCGTAAAGGCACCCGACATGCAGAGCATGCTCTTCAGTCGGGTGAGCCCCAGTCGGGCCCACTGGAATGAGCGGAGATATTCAACCGCCTGAAAGAGAGGGAGCCAGTGGTCGGGCAGATTGCGCTTGATGATTCGCCCGTTTTCGACGATAAGCCCATTTGAGGGACGTATGATTGCCGCCGCAGCCACTACGTTGCGGTTATAGAGAAAGGGGCGGATCATATAGAGCAGGGCATCCTCTTCAAGCACACAATCGGCATCGATCTGGCAGATTATCGGATAGCGTGCGTGGTCAACTCCGGAATTATTTGCATCGGCTCGACGACCGTTCTCCTTGTCTACAACAATCAGGTTCTTGTGAACTGCCGAGTGGTAAACCGCGCGAACGGGTTTTGTCTGGAGCTGTTTCCTGAATACCTTGTCGAGAGGCACCAGTTGAAAGTTCTCTATCAGGAGTTTCAGTGTTCCATCCTCGGAGCCATCATTGACAACAATAACCTCAAACTGCGGATAACGGAGCTGCAAGACATTGAGCAGGGTGTTGACTATAACCTTCTCTTCGTTATAGGCCGAAATAACAATCGAGACGGGTGGCGTCAAAGGTGACTGGCTGATACGTGCGAATTCGTGAAACTGAATCCCCTGGTGGTAGTGTTTTTGCTCCATGGCACCGAGCAGAATGAGCAAAAAATAGATGCCATGCATCATCAGATAATAGATCAGGATCATCCAGATAAGGATATCCAGGACGGCCATCAGATCCGGGCTCATGGTTGCGGAGTTCCCATACAGATTTTTAAAAGCCCATACTCCTGCAAGACCAGCAGACTCACTTCAGCAGCAAACCGGTCTTCATGAGTAAGGGCATTTTTCAAGGCGGCAACTCCCTTTTGGCCCAGTTCAGCCAGCGAGTTGGCTGAGTTATAACGAACCCACCAAGTCGAATCGCCAAGAGCACCCAACAACGAAGCAATTGCGCGATCAGCTTTCAACAGCCCCAATGCGTGGGCCGAAGCCGCCCTGACCTCCCAGGCAGTGTCGTGCATGGAGTCACACAAGGGGGTGACTGCTTCGCTCCCTCCAATATTGCCAAGGGCTTTTGCACTTTGTATGCGAAGCTCTTTTTCAGGATTGGAGAGATAGCTAAGCAGGAGGGGAATGGCCTGACGTGCTCGCTGCAGCCCGAGTGCACCGATAACAAACACCTTGCAGCTATCCTTTGACAAGGGTTGCGTAAGGTAGTGTAAAAGAGTCGGAACAGCTTCACTTCCCATCTCGTAGATGATCTCAATTGTCCGTTCAGCAGGCCATACAGCCGGTGCAGAGAGATGTTCAAGAATGGGAACCGTGGCCTCAATGGCCTTTATCTTTGCCAATGAATGGGCGGCTGAAAACCTGACCATCAGCACCTTGTCTTCAAGCGCATGAAGCAGTGGTGGAATAATAACATGATTGATTGCCATATAGGGCAGATAGGTTGCTGCCCGCTGACGCCTCCGCCAGCTTCTTGAGTGCGAAAGCCGCCGGAGTTCCCGTTGCACCAGAAAATGCGTTCCCGTTGTCTCAAAAATATTACGCAGCTTCTTTCGTGCAGCCTCTCCCATCTCTTCGGCAAGCTGGGCCACAAGCCCAACAAGAAACCTCTCTTCACCATGAGGGGTACTGAACGACGACACATGGATCTCTCCCCTGAGATAGCCCTGAAAAGCTTCTCGCAAGGTTGAACGAACTTTTTTAGCCAGAGCCTCCCGCCGGATGGCAATATTGTTGAATACGATGACCCGGATCGAAAGGAGAAGGACTATGGCAGTCAAAAACACAATGGCCTTTGCAAAGAAAAAAAAAACGGTCATACAGTCTCAAGCCTCCTCCGTTCCAGAGAGATCAGGTTATCAAGAGTATCCAGCAAGAGCCATTTTGGTTCAAATCCGGTCAGTTCATGCAACTTGTCGAGAATCGGCCTTCTGTGGGTAATTTCATCAATTTCCATCCCGTACGCCTCTTTACAGGAGAGAAATACAAACGGGGAACTGCTCCCGGCCCTTTTCGATACAAGCGCAGCCAGAGCAAGGATAGAGATCTCCTGATCGTTGCCGACATTGACAATCTCTCCATTAGCAGCGGGTGATGAGGCTAAAAGCTCCAATGCAACAACCGTATCGCGAACATCACAAAACGAGCGGGTCTGCAATCCGTCGCCATAGATGGTAAGAGGCTGATTATTGACTGCCTGACGAACAAAAGTCGGCACCACCATGCCGTATTTACCTCTTTGACGAGGGCCTATGGTATTGAATAGACGGGCAATAACAACGTTGATTCCAGACTTGTACATGAATGAGTAGGCAAGAAACTCGTCAGCAAGTTTTGTAACGGCATAACACCATCGCAATCTGGCACCTGAACGAAGCACGATATCGTCTGTTTCTGAAAACCCGCCTTTTGTATTAAAACCGTATACTTCTGAACTGGAGGCAATGGTGACCTGTGCATCAGGTCGCACCTCTGCAACTGCCCGAAAGACCCTCTCTGTTGCAGCAATGTTCGTTGCCATAACCGCCCTGGGATCCTCGAGCACCTTTTTAACGCCCACAATTGCAGCCATGTGATAGATGCGCTCAACCTGGCTGACCACCTCTTTCAATCGATCCCACAAAAGGATATCTGCCTTGTAAAACTGAAAGGCCGGATTATGGAGGAACGGTTCAATATTTTTGATCGACCCGGTCGAAAGATTATCGACAATAGAAACACGGTCACCCCGTTCCAGATGATAGGCAACAAGGTGAGAACCGATAAAACCGGCACCACCCGTGACAAGTACATGCATAACACCTCCTGTGTAAGCTGAGAAAAAAATTATAAATCCGACGATGGTACCTCAGGCCACCAATCAGGGTAACTCTCCTGTCGTTATCATCTTCAAAAACAGGGTAACTATTTCCGGGTCAAAATGTGTTCCGGAAAGCAATTTGATATGCTCAATTACTTCGACTTTTGGCAAACCCTGACGATAGGGACGATCAGATTGCAGGGCATCCCATACATCAACAACCGCAAACAGACGTGCAGCCAATGGGATTTCCGTCCCTTTCAATCCGCGGGGATAACCGCTCCCATCCCATTTTTCATGGTGACAATAGGGTATGTCGAGCGCACAACGCAGGTAGGCGATTGGCGAAAGAAATTCCAGGGCGAAGACAGGATGCTTACGCATGAGAACCCATTCCTCCTCTGTCAACCCATCACCTTTGAAAAGAATCGTGTCCGGTAGAGCCATTTTGCCAATGTCATGTAAAAGAGCGCCACGACGGATATCAACAAGATCGCCATCCGGAATTTCAGCAGCGCGGGCAAGCTTCATGGTCAGCTCTGTTACGCGCCGGGAGTGACCTTCGGTCTCTTCATCTCGCAAATCAAGTGCATGTGACCAGCCCTCAATCGTTGCATCATAGGCCCGCAACAGCTCCTGATTGGCATGGCGCAAGTTTCTGACTGATTGATCATCTTCAATCGCCATAGCCGCCAGCCCTCCCAGGGTATGCAGAAAATCAAGCCAATCAGGGGTTATATGCAATGGTTTTCGTTGAAAAATCTCAAAGAGTCCGATGAGATTACTTTTGACAACCAAAGGAATGGCGTAGTACTCAACAAATCCCTCACTTTCGATGAAAGAGGAAGGGAGAAATTCATCACCCGGTTCGGCGAAGTTTGATAGATGCAGCTCTTTATGCTCAAGCAACTCCTGCAGTGCTGAACCATGCGTTATTTTCAGTTCTGTGCGTGCAGTTTTTTGTCCCCGAAACCCGCACCCTGCCTTATAATTAAAGACATGGATAAAGGGATCCATCAAAAAAAAATCAGCAGCGTCAATTTGCAGCTCTGAGCGAGTAAATTCAAGAATGGTTTTAAGCGAGAGGTAAACATCGGTAGCTCCCCGAATGGCAAGGTCGATTTCCCGCAACGAGCGGATGTGTCGCAACTGATGGAGTACCTCTTCCTCCGCTATTTTACGTTCTGTAATATCTATACCTACGCCAAGAAGATAGGGATTGCCATCGATGATCATTCTGCTGCCGGTCATCAGGAATGTCGTGAAATGTGGACCGCCATGAAGCAGTACCCTTGCTTCAGTGGTTAACTCTTCGTCGAACCGCAAAATCCTTTCTATTTTCTCGGCCATCATCGCCCTGTCATCCGGATGAACGCACTCTATGCCAATGATGCCTCCCATTTCGCATTCGGCTTTCTGGACGACTTGATCGCGAACGTAACGATTCCACGCGGTCAACTTCCCATCTGCATCAAGAACATAAAAAGCACCGGGAATTGCTTCAATAACCGATTTGCTGAACAGCTTCTCATTTTTCACCAACTGGCCGATATCGGTAATATCCCGGGCGATGATCAACAGTTGATCAATTTTGCCCTGTGGAGATTGAGAGGGATAAACGCTATAGCGCAAAAATCGTCCACTCCATTCATCGTCCCAGAAAACTGTTTTACTGCTTTGCAATACCTCTTGCATCACAACCAGCCACTGCTCCGCTGCCTCAGGTAACAACAACCCGTAATATTTTTTCCCCCGGCAGTCCTGCTCACGATTGCTAAATCCGGAGCAAAACGCGTTATTGGCTTCAAGGATGATACCCTCTCGGTCAACAAGAAATACCGGCTCTGAAAGGGAGGAAAAAAGTGATGAAAATGACAATTCAGGGTTTTTCATTTCGCATCCCCGGAGCTGTTGGTTGCATAAAGCAGCATAGCGCACCTCCTGATTTTTGAGCGCCAAGAGTGATCACAAGATGATACGAAGTCCAAGTTGCCCGCCATTGCGTTGGTAATAATCGCCCGCCATTCCATGCCAGTAAGCAGCTACAACCCCGACTCTCTTGACAGGCCAAAAGAGTGCGTCAAGCTGGAGGAAGTTTGTCTTTATTGATGAAAGGCTGTTTTGGTAAACAACTTCAGGCTCGATACCAAACGCGTATGTCACCCCAAGGCGGCTGTTGCCAGCAGAGATCCATTGAGCCTGTACTCGGTGAGCCAACTCGCTACGACTATGGTCGATTGAAGAGAGAATGGCGGTATAGGCGATCCGAAGCTCCCCGGCATTTTTTTCAACCCCCAGACTCTCGATATTCGTTTTTGCAGACTTGTATTGCCGTTGTTCTGCTCCAAGCGTATAACCAAACCCTTCGGGAAGTTTTCCATTCCAAACCAGTCCGAAAGCATTCTTTGCCAGAAAATCCGGGTCGCTGGCGTAACTGCCACCGAGCGTCATGACGCCAATCGGAAAGGGGTAGGCATAGGATGCGCCGATAGTCTGGTCTGATAATCCGAATCGATCAACATCTTCACCCTGAACCGTGAGGAGCCCGAAAGCTTTGAGTGGCAAACAGGCCCTGACATATTTACTGTTCCAGTCAGGAGCGTGGGTTGTCAGATAATCGGCAGTATAGCCAACCTCAAGGTATGGTGCTGCATCAAAAACTGAAGGTCTTGTTGCCGCACTCTCCCCTGCCGCTGCCGGAGTGGATTGCAGCATGGCAGAAATGGCGATTGCTGCTCCCAGGAAGAAAGAAAGCCTTTTTTTAAAGGTTAACACCGGGTTCACCGTTACATTCTTCATAGTTTTCGACAATGAACGTTGTTGGCAATTGATTCTGCAATTAAATTTATTTCTTTATAATGCGTCAGTCGAAAGAAAAACTTTTTTCTTCCAAAACCCGTACACATGCGTCGACCACAGCCGGATCATAAAGAGTTCCACGGCCTTGCCTGATTTCCCCCAATGCGGCATCAATCCCAAGCTCAGCGCGATAAGGACGACGCGATACCATGGCTTCAATGACGTCTGCCACCGCAATAATTCTCGACTCAAGCGAAATTTCTTCGCCCTTCAGTCCTTGCGGATATCCGCTACCATCCATCCTCTCATGATGCTGCAAGATTGTAAGAGCAA
>CAIJPS010000067.1 GCA_903822595.1 uncultured Chlorobiaceae bacterium
CCTTGCGAAGGGTTCCGGTACTGCTATATATGCTTTTGCGCTGATGACAAATCATCTGCACATTCTGCTGAAAAGCGGTGAGAGCGGACTTTCAACCTACATGCGCCGCCTGCTTTCCGGTTATGCTCAGTTCTACAACCGTCGCCATAAAAGTGCCGGACATCTCTTCATGAACCGTTATAAGATGATAATTTATTAGGGCTTATGCGCCAGATAAAACGGAAAAAATCACCTTTTACAAGCTGAATCAAACGCCTAACTCAAGAAGAGTTTGGGTCGGTTTATGCTATGTTACTGCTTATCAAGGCTCAGATCTTCACAACGTCTTTTCTATAATTCAAAAATTCTATAAAAACTCTTTTAATCATCTAAGTTACTTTCCTCAGTATGGCAAATTACGCTGCTAATATTTTCGTAAAGCTTTAGTCTGTCGATACCTCGAACTGTACGAGACATGAATTCTCGAGCGTGCATTTCATTTGTAATCATGACAACGCGATCGGAAACCATACATGCTTGAAATACGACACGAATAGTTGCCACCATCAAAATCCAAAGCAACTTTTTTGCCCATTACCGGGGATATGGCTGATGCAGAATTGAATGAAAATAATGTTTGTTGCGTACTCTCGGATGTGACTATATTCCGCTGAAGGGGTTGCATAAATATCGCGTCTTATTTGTTGACTTAAGCAACAATAATATAAGCAATTACGATATTTTTTTTGCCCCCTTTTTTTTGTTTATTGCGAATAATTCAGGATAGCTGCTTTTTTCGGTCTGTTTTTTTAAATTATTCTGATATTGCATAACTTTCACAATATTTTTTGTGGTTTGGCTGAGCAACTTCTAAACGATTTATCGCCATGATGCAGACAAGTGAAAGTGGGCTTGATCTTATCCGCAAGTATGAGGGGTTGCAGCTTGCGGCGTATGTCTGCCCCGGGGGAAAACTTACGATCGGGTATGGTCATACCGGAGCTGATGTAACAACCGGCAAAAAAATTGACGCTGAAGAGGCAAATGCACTTTTGAGAAAGGATGTTCAGCGGTTTGAAAAATCGGTCAATGAGCTGGTGATGGTGCCGATCAGCCAGGGGATGTTTGATGCCCTGATCAGTTTTTCCTTTAATCTTGGGGCTGGTTCACTGAAGAGTTCAACGCTGCTGAAAAAGCTTAATGCTGATGATCGTGAGGGCGCTGCGGATGAGTTTTTGAAGTGGAACAAGGCAAAAGGGAAGGTGCTTGCGGGACTGACTGCACGTCGTGAGAGTGAGCGGGAACTCTTTTTGGCCTGACCGTTTTTGCTTCGGCATGGAAAAATCAAAACTCCGTTTTCGGAAGCAAAAAAATTCTTTTTTCCCCATTGATCGACACCTCCATGAGGTTATATTGTTGCGTCTATCGACGGATAACTGACAATAAACCATACTCCCTCTTGAATTGGTAACTCTTTGATGAAAAAGGGTTTATCTTTTCAGTCCCATATTTGACTCCGGAGAGTTCCCATGAAAATTTCCCGTTTGTTCACCAGTGCCGGTGAAAATGTTTTTGACCGTTTCGACTATGCCTTTCGCAGCTCTGTTTTGAGGAATCCTGATGGCTCGAAGGTCTTTGAAATGAACAATATCGAGGTGCCCAAGCAGTGGTCGCAGGTGGCTGCCGATATTCTTGCCCAGAAGTATTTCCGCAAAACCGGCATTCCCCTTTATGATGCAGAGGGCGCTCCGGTGACCGACAGTGAGGGCAATCCGGTAACAGGCAGTGAGCATTCGATTCGCCAGGTTGTGCATCGCATGGCGGGTTGCTGGAGGGATTGGGGTGAAAAGAATCGTTATTTCGATACACCGGATGATGCTGCGGCTTTTTATGATGAGGTGGCCTTTATGATTCTCGGTCAGATGGCCGCTCCCAACTCGCCTCAGTGGTTCAATACGGGACTTAATTTTGCCTACGGTACGACCGGCCCGGCCCAGGGCCATTTTTATGTTGACCCCGAGAGTGGTGATGTGAAGGAGTCGGAGGATGCCTACGGGCGTCCCCAGGCCCATGCCTGTTTTATCCAGTCGGTCAGTGACGATCTTGTCAACGAAGGGGGGATTTTTGATCTGGCGATTCGTGAGGCGCGGGTTTTCAAGTTTGGCAGTGGTTCGGGTACTAACTACTCCAGCCTCCGCTCGGGCGGTGAGAAGCTGAGCGGCGGTGGAAGTTCGTCGGGCCTGATGAGTTTTCTGAAAATTTTTGATTCGGCGGCAGGTGCTATCAAGTCGGGCGGAACCACACGCCGCGCAGCCAAGATGGTCATTGTTGATATCGATCATCCCGATGTTGAGAAATTTATTGAGTGGAAGGCGAAGGAGGAAGACAAGGTTGCCTCGCTGGTGGCCGGTTCTCGAATCTGCTCCCGTTTCCTCCAGGCAATTGTAGAAGAGGCCCTTGCCAATGGCGCTGACCGCAAGGCGAACCAGCGTCTGCATCGCCTTATACAGAATGCGCTCAGTCGTGCCGTGCCGATGAGCTATATCCTTCGTGTGCTTGCTCTTGTTGAACAGGGCTACACCTCACTTGATTTTGAAGAGTATAACTCCAACTACGAGTCGGAAGCCTATCAGACTGTTGGCGGGCAGAATTCCAATAATACCGTCCGGATGACCAACGAGTTCATGAAGGCGGTTGAAAATGATGATCTCTGGCAGCTCCGTGAGCGCACAACCGGCAAGATCGCAAGGGCGGTCAAGGCTCGTGACCTGTGGGAGAAAATTTTGCTCAGTGCCTGGAAGTGCGCCGATCCCGGTTTGCAGTTCGATACCACCATCAACGAGTGGCACACCTGCCCCAGGAGCGGACGTATCAACGCGAGCAACCCCTGTTCGGAATACATGTTCCTCGACGATACGGCCTGCAATCTGGCCAGTCTCAACCTGATCCATTTTATTGATGAGGCTTCAGGCAGGATGAAGGTCAGGGAGTTGCAGCACGCTTCGAGTCTCTGGACCATTGTGCTTGAAATTTCAGTCCTGATGGCACACTTCCCTTCAAAGGAGATTGCCCGCCTGAGTTATGAGTTCAGAACCCTCGGCCTCGGCTTTGCCAATCTCGGTACGGTGCTGATGGTTTTTGGCATTCCCTACGATTCACCCAGGGCGCTTGCACTCGCCGGAGCAATATCGGCTGTGATGACCGGTCAGGCATACATGACCTCTGCGGAGATGGCCCGTGATCTCGGTACCTTCACTGGTTATGAGGCAAACCGTGAAGAGATGCTTCGCGTTATCCGCAACCATCGCCGGGCGGCAAAGAATATGTCGGAAGAGGAGTACGAGGGGCTCTCGGTCAAACCACGCGGCATTGATTCGGAGTATTGCCCCGGTGATCTTTTTGAGGCGGCTGGCAAGGTGTGGGATGAGGCGCTGGAGAAGGGCACTCAGTTCGGATTCCGCAATGCCCAGGTAAGTGTTATTGCTCCTACCGGCACCATTGGCCTGGTTATGGACTGCGATACCACCGGTATTGAGCCGGAGTTTGCCATTGTCAAGTTCAAGAAACTGGCGGGCGGTGGCTATTTCAAGATTGTCAACCAGTCGGTGCACAAAGCCCTTGAGCGGCTTGGTTATACCCCAGTTCAGATTGACGATATCGAGCACTATTGCAAGGGTCATGGTACTCTCGCCGGCTCACCCTCAATCAACCGGTACTGGCTCAAAAGCCGTGGGTTCCCGGATGACAAGATTGAAGTTGTTGAATCGCAGTTGGAAACGGTTTTCGATATCCGCTTTGCCTTCAATAAGTGGATTTTGGGCGAGGATTTTTGTGCTGCGCTCGGCTTCACCGATGAGCAACTCAGCGATCCCGATTTCGACATGCTGCAGGCGCTTGGCGCAACGGCGCAGGATGCCGAGCTGGCCAATGACTATGTTTGCGGTACCATGACCATCGAGGGGGCTCCTCACCTGAAGCTGGAACATCTGCCGGTCTTCGATTGCGCCAGCCGCTGCGGACGCAAAGGGCTTCGCTATATCCGGCACATGGCCCATGTTCGCATGATGTCCTCCGTGCAGCCCTTTATTTCAGGTGCAATCTCCAAAACGGTCAACATGCCGGGTTCCGCCACCACCGTTGAAATCGGTGAGGTGTTTCAGGCGGCATGGCTGCAAATGGTCAAGGCAATTACCATCTATCGCGATGGATCGAAACTCTCCCAGCCGCTCAATATTTCGAGCTTTCAGGATCTCGACGAAGTCATCATGCTTGGAACAGAAGAGAACCTTGATGAAACCAAGGGGCCCCGAGAGGTTCAGGAACGTATTGTCGAGCGGGTCTACCACCGTTCCGAGCGCAGGATGCTACCGAAACGGCGGAAGGGTTATATCCGTGAAGCCCATGTAGGCGGCCACAAGGTCTTTCTCAGAACAGGGGAGTACGATGATGGCTCCCTTGGCGAAGTCTTTATCGATATGTACAAGGAGGGTGCCTCATTCAAGGGGCTGCTGAACTGTTTTGCCGTGCTCGCCTCAAAGGCGCTGCAATACGGTATGCCGCTCGAAGAGCTGGTCGACAGTTTCACCTTTACCCGCTTTGAGCCTGCTGGCGCGGTTCAGGGGCACAATGTCATCAAAAACTCCACCTCTATTCTTGACTATGTCTTCCGCTCAATCGGTTACGACTATCTGGGCCGCAAGGACTTTGTCCATGTCAAGGCAGTGGATGAAGTGCTCGAAAGCAATGGCGAAAACGGCCATCCGCAGGTCGCCGAGCCCTCACTCGCCCTGCACGTCGAGCCGGAGCGCACTGCAACCCGCAAAAGCCAGATTTATCAGGCCAAAGTTCAGGGCTATACCGGCGAGCAGTGCGAAAACTGCGGTTCCATGCGCGTCAAGCAGAATGGTACCTGCAAGGTGTGCGACGATTGCGGCATGACAACCGGGTGCTCTTGACGGGTTGTCACTAACGATACGGTGTCATGGTGATACTGTAACAGTAAGCATCAGGACGCCTTGGTCGATTTGCCAGCAGCAAGTTTGCGACCGATTTTATGCGCTTTTTGGATTGTTCTTTTGCTCAGTTCCTGATGCTGTTGTTGAGCAGCAAGCCCGATAAAGAGCGTCCCGACCGTTTCAGCACCAAGCATCGTTGCGGCAGATTTGAGTCGCTTGGTCACATCACCGGTTAATCGTGCCAGAATGCCTGGCGCAGCGGAAGAGGCCACGAGTATAGCCCGTTTTGATTTTCCCGGGCGACGGGCTTTGGGAGCAGGCGCACCCCAGGGCCAATAGGCCGTGCAGACAAGACGTTCAATAAAGGTTTTCATGATAGCCGTGACCGTCCCGGCATTCATCGGTGAAGCGAGAACAAGGGCGTCGGCCCGTTCAATCTCTTGCAGGAGAGCGGCCATATCATCATCAAGGATACAGACTCCATAGTTCTCACCGGCAATCTGGGTGCAACTGCGGCAGTTGGTGCAGAATACAAGACGTTTGTCGAGCAGAGAGATTTTTCGGGTTACAGCACCTCTCTCTCTTGCTGAGGCAAGGATCTCATCGACAGCCCTTTCAATAATGCCCCCCTTGCGGTAGCTGCCGACAATCGCAAGGATGTTCACAGGAGTATTCATTGTCGTATTGTGGAGTTGTTTTGGACTTGCTGTTAATGTCGTGTCGGGTAAAAAATCATATTGCTGCTACGTGGAAGATACCGCTTTTTGCCCGTTCCAGAAAAATGGTGCAAGTCCACGTTAAAAGAAAAATAATCTCAAAAAACACACAGGATGACTTTGAAGATGCCCAAGAAACAATCTGAATCCGTTCCCAGCGCTTTGGAACCTGCCTATGCGGCAATTGTCAATCTTACAGAAAGTATTTGCCAACAGCACTTGAACAGCGAATACGCCACGCTTGCCCGTCAGTTGGCGGCAACGCTTGCGCGCAAGCGCCCTTCCCCCATCTTGCGGGGAAAACCGGAAATCTGGGCATGTGGCATTCTCTATGCTCTCGGCACGGTCAATTTCCTTTTCGACAAAACGCAAACTCCACACCTGCGGGTGGATGAGCTGTGCGCAGTCTGTGGCGTCAGTAAAAGTACTGGAGAAAACAAGGCAAAACTTATTCGTGACCTGCTGAAAATGTATCCACTTGAGCCAAAATGGTGCTTGCCATGCCATGTCGATAACAATCCAATGATCTGGATGTTGCAAGTCGATGGCATGATTGTCGATATTCGCCAGATGTCGCGTGAGTTTCAGGTTATTGCCTATGAAAAAGGATTGATTCCCTATATCCCGGCAGACCGATGAAAGAACATGAGCTTCAGGAGTAGATGCATTGCATCAACGTAAGCCAGAGAAAATGTTATGAACAGAGAAATTGAGGAAGTGGACCGTTGTTGTCCGTTTTGATGAGATGTGTTTTGATTGCCTGAAATTGTTGGTTATAATGGAAAAAGCGTTTTTTTTACATGGCAGGCGCTGTTCATTCAATAATCCCGAGAAGTTGCTCCAATCGGTTGCGGATCTTTTGGATTTATAGGAAAGTGAACTCTTCTTCAGCCAGGCAGTCTATGGGAAATATCCATTAAGTTCAATTCCGGAAAGTTGATTTTCAAGGGTATGACTCCAGAGGAGTTGTACGAAGAATTCGAAATGAGCCATTTTCAATGTCTGCCTCTTCGGAATGAGGAGCTGATCTCCTTCCACCGACTTCCCATTAAGCATCGAGACCCGTTTGATCGAATCATGATTTGGCAATGTATTTGTCAGGACATTCTTTTTTTGTCAGTTGATGGGCGCAGCACCAAACTATGAGAAGCATGGGGTGAAGATAGTCGCCCGTAAATGATTCGGAATAACGAACCAAAAAAGCTTTCCTCTCATAGGGCAAGAATGCAAATGAGTGTTCCTTTTGTTGGTTCAGAAAAGAAAAAAGAATAAAAAATCATGATTCTTGACGGAAAAGTCGAGTTAACTTGAACTGGAGAGCGAAATGAATTGATGACGTGCACTCTTCGTTCAGCGAGGGCGATGCAGCCAAGATTCTCTCCATTGCACGATACTGGATCGGTTCCGGCGGAAACACCTTGCCACGCCTTGAGGGCTGGCAGGTCATGTGATGGAGTTCACAAAATCTGCACAACAAAAAATCGAGCGATACCTGAAGGGTGGCTTGTACCCATCAAGAAAGGGCTTTATGCCGTTTCACCTGAACGGACAACGATTCCCATTTCCACTCCACTTGTGGCAAATCTCCTCTATGGGCCATCCTATGTTTCGATGGATTATGCGCTGTACCATTACGGGATTATTCCCGAGCGAGTGGTTGAGGTGACTTCAATGACCACCAGACGGGGAAGGTGTACGATTTTTCGATAGGTCGGTTTTCCTATACGCATTCTCCTGTTGATTTTTGTCGAGTCGGAATTGACCGGATTGAGAATACCGATAAAACAGGCTTTTTGATGGCCTCTCCAGAGAAGGCGTTGTGTGACAAGCTTGTGTTTACCCGCAATCTGAATATCGCGTCACCACGTGTATTACGGGAATTGCTGTTCGATGACCTGCGCCTTGATGAAGAAAGTATCACCCGCTTTGACCCGAAGGTGATAGAGGCCTGTATCATGCCTGGAATGAAAGAAAAAATGCTGCGGGCATTGCTGGAGCTTGTTAACTCGATGAAAGGGGATCTGAAAAAAAACGGTCGCAGGTAACACTTGGTTTTTAATGTATATGAATGGCTTTGCTATCCTTGATTCTTTTGAGCCTTATTGTCGTTTCTATACCTGCGTTGATGATAAAGTGGATCTTTTCTTTTCCCATAAGAATATCACACTGTTTTATTTCCAGTTTTTTAACCGTCAGGTCGATTGTTTTGCCAGTCTTTTCTTTGGCAATTGCCTGATTGATGATGAGGGGTAATTGCCATATCAGCTTGTCGAAGCCAAGGTTAAGCTTTGATGCGACATGCTTTCTCAGCAGATCGTGGAGTACATCATCACCTCTGTTTACAAGAATGCTGTTGCTGTTGATCGAAAAGTCAAATTTTTGCACATGCAGTTTCTGGGTGGAGATATCAAAAACCGGTCGCCCCGTCAGAAAAAAACGACCCTTGAGATCTCCTCCAGTGTTTACTGCTATGGTCAATCCTTCGGCAGATGCGTAGGCGTTTATCTCTTTAATGGTGATGTGGTATCCTTCTGAAGAAATCACGGTACCTTTCAAGAGGTCGTTCAATTGTTGATTGATTTCAAAAAAAGAGGTGTTGGCATAGATAAAAATATCAGATTTCGGCTGCTTTTCCCTTATCTCCATTTGTTTGAAATCAGGTAGGGTATTTTGTTTAATGGATGTTGTGGTATCGGTGACGATCAGCATTTTTGCTTTCACACTGGCAAAGCAGATGATAGCTTTTTTTTGCAGTGCTATATCCCCCTTGAGGTCATTGCAGGAAAAGCGGATCCATACCGGAGCAGGGTTTCTGTTGATGAGAATCGGTTCTTGCAAGTCACACCAGACTCCGGCAACGGTCTTTCGTAGTGAGGCGGCCTTGTTAATCTCTTTGTCAACCATTGTGGTTAAAGTGTAGCTGTTCTTTTTGATGGCACTCTCAAGATGTTCCCGTATGTTTTTTCTGAACGGCCCTATCTTGAGTACAGGTTCGGTTACCCATCGGTATCCCCGGATTTTAAATCTGGTTTTCAGTCTCCAGAAACGATCCAGATCAATGGGGGTCGACAGTGTCATGATAATGCTGGTACGAAAAGGGTGTACCAGTCTCGAAAGTGTTTTTCCCATCCTGCTGTCGATAAGTGTTGCATCAACGGTTAATGGCAAAGTGCAGACCAGCTCGCGGCCTGTAGAGCTGATGGTGATATCCTCTGTTTTGGTAAGGGTCAGGGCTATTCGCTCTTTGTTTGACTTATGAAGCAAGAGTGCTGTGTTGAGGAATCGCCCGGTGATTTTGTTGTTCAGATAATCGGCAAGGCTGGTGATTTCGAGGGTGATCGGAATGTTGACGGTGGATTGAGGTATATCAATATGCAATTGGGATGTTATCGGCTTCGGTGGAGTTATTACATTTTTTTTGATAAGAAAAAACAAGCAGAACGCAAGCAGCGCAAAAACAAGCACGCTGATCAGGACTCTTTTTACTATATCTACTCTATTGTTCAAATACTCGCGCCATCGCGCGTTCATTCTATCGTTTTTCATTTAGATTAAGCGTTCAACTACAGGAGAGAAGACCAGAGGAATTTCACCTCCAGCCCCTCGCAGAACTACACGGGAACCTTTCTGCTCATTTAGCTCCCATCATCCAGTCGTCGAGGTATGAACTTGCAACAGAAAAATGGACACATTAAGAAGCCATAACTATTATTTGTTGTTTATAGCGTAAAAACTCAACAGGTGATTTATACCCTAACGTTGAATGTTTCCGTTTTCGGTTGTAAAATACTTCAATGTATTCAAA
>CAIJPS010000068.1 GCA_903822595.1 uncultured Chlorobiaceae bacterium
AGAAGAGCAAGCGCTTCACTGGCCTCATCGATGGTATCCACATCCCGCCAGTAACCAAGATTCAGATACAGCCTGTGCTCGGTAAGAGAAGTGGTACCAATCAGATCATAGACTTCCGTCGTCTCCAATCCGTGGAATGGATTGAGAAGCCAGTTCAGATATGAAAAAAAACGACCCGCGGTGTTGTCTGACATGATTTTTATTCTTTTCCGATGAAGAGGTTGATGTCGCTTGCGATGGCTGGCTATCCCGGCAGTTGCTGGAGAAAACGCCTGCGCAACTCATCGGACGGCAACATGCATTCATCTTTTTTCCCGAACAGCTGATATCGGTTCTGCGCTATCAGATCGTACATCACATCCCGCAGGAGTTCGGGAACCGCCTGGAATAGGGTGAGCAGATTCCATGGCATGTCGAGTCTGGAGGCGATTTCAATGGCAGCGGCACTTCGGGTAAAGGCACGGTCACCCCTGACAAGAACGACGGTGTCAAGACGCGAAGTATTGATGCCAAAACGCTTGAGTAACAACGCTCCTAAAGGAGACTGGGCCGGAGTGAAAAAGAAATGCCCGGCGGTATCGCGCTCAAAAATAAAATTCACCGAAAATTCGCACAGATTGCACACACCGTCAAAAATAACAATGTTTTCCGGAAGAGCGGCCGAGGACTTATTCATCTGGTTTCCATGTAACGTTCACAATTGCATTGAAGACCTCCTGAAAGGTAAAACATTCATCCACTCAGTCCATCAAGTCCGGAGTTCCAGATAGCATATGTTCAGATTTTCAGTAAGATTACGAGGTGAACAACTCGAAAACCGGGATAGTAGTTCCTGAAGTCGGGATTGTGATGGAGAAAATCGAAAAAGCAGACAAACATCTTGCCATAGTGTACTTATTTTGATACACTCTCAAATGAACAAGGCAACTCTCGAAGTCAGGTTCTACAGAACCGATAAAGGCACAGAGCCAGTACGCGACTGGTTAGCGGGTTACCGGAAGTGCGCATCCATTTGCATGACCACATCGCAAGGGTATTGTTTACCGTACAGGATAGTATAATCGTGTTGCCTCATGGATTTATCAAAAAATCTCAGGTAACACCGAAGACCGAACTGCAATTGGCAAAAAACAGAATGCGGAGTACATAATGAACAAGAACAATATTGGCAGCAGTTTCGATGATTTTCTTGAAGAAAAGGCTCTGCTGGATGAAGCCACTGCGGTGGCCGTTAAGCGCGTTATTGCATGGCAAATCGCAGAGGAAATGAAAGCACAGAAGCTCACTAAAACATTGATGGCAAAAAAAATGCATACCAGTCGCGCAGCACTGAACCGCCTGCTTGATGCGACAGATACCAGCCTTACCCTGACGACACTTTCCAGCGCTGCATCAGTGCTTGGAAAAAAATTCCGGATTGAGTTAACTCCCTGAATCTTTAAAACGGGTCATTTACAGCAACCCGTTTTCCCCAATACGTCTTTTTTGACTAAACGCAAGGTAAAACGTTGATTCAATAGAGGATGTCCATCAAGCGACACGCAACTACAGGCGACTGTGCGACTTCATTGGATTCCGGGATGTATGGAAAACACTGTACACCGTGAGGGATTGAAATCAAGCAGCTCCCGGGAGTAGTAGTGTTTATCGCGGACATCGGCGAACCAGATTTTTGTACCGTTTGAAGCAAGCAGAAACGGCACATTGAAGCCGCCCCATCGGCCGATGGTGGTTCGGGCACCCGGCAGCATAGCGCTTGGCCTGCTCAAGAACGTTCCAGGGATCGACAGCAACCTTTTTTGCTTCGAGTATACCCAGCAGGTTACCGTTCACAAACAGGGCATAATCAGCGGGCCCGTTGAGGGTTGGATATTCCTCAACAGCATGACATGAGAGTTCGGAGGTGTTCAACGCGGGTGTATATGGAATAATCTCCCATGCAGGATTGAGCGCCTGGAGCTGCCTGTCAATCCTCGTTTTCCGGGTCTTCCATTCGCTTTCGTGCATTATTGAACCCTTTGTATCGTTTGGCCCATGATCTCAGGCGGGAGACAACATCAACCAGCAAAATATCAGTGTTAATATAATCCAAAGAGCTGTAATTTCTATAGATAGCAGCGG
>CAIJPS010000069.1 GCA_903822595.1 uncultured Chlorobiaceae bacterium
GCCGAGGCTGGTTATGACATTGTCAAAAATATTAAATTTCCATGGCCGATTGCTCTTACAATCTTGCAGCCTCATGAGAGGATGGATGGTAGCGGATATCCGCAAGGACTGAAGGGCGAAGAAATTTCGCTTGAGTCGAGAATTATTGCGGTGGCAGACGTCATTGAAGCTATGGCTTCGCGTCGCCCTTATCGCGCTGAGCTTGGGATTGATGCCGCATTAGCAGAAATCAAGCAAGGTCGCGAAACTCTTTATGATCCAACTGTAGTGGATGCATGCATACGACTTTTTGAAGAAAAAAGGTTTTCTTTCACCTGAAGTCCGCCCTCTTTAAGCTAAGGGCACTGCTTCTTTAAGCAATTAGGGGCACATGCCATCAATCACTTCCTTTTTTTTCATGATGGCCTTATCGAAGAAATCATAAAAATGGATCAAAATCAGCCTTTGAGGCAAAACAGACCGGGCAACTCCAATGGCAGGATACCTCAACAAAAGGAGTACCTTCTTTTATGCGGCTTTCAGGATCACCTTCTGCGGGATCGTAGAGATAACCGCACTCCCGACACATCCATGTATCAGATTCACTCTTGTTCAGGGTTGTTTCGTCATCAAGATGCTTTCTGAAAACCACCATCTCCGACTTTGAAAACCCCTGCGCTTGGTAAAATTGCTGTGCGGCTTCGTTATCGCGGTCGGTAAGGAGCGTAATGCGCCCAAATCCCTCTCTACGGGCAAAATCCATAGCATGATCGATCAGTTGGGTGCCGACGCCCTTGCCCCGCCATGCAGGCGCCACAACCATATCCTCAAGCAGGGCAACTTTCCGCCCAAGAAAGGTGCTGACTGTAAAAAGGAGCATAACCATGCCCTGAATCACACCATCAATTTCAGCGACAAAGATCCGCCCAAGCTCTGGATTACGGAAAATCATGGAGAGTGCACTCGACTGTGCCACGGCATTGACCGTAAACTCATGCTCCTGACTAAAAAGGATTTCCAGAAGTTCAGCGCATCTGGCCACATCATTCTCTGTCGCTGTTCGTATTGGGGACATCATGGTTTTGCGCCATCCTTTTCAGGAACCATGCTCTTGTCAGGTAATGACTTGAAAGATCTGACAAGTTTACCTGCCGTAGGAACGGCAACTGCAGCGATGACAACGGCACCAACTCCCAATCCACCAATAACAGCACTCGTCAAGGCACCGAAAGCCAAAGGGGGGCCCAGCAAGGTCATTATCGACACCCCGCCTTTAATGCCCTTTATCATTGCCGGATCAATGTTTACCTGTTCTTGACTCATCGTAGTAAGAAACTAACCTGTTAGCACTCTTTGCGGAACCGGGTACCATCACTCAATACCCGGATTGAAAATACTTAATCATCAAAGGTAGTATATAATTTACATGATTACGTAGATGAGAATAAAATAATATGTGCTTGTCACGAATTGTGGGAAAGAGAGAATTGTAAACGAAGAAACCATCACAATCACAGATGACAATCATGGAAAAAATCTTGAATAGTCAGGAATTGGCGAAATATATTTGTATATGTGTATTTTTTGCTAAATTTTCCGGGAGGATTGGTTGTTATGTACTGAAGCTGTCTACCTGAAGTGGTATCTGTTTTTCTTTAACCATAATTTAAAAAAAGCCATGTCAAACGGATCAAACAAAACGGAAGAACAAGCGTTGACACAAGAAGAGCGGGAAGAGCGGAAAGAGCAGATCAGGCTTGCTGCTTATCATCGTTGGGAAGCGAAAGGGAAGAGCCACGGAGGTGACAAGGAGGACTGGTATGAAGCTGAGGATTCGCTGGAAGGTGAGATTGAAGACTGAACCGACCTTGATCAAGCTCCCGCATGGCGCACAAAGGCTCATATTCATTGAGTCTTTGTGCTTTTTTTTCGCGGGGTCTAATCAGCGTTTTTCTGCTTGCACCTCCCACCGTATTGCCCTATACTGATGGTTTCATTTTCTGCATCAAACCCCATCCATCAATGGACGCATTCTGGCTTTCGCTTGTCATGATTTTTCTGGCTGAACTTGGCGACAAAACCCAGCTTGTCGCCCTGACGCTGGCAACCTGTTACAACACCAGTGTTGTGTTATGGGGGATTTTCTGGGCCACTCTTGCAATTCACGTTTTTTCTGCTGGTATCGGCTGGTTTATTGGCGACAAACTACCGACCGAATGGATCAAGTTTGTGGCTGGTATTGCCTTTATTGCTTTCGGTTTCTGGACGCTTCGGGGTGATAGTCTTGATGAGGAGGAGAAAAACTGCAAAACCGGTATTAACCCCTTCTGGCTGGTCTTTTCCACCTTTTTCATGGCTGAACTTGGCGACAAGACCATGCTCTCAACCATCACCCTCGCATCAACCCACCCTTTTCTGCCGGTCTGGCTCGGTTCAACCATCGGTATGGTGCTTTCTGATGGATTGGCAATTATTGCAGGAAAAATGCTCGGAGCACGACTCCCTGAAAATATTATCAAAATCGGAGCAGCGGTTATCTTTTTCCTCTTCGGTATTTTCAGTATGTACGAGGGCGGCTCGGGGTTTGCCCTTTCAATCTGGGGAATTGCCGCAGCACTTATTGCCCTCACGGGGTATATTTTTCTGCGGAAACAAAAAGCATGATCCCCGCTTCTTTCAACAGCGGGGAAGAGGTGCTTTTAAGCCCCCGCTGATCTGTCTGCAGGTCTGTTGACCAGAAACACCACTACACCTGCAACAATCATAATGAAACAGAGTATCTGGCCCATCGAAAAATTCAGGAAGACAAACCCGAGCTGGGCATCAGGTTCACGAACGTATTCGATAAAAAAGCGGACAAACCCGTAACCAAAGAGATAGGCCGCGGAAAGAAACCCTGGAAAAGGGGATTTTTTGCGCAGGAGCCAGAGGACGACAAAAAGCACCATTCCTTCGAAAAAAGCTTCATAGAGCTGAGAGGGGTGGCGGAGTTCATGGGTAGGGGCAAGAGGAAAGTACATGCCAAATGCTGAAGCGGTTACCCGTCCATAGAGTTCGCCGTTGATAAAGTTGCCAAGACGTCCGAAGGTATAGCCAAGAGGTATGGCTGGAATAAAGAGGTCAAACGTTTCAAAAAAACCTTTTTTCTGCGAACGGGTAAAAGCCACAAGGGAAAGAATAACTCCGATTACCCCTCCATGATAGGACATGCCGGTAATACCTGCAAAACGGCATCCACCAGGAGCAGAGACCCAGGGGACAAGTGTTCCCAGCGGATCAGCCAGAAAAGAGCTCATCCCGTAAAAAAGGATATAACCCAGGCGACCGCCCAGCACAACGCCAACCATGGCCCAGGTCAGTCCATCACCGACAAAGGAGCGTTCAAAAGAAAGTTTCTCACTTTCGATACGATAACGGCTCAGCAGATAGACGACACCAAAGGCAACGATATACATCATACCATACCAGCGAATGGCGAATACACCGACCGAAAAAATCACGGGATTCATTTGCGACGGCAAATTCTGCCACCAGAACAAAAATTCATTCATAACAGTGGTTTTTTTATGGAACTATTGGAACAAATAAATATTTAGTTAACTTAAAATCTTGCACTATTCTGTGCTGTGTTTCTACCCATTAACATACAAAATCCGATAGTATGGCTAAGATACTTGAAGGGCCAGCCATGAAACTATTCAACAAATGGGGCATTCCTGTGCCAAATTATGTTGTTATCATGGACCCAGACCGCCTTGCGCAACTTGGGGAAGCTAATAAATGGTTAAGAGAATCAAAACTCGTTGTTAAAGCTCATGAAGCTATCGGTGGGCGGTTCAAGCTGGGGCTTGTCAAGCTTGGACTGAACCTCGACGAGGCTTATGAAGCGGCAAAAGAGATGATCGGACGCGAGATCGGCACATCGGTCGTTCGTCAGGTGATTGTTGCTGAGATGCTTGACCACGACGAGGAGTATTATCTATCCATTGCCGGCAACCGCGACGGGAGTGAGCTTCTTCTCTCCAATAAGGGTGGAGTGGATATCGAAGAAAACTGGGATACGGTCAAAAGGCTCTTTATTCCTCTCGATGAAACTCCGAGTCTTGAATGCATTACCGAAGCAGCCCATGAAGCTGGCTTTAGCGGTGAAATCGCCGAACGTGTCGCAAAAATTGCCTCACGCCTTATTCTCTGTTTTGACGACGAGGATGCACAATCGATCGAGATCAATCCGCTTGTCATACGCAAGAGTGACATGCGCTTTGCTGCACTTGATGCTGTAATGAACGTTGATTGGGATGCGCGTTTCCGTCATGCGGACTGGGATTTCAAGCCGGTTTCAGAAATTGGACGTTCTTACACTGAAGCTGAACAACAGATCATGGATATCGATGCCCGTATCAAGGGATCGGTCAAGTTGGTTGAAGTACCGGGTGGAAACATTGCTCTGCTTACGGCAGGCGGTGGCGCTTCGGTTTTTTATTCCGATGCCGTCGTCGCAAGAGGTGGTTCGATAGCTAATTACGCTGAATATTCCGGTGATCCTCCTGATTGGGCAGTAGAAGCTCTGACAGAAACGATCTGCAGGCTTCCGCATATCAAGCATATCATTGTCGGCGGCGCAATAGCCAACTTTACCGATGTCAAGGCAACCTTCAGCGGAATTATCAATGGATTCCGTGAGAGCAAATCGAAAGGATACCTTGAAAACGTGCAGATTTGGGTAAGGCGTGGCGGACCGAATGAAAACCAGGGACTTGCCGCAATGAAAAAGCTGCAGGAAGAGGGATTCGACATCCATGTCTATGATCGCAGCATGCCAATGACCGATATTGTCGACCTTGCGTTGAATTCATAAGAGCATGCGGTATCACAGGAACCCCAAAGAGAAACTTCTAACATATAAACCGTAAGAATCGTGAGTATTTTAGCAAATAAGGATACACGAGCGGTCATCATTGGCGGTATTGCTGGATTGAATGCTGCAAGGCGGATGGCTCAGTTCGACTTTCTGATCAACCGGCCACTGACGGTGCAGGCGTTTGTTTACCCGCCTGAGGAAGGCCAGCAGAAAGAGATTTACCGTGGAGGCGAGCTGAACAACGTTACTGTTTACTCGTCGCTCGAAAAAGCCCTTGAGGAAAATCCTCAGATCAATACTGCGCTCATCTATATCGGTGCATCCCGGGCTTACCAGTCAGCAAAAGAAGCCCTTGATGCAAAAGGGATCAAGCTTGTTACCATGATTACCGAAGGAGTTCCGGAAAAAGATGCCAAACGACTGCGCAAGTATGCAATTGATTGTGGCAAAATCTTCAACGGACCATCCTCGATTGGTATCATGTCGGCAGGGGAGTGTCGCCTTGGTGTGATCGGCGGCGAGTACAAAAACCTGAAACTCTGTAATCTCTACCGTCCAGGCTCATTTGGTGTCATTACCAAGTCAGGTGGACTTTCGAACGAAGCGATGTGGCTCTGTGCCCAGAATGGCAACGGAATTACTTCAGCCGTAGCTATCGGTGGAGACTCCTATCCGGGAACTGACTTCGTGACCTATCTCAATATGTTTGAAAACGACCCCGAAACAAAGGCTGTCGTTATTGTCGGAGAGGTAGGCGGAACGCTTGAGGAAGAGGCTGCGGAATGGCTCGGCAAGGAAATACGCCGGATTAAAGTGATCGCCTCCATCGGTGGAACCTGTCAGGATGTGCTTCCGCAAGGAATGAAATTTGGTCATGCGGGTGCTAAAGAGGGTAAAAAAGGTCTTGGCTCAGCACGCTCGAAAATCAACGCACTTCGTGCAGCAGGAGCTGTAGTTCCAGATACATTCGGCGGCCTCAGCAAGGCAATCAAGCAGGTCTACCAGGAACTGCTCAAGAGTGGTGCCATCAAGCCGGAAGCGGAGCTTGATGAAAAACTCCTGCCCGCACTTCCTCCGAGTGTTCAGGAGGTCATGAAGCAGGGTGACGTTATTGTTGAACCCCTGATTCGCACCACCATTTCTGACGACCGTGGCGAAGAGCCCCGTTACGTTGGCTACGCCGCATCTGAACTTTGTGAGAAAGGATACGGCATTGAGGACGTTATCGGATTACTGTGGAACAAAAAACTGCCAACGAAAGAAGAATCTGAAATCATCAAACGCATTATCATGATTTCAGCCGATCACGGCCCGGCAGTTTCCGGTGCATTTGGTTCCATTATTGCCGCTTGTGCAGGCATTGACCTTCCACAAGCAGTCTCTGCAGGCATGACCATGATCGGACCAAGATTCGGTGGAGCAGTAACCAATGCCGGAAAATATTTCAAGTACGGCGTCAAGGAGTATCCTAACGACATTCCGGGATTTCTGAACTGGATGAAGCAGAATGTCGGTCCGGTTCCAGGCATCGGACACAGGGTCAAGAGCGTCAAAAATCCGGATAAACGGGTAAAATATCTGGTTGAATACGTTACAAAGCAGACGACGTTGCATACCCCTTGTCTTGATTATGCGCTTCAGGTTGAAAAGATTACCACCGCCAAAAAGGATAACCTTATCCTTAACGTAGACGGCACAATCGGCTGTATTCTTGTGGATCTTGATTTCCCGGAATACTCACTCAACGGATTCTTCGTTCTGGCACGGACAATCGGCATGATCGGTCACTGGATCGATCAGAACAATCAGAATTCGCGTCTTATAAGACTCTACGATTATCTGATCAACTATGCGGTAAAGGAAGAACGCGAGGTCCCCGAGAAAAAGTAATCATCTGAGAAACATTCTCAGGCAGATACAACATTCATCGGGCATAAAAAAAAGGCAGGAACCACAATTCCTGCCTTTTTTTTGTCCACACTGTACGGGTATAAATGCTGTTGTTGTCAGAAAAAATGATTATAACATATAATTTAATAACACCTTAACACTTTCATTCAAAGAAATGACACAAATCCCCGCACCATGCATATTTAAACATTTATTCATTCAATTCATTTTAAGTTTGAAAACGATCATTAATTACGTTAAACTTGGCATAGAAGTCAGTCAATGGTTGACTGATCGCTATTCAAGTAATTTGTGCCTTGGTTACTTGCCCGCTATCTCTCTCTATCAATGCACATGTACACTGAAATTAAAAAATGAATATTTACATAGGTAATTTGGCTTATACTGTTTCTGAAGATGATCTTCGTGATGCTTTCTCCGAATTCGGTGAAGTTGCTAACGCAAGCATCATCAACGACAAATTTTCAGGCCGTTCCAAGGGTTTTGGATTTGTTGAAATGCCTAAGGACAGTGAAGCACGTGAGGCTATCGAATCATTGAATGGGAAAGATTTGAACGGTCGCACCGTAACGGTAAACGAAGCGAAACCTCGCGAAGAGAGACCTCGCGAAGAAAGATCGCCAAGAAGAGACCGCTACTAAGCTTTTCGGCTACTTTTACCAAAACCCGGACAGAATGCAAGTTTTGTCCGGGTTTCTTATTTAAACAAAGGAGATTGTATGGAAACCATCTCAAAAAAAACGGATACAACCCCAGCCGCCGAAGTGCCAAACAATTACTTCCGATTCCATTTCCCCCATCTTCATCTTGGATCTGTGTTCGGTGATGACTGGTTTTCTCTCAAGGCAGAGGCTTTTGCCCGCTTTTTTGGAACACCTGTCTTTCTTGTTGGCCAGACGGTAATAGTTGCAATCTGGATCAGCCTGAACGTCACCGGCTTTGCCAGGTTTGATCTCTATCCCTTTATCCTGCTCAATTTAGCCTTCAGTCTGCAAGCCGCTTATGCAGCACCGCTCATCCTGCTTGCACAGACACGACAAGCCGACCGTGACAAGGCACATGCCGATGCCGATGCTCAACACCGGGAAGCCCTCGCCAAAGCGAGCGAACAGCGCCAGACCTTTGCCGTTCAACAGTCAGAGCAACTCCTCGTCTTGCTTCAGCAGAACACGCAACTTACAGAACTCGTCAAAGAGCTCAGCCAGCACATAGAAGCACTGACCAGCGACATGCACAGCAAATTTGTCACTGACAGACCGGAATGATACCTTATGAAATCAAATAACGCTGAGATGATTGAAGCTATTGTACCAGCCATCCTCAAGCATTGGCCAGAAGCGGTGGCGATCTATCTTTTCGGTAGCCATGCCACAGCAGATGAAAGAGGGGAGAGCGACGTCGATCTTGCCCTTGTGCTTCCTCACGGGAGTTATGTAACAAATACAGAACTTGCATTGAGTACATGCAAGAGTGATCTCGAAATGCTCCTGGGATGGGACATTGATCTTCTTGATCTGAGATCGCTGTCAACGGTCTTTCAAAAGGAGATCATCATGACATGCCGACAGAGGCATCATTGAGCGGTTGCTTGCCCAAAATCTTCACGGCATGGTTGGATTTTCGCAACACACTGGTGCATCAATACCAGAGCATGAATCTCAGGATTGTCATTGCCGTGATTGAACAGCATCTTGCCGATTTGATTACGTTCACAAACGCAGCCACGAACTACCAGCCAGAAACACCTGACACTAAGCATGTGAAATATTGCAAGAAATACATTCTGCTTGATATCAATATTGATGTAACAACAACAATACATACTGAAGAAATCACTACTGTCCAACTATAAGGTGTGTCGTAGATAAGCAGTACAAGTGATGAGGGTCTGGCCCCTCGCACTCGGCTTTTGTAGAGGTCTGCAATCACTTTGGGAGCAAGTTCGAAATTATTGGTCAAGAATACATACGACTTACCGGTTTGCGGATCGGAATACTTGATTCGCCTGAGTTGCTCCGGATACTTCCCAACTGAAGCTGGACTGCTCAACGTGATAATCTGGTCACAGCGCAGACCACTTGCTTTATCAACGGGGTTGGAGTACTGCCGCCGAAATGAGAGGTTTGATTTACCTCGAACTACGAAAAATCCTTGGGCCCGATGCATGTGATACAGCCGCTCAAAATCGATGTAACCTCGGTCCATGATGTAGAAAGAACCCGGTTCAATGATGAGCACATCAAGCATATTGACATCATGAACCTTGCCATCGGTAATAGCGATAAAGGATGGGATGTTACCTCGTAAATCAAGCAAAGTATGCATTTTAACCGCACCCTTGTGTGTTCTGAACTTTGCCCATGGAAATAGCGCAAGACAGAGATCGATCGTGGTTGAATCCAGTGCGTACACAGTTTCCTCCAGGCTGACACCAAAGGCATCTTTGCTATAGAGTTCTCTGGCATGATGAATCAAGACATGAGCAAAGTCCTGATAAATCCGCCAGTCCCGTGTTTCGTTAGCGTAGGCCAACGTGCTTCGGGCGATCTTGCCCCGGATGCCCATGTGATACAGTTTGTTCTGCATGCCGAGCAGACATGTCGTGATATCACGAAGACGTTCCCGATAGACAGTTGCGCAAAGAACAGGGAGAGATATTGATCAAGACAACTGAATGACTGAACCTTGTAATTGCCATCGTACCGCTTAACGCACAGGCGAAATTGATGAAGCGGCAGGTGTTCAAGCAGTTGAGCAAAGACGGTTTTTCCTGTATACATCGATCATTCCTTGTTGAAGAATTATGAAATGATCGAAGATAGCAAGCATTTTTAAGTCGGTAACGGTAAAAAAACGTTGTAGTCTATTTTATTATTGCAAGTTATAGGGATTTATTTTTTCAACAGTTGGACACCGGTGTGAAGAAATAATTAAGAATGTGTGACAAAAGTTCATCCCATAAGTATCTTTTAAATAACGACTTGTGTCACTTACTTTACATAACTAATATTATACAACAAATCCAGGCAATAAAAGATGACACTCTGCTGAAGCTTTTTTGGGTTTCATGTCCCGGCTTATCCTAAACTTGATTTGGTTTTGTCGCCACTTTGGCTTTAAGCCATTTGACA
>CAIJPS010000070.1 GCA_903822595.1 uncultured Chlorobiaceae bacterium
ATCGGGCTCCGCCTGATGGGTGGAAAGCTCACCTTTCAGCACGCCCTCTTTGTGCTGATACTCACCCCCGACTTCTACCTCCCGCTGCGCCAACTCGGCACCAAATTTCATGCCGGGATGGAGGGAGTCAGCGCTTCGAAGGAGATCTTTGCCATTCTCGACCAGAGTACCCCTGCGCCCGTGCAGCAGCAGGCATCATTTGCCGTACAGAAGAGCGCCGGAAAGAGGCCCATTGTGTTCACCAGTGTCAGCTACACCTACCCCGGCAGCTCGCGGCCAGCGCTTGAGGGGATCAGCGCCACCATCCCTGCGGGAAAAACCACCGCCATCATCGGCCCGAGCGGTGCAGGAAAAAGTACCATGATCAACCTGCTGCTGCGATTCCAGGAGCCCGGTGAAGGGAGCATCACCATTGACGGCAACCCGATTCACGCCATTCCACTTGAGGAGTGGCACCGCCAGATTTCATGGGTTCCGCAGCACCCCTACCTCTTCAACGCCACCTTGAGGGATAATATTCTCCTTGCGAGACCGGAGGCTTCAGCAGAGGATATGGAGAGCGCCCTGAAGAAAACCGGTCTGACCACCTTTGTCGGTTCTCTGCCCAACGGCCTTGAGACCATGATTGGCGAACAGGGGGCCCGGCTGAGCGGAGGAGAGGCGCAAAGGGTAGCACTTGCCCGCGCATTCCTTAAAAACGCCCCGCTGCTGGTGCTCGACGAACCAACTTCGCACACCGACCCGGAACTTGAAGCGGCGCTCCGCAGCTCAATCCAGGAGCTGATGAGGGGAAGAACCACCATCATCATTGCCCACCGGCTTGAAACCATACGCTCAGCCGAGCAAATCATCGTCGTCAACGAGGGAAAAATCAGCCAGTTCGGCACCCACGAGGAGCTGATCGCCAACGGAGGCTTTTACCAGGAGGCCCTCCTTCTGCAACAGGATAACCACTCATGAAAATCTTTTTTCGACTCATTGCACTGGTCAAGCCATATTTCTTTTGGATGGCCCTCGCAGCACTTATTGGCTTTGCCACCACCGGCAGCGGCATAGGCCTTCTGATGACCTCCGCCTACATCATCGCCAAAGCGGCCCTGCAACCGCCGATGGTCACCCTGCAACTCGGCATCGCAGGAGTGCGCTTTTTCGGCCTTGCACGGGGAGTTTTCCGCTACGCCGAACGACTCATCTCCCACAACATCACCTTCAAAATTCTGGCAAAATTGCGTGTCTGGTTTTATGATGCCATCGAGCCCCTCGCACCGGCACGCCTCATGCACTTCAAGAGCGGCGACCTGCTGCAACGGGTCGTTGACGACATCCAGAGCCTCGAAAACATCTACACAAGGGTACTCGGCCCGCCACTCACCGCACTGCTTGTGGCCGCACTGATGTGGTTTCTGCTCGGCGTCTACTCCCTGCAGGCGGCGCTGCTCATCCTCTGCTTCCACACCCTTGCAGGCATTGGCGTCCCACTCCTCTCCCGGCAGTTAAGCCGTGGTGTTTCCGTCGGCATTATGAACCACAAGGCTGAGCAGCAGGTGCTGGCGCTCGACCTCTTCCAGGGCATAGGAGAGCTGCAACTCTACGGACAACTTCCGGCACACCTCGCCACCATGCAAAGCGCCGAAAGCGGCAAGCTCCAGCTCCAGAGAAAAAACGCTATCATCGAAGGGCTGCACGAATCGCTCACCGGTCTCCTCATGAACGGCGCACTTATCGCCATTCTCTGGGCGCTGATTCCCTCCATCTCTACCGGAGCGGTCAACGGGATTTCCCTCACCGTCATCACCCTCGCCGTCATGGCCTCCTTCGAGCCATTTCTGCCGCTGCCCTCCACCCTGAAGCACCTCGAAGCTGACCAGCGCGCCGGAGAGCGCCTTTTTGAAATTCTCGATGCCAAGCCGGAGACCGTTGCCCCAGCCAATCCCCTACCCTTTCCGACAGAGCATACCATTCAGATTGAAAAGCTCAGCTTCACCTACCCCGGCAGCACCACAAAAGCGCTCGACCATCTCACCTTCACCGTTCTCCCCGGAGAGCACATCGCCATCGTCGGCCCGAGCGGCGCAGGCAAATCGACCATCACCTCTCTTTTCATGCGCTTCTGGAACAGCAGCGAAGGGAGCATCTCCATCGGCGGCCTCAACATCACCCTCTTTGACCCCGAAGAGCTGCGCCGCCAGATAGCCCTCGTCTCGCAGCGAACCTACCTCTTTGCCGAAACCATCCGTGAAAATCTGACCCTTGCCGGGCCGGAGGCCACCGACGACGAACTCAAAAAAGCGCTCACCGCCGCCGGGCTCAGCCACTTCACCTCAAAACTCGACGAATGGTGCGGCCAGCACGGCATGAAACTGAGCGGAGGAGAACGTCAGCGCATCGCCATCGCCCGAATCCTGCTGCAACGTGCCCCCATCATGATTCTCGACGAAGCAACAGCCAACCTCGACGGCGTGACGGAGAGAGAGGTGACCCAGACACTGAACGCCATCAGCGCAGGCAAAACGCTGATAACCATTACCCACCGCTTAAAGGCAATGGAGCAGTATAACCGTATTCTTGTGCTTGAGAAGGGCAGGATTGTGGAGCAGGGTGTGCATGGAGAGTTGATGGCCGGGAACGGGCTTTACCGGAGGATGTGGGAGTTACAGCATGTGGCGGAGGTGGTATAGACGGGATAATCATCAGAATCAAAAATGATCTACTGAGAACCTCTTTTCGATGCGCATACCAAATGCACTGTTTACATCTGACCTTCGGTAAGGTAGCGCTGATGCCAGCTTAACGCTTCATTGAGCAGATGGGGGGTGTGCTTACCAAACGAGTGATCAAGCGAACGCTTCAGGTAGTCCTGAAGTGCCGGTCTGAAATCCGGATGGGCACAGTTTTCGATGATCACCTTTGCCCGCTGACTGGGGGAGAGGCCACGCAGGTCAGCCAGACCCTGTTCGGTAACCAGTACCTGAACATCGTGCTCTGTATGATCGACGTGGGATACCATAGGCACAATGCAGGAAATTTGACCGTTCTTTGCCTGTGATGGTGTCATGAATATGGAGATATAGGCATTGCGGGCAAAATCACCTGAGCCGCCGATACCGTTCATGATGGCACTGCCCATGACATGCGTTGAATTAACATTGCCGTATATATCGGCCTCAATCATGCCGTTCATGGCAATAACCCCGAGACGCCGGATAACTTCAGGGTGATTGCTGATTTCCTGGGGACGCAGGACAATCTTCTCTCGGTAGAGCTCGAAATTGGTGTAGAGTTCTTCAAGGGCTGTGTCGCTCAAAGAGAAAGCCGTGGCCGATGCAGAAATCAATTTGCCGGATCGGATCATCTCAAGCATACCATCCTGCAACACCTCAGTATAGGCGGTCAGGTTCTCGAACGGCCCGTGGTTCAGACCTGCCATAACGGCATTGGCAATATTGCCCACACCTGATTGCAGGGGCAGCAGATCCTTGGGAAGCCGTCCTCTCTTTACTTCATGTTCAAGAAATTCGAGAATATGGCCGGCAATAAGGCGGGAATTTTCGTCAGGCGGCGAGAAAGCTGAATTTCTATCGGGGCTATGGGTTTCGACTATGGCAATAACTTTAGAGGGATCGCAATGCAAATATGGGTCGCCAATCCTGTCCTGTGGACTCACGAGAGGAATCGGTTGGCGATATGGAGGCAGATTGGTACCGTAATAAACGTCGTGCATCCCCTCCAGACGATTGTCCTGCCAGGAGTTAACTTCGAGGATGACCTTGTCCGCCTGTTCCAGCCAGGTTTTGTTGTTACCAATTGAAGAGGATGGAATCAGACGACCGTCTTCGAGAATACCGGCTACTTCAACCACCGCAATATCGAGCTTTCCAAGAAAGCCAAACCAGACAAACTGGGCTACATGGGAGAGGTGAATATCGAGATATTCCATCTCGCCAGCGTTGATGCGTTTGCGGCAAATGGGGTCTGATTGGTAAGGAAGACGCATTTCCACGCCATCAACCTTGGCCAGGGCTCCATCAAGTTCCGGTGCAGTGGAAGCGCCTGTCCATACACCGATTCTGAATTTTTCTCCAGCGCTGTTGGCCTGCTCAATGCGTTTGGCAAGTGCTGCGGGCACAGCCTTGGGATAACCGGACCCGGTAAACCCGCTCATCCCGACATTGACTCCGGATGAAATAAGTGATGCCGCCTGTTCCACACTCATGATCTTACCTTGCAAGGCCTTACTAAGAATGCGGGATGGTGTATTCATTGTAGCATAACTCCTTTCAAGATTGAGGAACTGCCAACGCAGCGAATCATCCCTGAAACTTTCACAAGTTTTCAGGCGCTGAGAACTTACCATTATTCCTAATCAATAAAAAAACAGTTTCGACCCGGCAGGCGAAAATCGTTCGAAGAGTACTCATCATTTGAAATTCTTGAACAGAATGCTGATTTTCTCAAGGAATCCTGGCACAGAAAAAAGCATTATTCTTTTCACAAAACTATGCATCAGACAGAAAAAACGATCTGCAGCTCCTGTGGACTCTGTTCCATTCAGGCATGGCCGGTTGAACAAAGTACCATGAGCTGTGTGTTTAAAAACGGCTGGCTCGGCGAGAGGGAGAAAAAGCTTTTCGGGCGAGAGAGAAGCCTTGATGATCCGGTGGAAATGCGTTTTGGCATGACGCTTGACCGCTTTACAGCTCAACTAAAAAAACCGGTACCCGGTTCGCAGTGGAGCGGCATCATTACCCGCTTGGCCATGAGAGCTTTTGAAGAGAAACTGGTGGACGGGGTTGTGTCGCTGCAGCACACTCCCGGCCATCATTTTTTCTCACAGCCTTTACTGGCACGAAGCCTTGATGAGATCTATACAACAAGGGGCAACAAGCCGGTGCTCTCCCTGGTGTTACACTCCCTTGAAAGCGCATATCGTCTGGGGATGAAAAAAGTCCTCGTCATTGGCGCAGCCTGTCATCTGCATACACTGCGGGATTTTCAGGAGCGATTCGAATACCTGCATGAGATGGAGATTTTGACCATAGGAATTCCCTGCGTTGACAATGTCGCACGGTCAAAATGGCCGTGGATTCTGGAACGAATGTCGAAATCGCCCGACACCGCCTGCCATATCGAGTTCATGCAGGATTTCCGGATTCACATCCGCCACGTTGACGGCAGCGTTGAAAAAGTCCCCTTCTTCAGCCTTCCGGAAGAGCTTTCAAACCCTGCGATCTTCCCGACGGCATGTATGAGCTGCTTCGACTATCTCAACAGTCTTGCCGATATTACCGTGGGCTATATCGGGGCGGAACTGATTCCGGAGCAGAAACGGCAATGGATTCTGGTACGAACGGAAACAGGGCAAAAGCTGCTGAAGCTGATTGAAGCGGAACTCGAACGTTTTCCTGAATCGGGCAAGTGGGAGTGCCGTTCATTTGTCCAAAACACGACGAAACGCATCATCGAGAGCATGAAGGAAACGGATAAAGAGTATTCTCCGAAAAGCAGGATTCCGCTCTGGCTCGGCAACCTGCTTGCAGGAGTACTTGGTATGATTGGGCCGAAAGGGATCGGATTTGCGCACTACTCGGTGGACTTTCACCTGATCAGGCATTACTACTATGTCAAATTCCGCTTTCCGGAGCAGCTCGAAAAGCTGGTGCCGCGGCACGTCCGGATTATCCTTGAGGAATACGGACTTCCACTCTGAGAAATAAGCGCTTCAGGCAAAGAAGTTGCGCTTGCGGAAAGGGGCGAGCAGGATTTTCCCAATCATCCTTTGCTTGGTCAACCATTTTATTTTTGGCGATTGAGCCGTTGTTGCAAGCATTTTTCGGGTAAGAAAGGGGGCAACGGTCTCAACTTCATCGGCCATGATATTGAAAAACTGCTTTTTTTTCTGGCTTTCCGCTGAGGGGTCACTGACCGTACGGCGCAACATGTCGGTTACCACCATGCCGGGACTGATTGTGCCGATCTGCACTGAAGTGCCTCGTGCCTCATGGGCAAAAGAGCGGGTAAAGTAGGTAAGAGCCCGTTTGGTTGTGCCATACAGTGTCTGGCCGTCGAGCATAAAGCCGTCGCTGCCAAGCCCCTCCATATTGAAAATCTTGCCTCCCCCCTGCTCTTTCATGCGCAGGAAAGGGATAATCGTGCCGGAAACAACACCGTCAATATTGACCCTGAAGACGCGGCTGAGTTCACCATAATCAACTTCCCATGCATTGCGCATCTCATGGCCGATGCCAGCATTATTGATCCAGATATCAACACGCCCGAAATGGCTGACCGCCTCGTCATAAAGCCGGGTGATTGCCTCCCGGCTGCTTATATCGCCTGAAACTGCGGCAACACGTTCACAATAACCTTGAAGCTGATCCGTGGCTTTGCGGGTACTTTCAGGAGAACTCCCGTTAAGCACCACGTTGCAGCCTCTCTCAAGAAAGCAACGGGCAAGACCAAACCCTATGCCCCGGGTACTGCCGGTAATAACAACTGTTTTTGCCATGTTGCTGTTTACATCTTATAACGTTACTTATCCAATTTTTTAACGGCATCGGAACAACACTGCCCGCACACCGCTCTGCGCACCGGGGATTTCACCAGTAGGTATGCCCAAGTTCAGTTGCCAGGAAATTTTAGCTCCTCCCAGTCATCAATCAAGTCCCAGTCGCGCCCTTTAATCTCCCCCATGGCAACTCCCTTCAGGTAAACCGTCTGGCTCGCCAGATCCTCGGCCAGCCAGTCACACGGCATGGGAGCAGCTTCAAGCGTACCCTCATAAACACAGAGATCCTTCCAGTACCTTTTCCCCTCTTTTTCTGCGTAACACTCAAAACCCAATTTCCACCACTGATTGAGCAACTGCTCCATCGCTATCGGGTTCATCGCTCCATCACGGAAGAGATAATCATCAAACCAGACACGCCCGCCAATGGCTACATGGTGGTCTTTCAGACAACGCTCCCAGCCTCCGGGATACTTCTCCTCAATCAAAGAAATGGGCACAATCAGATTGAAAAACTCGGTCATAATGGCCATAGAGGCTCCTTTGTATAATTTATCCTTACGGTTTTTGCTTGCCCAGATAGCGCAGCTTGGCGGTATCGAAACCGAGTGTTGCCGCTTTCGACACAAGCGCACTCAGTTGCCCCTGCTCCATGACAGAATCTTTCGACAAAATCCAGAAATAGGATTTGTCGCGACCGCACACCATCGCCCATCGGTAGCCCGCCCTGTCGAGATCAATCACATTGTAGCTCGCATAAAAAGGGCCAAAGAAAGAGACCTTCAGGGCACCTACGGTGGTTTTTTTATCGTCGATAAAAACGCCGCGCCCCTGAATGGTTTTCCATTTCTGTTCTTTCCGGTCATAACCCTTGTTCACCACCTTGACGCTGCCATCCGGAGCAAGTGAATAGGTGGCCGTTACCGGATCAAGCTCCTTTTCAAAGCGGTTATCGAGACGGACAATTTCATGCCAGGTGCCGAGATAACGATCGAGAGAAAAATTATCAACAACCGTAATTCCCTGCGGAATACCGGTGCATCCTGCAAGCAGGAGAAAACAAAGCAATAAAAGTTTTTTCATGAGGCATACTCCAATTATGATTGTTTCAAAAAAAAATTCCCCTTTCAGAGTTCCAGAAAACAGAAAGACAGAAGATCAGGAAGAGGGACTGGAACGGACAACCCGAAAGCCGAAATTGCTGACCCTGACCGCCGGATGATTGACGTTCCGGGCAGCGCAACGCAGAAGATCGGGAAGACCGCCCCAGGAACCGCCGCGCAACGCACGGGCAGGAGCGTATTTTCTGTGTATATCTTCCGTCCATTCCCATACGTTTCCAGCCATATCATACAACCCTTCCGGAGTTGCACCTTCAGGATAGCGCCCTACCGGTGTTGTGGCTCCTTCATTTTCATTATAATTGGCTCGGGTGGTTGAGGGCTCTTCCTTACCCCAAGGATATGTTCTGCTCTCTTTTCCTCCTGCGGCATATTCCCACTCCTTTTCTGTTGGCAAGCGATAAAGGAGACTATCCCTACCTTCACTCTCAAGCAGCGAAAGCCAGAGGCAATAGGCCCTGGCGGCATACCAGGTTACACCCATGACCGGTTGATCTTCCTTGTTGAATCGCTTGTCGTCATCATAATAAGAGGTAAGAAGCTTTACCAGCGATTCTTCACTCTTGAGATAGTCGCTGAATCCCTCAACAGGATCAGCCTCTGAACGCAGGACTTCTTCATACAATTCAACAGGAAGAACTTTAGTTGAGGGAGCCTCTTTTGCAGTCAGATAGTTGATAAACTGCCGGTAAAGCTTGTTGGTTACCGTGTATTTTCCCACATAGAGGTCAGGCATTACTTCCCTATTCCCTGTCATGAAGAAAGTGAAGGTACCACCTTCGATAAGGATGTATTGCGCATCCAGCTCATAATGATTGTATCTGACAGAAATCGCCTTGGCACTTACGTTTATTTTACAGGAAATATCAGCCACGATGTTAGATGTAATTTTAACCCCTGGAATTTCATAAGCAAGACGCAAAATATCACGATCATCGGTAAGCTTCGGCTCAGCTTGAACAAACTCCCGAACAGCATCAACGGCTTCCTGAGTGCCGATAATTTCAAGGCATCTCAAAACATATCGTTTCCTGTTATCAGCGACTTTCAGAGCCTCTTTGCTTTTTTGTCCGTCTGCATTATTCGGCTCAAGCAGCTTTGCTTTCAGGGCATCAATTTTTTTCCATGGCGCTTCTTCAACAAGAAGAGAGAGTAAATCCTGTTGTTTTGGCGACAATGTTTCACTGACCGGCGAATCAAAAAGCTGTTGCATAAAGGCATTAAAGACCATTGCATCAACCTGCCAGATAAAAAAACGCAGAGTCTCCTGCCACCAGTCAAAACGATCACTTCCCAAACAAACGATCAAATTGTTGAGCTGCCGATAGGGGCGGTCTTCCCTGAGCTGAAAAGCAGAGAGATATTCCCGGAATGTCTTGTGACTGAACCGATACTCGTTACCAACATATGCTACCAGCAACCCAGCCCGGTCAACAATATTATTAAAAAATGCATCTACTGGAGGAGGGTTGTCCAGACCTTTCAATACCCCATGCATCCGTTTTTGCATTTCTGCCCGATCAGCCTCATCTTTTTTCAGCTCTTCCTGCATCCAGAGTGCAACAGGAGAGAGCACCTTTTTGGCTTCTGTTGCCGTAAGCAAAGGCATCAAACCTCTTCTTCGATCACGATAATCAAGAAGATAGCTCAAAGCAACATCATACAGTTCTGCACGGCTCCTGGGAAGAGAATCACGCTCCTTCCATAATGTCGCCATAATCTGCAACAAGAGCGGAATCCCGGCCAATTCGCGCAACTGCTCATGTTTTTTCTCGGTCAAAAAGGCAATAAGAGCATGTTCTTTTGCCTTGGCAGCTTCCTGCTGTGCACGGTTCCACTCCTCCTCTTTTTTGGAAGGAGGGCGCACTTCACCCGAATAGCTTGCAGAAAACCATCTCCCTATAAATTCATCCTGCATCTCTGGCGTGAAATTTTCAATTTCAGCATTTGAGTGCAGCGACAGCAGCTCAATCCCGTCGCCTTTGCGATACCCTGTGGTTCTTGAAGAGACAACAACAAAGGCTTTCGTATGAGTCACAATACGATCAATCCATTTGCAAGCTTCAATTCTGTCCTGCACATCACTGATTTCATCCAGTCCGTCAAGCAGCACCAATGACTGTTCATCCTCAAGCCATTGTGAAAAAAGTTCCACGGAGAGCTTACCCTGAGTCCAAGCACTCAAATTCATGGCAAGCGTTGGATAGTTGTCGCCCTCTTTTTTCAGATCACGCAAAGAAAAAAAGAACACTTTCAGAGGTTCCATGAAGCCAAAGTCACCATAACACGCATCCTGCAACAATTTCAATACATAATGGCTGAGCAGCGTGGTTTTTCCGGAACCGGGATCACCGAGTACCAGCAAAAGACGACGATCGTGCTCAAAAGCCTGTTTAATGACTTCCTCTGGCTTAAAATGGCGTCCAGCAACACCTTGTGATATCTCAGACTTTTGCCCCTGACTCGAAAAAGAAAGACTTAACGAAACAAACGTTTCACTCAACTTTACCATAAAACTGGTAAATGCTGAAGAGGAGGGAATCCCGCACTTGTCGCGATCAGTGATAAGCGCAAGCCTATACCATTCCTCTTTTTTTCTGGCTTCTTCTTCTTTTTGCCGTTTCGCATGTTCGTTTTGTGCAGTCAACGCTTCGGTTGTAGAACTCGTTACATCAGAAATTCTTTTTCTTCGTTGAAAAGCAAAAATTCCCAATGTCGTGAGAACACCCAGTAAAACCCCAAAAAAAGTAAGCCTTGCTGTACGAGAAACTCCTTTTTCTTCAGAATCTTTTCCATCCTTCTTCTTGCTTGCCAATGTGCCATCTGGCTTTACTGCCGACAGCATTCTGGCCTTGCCATTCAATGAATCATTCTGCACCATCTTGCCAGAAATCGATTTGCCTGCAAGTCCGGAGGTTTCAGCAGAATAAAGTTGGGTGACAGGAAATTCTAATGCATAGACCATACCCGCATCACACAGGAGGAATAACACGACAAGTATAATCTTGTCAATCATGAAGAAATGTGAATGCTTCATTAAATAAAAGAATAGTATTCACCGATCATCTTTTTTAGCCGCGAAAGACCACAAAAGCTGGCGAATGTAGAACTGCCGGGCATGACCAACCCGCCCGGCAAGGCTGCGCTGCAAAATTTCGGGCCTTTCATCGCTTAAGAACGCCTTCTCCCGATCGTGAAGCCTCTACAGCTTCCAGAATATCTTTTGTTGTTGCTCTTGTTTTCACCCCTTTAACATCAAAAGGAGAATTTGAAAGCCGTTTATACACAATGGAAAACAGTTGACAGATAGCGCGTTCAATTAATTCAATAATCATCATTTTTCAGCTTCAGTAATGATCTTTTCAAGCGAGGCAAAAACCTCCTTTGCAGGTACGGTGCGGTTGTTACGATAATCTTCAAGCCCTTCGGTAACCGATTGCATAAATGCTATTTGATCAAGCATCTGTTGATATGATTCCGCATCAAGCAGCACAGCCGAACCTTTCCCTGTCCGCGTTAAAAGCAGTGGTTGTTTGCTGACGCTCAGCTCCTCCATATACCGTTCGATATCGTTTCCGAAATCAGTCAATAGAGCAACGTTCGTGACCTGAGTGGTATGCATGGTATTCACAAGAAGTAATAAGGTGAGACTATCTTGTACAATGTAACGCCATTCAAATAAAAATCATTGCCCGTTTTATGAGATAACCCAACCCTGCGAGCGCAAAAGCTGTTGAATATCGGCCTGCCAGACGTGACTCTGTTTCACCGGTTCAGGCCCGGCTGACAATCTGAGCAAGTGGACCGTACCTTGTTTTTACAGGTTACCGCTTTTACGTAGGTCAATACGTACGTCAATACGTCGTTCAGGATAAGTGGTTTCATGCTCCTCCTTTTGTTCCAGCAGATAGAGTTCAACCGGTTTCAGCTCCGTTTTTACCATGTCGTAGTACTCAGGCACAATTTCAATGCCGATAGAGTTTCTTCTCATTCTTTGCGCTACCGCATTGGTTGTTCCTGACCCCATGAATGGATCGAGCACAGTATCTCCCTCTTTGGTAAAGAGCTTGATAAACCATTCCGGAAGCCCTTCAGGAAAGGCTGCGCTGTGTTTTTTGTTGTTGCATTCTGTGGCGAGGTGCAGCACGTTGGTCGGATAGGCCATCTCCCGATCAAGCCAGTTTGAGATATTTTTTCCGAACCCGCTGCCGACCTTCGATTCATCACGTGTTTTATCGGTCTCGCTCAGATTTTTAAGCCTGCTTTTTGACCAGTCGCCCATTGGCACCATAACGGCTTGCTGGTCCATATAAAAGTGCTTGCTTTTATTGAACTGGATCAACCGTTCCCAGGAATCCCTGAAGCGGTTTGGCCATTTACCGGGATAACAGTTTTTTTTATGCCAGATAAATTCTTCTGTCCAGAACCACCCCTGCTTCCTCATTTCAAGAATGAGTTCCATCACGTAGGTACTTCGTTCGCCATTGACAACTTTCTCCTTGATATTCAGGACAAAGGTACCTGTTGGTTTCAGCACCCTCAAGAGTTGACGGGATATCGGTAAAAACCACTCAACGTAGTCATCCGGATGAAAGCCGCCATAAGTTTGCTTTCGCTGGTCAGCATAGGGCGGGGAGGTAAATATCAGGTCTACCGAGTCATCCGGCAACGTTTTGAGCAGTTGTGTGCAGTCTCCAAGGTAGAGATCCGTTTTTGTTTCCATTCGTATGAGCTTTCAAAGGCGTAAGATGTTCATGTATCGCAGTAGTTATGCCGCATTCGATACTGCACTGGCTGAAACTTACATTATTTTTTGATTTATCCGGTTGAGCGGCGAACCTCCTGCAATTCGGAAAGGACGCAGGCGCAGGAGCAACGGCCTCTCTCCCGATAACATTCGCAGGTCAACAAATGCGATAATTCCGTATACTCCCCTTTTTATGACACAATAAAAACGGGAGACACACCATGGCCATGACTGTAGAGATCAAGAACAACAAGCTTTGTATCGAAATCGACCTCGAAAAGCCAACTCCTTCAGCTTCAGGAAAAACCCTTGTTGTTGCAAGCACGCACGGCAACACCACCACCACCGCAGAGGTGAATGGCAAGCCGATCATCATCGGCCTGAACGCTTACATCAAGCCTTGAGACGCAATCTGCTGCTATTTTAACAGGAAACGATAACGAGCAGGCAGGGCGACCATAACGGCGCCCTGCCTGCCAGACCGGGAACAATAGGCACTATGCCGAAAGAACGTTGCGGCAGGCCTCTCCGGGATATTCGATTTCGACAGTTGAGTGGTAGAGTCCATATCGTTCAACCAGCCCCCTGATAAGCTCCTTGAGCTGCATGTAGGCTTCGGCGTCCAGTCGGGTATCTACTTCGAGATGGGCGGTAAAAACGGTATGGACGCCATCAAGTGACCAGATGTGGGCATGGTGAACGGCATGAATATGCTCCAGCGTCTCAATTTCCCTTATGATCAGTGCGATATCGAGTTCATCGGGCACGGCCTGCAGAAAAACCGGCAACATTGCTTTCAGATTTTTGACCACTCCGGAGAGGATGTAGAGCGTGATAATGACGGCGAGAAGCGGGTCAAGCACCGGAATATCCCAGAAGTAAAGCACAACAGCCACAACAAGTACGGCGACCCATCCAAGCACATCTTCGAGCAGGTGCAGAGCAACAACTTTGGCATTCATACCGCTCTCTTTGGAGAGTCTTGCCATGGCAATGCCGTTAACCAGAACACCGACAATGGCCAGAAGAATCATCCCTCCGGCATCGGGTTTGTGCGGTTCGAGAATGCGGGGTATGGCGTGGGCGAGCACAAAAAGCGAACTGGTGAGCAGCACCGCCGTGCTGATCAGCGCCCCGAGAAGGGAGAAGCGTTTATAGCCGTATGAGTAGCGCGCACTGCTCTTTTCTCCCGATTTTTGCTCAAAGTACCATGCCTGGGCAAGGGCAAAGCAGTCGCCGAGATCGTGAACGGCATCGGCCAGGATTGCTGTACTGCCCGTTAAAATTCCCCCGACAACCTCGACAAAGGTAAAGCCGAGATTGAGGAAAAAGGCAACCTTGATGTTTCCGGATACATGGTGATGATGATGGTGATGATGAGAGCTGGCATCATGGGTATGCCCACACTCTCCTGACTCTTTCTTGCTCATAATAAATTCGATTTTTTCTTTTGAGTTGACCTTTCCATATCCATTCAATCAAAGACGACCGTTTTTTTGCCGTTCACAAGGATGCGGTGTTCTGAGTGAAGGCGAAGGGCGTGGGCAAGCACAAGCCGTTCGAGGTCGCGCCCTTTGCGGACAAGATCGTCAAGGGTATCCTTGTGGCTCACCCGAACAATGTCCTGCTCGATAATCGGTCCCTGGTCGAGCTCTTCGGTTACGTAGTGGCTTGTGGCTCCGATGATTTTGACCCCCCGTTCGTAAGCCTGCCGGTAGGGACTGCTGCCGACAAAGGCAGGCAAAAAAGAGTGATGAATGTTGATGATCTGGCCCGGATAGCGGTCAACAAACTGCGGGGAGAGCACCTGCATATAGCGGGCAAGCACAACGGTATCGATCGAATGTTTTTCGAGAAGGTCGATCTCCTGCAGCTCAATCTCCCTTTTGTTTTCGCGAGTAACGGGAAAAAGATGGAACGGAACGCCATGATGCGCGGCAAGCGGGCCAAGATCGGGATGGTTTGCCACGATCAACGCAATATCGATGGTGAACTCCCCGATGCTGTTCCGCCAGAGAATTTCCTGGAGACAATGGTCGTAGCGTGAGACAAAAATTGCCACACGGGTTTTGCGACCGGTAAAACGGATTTTCCATGAGGCGTTGAACTCTTTCGCCAGGGGCGTAAAAGCCTCAACGAGTTCGGACACGGGAATAGAGAAGTTGTCGGTACTCCATGAAACCCTTATAAAAAAAGTTTTTTCAACGGGATCCACATGCTCGTCGAGATCCAGAATATTGCCGCCCCGCTCATAAATAAAGTGTGAAATACGGGAAACAAGGCCGGGACGGTCAGCACAGGAAAGCAGAAGAATAGCTACCGCATGGGAGGAAGTCATGATCTTTTTTTTGATTGCACAGAAGTTTGCATTTGCGAAAAAACAGGAAGTTGCAAAGAGGAAGAAATTTAATGTATTTTTTCGCCGAATCAGTGTTCGAGACAACACCATGAGTTATGGCAGAAACTATGAAAGTTTTATTGAAAAAAGTACCGGTTTTGTGGATTGTACTTGGCTTCACCGCGTTTCTCTATCTCATCAACTTCAGTGTCAACGACATCTGGACAGAAAATGAGAGTTTTTATGCCGAATCTGTCCGGGAAATGGCTGAACAGGGAAATTATCTTGAGATCAACTACAATTACCAGCCTCGCTTCAATAAACCTCCGCTGACCTACTGGCTTATTGCTGCATCAACCAGGGTGCTCGGCATGAATGAATTTGCCATCCGGCTCCCGATCGTTCTTCTTGCCTTCGGCACGGCGCTGCTTGTCTGGGCAATGGCACGAATGCTCTACGGAGAGAAAACCGCGCTGCTGGCCTTTGCCATGCAGGCCATCAGCATACAGTTTATTGCCGGGAAACAGTACGCCTCTCCGGAAATACCGCTCGCCTTTTTTTTTACTCTGACCCTCTATTTTTTTCTGAAAGGCCATCTTTCGAGCAAGAGCCGCTATTACCAGTTTGCGGCTCTTGCCCTCGGCCTTACCGTTCTGACCAAGGGGTACCCCTATATCATTGTCATCGGCGGTATCATTCTCCTCTACCTTCTGATTGAATCAAGCTTTCGATGGCCCATCTTCTTTAAAAAGCTGAAGGAGCTAAAACCGATCTCCTTCATGGCCATTGTCGCCATTGTCGGGCTAAGCTGGATCGGCCTGATGTATCTGCAGTATGGCAACGATTTTCTTACTGTGCTCAACAGGGAGACGATGGAACGCGCCCTGACAAGAGAGTCAAACGGGTTGAGAGAGCTCTTTTTTTACCCTGAAGTGATTTTATGGAGCTTTTTTCCTTACTCCCCTCTTTTTGTGTTTGCCTCTTTCCACTATCTCTTCACCATCAGGGAAAAAAAAGATATTGCTTTCGCTTTCTCATGGTTTATCGTGATGCTCATTATTTTCACAGCAGCAAAAGGCAAAATACCAACCTATTTCATTCAGGCTCATCCCGCTCTGGCGCTTCTTTCTGCTCATTTTATCACCCGATATACCCCGGCAGGAAAAGTATCAGCCATACTCTGGAACGCACTTTTTCTCTTGCCTGCTGCTGCCGGGATTATCCTCAGCACGGCTATCATCGTCATCTTCAAGCTGCCTTTTTACTACCACCTGATCACAGCTTCGTCGTTGCTGCTGATCATTATTCCATGGCTTCCACAAAAAAACGGTGAGGACAAGGGCGCATGGAGAGCTGATCTCCGTTACCTCATGCCCTTTATCGGTACTTTCAGCGCCCTCCTGATTTTCAGTGCGGCTGTTCTTCCGGAACTTGAAGAGCACAGGCCGATTGATGGCATCGGCAACGTCATTAACCGGGAGCAGCACATCCCGAAAACCATTCCTCTCTATCTTGAGGGTGGGCTGATCCACAACCTCCCTTTTTATGCTGAACGAAGGGTGATTGATGAAGCAATCCCTGGCGAAGTGCTTCAACAAAAAACTCCGGTTCTTGCACTATTTCTGTCAAGGGATGTTCCAGCTTCCGCCCGCTCATCGGTGATCTGGAAGGGTGCAATCTATAGAAGAAGAACAAGTGAATCGCGCCTTCTGCTTTTTATTCAAAGTCATCTCAAGGCAAAAGAGGGTGATATGAGCGGATTTACCGATTACAGCCTTATCTACAAAAAATAGAGCCATGATGAACAAAACCCTTCAGTGGAGTATCGCCTCGGTAACCGTTATCTTGCTCTGCGTCCTCAGCTATCTCTTTGCAGATATTCCGTCTGCGTTGTGGTTCCATGCGCTTGAGAAGACATTGGTGTTCAAGGTGTTTTACAAAATAACGCTCTTTGGTGATTCAGTCGCTTACCTCGTTGCCGGGTTACTGCTCTTTGTTGTTTTTCTCAAAAGAAACCCCTATTGGAGCAATTGGGGCCTTTTCCTCTTCTCCTCTGTCGCTGTTTCAGGGTTAAGTGCCGACCTTGTCAAATATATCGCTGGCAGGGCAAGGCCAAAGCTCTATTTCAATAACGCTCTCTACGGATTTGACTTTTTCCATTGGGAAAACGCCTGGACATCCTTTCCCTCAGGCCATTCTGCAACAGCTTTCAGTGTAGCAGTAATTTTTGCAACACTTTACCCCCGATGGCGATTTACTGCTCTTTTTGGTGGTATCCTGGTCGCCTTGAGTCGTCTTGTTCTTGCCCAGCACTATATCAGCGATGTGATTGCCGGCTCTTTTCTGGGCATTGTATCCACGGTGCTGCTCTATAACTTTTATTTCAAATCGAAATTTGATGCCTCTCGACAAAACAAAATCTGAAACCGGCTGGTTTCTTGCTGCACTGGCGCTCCTTATCCTTGCCAGTTTTTTTCTTGGCCTTGGCTCTGCGCCACTTTTTGATGTTGATGAAGGTGCATTCAGCGAAGCAACGCGGGAAATGATAATCAGTAAAAATTATCTGACCACATGGCTGAACGGTGCACCCCGTTTTGACAAGCCGATACTGATCTACTGGCTGCAACTGGCCTCTGTCAAGCTTTTCGGATTGAATGAGTTTGCTTTCCGGTTTCCCTCCGCCCTTGCGGGAAGCGCGTGGGCGGCGTCGATTTTTCTTTTTATGCGCAGGGAGATTGGCAACCGCCAGGCATTTTTTGCCGCAGCATTGATGGTGCTGTCGTTGCAGGTAATGGTTATTGCAAAAGCAGCCATAGCAGATGGAGTGCTCAACTTCTTTCTTGCACTGACCATGTTCAGCCTGCTTCATCACTACAAAACAGGCTCAAAACAAGCACTGCATCTTGCCTTTGCTGCCGCAGGATTCGGTATGCTGACAAAAGGGCCAATCGCGCTCATTATTCCGGTTGCCGTAACCTTTCTCTTTTCACTGCAGGAGAGATCATTGAAACAATGGTTTCGCATGATATTAAGCCCGACAGGAATCATGCTCTTTCTTGCCATTGCGCTTCCCTGGTATCTGCTTGAATATCGTGAACAGGGAATGGCGTTTGTTGAAGGGTTTTTCTTCAAACACAACATCAGCCGTTTCAACACCTCTTTTGAGGGGCACTCGGGCTCCCTGTTCTATTATGTTCCGGTCATCATTCTCGGTCTCACGCCCTTTACCGGCCTCTTTTTTACCGTCCTCTTCAATCTGAAAACCCTGCTGTCAGACCGGCTAAACCGTTTTCTTCTGATCTGGTTCGGTTTTGTCTTCCTCTTTTTTTCTCTTTCGGGGACAAAACTGCCGCACTACATGATCTACGGCTATACGCCGCTGTTTATCCTCATGGCAAGGGCTCTGCCATTGAGCCATCATACAAAAAGCTTTGCCGTCTGGCCGCTGCTTCTGCTTGCCGCTCTCGCCTGTCTCCCGCTGCTCTTGCCGGTGGCATTGCAAAAGATCGACGACGGTTATATCAGGGCGATACTTGATGGGGCCACAGGGCTTACCGGGCAGAGCTATCTGCTGATCATTGGTGCCGCTCTTGTCGGGGTCTCTGCCATCCCATTCCTCCCCCGCTTGTCTGATGAATGGAAACTTATCGCTACCGGAATTATCTTTGCGCTTCTTGTCAATCTCTACCTTATGCCCTTCGCAGGAAAACTGATGCAGGAACCGGTAAAGGAAGCTGCTCTCATCGCAAAAGAGAAGGGGTATAAAATCGTAATGTGGAAAATCTATAACCCCTCTTTTTTAGTATATTCGGAATCTTTTGTTGAAAGACGTGCTCCGGAGAAGGGCGAAATTGTACTGACATCAGTCAAACAGCTCGATAAACTTGAATCTCCTGCTGTGCTCTACAGCAAATACGGGATTGTGATGGTAAAACTAAGGCAATGAATTCTGATACCATGAAGCTTTCGGTCGTCATCCCGGTCATGAATGAGGCCGAGAATATCAAACCTCTCTTTGCAGCTCTCGCCTTGTCGCTTGTGACGGTTGAGCATGAAATTGTTCTGGTGGACGATGGCTCTACCGACAATACCGTCGCTGAAATCCAGGCTTGCGCACCATCCAATGCACAACTCGTCATACTGAACAAGAATTACGGACAGACAACAGCAATGGCGGCAGGTATCGATCATGCACGCGGTGAGCTGATAGCCACCATTGACGGCGACCTGCAAAACGATCCTTCGGATATTCCGATGATGATGCAGTACCTTTATGACCACGATCTTGATGTGGTTGCTGGCCGGCGGGCTGGCCGGCAGGATGGCATGATTCTGAGGAAAATCCCAAGCAAGATCGCCAATGCCCTCATCAGGAATCTGACCAATGTGCACATCCACGACTATGGTTGTACCCTGAAGGTGTTCAAGAAGGACGTTGCAAAAAATCTCGGTCTCTACGGTGAGCTGCACCGCTTCATACCGGTGCTCGTGCAACTGTACGGTGCAAAAATGGAGGAGGTTGATGTCCGGCATCACCCGAGGGTATTTGGAAAATCGAAATACGGCATCGGTCGCACCTTCAAAGTGCTCAGCGACCTGCTTTTCATGCTCTTCTTCCAGAAATACAGTCAGAAACCGATGCATCTTTTCGGCACCCTCGGTTTTCTCTCTCTCTTTATCGGAATAGCTCTGAATCTTTACCTTCTGGCTCTGAAAATATTGGGCGAGCAGATCGGTGGACGACCACTGCTCTCCCTTGGCATCATCATGACTTTTATCGGCATTCAACTCATTACGACCGGCTTTATTGCTGAATTCATCATGCGCACGTATTACGAGTCACAGAACAAGAAACCCTATATCATCAAAAAAATCGTTGGCAAACAGTAAACTCAATCCGAAAAAGCTGCTGAAAACGCTTCTGCAGCTCCTTGTCACCTGCGCAGCTCTTTATCTTGTTCTGAGAAAGACGGATGTTGCCAAACTTGGCGGCATCATCCGTAACGCCAACCCCTGGTATCTTCTGCTCTCCCTGCTTTTTTTCAATATCTCCAAAGTGATCAATGCGGTGCGTCTGAACCGCTTTTTCAGGGTCATCGGCATTGAGCTCTCCGCGATGTACAACCTGAAACTCTACTATCTCGGGATGTTCTATAATCTTTTTCTTCCGGGAGGCGTCGGCGGTGATGGCTACAAAATCTACGTACTGCAGAAAAACCACGGATTGAAAATGATCAATGTCTTTCATGCTGTCTTTTGGGATAGAGTATCCGGAATCATCGCATTGATCTTTCTCTCACTCATGCTGCTGCAACCAAGCAGTTTTGCTTTGCACTTTCCCCAGTTTGTGCCTTATGTCTGGGTCGTGCTCATTGCAATCTACCCACTGGCACGGCTTCTGAACAAACTCTTCTATAAACAGTTTATCGAGGTTTTTGCCATCACTTCAGTCGAGTCGTTGCTGATTCAGATTGCCCAGGTAATATCGGTATTTTTTATCCTGAAAGCGCTTTCGCAGCACACCAACACGGTTGACTATCTGGTGATATTCCTCATATCGACGATAGCGACCATCATTCCGATCACGATCGGAGGAGCTGGAGCCCGGGAGATAACATTCTTTTACCTGCTTGGATTGATACACCTTGAAACCAATGCGGGCATCGCGCTGTCGCTCATCTTCTTCGCTATTTCAGCTCTTTCGTCACTTGCCGGCATTCTCACCCGAATCAGCCATGAAAAAAGCGTGCCTGAAATCGAGGAAGGGCTCCAATAGCTCTTTCCCCAAATTGCTACCGGTTGGTGAGCTCAAGATCCCTCAGTTTGATTTGCCACTGCTCCCGGTTGTTCCACATCCTTTTCTCTACAGAATAGACCATGGAAAATACCGGACGGAAGTGCGCTTTGAGCTCGGTGTAAATGTCAAGACGGTCAAAACCGATAACTTCGAAGGTGCGTCCATGTTTATCCCTGACGGCAAACTTGACATGCCTCTCCTTGAGCAGTTTTGGCTGGCCATACAAAACAACTTCCTCCGACATAAAGAGCGGTTCACGGTTGCCATAACCGTAGGGAGCAAACTGTTCGACCACATTGATAAACTTCGCAGTGATATCCTCAAGGGCAAGTCTTGAATCGACAACAAGCTCTTTCTGGCGTTGTCCGATTGAGAGAAGGGTGGAACAGACCTCGTTGAACTTTTTGCGGAATGGTGCAAAGTTTTCGGGCCGAAGGGTAATACCTGCCGCCTGGTGATGGCCTCCGAATTGTTCGAGATAGTCGCCGCACTCCTGCAGGGCCTCATAGATATTGAGCCCTTCAACGCTTCTGACTGAACCCTTGATAAGCCCGTTCATACCACCAAGGATAACGGTAGGGAGATAATGTTTTTCAATCATTTTTGAAGCAACAATACCAAGAACCCCGATATGCCATGATTCGTCATAAAGCACAATCGAAGAGCAATAAGAGGCAAAATGGCTTTCGAGCAGTTTTTCAGCCTTCCCCATAATATCAGCATCCGTCTCCCTGCGCAGGGAATTCATGCGATCGAGCTCATCGACATGGCGTCGGGAATCAACCGACGACTCTGAAAGAAGCCAATCCACTGCGAGATGTGCAGAGTGCATTCTGCCGGCAGCATTAATACGGGGAGCAATACCGAACGCAATATGAAACATGCCAAGATCTGCCGGAGCTACCTTCATGAGTGAAAACATCTCCAGTAAATTGGCTCTGGGCTTTGTGCGCATCCGATGCAACCCTTCGCGAACCAGCGTCCGGTTTTCGTTTTCGAGAGAGACCATGTCGGCCGCTGTGGCAATAGCAACAAAATCAAGATATTTCTGCCAGCTTTCCGGAGCTGCATTCATGCGCTCGGCAATTGCCTGAATAAACTTGAAGGCGACACCGCAGCCGCATAACTCCCTGAAAGGATAGGTAGAGCCCGGAACCTTCGGATTCAGTATGGCATAGGCCTGCGGAAGTTCATCAGGTTCATGATGATCGCAAATAATGACATCGACGCCATGGCCTGCGCAGCGCAGAATCGCTTCATTCTCCCTTATGCCGCAATCTACTGTAACCAGAAGCGTTACTTCCTGCCGAACAACCGCGTCTATGCCTTCAGTCGATAAACCATAGCCCTCCGTAAAACGATCATTAATATAGTAGGAAACCTGAGCCCCCTGCTCTTTCAAAAAAAGCAGGAGCAGCGCGGTTCCAGTTGTGCCGTCTACATCATAATCGCCATAAAGCATTATTTTTTCTTGTTCCCTGATAGCTCGCAAGAGGCGTTCAACTGCTCGATCCATATCCTGCAGAAGAAAAGGAGAGGGAAGATCAAGGATTGAGGATCGAAAATAGTCCTTTGCCTGCTTGTATGTCTGAACACCGCGATTGAAGAGTGCCCTTGCAACAGGCAGAGTGACATTTATCGCCTCTGAAAGAACTAAAACCGCCTGTTCATCAGGAGAGCAAAAATTCCAGCGGTATCGTTTCATGAAAAATTGAAAACGGGGAGTGATAGAAAGAAGCTCAATTTAGGCAAGAGTTCGCCATTTCCTGAAAAAAAACATTCTGCAAGAGTTCTCTGACCCCTCTGCACTTGAAAGAGGCTCTGAATATCTCTACATTGGAGTACGAAAAATACGCATTGTCTATCGGTCTATAAACGCACTAACCATCAGGAAGAGAGAGCATGAGTAATTTGATTACCATTGAACGCCACATCCTCGAACAGCAGAAATTTTTCCCGGAAGCACATGGCGAACTTACCGACCTTCTCAACGATGTGGCCTTTGCCGCAAAACTGGTAAGAAGAGAGGTTGTCCGCGCAGGTTTGGTTGACATTCTTGGTTTAACAGGCGACACCAATGTGCAGGGTGAAGAAGTCAAAAAACTTGACATTTTCGCCAACGAAAAGATCATCTCCGCCATCGGTCAGCATGGACGGTTTGCCATTATGGGTTCGGAAGAGAACGAGGGAATAATTATCCCACCAAAAAATGAGAGCGGCAACTATGCACTCCTCTTCGATCCGCTGGATGGCTCGTCAAACATCGATGTCAATGTCAGCGTCGGCACCATTTTTTCCATCTACAAGCTCAAAGGCGACGATCCCGGCAAGGCAAGCATCAGTGACTGCCTGCAGCATGGTTACGAACAGGTTGCCGCCGGTTATGTGATCTACGGCTCATCAGTTGTCATGGTCTATACTACCGGCCACGGCGTACACGGCTTTACCTACGACCCGACCATCGGAGAGTTTCTTCTCTCTCACGAAAACATCATCACCCCGAAAAGCGGCAAGTACTACTCCATCAACGAGGGCTCCTACGCACAGTTCAACGAGGGTACTAAAAAATATCTTGACTATATCAAGGAGGAAGACCCGGCAACAAACCGCCCATACAGCACCCGTTACATCGGGTCACTGGTCGCCGACTTCCACCGCAACCTGCTGACCGGTGGAGTCTTCGTCTATCCACCAACCACAAAGCACCTCAGTGGAAAGCTTCGGCTCATGTACGAAGCCAACCCCCTTGCCTTTATCTGTGAGCAGGCTGGCGGACGGGCAACAAACGGCCGGGATCGCATTCTCGATATTCAGCCGCTTGAGCTGCATCAGCGCACACCGCTCTATATCGGCAGCGTCGATGATGTCATTATTGCAGAGGAATTTGAGCAGGGTTTGCGGTAAGAGCTGATTTTTTCATTTCCAACCACATTTGTAGGGGCTTGCCATGGCAAGCCCTTAGAAAGGTTGGGCATGGAACGACCACCCATTATCCCTGCACTACACCACGGTCAAACTCCGGATAAAAAATCCGCTGGATACCAACGGTTTTTCCGCTCGACACATCAAGCGATAGCAGCACCCCTGAAAAATGGACGTCATCTTCAGCGCACTCATATTTGTGGGGTGTCTGGTAGAGCATCCTGTCGGTTGCCGACTTGATCTGCATTCCGATGACTGAGTTGTGCGGCCCGGTCATGCCTGCATCGGTACAGTAGCCCGTCCCTTTTGGAAGAATCCGTTCATCTGCCGTCGGAACGTGGGTGTGGGTGCCAATCACAGCCGAAACCTTGCCGTCAAGATACCAGCCAAGCGCAATCTTTTCTGCGGTCGCCTCTGCGTGGATATCAACAAAAATATGGCGCACCTTATCCTTGCTCTGCTCCTTGATCTGCTTGATCACCCAGTCCGCCGTTCTGAAGGGGCAGTCAATTGAGTACATAAAGGTTCTGCCCTGAAGGTTGACCACAGCAATATCGCCCAGCCCGTTCGGAAGCTTGTAGATGGCGTAGCCCTTGCCGTAAGTACCTTTTGGATAGTTAAGCGGACGCAACACCTGCGGGTGCGTTTTAAGGGTATCAAAAAAGTTGAAATTGCTCCAGGTATGATTGCCCCCGGTCACCACATTGACGCCCGCCTCAAGAAGCTGGTTGAGCGCTTCAAGGCTCATCCCCTTGCCATGATGGGCATTTTCGCCGTTACAGACAACAAAATCAACATGATACTTGCTAATAAAACTTTTCAGCATCCGGCCCACCATCTGGAGACCCGGAGTGCCGACAACATCACCGATGAACATAACGTTCAGGGTTTTCTGTGCCATACCTTTTCCTTATAACCTGTTCTATTACTTAAAACCGACTGTGCGGGGAAGTTACACAAAACAACAATCACTCCACCATAGCTTTCAGCAAGAGAAAATTCATACTCCTACTCACCCGCTCTTTTCCGATAGAGTATCGTTTTCAAATAATCCTCTGTAGCCTCAAATACCGGTTCTACCTGATTGAACTTCCGCATCAGGGGAATAACCTTGGTACGCACCCCCATACCTCTTGCATCAACATACCCATAGTCACGCAAGATTTCCATTATCAGGGTATTTCGTGGAGAGCGTTGTCCGGCAACCATTTTGCTGACCGTCATTGAATTCTGGAGTTTCCCTGGGCTGATAACCTCAAGTCGATCAGAGTAGTTTGTCACCTCAATATCGACCGATCTTGTCCAGTCACGGTGAGCCAGAGCATTGATAACAGTCTCTCGAATTGCTTCCCATGGATAATACCAGCTCTTTTCTCTCCGCATATTTTTATCTATTCCGGATGCTTCCTGAGTAATAAAAGGTTCGATCAGAGAAGAAAATTTTTCAATCAACCCCTCATCAACCAACTCCTTTTGCCCCGATGCAGAGAGTTGCCATCGCCCGACCAAAGGTGCATCCAGCACCACATCGAGCAACGCCTGATACTCTTTATCATCCCCCTGAAAAGCCATCATTCGCAATCCTGCCTGACGAAGAAAACGGCGGGGTTTTATGCCAAAACAGATCAATCCCGCTATCGAGCAGACCCTGTTTCCCATACCATCATCGGCCATCAATCCAAGACCGAGCAGGCGTTCAACCCATTCACTATCGGTTTGTGGAGTCTCAGGATCCTTGATTATGTCTTGCAGATAATATATAAGCCTGCTTTTATCAATAGTAGACAAAGAGGTGCCCGCAACTGGCAAAACCTCAGCATGAAGCAACCCGCCGCTTTCAAACAGGCAAAGTTGCTGTTCCCGTGATGCAAGTTCAGACCGATCCCCCATGCGGATATAGACCTCCTCGCGGTTGTTGTGGCGCATCACATAGGGTTTCGATATTCCGGCCGCAGTCGTTATCACCCCGATTCGCAAACCCTTTTCCAGCTCAACCTCTTCATAGTATGGAATGATTTGCGGGTGCACCTTGTCCCTGAAAGCATTCAGAACCCACTCCTGGGCATTGGCACGCTGAAGTCCAGTAAACTCTCCATTATCCTCAACTCCAAGGAAAATTCGGCCACCCTGAACATTTGCGAAGGCAACAATCTCTCTTGCCAACTGCTCAGGCCGGATATCATCCCGTTTAAATTCCACACCGGAATTCTCACCATTGGCAACCATTTCGAATAATTCAGCTTTCAGCATAAGTCACTTAAAAATCCATACTTTGTTTTTCATTGATTGAACGCAGTTGTGCACCTTTTTCACTTGCTCCGTTTGTGCGTACCCACCATCAATCTCATTTTTTTTGAACTTCCATAAACGCCCTATCTTGTGTGCGGGCATGGATTTTTCACTGATCCATTTATAAACCGTATCCCGCTTGACCCCGAGGTAGCCTCCAATCTCGTCTACGGATAACCATCTGTCTTCCATCTTTTTCTCCAAGAACGTATTGCCTGTTTAAACGGGTATTAAACTGAATTTTTCTGTCGTCTTTACCTGTTCTTATCAGGTTTTATCGGACAAAAACAGGATAAAACTACACTATAAAAAGCAGCATGTCAAAGGCAGTTGCGGCAAGAGTTGCAGCAAAAGAATTGAAAGTATTATTTTTGGTATTGCCACAAGGCAAATCGCAGAAAAACTGCAAAACCGGCAAAAAAGATGAGCGCTCAACAAATAAACGCTTTTTATGGGGGTTTGGTGGCACTCCTGCTCGTTGTCGGGGCTGGACTGTTGTGGCTGCCGCAAAAAATTTCCAGCGAGGCTTATCGGGCTGCATTTGCGGCTTTTGAAGGCTACAGGACGGCACATCCGGAAGAGAGATTCCGCTACCTGGCAGTGGTGGATTACTCGAAACCCTCATACCTGAGACGAATGGAGATCATTGATCTTGTCAGCGGAGAAGAGTCGTTTTACCGGGTGGCGCACGGCAAAAATTCCGGCGAGCTCTTTGCAACCCGCTTTTCCAATACACCAGAGTCCGGGATGAGCAGCCTTGGGCTTTATAGTGTTCTTGATACCTATATCGGTGACCACGGAAAAGCTGTGCGCCTTGAAGGGCTTGAACCGGCAGCAAACGGCAATGCGTTCAGTCGCGATATTGTACTTCATTCAGCCGATTATGTTTCACTTGGTTATATCCTTTTGAACCTTGTGACCTTTAACGGCCCGAGAATCGGGAGAAGCAACGGCTGCTTTGTGGTATCGCCCGATGATATTGATGAGGTAACGCAAAAACTGAGCCGCAAAGGGCTTCTCTATGCCTGGAGTGAACCGCATTGAGAAGAGAGGAAATGCAGGGTGAAAAACGGTAGGAACACAGAAACCCGGAAAGATCCGGGCTTCTTGTGTATAACGGCTGATGAAGAGATCAGAGTGCGTCGATTATGGCGTTGAATGTTGCACTTGGACGCATGGCTTGTGTCGTCAATGCTTCATCCGGATTATAGTAACCACCCATATCAACAGGTTTTCCCTGTGCCCCAATCAGCTCTTCGTTGATTTTAGCTTCGCTGTCACCAAGTTGCTGTGCAACGGTGGCAAAGCGGGCCTGAAGCTCCTGATCTTCCTGCTGCGCAGCAAGTGCCTGAGCCCAGTAAAGTGCAAGGTAGAAATGGCTTCCTCTGTTGTCGATTTGGCCGACTTTACGGGCCGGTGACTTGTCGTTGTCGAGAAACTTGCCAATGGCGTGATCGAGGGTCTCTGCCAGAATCCTGGCCTTGTCGTTGTTGAACGACTGAGCCACATGCTCAAGCGATGCGGCAATAGCAGAAAATTCTCCGAGGGAGTCCCAGCGCAGATAACCCTCTTTCTGAAACTGCTGAACATGTTTTGGAGCTGAACCGCCTGCGCCGGTCTCAAAGAGTCCGCCACCGTTCATGAGGGGAACAACCGAGAGCATCTTTGCACTGGTGCCAAGCTCAATAATCGGGAAAAGGTCTGTCAGATAGTCACGCAGAACATTTCCGGTGACCGAGATGGTATCCTTGCCTGCCCTGATTCTTTCCAGAGAGAAGCGCATTGCCTCTACCGGGGTAAGAATACGGATATCAAGCCCGGTGGTGTCATGCTCTTTCAGATATTCGGTAACTTTGCTGATGATCTCAGCATCATGAGACCTCTTGCTGTCGAGCCAGAAAATTGCAGGAGCTCCGGTTATTCTTGCCCTTTTAACCGCAAGTTTTACCCAATCCTTGACCGGCGCATCTTTTGCCTGGCACATTCTGAAGATATCGCCCGTTTCGACACTCTGTTCGAGAAGCGTCTGACCAGCGGTATCAACAACCCTGACCGTTCCGTTTCCGGGCGCTACGAAGGTCTTGTTGTGTGAACCGTACTCTTCAGCCTGCTGGGCCATAAGCCCGACATTTGGAACACTGCCAATGGTTGCAGGATTAAATGCTCCATGTTGTTTACAGTCTTCGATGATCGCCTGGTACATGGTTGCATAACAGCGGTCAGGAATCATTGCTTTCGTATCGTGAAGCTTGCCATCCGGTCCCCACATCTTGCCGGAATCACGAACGACCACAGGCATGGATGCATCAACAATGATATCATTCGGCACGTGAAGGTTGGTGATACCCTTGTCGGAATCAACCATTGCCAATGCCGGACGGGTGGCATAGACCGCCTTGATGTCGGCTTCAATTGCAACTCTCTCTGGTTCAGGCAGTTTCTGGATTTTTGCGTAGAGGTCACCCAGGCCGTTGTTGACGTTCACGCCAAGCTCTTTGATGATGGCTGCGTGTTTTTCAAACACATCCTTATAGAAAACGGTAACGGCATGACCAAACATGATCGGGTCAGAGACCTTCATCATGGTGGCTTTCAGGTGCAGCGAGAGCAAAACGCCGGTTTGCTTTGCATCGGCAATCTGCTCTGCAAAAAAGTTGCGGAGAGAACGGACATTCATGACTGCCGTATCAATGATCTCACCAGGGAGGAGCGGAGTCTTATCTTTCAGAACGATTGACTGCCCTGAATCGTCAACAAACTCGATTTTGACGGTGGTGGCTGCACCGAGCGTAACGGATTTTTCACTGCCATAGAAATCACCGGCGCTCATGGAGGCGACATGCGATTTCGAGTCGCTGCTCCATGCTCCCATTTTGTGCGGATTCTTTTGGGCAAATGCCTTTACTGAAAGCGGTGCACGGCGATCGGAATTTCCTTCGCGGAGAACCGGGTTTACAGCACTGCCAAGAACCTTGGCAAAACGTGTCTGGAGCTCTTTTTCAGCCTCATTTGCAGGGGCCTCCGGGTAATCAGGAATGTTGTAACCATGATCCTGCAGCTCTTTGATTGCTGCTCTCAACTGGGGAATTGATGCGCTGATATTTGGAAGCTTGATGATATTTGCCTCGGGTGTCAGTGCAAGAGCTCCCAGCTCAGCAAGATAATCAGGTATTCTCTGGCTCTCGGTCAGATTTTCGGGGAAGTTTGCAATAATTCTTCCGGCAAGAGAGATGTCCTTTGGCTCAAAATCAACGCCGGTACCCCTGGCAAATGCATTAAGAATGGGTAGAAGAGAGTAGGTTGCCAAAGCGGGAGCCTCATCAATTTTGGTGTAAATAATTTTTGCTGTTTTTGCCATCTGTAAAGTGTTGTTTTAAGTATTTTCAAAATTATTTGATAAAAGAAAACTACAGGAAAAGGCTATCACGAAATCGCACAAAAGCGACTGCTGGCCAAGCGGAAGCAAATAGAGATACAACTTGCAAGGCCCCCCACACATCCTGCGCTGATGGTTTGAGCGGTCAATGCAGGATGATGAACCGTGCAAATCCACCAATAAAAAAACGCAATAGTACTGACCGTAATTTTCAGCGCACCGAACGTTGAAGCGCTGAAAAATTGACGGTATATATCATCTATAGAGGGTACCCAGACTTTTGTCTGTCAAAAAAAAAGGGAAACAAGGCGGCTTTCTCCCCAGGCTCTCATCGGGAAGAGGTAAACTCATCAAGACCAACCCGCGCTGCGAGTTCCTTGTCGTTGAGCACTTCATGAGCCAGCTTGATCATGGGAATGGTCGCTCCCATTGAACTGTAACCGCCATCATGGAAAAGGTTCTGCATGGTAACCTTGCGGGAAAGATCGCTGAGGATAGTCATGCAATATTCCGCACACTCCTCAGCAGAGGCATTTCCAAGAGGAGACATGAGATCACTGTATTCATACATTTTCTCAAAACCTGGAATACCGCTCCCCGCCTTGGTATAGGTTGGACTTTGTGATATCGTGTTGATACGGATAGCCTGCCTTGCAAGCCTCGGTCCATAGCTGCGAACGATAGACTCAAGCAGGGATTTCGCATCTCCCATATCAGAGTAGGTCCAATAATTTCTCTGTGAAGCAATATAGGAAAGGGAGAGTATGCTGCCACCAGCATTGATCGCCTCATTCTTCAGGGCATAAGAGACAAGCCGGTGCAATGACAAAGCCGAAACATCGAGAGTTTTAATAAACCACTCGTAGTTGAGATCTTCATAGGGCAACTGCTTGCGAATATTCTGTGACATCCCGATGGAATGCACAATAAAATCGACCGGTCCGATTTTCTCCTTGAGCTCCTTGAAACAGTTATCGACATCTTCATTTTTCGAAGCATCACAAACAAGCATCGGTGCGTTTCCGCATAATGTTGAGAGCTCTTCGATATTGCCGAAACGCAACGCGGCTGCAACATTCGAGATGGCGATCTCTGCGCCCTCCCTGTAGGCATGAAGCGCAATCTGCCAGCCGATACTGCTTTCATCAAGCGGACCAAAAACGATTCCCTTCTTCCCTTTCAACAAACCATAGTGCGCTTTCTGGGACATGATATAAGCTGATTCTTTAACAAAGATTGGGGTAAATTCCCTTTAACTCAACATTTTAAACATTGAAGATACAAGATTCCCGTGAAAACTTAAACTCTTTCCCCGGAATTTTTCTTTCAGGCGGCGACAAACAGCTCCGTTATATTTTCATTCGCCTCATCGAACGGAGTTTATCGAGCACATTTTTATTAACACTCAACTCCATCTCCTCCTTTTCGACCACGATTTCCCTGAACACAACGCGAAGAAGATTATCCTCCCTGAGAAACTCTTCCATTTCAAGACTGTACAACGCTCTTGGAAGGGTAATGATCCTCTGGGCCCGGTCTACGGTAACAACAATATCGGTGCCCATCCGGTTGACGGTAACCTCTTCGGCATCCTTGAGAAAGGGTATTTTGATACAGAGCACTTCGCGATGATCGTCCGTTCCTGCATTTTTCTTGCTTTCAATCCAGAAGTTTTTTCCGGAATAAAAAATCTTGTCAGGCTGCTGCTCACCAAAAACCAGTTTGCTGATATCATGCAGGGCATCCGGCCCGATGGGCTCGGTTCTCTGCAGATGACAGCGGAAGACCGGAGTAGGATAAAAGGAGCTGTCTATTTCCATCAGATATTTGCTGTGCAGATCAGCCCAGAATTCAAAATACTCTCCAACAGTTTTTGACGTGGGAAGAATCTTGTTGATCACAATACCATCGACATTTATCCCATAAAGATGCACAAACGTGTAGGCTCGCTTGGTCTCAAGAATTGAGAGCTTTTCAGGGTTCAGTACCAGCCGGAAGGTAACCTCCGGGCTGAGAATAAACTTGTTGATATCCTCCATCTGCTTGAGAAGCACATTGACCTCATTAAAAAAGTCATCATCCGGAATGGATTTTCCACTCAACGGACGAGCCAGCGACGACATGTTTTTGTAGAGCTTGAAAAACTGCTTGCCCATGTTTCCGCCGATAATGATTTCCGGGTAAGCAAGCAACCGAAGGGTATTTCCTGTCGGAGAGGTATCGAGCACAACGGCATCCCACTTACCTGACTGGGCCTCATCAAGCAGACGGCTCAAGGCAAAAATTTCGTCAAGACCAGGCTGAGTGGTCAACTCAGTAGCCATGCCGCTGTCAATACCCTTGTTTTTGTAGGAGGTAGAGACAAATTTCTGAAATCCGGACATGTTCTTTTTAAGCTCGTAAACCGTATCAACCTCCAGGCCGTAGAGATTCTCTTCGATCTTTTGGGGATCATTGCGGCTTATGCGGACATTAAAAACATCCGAAAGCGAATGGGCAGGATCGGAAGACATAATCAACACCTTCTTGTTCTGTCTCGCAAGAGAGACCGCTGTTGATGATGAAATGGTAGTTTTCCCTGTCCCCCCTTTTCCTGAATAAATGATAACTCTGGTCTGCGACTGATTTTCCGTTAAGTCCCTCGACAACATAAAAAACTCCCCAGTTAAAGGTCAATAATCCCAAAAGGCATCCCCTCTTCGGGAGGGAAAAACTATCGATTTACAAAGTACCATTTTTCCCCTGTTTAGAGAAAAACTATCTTTTTCTGCAGTGCATGATTGAGTTGCCGCATATACTCCTCATGCTCAATTTCAACAGCTCCGAGCATTTCAAGGTGAGGGTTCATGATCTGGGCATCAAGCAGCAGGTACCCTCGCTCTCTCAAATGCAAGACAAGACGGTCAAACGCTATCCGTGATGCATAGGAGCGGAGGGAAAACATCGATTCTCCAAAAAAGGCCGCTCCCAGGGCTATACCATACAAGCCGCCGACAAGCTCACCCTGATACCAGCTTTCAATACTGTGGGCAAGACCGAGATTGTGCAGCTTGATATAAGCCTCCATAATTTCCCCTGAAATCCAGGTTTCATGATCATTTTTTCGCGGAGCAGCACATCCGTTGATCACTGCTTCGAACTCCCTGTCGAAAGTCACGCTGAACTCATTTTTTCTGGTCAGGCGAAGAACATCTCGAGAAGCTCTGTACGTATCAAGATCAAACACCGCTCTTCTGTAAGGCTGGCACCAGTAGACTTTCTCATCCTCATGAGGGTCTGACATCGGGAAAAAACCCTGACGGTAAGCTCTGATAAGTTCATCAATACGGATCATCTGCCGTGAAGTCAGCTCCATAGCGGGTTAAAGAAATGCCAAAAGAACATCGTCTACCACTCTTTTTGGCACATGATGAATACCATTTGCATCCCTGAAGTAGTGAACAGAATCATCTTCGCCCATCTGGTCAATGACGACCGTCTCTGCGGGTTTTCCAAGAGCAATAGCCATTAATGGCAAAAACCTCTCCGGAATTTTGAGCAACGCTCTTGTTTTCTCTTTGTCAAGAGAGCCAAGAATACAGCCTCCAAGGCCAAAAGCAGTTGCACCAAGAAGTATGGTTTGGGCAGCGATACCACTGTCGGTGGCAAAGTCACTGCTTATTGAGAAGTCACCAAGCATGACAAGATAGGCTTGGGGACGTTCACCTTCAGCCGGGCCTGCCCAGTCAGCAAGATAGCCTGCCCATGAAAGGCAGGGATAGAGATCGGCAACCAGTGGAGGCTCACAAACCGCGATATATTTCAATGGCTGCAAATTTCTTGACGAAGGAACATAGCAGGCAAGCTCAACGAGCTCCCGCAGAACATCTTTCGGTACAGGGCAGGTGCTATCAAATCTCCGGTAACTCCGGCACTTTGTTACAAGATCCCTGAAATGCATGATCATGAGTAGTAAGGCTTTTCCGCCCATGCGGCATCGGTATATTTCGAAAGCTCATCCCATTGGCCACTGCCGATCCATTCAGCGATATAATCCACCGTTCTGGCATAATGCAATGGCTCCCGGCATGGCTGCTCCAGCCACTCGGCAAGAATGGGGCCATCAAGACTCTCCATCGCCATACCATAGGCAAGCTCCACCATGCCAAGCGCATTGGATTGCTGCTCAATCTGGCCGTCGAGAGGCCTCAGCAACAGCTTCTTTCCAAGATGGAGCGCTTCACCAGGAAGCTCGAATCCCGCATTACAGACAACGCCGTTACACTCCATAAGATCGGCAAGAAAGCCTTCGCGGGAGTAACTCCTGAAATGTAAATGGCCCTCATCACCATTCTCATGCACCTTCCCGTAAATAAAAAAGTCGTATGCTTCAAACGGCGCAAGAAACGCCGTAATATCTTCCACCTCCTCAAACGGCAGATAAACCAGAATTTTTGTCTTGACCACCATCACGGAACGCTCAGCATAAAGCGTTGCAGGAATGACTGGAGGAAAAAGAGGCTGATCAAAATGGCTCCAGTGAAGCCCGGCATTGTAACGGGCAGGAGCAAAATTCAGCAGAATCTGTTTTTCAAAAAAAGTTCCACGAGCCATGGGAATATTGTATCTGAATGCATACTGATGACCAAAGCCCAGGGATGGAATATTCCTTGTTCTTGCAACCATTGATGTGATCGGATCAAAGTCGGTAATAATCAGCTCCGTCCCATTGGTATTGAGCAACACAATATCCGACATCAGACGAACGAGATCAAGCTGAAGCGTCGTTTCGAAATAGTCCATCTTGCCTTTATGGGTAACCAGTGTCATACCTTTCATAACCCGGTATGGCTCAAATATCTCAACCTCCTTCAGCTCATCCTCTTTTCTGCCGCTGATAATGACCTCCACATCATGACCATCCTCCTTGAGCTTTCGAACAAGCTCGCGACTGCGGCTGATATGACCATTTCCTGTACCCTGAACACCGAAAAGGATCTTCATACTGCGGAATGATTTATGCGTGACGTACCCTCTCTCTGTGGCACGGCTTACTTTTGAATTTTAAGATTGGCATACTGCACCATCAGCGTCTTCTCCCCTGCATTACGAAACGTTATCCTCACTTTCTGCTTTGCCCCGCTACCCTGAACATCAAGTACGACTCCAGGTCCAAAAACAGCATGATGCACCATCGTTCCCTCACGAAACAGGGATGACTTCGGCCCTCCTGCAGCAACTGCAGAAGATGGTGATGCAGTTTTCTGCGGATAAGCTCTTGATGGGGAGGATAAACCGGACGCCGTTTTTTCCTTTGCCAGACGATCGGAAAGAAAGTTGCCGCTCTCAGTCTGTACGATAGAAGAGTCGATTTCACCGATAAACATTGATCTGAGGCAATGATGCTGCTGCCCATACTGGTAGCGGCTCTGAGCCCATGAAAGAAATATCTTCTCCTGTGCCCTCGTCATTGCCACATAAAAGAGTCTTCGTTCCTCCTCAAGCTCTTCGGGTTCATAGCAGTGCAGCGGGAAAAGCCGCTCTTCAAGTCCGGTAATAAACACCACAGGAAACTCAAGACCTTTGGCCGCATGCACCGTCATCAGAGAGACATAATTATCGGACTCCAGTGTTTCATCATAGTCGGAAGCAAGGGAGATATTCTCCAGAAAATCACCAAGAGAGCCCGTATCAGGATTATGGTCAGAAAAATCCCTTGCCATGGAGAGCAGCTCCTGAAGGTTTTCATAACGAACCAACGATTCAGGAGTATTTTCCGCCTGCAAAAGTAACGGAATGGAGGTCAAAGTAAACAGTTCGGTCAAAACTTCGTAAACCGTCCCATCGACAGCCACCTTCCTGAGTGCCTCAATAACCGTACTGAAGGAGCCAAGAGCATTGACCAGTCGCGCAGGAAAACCACCCTCATCAGACCGCAGAATAGCTTCATAGAGAGTTATTTCCCGCTCTTCAGCATACTCTCTGAGCTTGGTAATACTGACATCACCGATTTTCCGTGGGGGAAAATTGATAATTCTCAACAGCGATTCGCCGTCACGATCGTTGAGCACAAAACGAAGATAGGCAACAGCATCCTTGATCTCCTTGCGTTTATAAAAGGAGACACTTCCGAAAATCTTGTAGGGAATCTTGTGCTGGCGCATGACATCCTCAAGAACCCTCGACTGGGCATTCGTGCGATAAAAAATAGCGAAGCTTTTGAACTCGAAGCCCTGTTTCAGACGCAGGTTGCGTATCTGCTCCCCCGCCCGTTCAGCCTCATTCCTTTCATTGTAGGCCTCAATCAGCGTCAACGGCTCACCTTCATTCCGATGCGAAATCAGCTCTTTTTTAATCTGTCGCAAGTTGCAACTGATCACGTTGTTCGCTGCCTTGAGAATATTACCGGTACTGCGATAATTCTCAACGAGCTTGAAGGTCAGTGCATCATTGTAGTCGTCCTGAAAATTCAGAATATTGGAGATGTCAGCGCCGCGCCAGGAATAGATCGACTGGGCATCATCACCCACAACAAAGATATTACGGTGCCTGGCTCCAAGCATTTTTGCGACAAGATATTGAGCCCGGTTGGTATCCTGATACTCATCAATCATGATATAGCGAAACGTCTCCTGCAACTCCTGGAGTACTTCGGGGTGTGCATTGAAGAGTTCAAGCGGTTTGATGAGCAGGTCATCAAAATCGAGGGCATTGTTCTCCTTCAGCTTTCTGGCGTAGAGCTCGTAAATCTGTGAGGCCTTCTGCTGATTATAGTCACTCGCATTGCGATGAAACTCAGCAGGCAAAATAAAGCTGTTTTTTGCCCGGCTGATGAGCCCCTGAACCGTGTTTACCGGCACCGACTCGGCAGAAATGTTCAGTTCGGCCATCGACTGGCGAATCAGGCTTTTGCTGTCTTCACTGTCAAAAATTGAAAAGTTCTTGTCATACCCGATCAAGTCAATGGAGTTGCGGAGAAGACGAGCAAAAATGGAGTGAAAGGTGCCGATCCACAACCCACGTGAGCTGCCTTGATGCAGCAGGGTGTCGACACGGTGACGCATCTCACCGGCAGCCTTGTTGGTAAAGGTGAGTGCGAGAATATTTTGGGGAGAGACTCCCTCGTTTCTGATAAGATATGCAATACGATAGGTAATCACCCTTGTCTTTCCGGAACCGGCACCGGCCAGTACCATAACAGGCCCGGTCGTAGCGATTACGGCATTGCGCTGCACTTCATTGAGATCGTTTAAAAAATCCGTCAATACTTCCTGGTACCTGTTAACAGTTAGAGCGCTATCTCCACCCCCGTACGTCCGGAGAGCGCCAAAATCTCCAGTTGAATTTCGTACATCTTTACCCCTTTTACAAATCAGAGCGAAACAAATCATTTTCCCTCTTTTTAATTGCCACCCACTCCTTTTTGGCTTTCAGAGTTGCTATATTCCGAGCGCGAAGCAATTACCCACCATAACAGAGCACTCCATGTTTCCGCTTGTTTATGAAATCAATACCAGAATATGGCTCAAAAAGCTGAGCATAGAGCATAACCGCTCGGTAACCCTCGGCAACATACCCGACGAGGAGTTTGCCTTTTTTTCAACCTGCAACTTTGACATGGTCTGGTTGATGGGTGTATGGAAACCAAGCAAGTACAGCAAGGCAATTGCAACTGCACATAATGGCCTTCGGGCATCCTTTCTGCAACATATCCCGACAGTAACTCCAGAGGATATTGCTTCATCGCCCTATTCTATCCCTTCTTATACCGTTAATGAGGCGTTGGGAGGAGAGACCGAACTATTGACTTTCCGTGAAAAGCTTAATGCATGCGGCATTAAACTCATGCTCGACTTTGTGCCAAACCATCTTGCTCTCGACAATGCTTTCCTGCCCGAACACCCGGAATATTTTATTCCAATTTGCAGTGAGGAGCAGTGCCAGGATCCCAAACCTGGCTATGAGTATATGAAAGAGACATATCTGGCCTACGGCAAAGACCCCTACTTTGATCCCTGGACGGATACGCTGCAACTCAACTATGCAAGGAAAGAGACGCACAAGATGATGACAGAAAACCTTTTCAAAATAAGCTCACTCTGTGATGCCGTCCGATGTGATGTTGCCATGCTGGTTCTGAAAAGTGTTTTCAACACCACATGGAGCGGCCTTGGAGGTATCATGGAGGAGGAGTTCTGGGAAAAGGCAATCGCCGCAGTAAAACTCCGCTATCCCGGCTTTATTTTCCTGGCTGAGGCCTACTGGAACAAGGAGTGGGAGTTGCAGCAACAGGGGTTTGACTTTACCTACGACAAACCATTTTATGACTACCTCGGCAATGGAGCTGTGAATGTTGAAAAACTGACCGGACACCTGCTTGGCAATTGGGAATATCAGCAACATCTTTGCCGGTTTCTTGAAAACCATGATGAACCAAGGGCTGCTGAAAAAATTGGACTGAACAACAAGGCCGCAGCTCTGGTAATGCTGACATCTCCAGGGATGCATCTTATCCATCAGGATCAGATATATGGCTTCAGTAAGAAAATCCCTGTTCAACTTCTCCGGCAGGCAAGTGAAGCCAGCGACGATAAGCTTGCAAAGTTTTACCAAAAACTTTTTTTACTTCAAGAGAGGGAGGTGTTTCAGGAAGGGCGAATTGAATGGCTCAACCTGAATTTGCCGAACAACTCGCATTGTCTTGGATTTCATCGTTTTACAAAAAAAGAGAGTGCCTATGTGCTGGCGAATTTCAGCGGAACGGGCATTGCTCTGGAATTCAGTCACCCTTCCCTTGAATATAGCTCAATGAAGAAACTCACCGTACTCAGCACACAAAACAAAAACAAGACAAGCATTCATTATGCTGAAAAAGTGATGAAAATTACTCTCTCTCCTCATGAAGCTATAGTCATAACCTGCCTGACATCAGAAGCAGCACACCAAAAAGAGTAAGAACAACAACGTTATTCTGGTTCTAACCTGTTCAAGCAGCAATAATTCATTTCTTCAAGATTATGCAGATCATTACACACACCATCAGGAAACGAACCATAAAGCCTATTGAAATCATCGACATTACCACCGAGGTATCTGCAGCTATCTCTTCATCAGGACTCGACAGAGGACAGGTTACTATTATAAGCCGCCACACAACAGCCTTTGTCAATATCAATGAAAAAGAGGAACGCCTTCTTGAGGATATGGAGACCTGGCTCAAGCGTCTTGTGCCAAAGGATGGGAACTACCAGCATAACCTCAATCCGATTGATGGTCGCCACAATGCCCACTCTCACCTTCTCGGGCTCTTCATGAACAGCTCTGAAACAATTCCCTTCTCCGAAGGGAAACTGCTTCTCGGAGAGTGGCAATCGATATTCTTTGTTGAACTTGACGGGCCACGCGAAGAGAGAAGCGTACTGCTGCAGATTTCAGGCATTTGAACGCACACAAGGGGTGAATTACCAGGAATGGAACCGGGAAGCTTGAAGCATGGTTACAGTTACACAATATGATAAGAACCAGTAGCCTTAAAACACCATGCCTGACTCCCTTCCGGTTACCATCACACAACAGATGACCCTTCTCTCAGCAATCCGTTCTCCTGATGATCTGAAAAAGCTCAGCATGGCTGAACTCCAGACCTTGGCTGATGAGTGCCGAAAAGAGGTCATCAACCTTGTTTCGCTGAATGGAGGCCATTTTGCCTCAAGCCTTGGCGTTGTGGAACTGACTGTAGCACTGCATCATGTATACAGCTCTCCACACGACAAAATAATCTGGGATGTCGGACACCAGGCTTACGTCCATAAAATGCTGACCGGAAGAAGAGAGCGGATGCAGACCAACCGCCAGTTCGGTGGATTGGCAGGTTTTCCAAAAAGATCGGAAAGTGCCCACGACACTTTCGGAGTCGGGCACGCCTCCACCTCAATTTCCGCGGCCGCAGGAGTCGCCGTGGCAAGAGAGCTTGCCGGCGGCAATGAAAAAGTTATCGCTGTCATAGGAGACGGGAGCATGACCGGAGGCATGGCATTCGAGGCGATGAACCATCTCGGGGATCTGAAAAGCGACGTGCTTGTCATCCTCAACGACAACCAGATGGCCATTTCGTCAAATACCGGTGCACTGCGGCACCATCTTGTCAAACTCACCCTGAACAAGAGCTACAACAGGGCCCGCAAATTGGTCTGGAAATCTCTTTCGCTTTTCAATAACGAGCTGGGTGAGAAGGCAAAAAAGGCAGTCCGTAAAATTGAAGATGGGGTCAAGGCCGCATTGACACCAGGGGCATTTTTTGAGGCCCTTGGCCTGAGATATTTCGGACCGATTGATGGCCATGATATGGAGCAGCTCGTCAAGGCGCTCAAGGAGATGCAGGTACTTCCTCACCCAAAATTACTGCATATTTACACGAAAAAAGGAAAAGGGTTCAAGCCAGCAGAGGAAAACCAGAGCAAGTGGCACGCACACAACGGCGGTTTTGATACAACAACGGGCAAATTGCTCAAAACCGCCGATACTTCACTTCCTCCCAAATATCAGGAGGTCTTTGGCGAAGCCCTTGTTGAGCTGGCCCTGAAAGACCCTACCATCACCGCCATTACCGCTGCCATGCCAAGCGGCACATCGCTCGACCTTTTCCAGAATGCCCTGCCGAATCGCTTTTATGATGTCGGCATTGCCGAAGCACATGCGGTCACCTTTGCCGCAGGTCTTGCCACCCAGGGATTCAAACCGGTTTTTGCTGTATATTCAACCTTTCTGCAGCGAGCATACGACCAGTTGATTCATGATGTGGCGCTGCAAAATCTGCATGTTGTCTTTGCCATCGACCGTGCCGGGCTTGTTGGCGAAGATGGCCCTACCCATCATGGTGCATTCGATCTCTCATGGCTTAATGCCGTGCCGGGACTTGTCATCATGGCCCCGGCAAATGAGCAGGAGCTGCGCGACATGCTCTATACCGCCCTCTACGATCTGAGCGGACCGGTTGCAATCCGTTATCCGAGAGGAAACGGAACAGGTATGATTCTCCACAAAAACTTCACATCCATACCTCTCGGCAAGGCACAGATTGCGAGGGAGGGCAGCGGTCTTGCACTGCTCTGCATGGGCACCATGACGGGAAAAGCTCTTGAAGTAGCCGCAATATTGGAAAAAGAGGGAATCAATGCCACCGTGGTCAACATGCGCTTTCTCAAGCCGCTCGACACCGGCATGGTCGAAGAACTGGCCGCACGTTCAACCCATTTTGCCGTTCTTGAAGAAAACAGCATGATTGGAGGACTTGGCAGCGCCGTTATCGACCACCTCAATACCAAAGGACTGAACCGACCGGTACTGAAAATCGCCCTTCCCGATGCATTCGTAACCCATGGCAACATGAACGACCTCTACCGTGAAATCGGCTTCGATACCCCGACCATGACAGAAAACATAAGGCATTTTTACAGAGAAGGCCAGAGGTGAAAAAGAGAAAGGAGCAAAAGCAGGGCCCGCACTGAAAGATTGGCAAACAATCCGGCAAGCAGGTCATCCAACATAATCCCCCACCCACCCGGTAACCGCTGGAGAGCATCAACCGGACCCGGTTTTGCGATATCGAAAAAGCGAAAGAATGCCAGAGAGAGCAGGAGGGGAACCACCCCCTCCGGCAAGGCCACAAGAGCCAGCCACTGACCGGCAAGCTCATCAATCGTTACAATTGAAGGATCGTTGCCAAAATGCTCTTCCATCACTCCCCCAGACCAGATACCGACAACACTGCAAAGCAAAACAAGGAAAAGCAGCAACAACGGATTGTGCAGAACCGGGAAAAAATAATAACCGAGAACAGCCACCACACTCGTCACCGTTCCGGGCGCTGCCGGAAAATATCCAATTCCAAAACAGGTGGAGAAGATTTTAGCCACAAGAAGCTTCATGCTCTTATCGACCGGGGAGAGGCTTCTGAAAATAGATCTTCCAGTTACTCACCAGATAGGAGATGCCGGTATAAACGGTAAAAACCGTTACTGCAAGCATGACATAGTACAAATTATCAGAAACAAGAAAGCGGCTGATCATCACCGCAACACTTTTGCCTGAAAAAGCTGCCTCCTTCATCAACATCAGCACCATGATCACATAGACAAAAACATTCTGTACCACCGTTTTGTATTTCGCCTCCACACTTGTCACGACGGGCTTGTTTTTATATTCAGCATAAATCCTCAGCGCCGTAATAACAACATCGCGAACAACAACCAGAACCACCATCCAGAGCACTAGGTAACCCATCCAGACATAGAGAAGAAAAGCCGCTGTAATAAGCAGTTTATCGGCAAGCGGATCGAGAAAAGCACCAAGACGGGTCTCAACGCCATATTTTCTTGCATGATACCCGTCATAGATATCGGTCAGGGAGGCCACAGCAAAAACAAGCACACCGAAAAGCTTGAGCCAGGGATCATCCTGCAGCAGCAGCACGACAAAAACCGGAACAAGCAGAATCCTCAAGGCGGTCAACTGGTTGGGTATCGTCAAATATGTCTGGTACTCTTCTTTCAAACCCTGAAGGATTATATTGTTTTATGGTTAAAAGCAGAAAAAGCGAAAAAAGCCTTTGCTATCCCTCTTCGGCACAAGATACGGTATTGAACGCTGTTTTTCAATGTATCTGCCTTGTCAGAAATAATAATGGTTTTTACTCCACCGTCACTCCAGTTCCACCACCGTCACTCCAGCCCCACCTTCTCCCCACTCGCCAAGACGAAAACTCTTGACAGCTTTATGTTGCTGCAGGAACTCCGCCGTCCGCTGCCGGAGCGAACCGGTTCCCTTGCCATGAAGGATCATCGCTGAATGCATACGGTTAAGAAGCATCGTATCAAGAAAACGGTCAATTTTCATAATCGCCTCATCACCGCTAAGCCCCCGTAAATCGAGCTTTGTTGACTCTACCACTGAAGTTGTAGCCGACCAGGAGGCCTTATGTTGGCGGGGTGCGGGCTCCTTAAGAATTTTTTTTACCTGTGTTTTCGATGTTTTTTCAAGGTTTTTCAGCGATGTGGTCAATCGGAAATTACCGCACAGCACCACAACACTCTCCTGATTGACACTCTCAACCTGGCCGGAAGCCGTGCTGTCGAGAATTCTGACCAGGTCACCCTCGCGGATAGTACGATCAATCGGCACCGCCATCTCAGCTTCCGCACGCAGGGCAGCTTCGCTCTTTTCTGCCTCCTGCTTTTTCATTCCAAGTTTTTTTCTCGCATCCTGCACTGTTGTTCTGTCAACCGATGCACTCTTGACCTCCTGAACAATATCGCGGATCTCTTTTCGGGCATGTTCCACCTCTTTCTGCAGCTCCCTTGAGGCGCCAATCCTCAGCTCCCTGCGCTTCCGCTCAAGGCGGGCCTCCTCAGTGCGCATCGCAAGCTCCCGTACCGCAAGATCCTCCTTTTGTACCTCAAGCTGCTGCTTAAGCAGGCGATTCTCCTCAAAAAGGCGGCTCAAGTCATCAAGCATCCGGTCAAGCCCGATACGCTCATCCTGCATGAATCCCGATGCCCGCTCGACCATCGTTTCGGAAAAGCCCATCCGCTTCATCATCGAAAAGGCAAAACTGTTGCCCGGAAGCCCCTTGACAAAACGGAAGGTAGGCACCAGCCCAACCCGGTTAAACTCCATCGCACCGTTGACCACTCCCGCCCGCTCATGGGCATAAGCTTTCAGGTCACCAAGATGGGTGGTCACAATGGTTTTCGTACCGCGATTGAGCAGCTCCTCCATCACCGCACGGGCAATGGCTCCCCCCTCCTCCACATCAGTACCGGCACAAAGTTCATCAATCAGCACCAGATCGCGGCTCCCCGCAACATCAAGAATGGTTTTGATGGCGCCAAGATGAGAGCTGAAAGTGGAGAGATCATTTTCAATCGACTGATCATCGCCAATCTCAATAAAAATATCACTGAAAAGAGGAAAGACCGAGCTCTCACTGCAAGGCAAAAGATAGCCGTAAACCAGCATACAGCAGAGCAACCCGGCTGTCTTCATTGCAACCGATTTACCACCCGCGTTGGGGCCTGAAATCACCAGCACCCGGTCATCCTCATCCAGATCGAGGTCAAGCGGCAACACCTCCTTCTGGTGATGCGAAATCAGAAGCCACGGGTGAAACCCCTTGATAATGCGAAGAGAATGACCTTCGGCAAGAGCGGGAAGCACCGAATTCGTTTCAACGGCAAAGCGTGCCCGTGCATACAAGGCATCAAACTCAGCAAGCAGCGTTTCATTATGCCTCAGATTCTCAAGCTCAGGCCGCAGCTCCTCGGTCATCTCCTTCAAAATGCGCTCAATCTCGCGCCGCTCGCTGATCTCCAGATCCTGAATGCGGTTACTGATCTCAAGCGTTTCGGCAGGCTC
>CAIJPS010000071.1 GCA_903822595.1 uncultured Chlorobiaceae bacterium
ATGTCATGGGCAAGCGAACAAAAGCCATCCAGCGCAAGCTTCGGAGCGTTGAGTCATTGGATGCCGCAGAAGCGAATATGCTTTTGCCAGCGGTTGAGAGCGCTAACTTGGGTGATGATGAAAATGGAGATTGATGGATGGATTTGTATTATTAAGAGCACGTTGAAGCGAATGTGAAACAGCAGGTAAGCCCTGACATTCATTTTCAATTCGATGGAAATTACAATAATATAAAGTGTTATGCAATCATGCTGTGCTCTATGTAAGAGAGTGAGATAAATGTTTTACCTTTACAAAAGGGATTCGCATCAACCAGGCAGCAGAGCGACAACAAAGAGATTGAAGAAAATTATTATCATAGCCGGGCCTAATGGAGCTGGTAAAACGACATTCGCAAGAGACTTTCTTCCGCAGGAGGCTCATACGTTGCGTTTTGTCAATGCAGATTTAATTGCTGCCGGGCTTTCTCCTTTTAACCCGGAAGTGGCCGCGTTTAAAGCTGCACGAATAATGCTCAAGGAAATTGAGGATTGCGCATTGAAAGGCGAGAGCTTTTCTTTTGAAACAACACTCTCAGGCTTGACTTACCTGCAACGCATTGTCGATTGGAAATTTCAAGGGTACGTGGTCAAAATCTGGTTTATCTCCCTTTGCTCGGCAGATATTGCTGTTTCACGAGTTGCCGTACGACTGAGGCAAGGCGGCCATAACATTCCAGAAGATGTCATTCGCCGTCGTTTTGCGGCAGGCTTGGATAATTTCAACAGAAAATACAAAGCAGTTGTGGACTCATGGGCACTCTATGACGGCACCTGTACTCCTCCAAAACTCATTGAATGGTGCTGATATTATGACAGTAAAAGATATTCGACTTTCCCCCGACCCTGACATGGCGGGCTCCTATTCGGCAATGCAACGTGCAGGCAGGGCTGCCGAGGAACTCGCTATTCGTACCAATACCGAGATTATCACCATGATTGACGGTAAGGTCGTGCGCCTCACGGCTGAAGAGATCATCAAAAGACGTCAAGCTGAAAACAAGTCTCCCGGAACGGAGTCAGAGTAATGGCCTGTGAGGCAAAGTGACCGTTAACCCCGGTCGTTGTGTAACCGTTGATCGACATAAGGGCGCAAAACAGCATTGATTTTTGTCTGATAGCCCTTACCCTGTTTGCGAAAAAATTCCATGACATCATGATCAACATCATGATCAACGCGCATGTTGAGGACAGCCTTAGGCTGCGGCGGTAATTCTGCTGATGCTGTTGACCAATCAAACACCATGCCCGCCTCGTCTGGATCGTCAGCAATAGCCGCCTTAATCTCCGCATCCGTCATGCCACAAGCTTCCGCCCAGTTGCTTTGATCTTCGCCGCGCTCCTGCATTGCGCGCAATTCGTCATCCGTGTACGTGACGATATGCTCTTTCTTGGCCATTTTGTGACCTCCTGAATGATATAATTCTACGGTTCTCTTATCGCCACGTCCAGACTACGGTAAAAAATTTTCCGGTGATTATGACCGTAGTGGCATACCGCACCTCATCAGGATGACCCGATTGTACGATGATATTTGTTGAGTTATATACCAACCTCTCCTGAAAATGGATTGAGTAAAAGCACTCCACTACGTTTCACGTCACGCACATTGCGAGTCACCAACGTCATACCATGTTCAAGTGCTGTAGCCGCCAACAAACCATCAATGACTGGCAACGGGTCGGGTGAATTGATTTTCCCCCACCGTTGTGCAATATTCTCTGTGATTGGCAATATCCGCTCTTGCATTATTGATCTCACTTCGCGGAGTCGGTTCTCAAGATGTTCTGCTTGAATCGGATCACGTCGTCTCAAGCGCTCTATACCTTGACGAATTTCACCAACAACCAATACAGAAAGATATATCTCTTCAGGATCGCAATTATCGTACCAGCTTTTGACGCCAATATCCGCCTTTCTGCCTTTTTGAACTTCCGACAAAATGTTGGTATCAATCAGGAAACCCATTCTGTCACCTCTCTACCAAAATCTTGCGAACGCTCAGTGTCTTCAGCAGTCATACCTTCAGTTATGGAGGCAAGCAAGGCCTTGAGATTGTGCTCAACAGGTGGTTTGGCAAGCGGGACTTCCGAAAGCAGGACGACTTTCAGTAGAACGCCATCAGGAACACTATCGGGCACGCGAATAGTATGTTGATGGGATGTAGTTTCAAATTCTATAGCATGCATTTTCAAACTCCTTATGTCTGATCTAACTTTGACATTCAATCCGTTAACCATTCTTATCATTAAAAAAACCCGTACACTGCCAAAAAATACATTGCGTTCTACACTGCCATTAATTTAGATATTTTCAAATTAGAACCCAACCACCAAGCCCTCAAGCCAAAATCCGGAATTGGAAACAACACGCTGCACCAACTCGAAGGGAAAAAGCCGGGGAAGATGCCGATTTTTTGAATTTTCCTCTCTCATCACCTGCAGCAATTACGCACGAACAGGGGAGTCTGCCAACTCTACTTCTCTCCCGGCATGGACGGCTGCAAATAGAGAAATATTTCTTTGTATCGGATAGACGTTTTCCCAGGTCACCTGCTATTATTCAGCCGTGAAGCTGAAAGGGATTGATGCAAACCCTCTTCAGAGAGAACAATTTGGCAGTCCCGTAACAGCTTGATTTTTGTAGTATTACAGCATTATGATTAATATGGCTGAGATTGGGCAAAAAAAGGAGATCTTCATGTTCAGCAAAAGGAAGTTCAGATGACTACAGCAAAAGAGCTTCCAGCTGGCTTGTACGATCTGCTCCATACCACGCAACTGCATAAGCGACTCAAAAAAGCCGGCCTGCTTGAGCGTGCCGTTTGGTCAGACTTTGCTGCAGAAGAGTTTCATCATCACCTCGCCATCCCGCTGGCACACGAAATTGCGGCCTTCATCAGTGAAGCGATTGCCCGTAAAAGGGGAGAGGCGTTGACGCAAGCGCTGCAGTTGGCATTTCAAACACCTGAACACCTCTCTTCAATTATCGAGGCGCTTCGCCCGCTCTCAGCAGAGACCCTTCAGCAGATCAAACCGCCACCGCCTTTTTCGGCACCAACGCTTCGCCCCGATACACCACTCTCGGTATCAGCCCTGCTTACCGGCTCATCACGAACTCCCTCCCTGCTTACGCAGCTCATAAAAGAACTGGCGAGCTGTGACCGTGCCGACTGGCTTGTCTCGTTCATCAAATTTGCGGGTATCCTGCCCCTGCTTCCCGCCCTGCGCGAGTTCACACAAAACGCCGCACCTGATGGCGGGCCACTCCTGCGCATTGCGACCACCTCATACATGGGCGCAACAGACCTGAAGGCCATCAAGAGCTTGCTTGAACTGCCCAATACTGAAGTACGGATTTCCTACGATACCCGGCGCACCCGACTGCATGCCAAAGCCTATTTATTCCATCGTGCCACAGGCTTCGGCTCAGCTTATATCGGTTCAGCCAATGTTTCCAAGGCTGCGCTCGATGAAGGGCTGGAATGGACGGCTAAAATCAGCCAATATGAGACCGATCATTTGTGGCAGCACGCCATAGCCACCTTTGAATCACACTGGGAGGATACTGCAGAATTCACGCCGTGCCGAACAGATGATTTACCAACCCTTGAGCAAGCCCTGTTGCAGGAGCGCACTGAATCAAACACGGACGACACCATCTCCTTTTTCGATCTGCGCCCTTATGGCTATCAGCAGGTTATCCTTGAAGATATAGCCGCTGAAAGGGGAGCCGGAAAACAGAAGCACCTCGTGATAGCCGCAACAGGTACCGGAAAAACCATGATTGCCGCATTCGACTACAGCCGTTTTTGCAAGGATAACATCGGACGAAGAAGGCTGTTGTACATTGCCCATCGCGAAGAGATCCTCAAACAAGCCCGCGGAGCATTCCGTCAGGTCTTGCGGGATGGAAGCTTCGGCGACCTTGTTGCAGGAAGCTCACAACCAACGCAAACCGATCACCTCTTCTGTACCGTACAAAGCTGGAACAGCCGGGGCTATGAGCAGTTTCCGGCAACGCATTTTGACTATATCGTACTCGATGAAGCCCATCATGCCAGCGCTGCCTCATACCAGAAGCTGATCGGTCATATCAGCCCTCTCTCGTTGCTTGGCCTCACCGCCACCCCTGAACGAACCGATGGCGCAGATATTCGACAGGATTTTGGCGGAGCCTTCACCCACGAAATTCGTCTGCCCGAAGCCGTTGAACGAGCCCTGCTTTCACCGTTCCACTATTTCGGCATTCCCGATCTTGATGGGCTCGATTTTTCAGCTCTCGCCTGGCAGCGGGGAGGGTACGACATAGCGCAACTCCGCAACCAACTGGAAAGCAACAAAGCCCGTGCAGAGTGGGTCATGAGCCAGACCGAGCGTTATGTAACCGACATGAAACGACTGCGAGGGCTGGGCTTTTGCGTAAGCGTTCTCCATGCTGAATTTATGGCCCGATTCTGCAACGCCCGCAACATCCCCTCCATCGCGCTGAGCGGAGAGTCACCCAGAGAGCTTCGAAGCCAGGCACAACGCCAACTTGAAAATCATGAGATCTGCTTCATCTTTACCGTTGATCTCTATAACGAAGGCGTCGATATCCCCTCTGTCGATACCGTACTTTTCCTGCGCCCTACCGAGAGCCTCACCCTCTTTTTGCAGCAACTTGGCCGAGGGCTTCGCCTTCATGACGAAAAATCACATCTTACCGTTCTTGATTTCATTGCCCCGCAGCACCGGAACTTCAGTTTCGCAAAGCGCTTCAAAGCACTGACAAGCCGACCGGAACTGCGCATCGACAAGCAAATCGAATCGGATATGCCCTATCTTCCTTCGGGTTGTTTTCTGCACCTCGAAAAGCAAGCCAAGGAACATGTGCTGGCTTAGCTTAGCTTCTCTTCGCTTGATGGTTTTATTCGTTGTTGTCGTCGGTTGCGTTTTCCTCATTCTGTTTCTGCAGCTCTCTGGCGGCATTTTTTTTGTCGTATTCAGCACGGATGGCTTCGTAGGTCTTCTGGGTCAGGGCGACGGCGGCGATGCCTTCAATGTTGTTTCTGAACATGCTGATACCGCTGCTGAGCATGTTGTCGATGATGGCTGTAGGTGGTTCAATATTTTCCAGGTCAATGATTTCGACATAGCGGATACCACCGTCATCCTGGACGGTTATTCTGCCGCGATTGGTAAAGTAATCGTTGATGAAGTTGAAGAGAAGGATCGCGTCTACCGACTTGCCATCGATGACACTGAACGGGGCATAGAGGTAGAGGAAGAGCAGCTCATTTTGTTCATTACCTTCAATATAGAGCAGGAAGTTCTGATTGTTGATGGACATGGTTGTTTCGAGCTGGCTGGTACCGGTTTCCTCATCTCGAAGAACAGTTTCTTCCCATCCCTGGTCGGCGATGAATTCTTCGATAAGCTTTGCAATGCGCATGGGGCTCGCCTTAATTTTTGCTGGTTTGACGGTATCTCTTGCTGCATGGGTATAAGGTATGCAGGGATATGGGACAAAGGCCGTCCGAGGCGGAAAAAATCAGCCCGTTTTTTTGGGTGCGGACAATATTTTTTGTGGTGGCTCCGACAGGGATCGTCTCGAGGGAGGCTTACTCTTCAAATAGGGAGAGCGATGCCAGGTTTTTGGCCCGTACATCATCATACATTTTGCTGGTGTTGAGCAGTTCGTGCTGCAGCATTTCCCTGAGTTCCTGGGGCTCGAGCGCTTCAGCTTCACAGCCGTGGCGCATAACCCAGCGTTTGACAGCTTCGAGAGCGCCGACTTTCATTTTCAGGATAAGTGAGCCGTCACCCAGTTCTACGATTTCCTGAGTCGGGTGCCATTGGTGCTCACGGATCCATTGCGACTGGTATACGCTGAATCGGATGGAGACGTTTTGTATTTCGCTTTCATGGATCTGGTCGAATGTTTTATCCATGTAGGTGTCGATGGAGAAGGTGTCGGGTATGGTGAAGTGTTTGCTGGAAAGGTTTATGGTTCGTATGCGGCTGATGGCAAAGGTTCTGATGTTGTTTCTCAGTTCGCAATGGCCGATAAGATACCAGGTTTCGCGCTGTTGTGAGTAGTGGAACATTTAGGGGTGCAGAACCTGTTCGGTCACCTCCTGGTTCCAGGCTGCGCGGTAGGTAACGGTGATTTTCAGCTTGCAGCGTATCGCGTCTTCGATGGTGGCAAACAATTTCGGGTCGATGGCAAGATGCGAGGGTTTTTCAAAAGAGTAGACTGCCTGAAACTGATCGGCGGCTGAGTTTTCAGGCAGGTATTGCCGGACTTTATTGAGAGCCCGGCTTACCTCTTCGTAGTAGGGTGAGCCCTTGTATTGGGCAAGAACTTTTTTCGTAGCCATCAGGGCTTCAGCCTCCTTGAGCTCCAGTGTTGTAGAGGGCAGAAAACACCAGCCGGGTTTTTCGTAGTAATAGCCTCTTTTTTTCTGGTTGTATCCGATTGGTGCATGCAGAAGATCGCGCATGTAGTCGACGTCTCGCTGGATGCTTTTGCTTGATACTTCAAAATGGCGGGCTATGCGTGTGCAGTTTGGATAACGGTTGTCGCGCAGTTGCTGGTCGATGTATTGCATGCGGACAATAGGGGGCCGGGACTGTGCCATGAAATCAGCTTTTCTGAGGTTAAGCCGGTAAAATAGTGTGTGCAGCCTCTGACTGGGTATGTACCGCATGATACCATTCTTTTACAATATGATCGATAATTTAGTCCTTTTTTTGAGTCGGTTTCACTTTGTCGTCACTGCACTTAGACGATCAAAGCCTTGGCTCTCAAAGTGAGGATTTTTAAAGCCGATGGTGCTCTCTTTATTGATGTTTTATAATAAATCTGTTTTGTGTGATGTTATTCTTTATATAAATATTTATTGAAAATATAATATCAATACATATTTTAAAACCAACTCTTTTTAGTAAAAAGAGTTAGGCTGATAGAATTCAGGTGAAGCAAATGATATTTGTGGTTGAACCGATATAACCTTATTTCCCGAGCAAATTATGACGAGGGCATGTCTGGCACCTCAATCTTGAGTTCCTTGAGAATATCCCTCTGTGCCTTGGTAAGCTCGGTGTGAATGTGCCCATACTTGCC
>CAIJPS010000072.1 GCA_903822595.1 uncultured Chlorobiaceae bacterium
CGTCACCTGCTACCTCTGCGGCGGCAAGGGATGCAAAGTCTGCAAAAAATCAGGCTGGCTCGAAATCATGGGCTGCGGCATGGTACACCCCAACGTCATGCGCAACTGCGGCATAGACCCCGAAGAGTGGTCAGGCTACGCCTTTGGTATGGGCGTTGACCGCACGGTGCTGCTCAGGTACAAAATTGACGATATTCGGTTGTTGTTTGAGAATGATTTGCGGATGTTGAGGCAGTTTGGGGCGTAGAGAAACCCAAAAACGTCAGTTCATCTGCACTTTCCGCTGTAACTTGCGCCGAAGATCCTTTTCTGCATCGAGAGAAGCTATCATTTCACCTCCAGCGTTCGTAAGACGTGCAAGATCAGGCCGAGGTAACGCCCCCTGATCTAAAAAAACGAGGAGGCTATCATAGTTTGCGTGTGCTCGCAGCAGTCGTTCAAGGATAATCGTTACAAGCTTTGCTTTATCCTTGTTTGGAATACCAAAAAGAAAAACAGGGAGGTTTTCCTTCCCCTCAATTCGATAATCGATCGGATAATCTATAGCATTTTCGATGCCCTCGTAGAGAAAATTACTGACAATTTTTTCAGGAGGTACAATCATGTACAGAGACTCTTTCAGATCCTCATAGAATGTAGACTCAGCCCTCGATCTCTTTAAAAATGTCAAATCGTTGATTTTAGTAATCGCCTGCCCCATATTAAAAATATTAGTGCATAGATTTTCGATCGTCGAATCAATAAAAAATGAGCCATTATGTTCATCAACAGACGTTTCCGTCTTGATCTGCTCGAAAAGAGTACCTCTGGGGCCTTCTCGAAACTTGTCAATATCATTTTCATAGCTCAAATGCATGAGAGTATGCCCCATGTCGGTTAGTCGAAGAACTCCCCCTGGCAATACTTTGATGTAAAGCTGATACTGATCACCGTCAGGAAAAGAAAACGGAGTATCTATAGCCAGAAGGTCCGGTGTCTTTTCTCTTATACGTATTTCGCTGCACATCGCGTGACAAAGCGCTTTCTGCAGTATGTTCAAATCGATTGTCATCACGTAAACAGGTCAATCTGGTTTGCCCGAATAGAGCCGGACATCAATCCTTCAATACAACACTCTTTTATCAGGCAATGAAGAGCTTCATTCAGCGTCCGATATTTTTCTGTCGGATAGGCAAACCCTTCTGGCTTTTGGTTTGCTACGATGTACTTCTCTGTTGCCCGATGGATATGGCACGTCAATTCCAGGGATTTGTTCTCAAGTTTATTCCGATGTATATGAGCAAACCCATTATATCGACATAACGTCAAGCATTCTCCATTCGATGCCAACCATAGCAACCCACATGAAAAATCATCATCCATCCCTTCTTCCGTATTCTGACGAGTGTAGAGCATAAATTGATGTCCTGATTCATCTAATGCTTGCACGTTATAATTGAACTGTTTATGGCCTGGCTTGACTTGTTCTCGCGTCTTGGGATTTTCAACATGCTTCCGACAGCTCATCAATCCCTCAATAAATTCATCTGAAAGACTTTCAAATGCCATAGTGTATCAGTAAGTTGGTATATCTTGCTTCTGCCATATACTTGCAAAAGTAATGAACAGAATAGATATATCGAGACGAATACTCAGATTATTTTGATCACACAGCTCAAGATACTGTACATCTACTCCTTCGTCAAACAAATGTTCGGCACCGACGTCAAACTCCGGTTCCGCCCAAGCTTTTTCCCCTTCACCGAACCTTCTGCCGAGGTAGACGTCACCTACAACCTCTGCGGCAGCAAGAAAAATCAGGCTGGCTCGAAATCATGGGCTGCGGCATAAACCCCGAAGAGTGGTCAGGCTACGCTTTTGGTATGAGTGCTGACCAGACACCGAACAGTGCTGCTGAGGTACAAGATTGACGATATTCGGTTGCAGTTCGAGAATGATTTGCGAATGTTGAGGCAGTTTGTGGCGTAGAGGGATTAACTGACTTCACTGTACTCAGCCGCGCAATCTTACCCTGATCCAGTCAGGATTTCTTCGGCAATCGAGTACAGCAAACACTAAAATCTCGTTTTCGACGATTTCGTAATAAACGGCAAAAGGAAAGCGTCTGGCAAGAAGACGATAATGCCCAAAGACTTTACGATGTATACCTGCAAAAAATAAACGCGAATCAATATCCGAATAGAGAGAATCAAGAAAGTAGATTCCCAAACCCTGAGATTGTCTTTCATAGAAATGGTCGCCATCTTCAAGATCCCTCTCGGCAGAGTCAAAAATCCTCAACTGCATGACAGATTCTTTTTTATGCGCTCTTTGGCTTCTGCCCAGTCGGAGTGTTGCACCGTTCCGGCAGAAAAGGCTTCTCTCCGTTCGTTGAGAATGTTCTCATGCCATGCCGGAGATTCAAATGCAGCCTCATCCCTTGAAAGATCATCCCAGATTGTCTCCAGCAAATCCAGTTTTTCAGCATACGTAAACTGTGATAAGGGTAATTCAATTTTTGCCATGATTTTTATTCTCCTTCAGAGATAGTAAACGTAAGTGCTTAACCGTTTTCCACACTCAAAAGACAAGCATATCAGCCTTTCTTTAGCTCCTTGATCACCTCATCGAGGGATACAGATGGTTGACCTTGTCCAGCCATTCCTCCAGACGGCCAGTCGTACTTTAGAAATATAAGCGTCCCCCTGATTTTTCAAATCAGCCCACAAACAAATATTCGGCACCGACGTCAAACTCCGGTTCCGCCCAAGCTTTTTCCTCTTCACCGAACCTTCAGTCGAAGTGGACGTCACCTGCTACCTCTTCGGTGGCAAAGGATGCCGCGTCTACAAAAAATCGGGCTACCCTGTCCCGAACATTACGGAACAACTTGTAGTTGAATAAAGTGGACACCAACCGGTCGACAAAAAGTGTCTGAATTTAAGTTGGTAGCCCGACCTGAATAAAAATAGGGATGGAGGAATTAAGGCTTAATTCCTCCATCCCATTTTGTTCGTTAGTGTTTCAAATCCCGGTAGGCCAATTCTCTGGATGCGACATTGTTCTCTGGATCGCTCTCCTCGCTGCTGTTGTAGATAGAACCGTCCTGTTTGATAACGCGCAGACTGAAGAGGCGTTTGGCATTGCCTTGCACGCTCTCCGGAGTCCAGCCGCCAAAGTCGGGGATCTGGTAAGAGGTGTTGACCGTAAAGGAGGCGCCCACTTTGAGAGCAGTGAAGGACTTTGTGACGAGGATATCCGATACACCGGTCTTGGCATAGGAATACTGGGGTGCATAGGCCAGGTTCATGATCACCTCGGCCACGGAGGCTACGTTGAAACTTCCTTGGCCCACATTGGTCACTGTGCCGAAGATGGTGACCATGCCGTTGGCACCCTTACTCAGCGTGAGGCTGGCGCTGAGGTTGGGACAGAGCTTGAAATCCGGAATATGATAAACCGTTTGCGAGTTTTTTGCTACAAGTGGTTCTGGCGTGACATTGGCATAAGCAGCCTTGTGAGCTATCAGCAAGACAAAACCGCACAGCAGTAACATCGTAAGTGGGTTCGATGGTTTCATGAATTTCTCCCAGGTTGCATTGAGTTGAGGGTCGTATCAATTAAACTGATTCACCTACACCGCATACATTTGAAGAAGATGGCGGCAAAATCTTGACCATTTTCGGGATGGATCACCGAATGACTTGTTGTTGAGCACTTATCTCATTTATTACTATGTAATCGCGCTCAACAAGTGCCTCGTGCATAACTATTTAATGTGCAATATAAGTGATTCTTGTCATCTTTTCCTCTCAATTCACACCAGAATATTACACTAATCAGGCAAATTGGTCGCAGATGTTGATGCTGCACCCTCTCGCATTCGTTCAAGAAAAGGGGCCGGTTGTTGATGTCACGCTCGTGAAAACCGATCGGGTTCTCCATCCCGTAGTCCTTGATCTGCCAGTAGGGGATGAGGTGACAACAAAATGCACTGACCGTCCCGGCTCTCGCCATGGATTACGGTGTAATGGCTCTTCTCTGTGCTTTGGGTGTCTGGTTTTGTTCCGGGTGAAGAGGTTTGGGATACTTGACTGAAGTAAAGAACCATTTCATGTAAAGCTTTTAATATCTGAATGCGATATATCTTTTGATAGATACCAAGATTATATTTAGATTGAGGGAAGCTTTTTATCAAGGAGGATTACCAATGCCTGTTACTGCAAAAATTTTTATGTCAGGGCGCAGTCAAGCCGTCCGATTACCGAAGGAGTTCCGTTTTGAGGGAAAGGAGGTCTTTATTCGTCGTGATGCAATTTCCGGAGATATCATTTTGTCACACCATCCCGATTCATGGTCAGGACTGTTTGAGCTTGATACAACAACTGAGGTGCCTGCAGATTTTATGCATGCTGACGATCGAAAGCAACCAGAACAGTTGCGAGATCCGTTTGAGGGTTGGTCGACATGAGCCTCTACATGCTTGATACGAATATTGCCAGTCATATTATCAAAGGAGATATTCCTGTTGTTCGTGAGAGGCTGGTTGCTGTACCAATACAGCGTGTTGTGGTGTCATCAGTTACACAGGCGGAATTACTCTATGGCTTGGCAAAACGCGCCTATCCAAAGGGCCTTACCGCCCGAGTCCATGAGTTTTTGATTCGGGTAAAAATATTGGCTTGGGATAAAGAAGTTGCCGTATTCTACGGTGATCTTCGAGCCAGATGTGAAACCGCAGGTGTGACGCTCTCACCACTTGACCTTATGATTGCGGCTCATGCCCAGGCAATCGATGCCGTTCTTGTCACGGGAGACAGAGCGTTTAACAGAGTCCCTGATCGGTTAACTATAGAAAATTGGACACTGTCACCAGGCAAAGGTCATGAAGATATTTGAGGCCAGCAGTAGACGGATGGTTTTCATAAAATTACCCTTTTTATAAATGCGTACAAAAATCGTATAATCAAGCATCGTATTGTTTTGACGGAGTGTTCTAAAAATAAAATCGAGCAAGCATAATTCATATAAAGCCGATGAACATCGAGGAAATGCTTGAAAAGGCAGCCCTTTTGGGGCTTCCTGTAACTGCTGAAACCGTTCAGTTTTGTGAAGAGTCAGAGATCTCTTCAATAATCCGGCACACTCCCCCCTATCTGTTATTAACCCATGCACTCTGCGGGCGGGCGGGCTCCTCAGTACTCTTTGTCTTTGCAAGAGCCTTTTTTTCAGAACGTGAGTGTGACGGTCACTATCCGGGTTTTCCTGCATTGCCTCTTACGGAAATCGGACGAGCGATGGATCAAACGGCCGCGTTATTTGCCGGATATGCTGAATCTGCCGGTGCTGGCAAGATTCCTCTCCTGCGCCGGATTGCAAAACTGAAAGGAGGGCGCATTGAGAGATTTGATCCGATCAATCCGTGCTGGATATGGGCGTCATCGCACAACGGAGAACTGAGGACAACCCTCTTTTCCGGCTCTCTGCCAAGCCCGCTTGCTTCAATTGAGGGATGGACCTATGATTTCAAAAGCGACAATGAGTTTGAATCGAGTTTGTCGGAGAGCCGCCTGGTGCCACCGGATCTACCACGCACCGAACTTGATCGCGGCAACATCATGAAACTCATCCCGCAAACCCCGCCGTTTTTAATTCTTGAGTCGGCAACCATTTCAAAAGAGCCGAATGGGCATGCAACAATTTCAGCTCATGCCAAGGTTCTGCCTGAAATGAAAGCGGGCCATCTTGGTCGGGATACCATTCTGGGGCCAATGCACTGCTCACGGGCAATGGCGCAATCTGGTATGGTTCTTTGTGCCGCCGCATTGCCTCTTCCTGATTTTATCCCAGAGGTGGCAAGTGCTTACCATATCTGGTATGACACGAATTGTTATTTACAGAACCAGAATGATGTGACGGTTATTGCCCGAATTGAAAACGTGATAAGCAAAAAGAGCTTAAACATGGCAAAGGTCAGTGGATCGCTCTTCTGCAATGGTCGCGAAGTCTATGGAGCAGAGAGTTTGAATTACATCCTGATCCCTCGTCATGAACATCCCGCAGGTAGTTCAAACCAGTAGGCGATTCCTGGATCGACACTCCTACTTGACCTTCCACTCCGACGGATCAACACTGACAAGCCAGTCGAGAGTCCGGCGAATACCCTCCTCCAAACCGACCTTGGGCGACCAGCCCAGAACCCTTCGGGCTTTTGACGCATCAACAACTGCGCGGGAGGCCAGTAAGGTGACTGCATGACGGGTCAGCAGTGGCCGTTTTGAACTTCTGATCGTCCGATAAAGAGCTTCCAGCATTCCTGCAAGCTGATAAACAAGGTTGAACGGGAGGTAGAGTGAAGGGGGCTTTGCATGAATCCGGGCCGCGATGTGTTCACAAACCCCTTCAAAGGTTATTGCTCCCCCGTCATAGGCAAGAAAACCTTCACCGACAGCATCGGGGTGCACGGCCGCAAGCATCAGAAGATCAACAAGATTGTCGATATAGACCATGCTTATGGGTGCATGATGTGACCAGTAAAAGAGTTGTCGGCGGCGAATACCATCAGCAAGGAGGGGAAACAACGTACGGTCTCCCGGACCATAAACCCATACAGGATAGACAATGGATGCCTCCAGCCCCAATCCTGCATATTTCCAGACGGTTTCATTCCCTCCTATTTTGGTGTCGGGATATGGCTTATTCTGGATGGCATAGGGGGTCTCTTCATTAACCCGCTCCTGCCTGAAGTGATTGAATGACTCGTAGGTACTGACATAAACGAGCCTTTTTACCTTGTTCCTGAGCGCTGCTTCGCAAACATGACGGGTGCCACCAATGTTGATATCGGTAAAATCTTTGAGCGCTCCCCAGTCGGAGGTGAGGGCTGCCACATGAAAGAGCAGATCACAGCCGTTAACCGCCCTGTTGACCGCATCAGCATCACGAATATCTCCCTCAACCACTTCAACACCCTCCCTCTGCAAGCCAGTAATGCATGCATTGCCCTTACGGACAAGTGCTTTCACATAATATCCTTCACGCAGGCAGCGTTCAACAAGATGCGACCCGATGAAACCCGATGCTCCTGTTACGAGTACAACTGTCATATTAACCCTCCTTCGCTTCCCAGTAGCAGCGTTTGGGGGAGACAATCAACTCTTCCTCTTTCAGCGCCTTCATCGCTTTATCTACCTCTTTGCGATCCAATCCGCTGATTTCTGTAATCTGACCGGCGTTCAACGCATGACCCTCTTTTTTCAGTACTTCCAGTACAATATTTTTCGCTTCCATAAACACTCTGTACAATAAAAAATTAACGATACAAATGACGACTCGATTAAACTACATATTTTTCCGTCATGTTCAAGAGCGAACAGGGAGGTCATCGTTTCATCCAGAATAGTGCTGTAATGGATATCTCAGGACTCCCTTTTATTATCTCATCAAAAAAAATAATAAATGCGTATCTTTACCGTTGTGGCAACAGTCTTTCAAGTTAATAAATTGGTAACGTAAAGCCTTTTCGTGTTTTCAAAATCAATCAAAAAAGGACGGACATGATGCACAAAAAATTTAACTCCGTATTTGCTGTAATGATTGCATTACTGGCGCTCTTCATCACAGTTCCGAGGGTAGTTCGTGCAGAGTATAACCGGATGAGCAACATTGCTCAAGTCAATCGGCCTGTTCTGAACGCTCCTTTGGTCATGTGGCTCAATCATCTTGATCTTTTACCCGGTGACTCAAGTGTCCAAACTTCATTTACTGCGGTAAGCTCCATGGTCGGCGGATTGAGTGGATTGAATATCCAATCGACCACAACAGGAGATATCGGTATCCAGGGTGGAAACAAAGTTGTTGAAATGGGTGTTCCGACCATTCCTGGATATACCATCATTGGTGTCCGTGTCTGTTATGAGCTTTCAGATCCAAGAAGTTTTATCACGCAAATCCGGCTTGCTCAGCTTCAGAATCCGCCTTCCTCTGCTTTGGTTATGCTTGATGACGGGACGGATTTCATCAATAAAGGACCTGTATGTGTTACCAGCGCTGCTACCTCGATTGATCCGCAAAAAGGTGCCGTTCGTCTGAGTTTACGTCTCAATTTCGGAAGCACTTCTGATGTTATTGTCGTTCGTGGTATCGGCCTTGTGTTGAAACCGAAATCATGAACCTTCGATAGAGATAAAAAAAGCTCCGTGACACCTTCAGTCACGGAGCTGCATCTTACCGCATAAAGCAGCAACGATGGTTTCTGAACACCGACTATCCTCTCGAAAAAGAGTCTTCAGGCTTCTGAGCCTTCTGCCTCAACCTCAAAATGAACCTTGACGGTGATATCCTGGAAGATTTTTGCATCAGCCTCATATTTTCCGAGTGTCTTGATGGGCTCTTCGATGGTGATCTTCCTTCGGTCGATGTCGATACCCTGAGCTTTAAGGGCATCGGCAATATCAGCGGACGTAACGGTTCCGAACAGTTTGCCAGAGTCACCAGCTTTTGCATACACCTTGAGTGACATCTGCTCAATTTTCTGGGCATGTTCACGGGCGCTTTTGCGCTGCAACTCGATTTTCTTGGTCTGCTGCTTTTTCTCTGTTTCAAGAGCTCTGAGTGTGCCCTCGGTAGCTCTTATAGCTATACCCTGCGGAATCAGGAAATTGTTTGCGTAGCCGTTTTTGACCGCAACAACATCACCTGCATCGCCAAGGGTAGCCACATTGTTTCTTAAAATGACTTTCACTGCTTAGCTTCCTCGTTCAATAGATTGCGAAATTGGTTATTTGTATTCGTCGACAACATAAGGGATAACTGCCAGGAACCGTGCCCA
>CAIJPS010000073.1 GCA_903822595.1 uncultured Chlorobiaceae bacterium
ATGCGTTCGATGGCAGACACAATTTCATCCACATCATCAGGGAGAACCTCAGAAAACCATACCTTCTGAGGGTAAATCATCACATGAGAACCATTGCCGCAAAGCCCCATACATCCTGATGTGGAAATCCTTACCCTCCCTTTCCAACCTTTCTCGTCAACCGCTTGTTTTAATTTGGCTTTAGTAAGCAGACTGTTATTGTCTGCACACGATTTTCCATCTCCCCTGCGGTCATTGGTACAAACAAAAACATGAGCGACGTAAGGCATTTCACGTTGTTTGTGCATTATGGAATATCTCCCTGATATTAATTTTTTATTAATGTAGAGCTAACCAGCGCAAGTGCATTAGCGCAAAGCGTCCGTATGCAGCGGATTGTCAGGAATGGTTTCAACCGGAACCATATCTTCAATGAGAGTTTCCGGCGCAATATCTTGTTCGTGCGGCCAGCTAACAGCGCTAAAAAGAATACCGACCTGATTGAAATAATGCACATCTTCAAGTTCCCGGAAGACCCCACGGTCACATGTTAGCCTCCAAGACGTTGCACCAGCGCCATTGCCTTGGCTGCGGTTTTGGAGCCTGTTGCCTTCGCGACTTCAATGAAGTTGAGTACTTCTTGCTTGTGAGCCTGAAGCGCCCGTGGAGAGAACTCGTTCAGCACGACGACGGTGTTGTAGACGCCGTTCGAGTTGCCCCTGTTTTGGGTAGCAAAATCGACCAAAATCAGGACAACATTCGGTTCATTGCGCCAACCCTGGATAAGGTCTTGTGCAGCACCAATACGTACCTGAGCATCCTCTGAAAACAGATCATGAATGAGTTCGCTGACGCGCTGCTCCAGGGAGTTCCTTGCTGCGGTTTGGACAGTTTTGTCTTCGTCAGATTGCGCAATGGTTCGCACAAGAATCGGACCTTGCTCGGGAAGCGCAATCAACACGGCTTCGACAGCAAGTTTTCGCTCCTGGGGATTAGAGCTTGTTAGCGACTTCATCATGGTGTTAATGAGACTGGCCTGAGCAATCTTGGTATTTGCTTCAGAAATTGAAAGCGATTGCTCCGCTCGCCTTTCTTCGCTACTTATCTCGGCTTGCTTTAGTCCCTGGGCGACGAAGTGCCCGGCAAGAGCTATTGCGGCTGGAACAAGAATCGTGGCCAACGCTGTGAGTCGATCCCATACATCTTTTTTGTTTGGCATGTCAGACATTTTGCTTCTCCTGAAAGGCTAACGGGTACGAAATCACCGGCTGTTTTAGACCGGTGCATTTACGTGGTTATACATTCAGACTATGCTCCATTTTTTTTCTGTGTCTGAAATAGCTTTGTAAAATCTTGCAATAACTCTTGAATCCCTGAGAGTTATGCCGATGCCAACATTTACTTCAACGGCGTTATTTGACATGATTTTGGTCAGTTCTTCTTTTGGAATAAATTCTGATAGTTCATTATATAATGGAGTGTTATAAAAGTCAGACAAAGAAGTAACCTTGTTAAGTTCCTCTCGCCAATGAGTTATTTTTGCTTTTCGGTTTTCAAGTCTGATTTTCTCTTTTTCAAATTTCCATTTAGTCCAAGGTGCAAAATAAGTCCCAATCGCACCTCCTATTATGGCAATAAAAAATTCTTTGGAGGTAAAAAATTCCAGAAGATTCTCGATTATATTTATGTTGTTGGATGACATTGGTAATCTCCCTTCTTAACCTCGTATTTTTGTTGGTTTATATGGGTCGTTAATTGTAGTTGTATAACAATATTTAGATTGATCCGCCTATACTGCGGATTTTTGAGTTACAACCCATATATGACGCCAATTACAAACTGATCAAATTACCGTTAATCGTTTCAATATAAATGATTTAAACCTTGCATTGCGTTTTATGTCAACGTCTTATATGGATCGGCATAACAACGTCGCTTACAAGCCGTCGACAGGACTTTTTACACCATGGCCACCTTTGTTCAAAACATGGGTATAAATCATCGTAGTGCTTACATCTTTATGACCCATTAATTCCTGAATAGTGCGGATATCATACCCGCCCTCCAGCAAGTGAGTAGCAAATGAGTGGCGAAAAGTATGGCAAGTGGCCCGTTTTATCAATTGTGCCTGAAAAGCCGCATCTTTAACAGCCTTTTGAATCAGAGACTCATCGATATGGTGCCATCCCTCTTCGCCGGTTTTTGTGTTCACCCACCGATTTTCCTGGGGAAAAACCCACTGCCATCGCCACTCTGAAGGTGCATTGGGATACTTGCGGTCCAAGGCTCCTGGCAAAAGTACACGCCCCCAGCCCTCAGCAAGATCTTTGTCGTGCATGCTCTTGACCTTTTTCAGATGGTCGCCGAGATGCTTTTTCAGTGATTCAGGCAGCATGGTTATCCGATCTTTTGCTCCCTTGCCATCACGAACCAAAATTTCATTACAGGAGAAATCAATATCTAGGACGCGCAAGCGAAGACATTTCATCAGCCTCAATCCAGCGCCATACATGAGTGACGCCATTAACCACTTGTCACCTGTAAGCTGAGCAAGAAGAGCCTTCACCTCTTCACGTGTTAACACAACGGGCAAATGAATCGGCTTTCTTGCACGGATGACGTGTCCAAGGTCACCGACTTCTTTGCCAATCACGTTCCGGTAGAGAAATAACAGTGCGCTCAATGCCTGATTCTGCGTTGATGCGCTAACCTTTTCCGCTACGGCAAGATGGGTTAAAAAAGCATTGATCTCCGGCTCACCCATCTCTTTTGGATGCCTCATGTTGTGAAAATGAACATAACGCTTGACCCAAGCACAGTAGGTGTCTTCTGTCCTCTTGCTGTAATGACGAACACGCATAGCCTCCCGAAACAATTCCAGTAATTTCGGGCCGTGTTGCAATGGCTGAGGATCTACAGACCGCCGTAAAACTGTTCGAGAGTCAGCTACCATATTATTTTTTCCATCGCACGCCGTCCCACAACGACAACTCACTGAAAGTATAGCGAAATAATGTCGGTACTTCAAAATAACACAGCAGCAAGTGCGCTAAAATCACTCTTTAAGGTACTTACATTCAGGGATGTCCGGGTGCAATAAAGCGATCTCCTCCAAAATATCGTGAGTAATTTTTGAGCCCTCTATCTTACACCATGATCTGTTTTCATCTCTTTTTTATTGAGCCTGAAGTTGCAACATTGATGGGTGCTTTTTCGACTGAAGGAGAATAGTGTGTCAACGATAAACGCTGGTTACGCAGATTTTTTTTACCAAATGGTCTTCACCAGTTTTGAGGCGCGCAAATTTGAATCTGCGGTAACAAGCGGAGCTACCCGAACAATTGAAGTTGCACATATAAGTCTGTCTGCGGGATCCAGATTTATTTCCGAATGAAGAGAGATGGACAGGTCTGCAATTTCCGGAGTGATACTCTCAAATACATAGTGGTTTGCAGCCCTTACAAGGCTGATGAACTCAATATATGTGGTATCAATATTCAGGCGTTTTTTGGCCATGAGCATAGCGATTTCCCAAAGCGAGATATCAGCGATAACAATCTCGCCCATTTCATTTGCCCGATCTATTGCTTTCCGAGCTTTTGGGGATAGTTTTTCCGGTTGCAATGCGTCCCAGATTATAATGTGCGTATCAAGGGTGATCATTGGTTAACCGCATTCCATGTTTCTTCAACCGGGGAGATGACATCTCCAATACAAGCTCCTGAACTCAATTTTTGTAATGCGGCTCTGGCATTTTCCTGGACGGCATCTGCAGGAACAAGCTGAGCTATAACTTTTCCGTGTGACGTGATCTGAATTTGCGCCCCGTGTTTTATTTTTTCGAGGACTTTCATGAGATTTGCCCGTAATTCGCTCACTGCTATAGTTGTCATCGTTTTACTCCTTTTTTCTTGTACAAAGATAATGTACACAATATGAATATCAAAACAATGAGTTCAAAGGAATCTTCAGGTATCAAAACTTCAAATGGATAGCTGTTGACGTGACTTGTAAAAGTGCACAGGATAGCTCTGCGCTTGAATTCCAATTTCAGAAAAAAGTATACTCTGCCCCTGTATTTGAAGGTTGCCAAAACAACACTATCTTGATGTTTTGTAATGCGATGTTGCTGTTCAACAGTCGGGCAGGATCTGTCATGACCGTTAACCACAATATACCGCACCAGTAATCATGAACAGTACCATGAAAGACTGTCTCGATACCGCCTGTCGAGTGGAACTAACCGTTATCTCCAAGACATGCGCGAACTTCTCCTTATCAATATTACAGGCCCGGACAAACCGGGTCTGACGTCGAAAATAACGGCAATTCTTGCTGATGCCAGAATACCGGTGCTTGATATCGGCCAGGCAGTGATTCATAACCACCTTTCGTTGGGTATGCTGGTGGAGATACCGAAGGAGTCGGCCTCTTCGCCGGTGCTGAAGGATCTGCTCTTTTGCGCCCATACGCTTGGCATTCAGATTACCTTTACTCCGGTGACAGACTCGGAGTATGAGAAGTGGGTGCAGGAGCAGGGAAAGCACCATTATC
>CAIJPS010000074.1 GCA_903822595.1 uncultured Chlorobiaceae bacterium
GAAGCGCGTCTTCTTCCGCCTCCACCAAAAGCCTCTTCAAAACCGAAGGGAGAGCCCCCTCCCCTGTTCCTGCCGCTGAACATGTCGTTGAAGGCGCTGAAAATATCGTTTAAATCGGCGCCACCGCCCGGCTGTCCGCCACCGGACGCGGCCGAAGAACCTACGCCGGCATGGCCAAACTGGTCGTAACGGCGCCGTTTGTCGTCGTTACTGAGCACTTCATAAGCTTCGTTCACCTCCTTGAAATGATCCTCAGCATCCTTGTTGTCGGGATTCTTGTCGGGGTGAAACTGCAATGCGAGCTTGCGGTATGCCTTTTTTATCTCGTCCTTGGTAGCCGTCCGGCCCACACCAAGCACCTCGTAATATTATCTCTTCATAATAAGACCAGCAAATTAACTTGAATGTCGTTCATTGTAAAAAAAGTACCCCTATCGGGCAACGATGACCTTCGCATGACGGATCACCTTCTCTCCCAGGAGATAGCCGGTCTGGTACTCTTCGATAATCATCTCCGGCTCCGATTCAGGATGATCAACCTGGGAGATGGCTTCATGGAAGTTCACATCAAGCTTCATCCCCTTCGATTCTATTGCCTTGACCCCCTTTTCAGCAAGCCACTTTTCCAGATTTTTCTTGACCATCTCCACTCCCTCAATATAGGGACGCGCTTCACCGGCCCTCTCAGCATCCACGGGAGCGTGTGCAAGGAGGCGTTTGACATCATCAATAACCGGAAGCAGCTCCCTGATCACATGCTCAAGAGCTCTCGAAGAGGCCATCATTGACTCTCGCTCCTTCTGCTTGCGGAAATTCTCAAAATCTGCCGCCTTGCGCAACAGTTCGTCACGATACTTGCCAGACTGCTCCTTCTGCTGGTTCAGCTCACTCTCGAGCTCGGCTATTCTGGCTGCAGAAGAATCGATCGGCGGTTCTGATTGTCCCACTGACCAGTCCGCTGTGCTGAATAAAGCGTCCTGAAGCTCACCTGTTTGCGGGATATCCCCCAAATACTCTTTATTGCTCTCTTGTTCGTCCATTGCTTTCTTTGTCATAAATTACGTTACTTTTTTTTAATTAACTCCCGACAGCGTTGCAGAGAGACTGTCGGCCATATAATTGAGCACACGGACTGCATGTTCATAATCCATTCTTTTCGGTCCGAGAATCCCCAGTTTTCCAACCATATTTCCCACATAGTAGGGTGCTGAAACAATGGTCAGCTCTTCGGCATGACGTTCGCAGTTCTCCTTGCCGATACTGATGGTAATATCCATGCGCGACGGCCCGCTGTTTTCAACAAGCTTGGCCATGCTGAACTTGTCTTCGATCATGGTGATAAGCTCCCGAACCTTGTCAGGCTGCTTGAATTCTGGCTGATCAACAATATATTCGGTACCGGAAATATAGAGCCGTTCAAAAATGGGCGACTCATCAAAAAGGGTACCGGCAGAGCGTACAATAAGATTTTTCAGACCACTGTCGCAACTGCAATCCGAAAGACGCCGGGTAATCGAGCGGCGGATTTCGGCAAGCGTAAGACCCGACAAACGCTGGTTGAGCATATCGACCACGCCGTCAACCGTCTGGCGGGAAACCTCAAGATCAAGTTCCATAACAATGGTCTTGACGAACAACGACTGGATGGAAAGAATCACCATCATCCTCGTCGAACTCAGCAGCACCATGTCGAGTTTCTCAAAAATTGCATTTGAGAGCGTCGGTGATAACACAACACTCAATTGCCTTGAAATTGTTCCAAGAACCTTCACTGCCGAGAGAAGAACATCGGAAGAGGTTCCTTTTCGATCGATGCTTATGACACCAACATGCTCCTCAATCCTCTTTTTTTCTTGCTCGTCAAGCGACTGAAAGGTCATGATAAGATCAACATAGTAGCGATACCCCTTGTCGGTCGGAATTCTTCCCGCAGAGGTATGCGGCTGGCTGATATAGCCTTCACTCTCAAGTTCAGCCATGACATTGCGTATCGTAGCGTCTGAAAGGCCAAGATTGTAATTTTTGGCTATATACCTTGAGCCCACCGGAGCAGCAGTCACCACATAGGCCTGGATAATAATACCAAGAACCTGTCGCTCTCTGATATTGAGATCACGAAAATCCATCAACGTACACCCATAGCAATTGCAATTTAACGGTAAGAAACAAACAGGTGAATTTAAAAAAACTAATCGACTCTACACCTTTTGCATCATCATTATAGAGAATGAGCTGTAATATAGTGCCGCCACTCTCTTTTCACGAAAAAAAGAGCGCACCCACCTTTTTTCAGCCTAAAGTACCGGAAATAATCCGGTCATGGCAGGAATAATCTTTTGCAACCCTGATTCCGCAAAAACCATTTGTTGCCATGAGTTCCGACACTGCCGCGGCACCGTCTGCATGAAGTTCAAAACAGAGCCTTCCTCCCGGAACGAGGAGCTTTGCTGCCTGTGCGGCAATTGCGTGGTAACACTCCAGCCCGTCAGGTGTGGTTAGCGCAATTTTCGGCTCGTACTGCTTCACCTCCTGCTGAAGAGTCTCCCATTCAAGCTCAGGAATATAGGGCGGATTGGAAACAATCAGATCATAGGCCGACTCAGGCAGCCTTGCCGCAAAGAGTTCATCGAACATATCTGCCAAAACAAATGCGACCTGCGATTCCACACCGAGCGTTGCAGCGTTTATGCCAGCAACCTCAAGGGCTCCGGAAGAGCAATCAACAGCGCTCACCCTCAGTTCAGGGCAGAGCTTCGCCAACGTAATGGCGATGCAACCGCTTCCCGTACCAATGTCAAGAATCTTCGCTTCACGAGAGCCCCCGCAACCGGTCATACCGAGTAATTCAAGCACATGCTCGACAAGCAGTTCGGTTTCCGGACGGGGAATAAGCACCCGCTCATCAACAAAAAAGTGCAGGCCGTAAAAGTACTGCTCTCCGGTTATGTACTGCACCGGGCGCCCTTCGATCCGCTGACGGCAAAGTGCCCTGAAACGGTCAAGCTCATCGCGGTAAACCGGCCTGTTGTGCTGCAGATAGAGTTCCAGACGACTCTTGGCGAGCACATGCCCCAGAAGCAGCTCCGCACTTATGCGAGCCTCATCGACCTTTTTTGCCACAAAATAATCAGTGGTTGTTTTGAGCAATTCAACAACCTCCCACTCTTTAACCTCTTCCATCACAAACCTTCAAGCCAAACGTTCACGCCACTCCCTCCAGGGGAACAGCAAAAGTCATTAAGGTACACCATCGCGATCGCTCTTTAAAAAAAATCTTATCACCAGGCCATTACAAAGAGTACATTATAGTTCACCATTGATTAACCGATACCCTGCACAACAAAAAATAAAGATAGCCCATTAACCAGGCAATGACACCATGAATAAAGTTCTTCTTGCACTGCTTCTGCTGCTGTTTACCGCTCAAAGCGCACCCGCATCAGCCGCTTCAAAATTCACGGGAATCATGGATATGGCACTGACCATGCCCAACGGTTCCGCCAAAGTCACCTACTCGTTTGGAGCAACGGCTCAACGCATGGATATGGTCATGCAGATGGACAAAATACCTGAGCCGCTCAAAACGACGGTCATCACCAAAGCATCCCGGCCCGATCAGGCCTGCATCATCAACCATCGCGCAAAAAGCTACAGCCTGGTCAACCTGAAAACTGCGGCCGAAAACGCCATGCTGCTCGATTTCGACAGCAACTACACCCTCGCAAAGCTCGGAGGGCAAACCATAAAAGGGTACCGTTGCCAACACATCATGCTCACCAGCACCACCGAAAAACTTGAGCTCTGGGTGACCGGCGACCTTGGTAATTTCTCGACCTTCAGAATCCTTCAGTCACAAAACCCAAGGCTCTCAAACACACAACTGGCCAAAAAGCTCAGCACGGAAGGCGTTGAGGGATTCCCCGTCAAGATCGTGCAATATAACGATAGTGGAAAATACACTATGGAACTTGTGCAACTCTGGCCAAAAACGGTTCCTGCCTCCCAATTCACAGTACCCGCAGGATACCAGCCTGTGGCCGACAACCAGAAACCGCTCGGAGCACAGGAGAAAGCGCACCTGAAAAACCTTATGGAAAAGATGAAAAAATTTGATTAGCAGGTTGTATATTTTTCCACAGTATTCTTCTTCAGTAACAAACAGTTAAACAAAAACGTGGCAGATAAGATCACTTCAAGAAGCGAGGACTATTCCCAGTGGTATATTGACCTTGTACGCTCAGCAAAACTGGCCGATTATGCCGATGTCAGGGGATGTATGGTCATACGCCCGAACGGCTATGCAATATGGGAAAAAATGCAGGCCGCCCTCGACCGCATGTTCAAGGAGACCGGCCATGTCAACGCCTACTTCCCGCTTTTTATCCCTGAAAGCTTCATCGCAAAAGAGGCCGAGCATATCGAAGGGTTTGCCCCTGAATGCGCCGTCGTCACCCACGGTGGAGGCGAAGAGCTCGCCGAAAAGCTCTATATCCGCCCGACATCGGAGACCATCATCTGGTCTTCCTATAAAAAGTGGATTCAGTCCTACCGCGACCTGCCAATTCTCATCAATCAATGGGCCAACGTGGTACGCTGGGAGATGAGAACCCGCCTTTTTTTGAGAACCACCGAATTTCTCTGGCAGGAGGGCCATACCGCCCATGCCAACCCCGAAGAGTCGCAGGAAGAGGTGCTGCGCATGATCAACGTCTACAAGACTTTTGCCGAAGAGTATATGGCAATGCCGGTTATCATGGGCAAGAAAACCGACAACGAAAAATTTGCCGGTGCGGTCGATACCTGGTGCATTGAAGCGATGATGCAGGACAGCAAGGCGCTTCAGGCCGGAACCTCCCACAACCTCGGCCAGAATTTTGCCAAAGCCTTCGACTGCCAGTTTCAGACAAAAGAGGGAATACTCGACTATGTCTGGGCAACAAGTTGGGGTGTCTCGACAAGGCTGATCGGCGCACTGATCATGGCCCACTCGGATGACCGCGGCCTGGTGCTGCCGCCGAAACTTGCGACACGCCAGGTGGTCATCATCCCCATTCTTAGGGGCGACAAGGCAGCCGTCATCGAAAAGGCCAATGCCATTGCCCACGAACTCAACAAAAGCGGCATAGCGACCTTTGTCGACAGCAGCGAACAGAACTCCCCCGGATGGAAATTTGCCGAATATGAGCTACAGGGCATCCCCATCCGTATTGAACTCGGGCCACGCGATATCCAGAACAATATCTGCATTGCCGCTCGACGCGACACGCTCGAAAAAACCGAACTGCCGCTCGACGAAACCCTGCCGGATCGCATCAGCGAAATTTTGAACACCATCCAGCAGAGCATGTTCGACAAAGCACTCCAGTTCCGCACCGAGCACACCTTTGAAGTGCAGAGTTATGAAGAGTTCAAGGTGGCTGTTGAAAAGGGATTTGTGATCGCCCACTGGGACGGAACGGCAGAAACTGAAGCAAAAATCAAGGCGGAAACCAAAGCCACTATCAGGGTGCTCCCCGAAGAGGCTGACTATATTGCACAATACCGTATCGATGAACCCGGCACCTGTGTCTACTCAGGTAAACCAGCAGCACGCAAAGTAGTATTCGCAAAAGCATACTGAGCAATGCGGTTCCCCTGCCCTGTTAAAAAAAGGCTGGGGAACCGATTACTTTCAAGCTGTCAATAAACAACGAAAAAGCCGCCTCTGTCATCAAACATTCATTCACTCAATCACTCAATCACTCAATCACTCAGCCAATCGTTCAGTCAATGACTTTGAGCTTCAGAGAGATTGCATTGTTGCGGCAAAATCAAACAGCGATCAGGTCTCCTCGAAAAATTCTACCAAACCCTCTTGCGTCGGGGCCATCGTTTTATCACCCTTGTTCCAGTTGGCCGGGCAGACCTCACCAAACTCTTCGGTAAACTGAAGCGCATCAACCAGCCTGAGTACCTCATCAATGTTACGACCAAGAGCAAGATGGTTGACCACCTGATGCTGCACAACACCCTCCTTGTCGATCAGGAAGAGGCCTCTCAGCGCAATGCCCGCGCCCTCAAGCAGCACATCATAATCGGCTGAAACCGTTTTGTTGAGATCCGAAAGCAGCGTATAGGTAACGCCCTTTATACCACCTTGGGCTCTCGGGGTGTTAAGCCAAGCAAAATGGGAAAACTTGGAATCCACCGAACAGCCGATCAGCTCAACGTTCCTGTCACGGAACTCCTGAAGCTTCTCCTGAAAGGCGTGCAGCTCTGTAGGACAGACAAAAGTGAAATCAAGCGGATAAAAAAAGAGCACCACATACTTGCCCTTGTAATCAGAAAGCTTTATTGAATCAGCAAACTGCGAGCCATTAACAACGGCTGCGACATCAAAATCAGGCGCCTTGCGGCCGACGAGCACACTCATGATATTTTTCTTTTTGAGTTAACGTTACAAGTAAAAAACAAAAACCGGATTAATTTTATCCATTATAAGGATTTTTCACCTGTCACGCAAGAAAAAAACATGGAACACATGCCTTCATTAACCGGCTTCCTCCTGCACCCTTCTTTCGAAATAAAAGATAAGAAATAATCATACATCTTTCTTACTTTGCACAAGAACGAAATCACATAACCCTCCGCTCTGCGGTGCACCGGCAACGAGACCAACCAACATGATAACTGCAATTACGCTGAACAGTTTCAAAAGCTACAGGGACGCACGTCTTCCGTTGGGAGCACTGACTGTTCTTATTGGTGCAAATGCGTCAGGCAAGAGTAACGCTATTGAGGGACTGCGCTTGCTCTCCTGGCTGGCACAGGGCCAGAAGTTGTCATCAATCCAATACGCTGTTCAGGAATCGGAAAAAGTTGTGCGAGGACGCATCGCTGACTTGGGGTATCTGAAATCATCCAGCTTCACTCTTGGCTGTGAAACCGACATGCCAGAATGGAACACCTTGACGATGAAACTACAATCCCGGCAGGACGGACTGCATATCATAGCAGAATCCATCACGACACCTGGCCAGACAGTGCCCTTGTACGATCTCGATCGGGCATCTGAAGCCGCTGGTTCTGATGCCCGGATTGCCTATAACAATTTTACAAAAGGTGGCAACAAACCGCACACAACCTGCAACGACCAGCTTGCCATTTTCACACAGCTCGACAGCCCGGCCAGGTTTGATGCCGCTCACAAGAGAGCGCAACAGGTCATCCCAGAAACCGTGAAGCGCTATCAAAATTGGCTCGGCAAGATTCTTTTTCTTGATCCGGCCCCAGCCCGCATGAGAGATTACAGCTTCACATCCGACAGGCAATTGCTTGGAGACGGGACTCATTTGTCAAGTGTGTTGTACGCTCTTTGGGGCGAAGAGCAACAGGCAATGGAGGAGCCCTTCAAAAGCCACCGCGCGGCTATCCTCCAGTTTATCCAGAGCCTGCCCGAACAGGATATTGAAACACTTTCATTTTTGAGCGGCCCCCGGGGTGAAGTGATGGTTGAACTGGTTGAAACCTTTGGTGGTGTACCGAGACACTATGACGCATCGCTACTCTCCGACGGCACCTTACGGGTTCTGGCCATCGCTGCCGCAATGCTTTCGGCTACTGAAGGGAGTCTTGTGGTTATCGAAGAAATTGATAACGGCGTTCACCCCAGTCGCGCCAAGCACCTGCTCGACGAGATAGAGTCGATTGCCAAACGTCGCCAATTACGCGTCTTGCTCTCAACCCACAATCCCGCAATGCTTGATGCCCTGCCCGATTCTGCCATTCCTGACGTCCTCTTTTGCTACCGTGACCCACACAATGGTTCAAGTCGCATTGTCCGACTGCAAGACGTTCCTGGCTATCCTGAACTGATTGCCCAGGGCTCTCTCGGCCATTTGATGACGTCGGGTCTGATGGAGCGTTTCGTCAAATTTCATCCGGGAAGTGAAAAAAGAAAGAGTGACGCATTGGCATGGCTGCACTCCATGCGCTCAGGAGTTGCCGGATGAGCGCCATTGTACTGCTTGATACTTCAGTCTACCTGAATATCCTCGATATCCCCGGAAAAAATCAGGATCGAACAACCATTCTGGACGAATTCAACAACAAAATTAATCATAACGACTACTTCCTGCTCCCGATGGCGACAATATGGGAAACGGGAAATCATATTGCCGATTTGGCAAATGGTAAGCTCCGCTACCACTACGGCGAGAAACTTGTCAAGGATGTTTCTATGGCTCTCAATGGAGATTCCCCTTATAGGCCCACTCACTTCCCGTCGCGAGAAGAGTTTTTCCTGTGGCTGAACGATTTCCCTGATTACGTACAACGAAATAAAAGCGACAAAAAAATACGGGAAGGGGTAAGCCTGAGCGACTTTTCAATTATCAAGGAATGGGAGGTTACCCGCAAACGACACAACATGAGTCAGGTGCTCATCTGGTCTCTCGATTCTGATTTGGCAGGCTATGACAGCGGGATAAGGCTTTAAAGCATTTTTTGAGATCTTTCCTGTTGATAACCGTTTATATGAAATACGAAACAGCAGCAATCACTCCATCGGCTGGCGAATGATGGTTTTCCAGTTTTTAGGGTCGGCTTTGCGGATGTCGCTCAGGTAAATTTCGTGATGTTTTCCGGCTCGCCGCCAGTTGCTCGCTTCAATAAAGTGGTGAAGCTTTTCAATCGTCGGACCCTCTTCAGAGAATGGCCCGATGTGCATGATTTGCACGCACTCCCCTTCCTGCCATGATGCAAACCGCACCTTTGAAATTGCTGCCGGATTTTTTTTCTTTTTCACCTCCGCCAAGGCACTCTCGATAAGCTCAGCAGTGACAAAGGAAGGCTGCATGATCATTGCCGTCCACTTCCAGTTTGATTTGTCGTCAGATGAGAAGGTCGTCATATCATCGGCCCACCAGAGTCCTTCGAGGGGCATGACTCCGTAATCAATGGCGAGTTCCCCCTTCTTGAGCATGAACTTCACGGTATAGGAAACAGTAAACAATGCCTCAATTGCCTCAGCATAAGAGTGCGAAGTATTTGGATCGCCCTCACCATCCACCATCAGAAAATTCATGGCGGGCACATCAACCTGAACCACCTCTTTGGCTGAAGCGTGATAGAGATGCTTCAACTCCTTCTTGACATCAACGGTTTCCATACATACTCCCCAATTCACGATACTCAAAGCAATTTACCCAGCGTGCGCATCAGCGTAACGCGATAAACCAGCTTGATAAACCTGCAAGAGATCAGCACTTTCAAAAAAAATTCGGCGGTCCACCTTCGGTGGACATTTCTGTTGTCGGTTGCTACCAGAACATTTTGGCGTGCGGCGGTTCGTCCCTCTCCGCCGCTCACCAAAATGTTGGTACTGCCCTCTCGCTCAAAAAACAAAGCCGGCATGAGCAGCCAACTGACTACGGGACGAAAACAAGGCGGAAGCCAACGTCGCTGAACCGGCTGCCGGGGGTGATGCCGTTCCGATAAGCCGACCGACAGCCCCCGGCAGCGCTGCCCCAGCCCCCGCCACGAATAACACGGAAAGAACGCGTTGATGGCCCGGTGGGATTGGTAACAACACCTTGCGCTTTACATTCGTCATAATAGGTTTCACTGTACCAATCGCTGCACCACTCCCAGACATTACCATGCATATTGTACAGCCCGAACCGATTAGGTGCAAAACTGTTTACCGAAACAGTATTCTGCCGGTATACCCCTGTCGGATTATTATTGTAGGATCCGTTGCCATTATAGTTAGCCTGACCGGTCGTCAGGTTTTGTCCTGTATTGAACGGCGTTCTGCTGCCGGCACGACAGGCATACTCCCACTCCGCTTCAGTGGGCAAACGATACCTCTTACCCGTTTTTGCCGAGAGCGCTTTGCAGTAGGCCACAGCATCGTTCCAGCTCACATGCACAACAGGATGATTCTCTTCACTCTGAGGTCGAAGACTACCCGAGATTCCATGGCGCCAGTTTACCCCTGCTCTCTTCTCCCATTTTGTTCCATCCGAAATATAACTGCCATCTCCGTTTTCAGCATCGGTCAGGTACCCTTTTGCTGCCACGAATTTCCTGAACTCCCCAACCGTTACTTCATATTCGGCGATGTAAAAGTCACTCACTTTTACCTGATGCTGTGTCTCATCTTTAGAGTGGCCAACTTCACCGGCAGGACTCCCCATCATAAACGTGCCGCCAGGGATCAGCACAAACCCCACTGCATTCGCAGGCAATGCTCCGCCGAAAAAAATGACCGCCGCAACAAAAAGGGCTGAAACTGTGGAACAGATACGTTTTGGTTTCATTTTTTGACCCACAAAAAAATGGTTAAAGGATTCAATGGTTAAAATGTTTTTACGTCAATTCTGGAGGGCTTTGCCGGAACAGATACAGGTACAAATACAGGTACAGATACCAGACGAGCGACCCGTTTTTTCTTGACATTCAGATGTTTACGGCTTACCAACTTTGGACTCTTTTCCTGAGGCGCTCCATTCTGCGGCTCCTCCCTTTTGATTGCTACTGTATCGACATGCACCGCAACCGGTGGCACAAAAACAGGAGCGGGAACTGACTCTTCAACCGACGCTTCAACAGGCTTTGGCGGATGATTGAACGCGAAGAGCCGCAGCGCAACCAGCAGCACCAGCACAGCCGCTCCGGCCATGACCCGTTTGTCGCGCAGCCACTTCATCCAGTCGGGTTGTGGAGGTGGCGGTGGCTTGAGCGCTTTGATAGCCTGCAAAAACTCTTCGCAGCTCTGGTAGCGCCGGTTACGATCTTTTGCCGTAGCCTTGTCGACAACGGCCTGCATCCCTGACGATACATACTCGTAGATGCTCTTCATCCTTGGCAGAGGCTCCTTGACAATTTTGGACTGAATTTCAAAATCCTCCTCCGTTGCCGTATTATAGGGCGCTTTACCGGTAAGCATCTGGTGCAACACCACGCCAAGGGAGTAGATGTCAGTGCGCAGGTCGAGCGGTTCCCCCTGCTTGCTTTTGATCTGCTCCGGGCTCATGTAGGATGGCGTCCCGGGGCTTTGGCCTGTCGCCGTTTCGCGGGCAAGTTTGGTATCTTTCGCAATCCCGAAATCGACCACCTTGATCTGATTCTCCCTGGTCATGAGGATGTTGGCTGGCTTGATATCGCGATGGATAACGCCGCTGCGGTGCACATAGGCAAAGGCTTCGAGCAATTTACCGAACAGCTCCTTGGTCTCCTCTTCCGGAATTGGGCCCCGGTGGCGGGTGATGTACTCCTCAAGATTCATCCCCTCGATATACTGCTGTATCAGCAAGAGTTTGTCGGGGTGGTAGTCAATCAAACTGACAATGCCGGGATGATCCAGTTTTGCCAGTGCTTTTGCCTCCCGCTCAAAGAGTGAGCGCACATAAGGATCCTCGGCAAAATGCGGCAGTAACGCCTTGATGGCCACCCGCTGCTCCGTTATCGGGTCAACGCCAAGCCAGACCCGGCTCATCCCGCCCTGGCCAAGTTCACGCTCGATGCGATATTTGAGTATCTGTTGTTCCATGGTTACGTTTGAGAGATCACAGAAAATTGGTCAAATTGTTAAAAATATCGGATGGCTCGAACGCGAAGTACATTCGTCTTATCGCCCTGGGTATTGTACCCGGCGGAAAAGTTTTGACCCCATGCGCCGCCCGTACTGTTCTCCGTAGAACTCCAGTAGTGCTTATCCGCAAAACCACCTACAACACCTTTACTGGAATACAGTTTATGCAGCTCATCTCTGGTTGGGAGATGCCAATCACGATAATTACCAATCACCAGACTATTACAGGCAACGTTTGCGTCAGACCAGGTAAAACACCCTTCTCTATAACCATCAGATTGACCCGACATATCCGATGGTGCAGCAATCATACCGTGCAGCCTACTTTCATCGAGATAAAAAATAATGCCTCCTCCATACTGCTCACCAATTTCATGCGAAACCGGTGCCGAAGAGCCCTCAAGATGGGCTTTTGCAGCGGGGGCTGAGGGCTCAATGAACGCCTCTGCTGCGGGAACTTCCCCTGGAGCATCATGTTTACCACTGCTCATTACCCCTGACACAACAATTACAAGCAGAACAATCACTGCAAATGACACTGCAAATGACACTGCCTTCAGATTTACTGAAAAAGGAATGTTTTGTTGTGATGATTGAGGGATATTCTGTTGCGTTTGCGTCTTTGCTTGCGCTTGTAATTGCGGTGGTATCGGCGCCTTTATCGCTTGCATAAAATCGTTGCAGTTTCGGTACCGATCACCCTTCTCCTTCGCCGTTGCTTTATCGACTATCCTCTGCACCCTGTCCGACACGTACTCATAAGTACTCTTCATCCTCGGTAGCGGCTCCTTGACAATCTTGACCTGCACCTCAAATTCCGATTCCGTCTCCATATCGTAGGGCGCTTTCCCGCTCAGCATCTGATGCAACAGCACTCCCAACGAGTAGATATCAGTCCGTTCATCAACCTCCCGGCCATTGACTTGCTCAGGACTCATATAGGCTACGGTTCCCATCCGAACACCTGTCCTGGTGCGCAGGGTACCACTGCTTCCACCAGCAATTCTGGCAATGCCGAAATCTACAACCTTGACCTGGTTGCCTTTTGTAATAAGAATATTTGAAGGCTTGATATCGCGGTGAATCACCTTATTGTCATGCGCATAGGCAAATGCCCCGAGTAACTGGCAAAAGAGTTTTTCTGCCTCCTCTTCAGGAATCGGGCCTCTTTGCTTCGCGATATACTCCTCAAGGGTTATCCCTTCAATGTATTCCTGAACGAGAATGAGACGTGGACCGATCTCTTCGTAGCGGATCAGGCAAACAATATTCGGATGACTGAGTTTAGCCATAAATTGCGCCTCCCTGCGAAACCTCTCACGCAGCTCATAGTGATTGGCCAGATGCGGCAGCAACTCCTTTATGGCCACTTTCTGGCCAGTCATCGAATCAACGCCAAGGTAAACCCGGCTCATCCCACCCTCTCCAAGAAAACGTTCTATCTGATAGTTCAGTATCTGTTGTTCCATTATTACGCTTGAGAGATCATAAAAAATTGGTCAGCCTCATACCTGAAAAGCCGTCATCATTACCGTAATGCCAGCAAGTCACCCCATAATCTCTGACAGTGAGTAGTGATTCACTTGCATCTGACTTTCTTTTCCTGCAACATCAATTTCAATGAAGAGATTAAGCGCTCCACAAGAATTGATATCGAAGAAAAACAAGTCCGGACGTTAAGTAATCAGGCTAATCTGACTCGATATAACGGAACAACTTATAACTGAACACCTTAGTATCGTCAACCTGCTCGCTGGAATCATCCTCAATCTATTCCATATATTTCCTTTATTTTCATATCACTATCAAAAACAAAACAGACCTTGCTATCTTTGACAGTAACTTGATTACGAATATTGCCTAAATATACAAATCTTGTGAACACGATGTATGTTGATTCGTTTTGCCTTTCAATATGAGAAATCGTGTTCTTTGAATAAGCAGTTATACTCCAGATATGCTGATATCTGTTATAGATTTGTTCATAAGTAGGGCTCAAGATATCCCAGTATCTGCTCATATTCTCGGATAAATACCTATTTATACCAGCAACATCCCTATTATCTTCAGCTTCTACAAAGCTTCTGATAATACTCACATATTCGCCGCTGCCCAGATCAGGAGCAGGGCTTTCAACTGCTGCCGGGGCTTCTGCGACAGGACCCTCGACTGGCACTTCTGCGGCGGGAACGGGAGCTGCTGCAGGAGCTGCTGGTGCCTCTATGGGTGCCTCAACCGGAGCGTTATGTTTACTGCGGCTCACTACCCCTGACACAACAAGAAATAGCACAACAATCACAGCAAGGAGCACTGCTTTCAGATTCACAGGTACCGACGGTGGTGATGTAGAAATCTTCAGTTGCGGCTGTGGTTGAGGCTTCGCTTTCGCTTGCGATTGCGGTTGTGTCGGCACCTTTATCGCCTGCATAAAATCATTGCAGTTCCGGTACCGATCACCCGTCTCCTTTGCCGTCGCTTTATCAACTATTCTCTGCATGTTTTCCGACACATACTCATAGGTACTTTTCATCCTCGGCAACGGCTCCTTGACAATCTTGACCTGTACCTCAAATTCCGATTCCGTGTCCATATCATAGGGCGCTTTGCCTGTCAGCATCTGATACAGCAGCACGCCAAGTGAGTAGATATCCGTACTGTCATCAACCTCCCGGCCACTAACCTGCTCAGGGCTCATATAGGCCGGGGTTCCCATCCTGACACCCGTCTTGGTACGCAGGGCACCACTGCTTCCACCAGCAATTCTGGCAATGCCAAAATCAACCACCTTGACCTGATTGCCTTTTGTAATAAGAATATTTGAAGGCTTGATATCACGGTGAATCACCTTATTGTCATGCGCATAAGCAAATGCATCCAGTAACTGGCAAAAGAGTTCTTTTGCCTCATCTTCAGGAATCGGGCCTCTTTCCTTCGTTATATATTCTTCAAGGGTTATCCCTTCAATGTATTCCTGAACAAGAAAAAGACGTGTACCGATCTCTTCGTAGCGTATCAGGCGAACAATATGCTCATGATTGAGTTTCGCCATAAATTGGGCCTCCCGGCGAAACCGCTCACGCAGCTCATCGTGATTGGCCAGATGCGCCAGTAACTCTTTTATGGCCACTTTTTGTCCTGTCTTCAAGTCGATGCCAAGGTAAACCCGGCTCATCCCTCCCTCTCCAAGAAGGCGCTCTATCTGATAATTCAGTATCCGTTGTTCCATAAGTTAAGTACCGCGCAGGAAGTGTTATTACGTAATATGCAATACAAGGAGTGCTACAAGGAAAAAGCCGGGATAATATTTCGCATATACTCAACATATTGCCACATAAAATACAGATATGAAAGAAAATATAATACCGCTGCAATAATGGTATATTGCTTCAAGCCAGAATTATATTCAGGCTCCTCTCCATACTGATTATATCCAACACTCCCTTTCAGAAAAAATATTTCTACGATATACCATATTCCCAAAAATGGCACTAAAGAGACAAGATGAAACCAGCCTGACTTGTTACGATCATGACATCTTTTTACTGATAAAGCAAGCCCGGGCCAGATAAATAAAAATGAGAGAATAAAAAGCAAAGAAGTAGCTCCACCAAACGATAATAAATTATAAGAAGCGACTTTCATTATCATGAGATAAAGGCCATAAACAATGAATTGAATAACACCAATAGATAGACTATATGTCCAATAGGTGGACCTGTTAATCCTTCCATTGAATGAAAAAAGTATATCCTTAAAATCTGTAGATTGGACAGAGGAATTTGATACCACTTTTACTGAAGAGATGCTACTTAATATTGTTTTTATAGCAGGAGAAGGCAAGAGCGCATCAACTCTCTCCCATACAAGCGGAATTTTTCCAGCAAGTATGACTGGAGTACCATGTTCAATGGAGATCTCTTCATTATGAACATTTCTGCCATTGATAACCGTCCCGTTCATGCTCATATCCCTATAAAAATAGGTTGCACCTGACAATGTTATTTCTGCATGAAGCCTGCTGATGACATGATCAGGATCCGGAACAACGACATTGCATCCAGAATCCCTGCCAACTGTAATTTTTTTCATTGCTATTATTCTGTTTTGTTAATAAGTTCAAAGTATTTTTCATTACTTTCAATCCATTATTCCACTTATGGTGGTTTAAGATCGGCTAAAAATTCCGGACTGCCCGAACTCGATTATACCTTATCTTTGCATCTTTGAACTGCGTTCCATTGCGAAAGTCTGTGCTCGACGCAAAACGAGCAGTTTCCTGCGAGGAACTCCAGTAGCATTGATTTAATAAAGTTAATGAAGATAACTTACGCTTCTGGCTATAGAGTGTTTTCAGCTCATCTTTGGTTGGCAAGCGCCAACCGTTATTTCCTCCGTTTTCATGTTTAAATAAAGCCATTGCATCAGACCAAGTAAAAAGCCCTTCCTTCTGACCTGTAGAATGACCTCGCTTATCCGATTTGGCAACAATTAAACCATGATTGCCGAGAGGATCAATATTAATAATGATGCCATCACCATACGGTTGGCCAATTATAAAAGGAGTTGATCGGGGTTGATGTGCAACAGCGTTATTTTTTTCCCGCAACAGTGCATCTCGCGCATTTGTTACTGCCTGGAGTACAACTTGCAGTGAATCTGATTTGTGACGTTCCTGTTTCATTTCAGCTTTTAAAGAATCAAGCCCACGTCCCGCCTGTTCAAGGGCAGTTCGAAGTGCGTCTTCAGTTTGTGTTGGCAACACATTTATCACGTTTGCTGGCGGTGGTGTTTTTTGAAATGAGGATAAGGCAATCCCATGCCGGAACCATGTTGTTATTTTTTGACCAATAGTATTTCCGGATAAACCGCCTGAAGCCATAACGGCTAACCCGCCAAGCAAAAAGAGAATCATGATAACTCCTGCAAAAAGCAGCACCCTCTTGCTACCTTTTTTACCTTTGCTCTCAGACACACTTGTGTTAGCACTACCAGTAAATTTTACGAGCTGGAGCGTAATATTATCGATACCACCGGCACGATTGGCAAGCAGAACAAGCTCTTTTGCCTTTTCATATAACGCACTCTCTGAGCATAAAACATCCTGAATCTTTTGATCACTGACCATGCCGGTCAGACCATCTGTACAAAGAAGCACAATATCACCCTTCTGCGGCTTAAAGGGCTTTTGACAGAGTGAAGGGGGCTGCATCCGCTCCAGTCCAAGTGCATTGGTAATCTCATTTTTTCTTGGATGATTCTCTGCATCTTTTGCATTGATGGCTCCGGCATCGACCAAAGACTGTACGAATGAATGATCTTTTGTGAGTTGCTGGAGATGATTGTGGGTAAGCAAATAGATTCGGCTGTCCCCAACATGGGCGTAATAAAAGCAATCATCTTTCAGAAGCAGCGCAACACAGGTAGAGCCCATTCCTTTCAGTTCGGGATGCTCCCGTGCATAGTTGAGGATGACCTTGTTTGCATAGAGCAATGCCTCATTAAGCGCGTTGATCGGGTCGGGATCGACCTTGTCGTTCAAACTTGAAATTATTGAGTCAACAGCAATCCGGGACGCTGTTTCGCCACCAGCATGACCACCCATGCCATCACAGACAACAACCACTTCACCATTAAGGGTCTCTCTGGTGCCATAATAATCCTCATTCACTTTTCGCACAATGCCAGCATCGGTTGCATTTCCTATCTCATAACTGACTTTTTTGTTCATAGTATTGTTTCTATGTTAACATTATAAACAGATGCTCTACACAGCTATAGTCTGCAGTTTGAGAACATCGTTGTCAGAAGAGTGATTAATTGTGGTAACTCTCCTGAGTAGTCGTCTGGTGGTATAAAGTATATGACTAAAATGACCGCACTGCGCGAACTCCAAGGCTGGCTGACTTAATGCACGGGGCTTGGCTCCCATCTGAGAAGGCATGGATCCATGCGAGATCTGCACCACTCTTCGTAGAACTCCAGTAGACGTCGCTGTCCAACACTAAAACGCTGACAACATTTTTCGTGTGATCAAGTTTATTTAGCTCATTTTTAGTTGGAAGGCGCCAATCACTAAATCCATTTTTTATCAATTTTCTACATTCCACTTTTGCCTCTTCCCATGTAACATGCCCTGGAATATCCGTTGTTGCAGCAACCAGACCATGCTGACCAGTTTCATCGACATAAAAAATAATGCCTCCTCCATACCGTTCACCAATTTCACGTGAAACCGTTACCGCTGGAGCCTCGACTGGCACTTCTGCGACAGGTGCGGCAGCGGGAACTTCAGCTGCGAGGGCAGGAGCAGGGGGCTCAACGAATGCGTCTGGTGCAGGTGCTGCGGGAGCCTCAACTGGCGCTTCTACGGGGGCCTCAACCGGTGCTTTATGTATGCCCTTGCTCATTACTCCTGACACAACAAGAACAAGCATCACTATCACAGCAATTGCAACTGCTTTCAGATTAACTGGTTGTGGAGAGGGGGTCGGTGGGGGAGGCGGCGGCGGTACAGTCATCTTAATCGCCTGCATAAAATCATTGCAGTTCCGGTACCGATCAACCTTCTCCTTCGCTGTTGCTTTATCCACTATCCGCTGCATCCTGTCCGACACATACTCATAAATACTCTTCATCCTCGGCAACGGCTCCTTGACAATCTTGACTTGTACCTCAAATTCCGATTCCGTATCAATATTGTACGGTGCTTTCCCGGTCAGCATCTGATGCAACAACACTCCCAATGAGTAGATATCTGTTCGATCATCAACCTCACGGCCATTTACCTGCTCAGGGCTCATATAGGCTACGGTTCCCACACGAACGCCCGTCTTGGTGCGCAAGGTACCGCTGCTTCCACCAGCTATTTTGGCAATACCAAAATCAACAACCTTGACCTGGTTGCCTTTTGTAATAAGAATATTTGAGGGCTTGATATCCCTGTGGATCACATCATTGTCATGCGCATAAGCAAATGCATCAAGCAACTGGCAGAAGAGTTCTCTTGCTTCCTGCTCAGGAATCGGGCCTTTTTCCTTCGTTATATACTCCTCAAGGTTCACACCTTCAATGTATTCCTGAACAAGAAAAAGACGGGTTCCTATCTCTTCGTAGCGGATCAGACGAACAATATGGTGATGGTTCAGTTTAGCCAGAAGTTGAGCCTCCCGGCGAAACCGCTCACGCAAGTCATCATTATTGGCCAGATGCGCCAGTAATTCCTTGATTGCCACTTTTTGGCCTGTCACCGAATCTACCCCAAGATAGACCAGGCTCATCCCGCCCTCTCCAAGAAGGCGCTCTATCTGATAATTCAGTATCCGTTGTTCCATAACTTAAGTACCGTGCAGGAAGTGTTTTTATAAAATAAACACCAGGGTAAAAAAAACGTTCAAATCAATAGAGCAAACTAATCTTCGTGTCCTATAAATGTGCAACAACAAGTTGTTTCGTAATTGCAAGTTTTTTCAACACGACTTCTTCGTGTCTGGTCTTATTAATACTACGAGATCAATTGGTGTGCAGCGCCTAACCATATAAAGTATATATATGAAAAAACAAATAAAACAACAGCAATAACTGTATATTGCTTCATATCCGTATTATACTCAGGCTCATTTCCATACTGATTGGATCCATTACTACCTTTCAGAAAATAGATTTCAACAAAATACCAAATACTCAGTAATGGAACTAACGCAACAAGAAAAAACCAGCCAGACTTATTACGATCATGACATCTTTTTACTGACAATGCAAGCCCAGGCCAAACGGCAGCAAGTAAAAGCAGCCAATATAGCACAATAAACAATTCTTTATTAACCATAAAAGCAAAACTCAAAAGAATAAGATTAATTGCACCAATAGCTAAACTGTACGTCAAATAAGTTGATCTGTTAACTCTTCCTTTAAAAGAGAATAATAACTCCTTAAAATCAACCGACTGTAAATATGAATTGGGCCCACTTGTTTTTCCTTTCTGAACATCTGGATATTTTGTTTTTTGAACGGGACAAGGCAAGAGTGCATCAACTCTCTCCCATATAAGCGGAATCTTTCCGGCAAGTATGACTGGAATACCATACTCAATAGAGATCTCTTCATTATGAACTTTTCTGCCATTGATAACCGTACCGTTCATACTCATATCCCTATAGAAATAGGTTACACCAGACAATGTTATTTCTGCATGTACCCTGCTGATAACAGGCTCAAGATTAGGATCAGAAACAACGATATCGCATCCAGAATCTCGTCCAACTGTGATTTTTTTCATAGTTATAAAGAAGTATTGATAGGAATTTCAACGTATTATTTTATTTTTTCAATCAATCATCATGATTATTATTGTGGCCTTCTGGAGTCGATAATTCCTGTGAACCACTTTGAGCTTCCTTTGATAAGGTTCCCATATTGACACCATCGGGTACTGAATGCTTCTGTTTGTCAGTTCCATATAAAGGATTCTCACCTTGTACATTTGGCATTGTTGGATCAGACACCGTTAAGTCTTGTGCTGTTGTATTATTGGCACCTTTCTTTTTCTTACGAGAAGAACGTACGTCCCCTACTTGATGCCTTGAATTGTATGTCGGACCTATATATTCCACTTTTTTTTCAGCAAGCACTTCCCCCTCTACAGCCACACGGCTTTGATATGGAGAAGTTATACTTTTACTCTCTGTTGGTTTGCTGGATTTATTTTTTTGTGATTTATCAGCAACAATTGCCGCATGTTTGTTGTTCTGTCCTGATAAATCATTACGCAAATCTGTGATTTTTTTGCTGATAATTGGCCCATACTCACTTTGTGATGCCATAAATCCAACAGCCGTCAATAGAAGCATTATTCCTGTCAAAGAAACCGTCGTGCGTACTATTTTTTTTCGTACGACTCCCCTCTTTTTTACCGCCACCCCACCAGTAAACTTAACGATCTGAACCGTCACATTATCATTGCCTCCGGCATGATTCGCCTGCTCAACAAGTTCTTTTGACTTGTCGTATAAAGAAGAATTTGAGCGCAATACCTCTTTAATCTGATCATTCCGGACCATTCCGCTCAAACCATCACTGCACAAGAGTATGATATCATCTTTATGAGGAACATAGGGTTCATCACATAATGAAGGAGGTTGCATACGTTCAAGTCCAAGAGCATTGGTAATTTCATTTTTTCTTGGATGACTTTCCGCCTCTATTTCGGTGATTGCTCCAGCATCAACTAAAGATTGCACGAATGAATGATCTTTGGTAAGCTGACGTAAATTACCGTCACTGTAAACATAGATCCTGCTATCTCCAACATGAGCATAATAGCAGTAATCATTTTTTATGAGAAGCGCAACACAGGTGGAGCCCATACCTTTAAGTTCAGGGTGCTGACTCGCATAATCAAGAATAACCTTGTTGGCATAAATGATGGAATCAGACAAGGCATTCAGCGGAATCTGATATTTTTTTTCATTCAGATAATTGATTATCGAATCAACAGCAAGTCTTGATGCTTTTTCACCGCCGGCATGGCCACCCATACCGTCGCACACTAAAACGATATCACCATTTATTGTATCTTTTTTACCGTAGTAATCTTCATTGACTTTTCGTACCTTGCCAACATCAGTTGCATTTCCTATTTCATAATGTTTGATTGTATTATTCATTTTATTATTATCTGCATTGACATTATAAAAACGTTATCTTTTCAATAACAACTTGAATACCGGGGAATATGCATTAAACGCAACAAAAAAACTTCCTCCTTACGATATCATGCAGATCAGTCATGTATCAAATGAAATGGTACCATAATAAAATACATTCGGATTCCACCTATTGTTATGACACACTCTTTTTTCAACTCACCTTCATTTTTCATCTCTCCATCAATATAAGTTCCGTTTGTTGAAAACTCATCTTTAAACAAAAAAGAGTTATTTCTGTATAATATTGTTAAATGTTTTCCTGAAACTGCAGGTACATTTTCTATAATAACATCACAACCTCTTTCACTGCCAACAAGATTTTTTCCTTCAAATAACTTGAATAACTTTCCCTGGCAATGCAGATCATAAGAAACAAGAAATCCGACAAGCTTCCTTTCTCTTGCGGCCTCTTCTCCTGGCAAAATACAGGTCCTGTTTAACGCGACAGTTTTATTTTCATCAGAAAATGGATGACTGACAATATTTGTTTTTTCTGATCCTGCATTATTTTTTCCACCAACAATAGCTGTTTTCATAGCATCAGATATTTTAGTTTTACAGGTTGCATCACTAGATGATGATTTTGGGCAGAATGGACAAGAGATCAACTTTTCCGCGTCATACTGGTGACCATTAACACATGTCTTGATGTGAGGCATAAAAAGTTATTCCTTTTTTAAGTTATTAAGTTTCACCACATGTTTTGCTAAAATTGCCATATTAAAAGTCTGTGTGTTTTGTACTTGCTGATTATTGATACCAATAAGCTCCCCTCTTTCGTTAAAAATCGGAGAGCCACTTGATCCTGGTATTGTAGGCAGATTGTGACCAAAATTGATGTCATCAGGTATCCTTGAAAGTGTACCTTCTTCAAAATTCACCTTTAAACCCTCACTGGTCTGTCCTAACTCAAAACCAGCCGGATAACCAATCATAATCAATTTCATGCCTGGTTTGAGCCATTTTTTATCAGTAACCGCATTATCAAGATTAATAAAATATTTAACTTTTACAGGTAGTGACTTGTTTTTAACCTGAATCATAGCAACATCATTTTTATTATCCCCTGAATCTCGTAAAAACAAACAACCAAGTAAATCACTTTTGGAATTAATATACGTATCATTAAGCCCAGCGCCAAGATAGACTGTTTTTCCTGTAACCGTAACAGTTAATTTATTTAAATCGTAAACGCTTTTGACCAAGGGCAAGACGTTAATTTTTGCACCTATTAAATTACCAATCATTGCGGTAGATTTCTCCTGTTCAAGGTTCGCAATATTTTTGGCAATTTCATTCTCAACAAACTCTTTTGCAGCTTTGGTGTCCTCATCATAATACCAGGGAAGGGCCACATGACGGTTTGTCATTATTTTCCCATCAACCGACACAAAAAAACCAGTACCGGTTATAGTTATCGGTTCATTTTTTCCAGAATTATAAAGTTCAAACCCTTTTTCTGTTTTTGTTAAATATATTTTGTTATCGTTACCAAGATCAACTTCATACACATAGTCATGGTAAATGATGACAACTGAATTTGCATATTTTTCCATAACATTAACCGGTAGAATTCTGTCTTTGAAAAAATAGAGCGCGATACCGCAGAGAAGCACAACGGCCGCAAGTACCGGTATCAAATATTTTTTTGTAACCGATTTAATCCCATAAACATACTCTTCCCATTTGATCTCATGTCCTTGGGCAAAAACTATTCGGTCACCTTTTCCTATTTTTTGATACTTTACTGGCAAACCATTAACGGTCGTCCCGTTGGTTGACTTCTTGTCTTTAAGAAATACATCTCCATTATTGAACACCACAATATCTGCATGCTCTCCTGACACATCCTCATAAGGCAGGACGATCGTATTTGATGGATTTCTGCCAATGGTAACCGTTTTTCTGACATCACCAGTTATCTGTTTATGATCATGATTCCCATCAGAGGATGAACCTTTCAGATATTGCCAGATATCAATTCTATAATGGATCCCAAGTCGAACATCATCATCTGGAGTGATAACCTCCTCTTCTGATCCTTCAAGACGTTTACCGTTGATAAAGGTACCATTCGTGGAGGCAAGATCGCTGATCCTGACTTTACCGTCGTTATCAATCTTGAGGAGTGCATGCCATTTGGAGACATCTTCTTCGCGGGGACTGATAACGATATCATTGTCAAGAGAACGACCGATTTTAATAATTTTCATGGGAGCCTATTTTGGGGGTGATAAATGTAGGGATACTTTATGCGCTGGTCATTATTATCCGGCTTATAAAGAACTTGTCCCAATTATTATTACAGGTCCATCGTCAAAAAAATTGACAGGGGGCTCAACGTCCTTAACCTCAGGTTGACTAAAAGGACCGCACAGCACGAGCACGAGCACCGCGTTTTTTATCGATCTGGTTCTGGTGCCCACCGTTGAAGTTCTGTGCCCATGTTTTACCCGCGCTATCCTCCGATGAACTCCAATAACCGACGTTGTCATCCACAAAACCACCAACGACGCTTTTCTTGAGCCAAAGCTTATTCAACTGCTCTTTATTTGGTAAAAACCAGTCGCTATAGCCATTTTTTACAAGATTATCACACACTGCTTTTGCATCAAAATCTAAATATGCACCAGGTAAATAAAGAACCCCGCCGCAAGCAGCGGGGTATTTTGAAGACAAATATATAATACGTTACGCCTCAAGAGGCGGGGAATATGACCCATAGAGATTCAAAATTAGTAGAGCGACCAGGCATATCCGATGCAGCAGCAATCAATCCATGCTGACCGGTACCATCGACATAAAAAATAATGCCCCCACCATAGTATTCACCTATCTTATACTCGACCACCGGAACAAAGGCAAGAGATGAAACTGACTTAAGCCCAAGACGCTTTGCTTCTGCAAGTGCGGAATCGCGCTCACGCTTGATATCCTTGAGCGCAATTTGTAGGGAATCCATCGCCTTCTGTCTTGCAAGGACGGAATCCCTTTGTTTTTTGACCTTTGCAAGCTCCAACGACTGCAATGAATCTCTCTTTTTCTGGCGCGCAACTTCTTCTCGTACTGCTTCTCCTGAATCTGACCGAGCGATCGCTGCATCACTCTTCAATATCGCTCGCGATGAATTTGAAGCACTCATAATCCCGAAAACAGCAAGAACAGCGAGCAGCAGCACCGCAACTCCAGCAATAATTCTTTTGTCAAAAGGGATTTTCGGTTTGTCACTCCGAGCATCCATGACACTGTTGATCGCCCTGATTGCCTGCATGAATTCATTGCAGTTTCCGTACCTTGCTTTGCGCTCTTTTGCTGTTGCTTTATCAACAACAGCCTGCATCCCATCTGACACATGCTCGTAGATACCCTTCATCCTCGGCAGCGGCTCAGTAACAATCCTGACCTGTACTTTAAATTCAGAGTCCGTTGTGCTATCATAGGGGGGCTTTCCGGTCAGCATCTGGTGAAGGAGGACGCCGAGGGAGTAAATGTCGGTACGCTGATCAACCTCCTCTCCATTGACCTGTTCAGGGCTCATGTAGACGACCGTCCCGATACGGGTGCCAGTTTTTGTACCAAAACCGCCAACGCTCCCTTCGGCTATCTTTGCGATTCCGAAATCGACAACCGTGATCTGGCTGCCTTTGGTAATGATGATGTTGGCTGGTTTTATGTCGCGATGGATAACGCCATTATCGTGGGCATAAGCAATGGCTTCAAGCAGCTTGCAAAAGAGTTCCTTCGCCTCTTTTTCAGGAATCAGTCCTCTCTGCTGTGTAAGGTACACCTCAAGGTTGACCCCATCGACGTACTCCTGTACCAGAAAAAGTGTGTTACCGTTCTCTTCATAGCGGATAAGGTGAACAATATTCGGGTGGTTCAGTTTTGCCATCAACTGCGCCTCACGACGAAAACGAAGACGAACGTCACTGTAATCGGCAAAATGCGGGTGAAGAACCTTGATGGCCACCCGCTGACCCGTCACCTGATCCACCCCAAGGTATACACGGCTCATCCCCCCTTCGCCAAGAAGCCGCTCTATGCGGTAGTTCAGGATCTGTTGTTCCATATCTCCTTTTTGAGCAATGAACTATGACAATCGGGCAAACACAATGTAAATAATGATATTAAACATCCAAAACACTTTATAAGGATCGGGGGAGCGAGAAAAAAAATATCCACATACTTATTGTCATTTCAATTCCGATTTGCAGTGAATCATCTTGACATTGCACTCTTCTGATATAACGATGAGTCAACCGATTCGTCACTCGTCATGTTCATGTTCATGTTCATGTTCATCAGACAAAAATCAACAAATGCGAGCAGCCGCGCCAACCATCAGGCTCTTTCCCAGTCTTGTCCACCACGGTTCTCCTTGAATAGATCCTTTGAGACTATTGATTGCCTGCATGAACTCTTTGCAGCTTTGGTACCGTGCACTTTTCTCTTTAGCGGTTGCTTTATCAACAATCGCCTGTATCCCACAGGAAAGGTGCTCGTTGAAACCTTTCATCCTCGGTAGTGGCTCCTTGACAATCTTGACCAGTAACTCAAATTCCGAGTAAGTACCGATATCGTATGGCGATTTGCCGGTCAGCATCTGATGCAACAGCACTCCCAACAGGTAAATATCCGTTCGTTCATCAACCTCCCGGCCATTCACCTGCTCCGGACTCTGATAAGGACTCCATCCTCTGCGCAACGGTTTTTGCGCAAAACCACTGATACTCTCTCGAACTATTTTTTCACTACAGAAATTGATCACCTTGACCTGGTTTTCGCCAGTAACAGTAACGCTTGATGGCTGGATGCCACAATGGATAACATCGTTTTCATGTCCATAGGCAACAACATCAAGCAACTGGCAGAACAGCGCTTTGGCCTCCTCTTCGGGAATCAGGCCACGATGGTTGATAATGTACTCTTCAAGGTTGATCCCTTCGATGTACTCCTGCACCAGAAACAGGCAATTACCCTTCTCTTCGTATTGGATAGAACGAACAATATTGGGATGGTTCAGGCGAACCATAAACTGCGCCTCACGGCGAAAGCGCTCACGCAGATCATCAAGCGTGGCCAGATGCGGCAGCAACTCCTTGATGGCCACCCGCTGACCGGTCACAGGATCAACGCCAAGATAAACGCGGCTCATCCCCCCTTCACTAAGGAGGCGCTCAATGCGATAGTTCAGAATCTGTTGTACCATATCTCCTTTTTATGCAAATATTTGAGGGCCATCGACAGTAAACAGGGCAAGCAATGTAATTAAACAGTCAAAAAAAAAGCAAAAGAATCAGGATGGTTTGAATAACAACAAGTGACGGCAAGAGGGTCCATTTTCGCATTTACGCTTCGTCGTTTTTACGTTTTACGTGTATCTTGCGCTCTTGACATCCTCTTTCCGCTATAATATCAATATCCGGCCATACCGAAAAGAACATCTCCGCCGCTGTCTGTTTTTGAGGGTAAATTTTTCCATCCGGGCATTGGGTTTGGCCAGCCTCAGCCACCACGGCGAAAGATGCTTGCGCAGCATGGAACAACGCAACGTGTAGGTGTGGTAGTGCTTCATCAGACCGAGGTAGGAGTTGATGCTGCTTTGGAAGGCCGCTCGCTCAGCATGATAGGGCTTGTGCTTTTGCGCTATACTGTTCTGTTTTACAATCGCACGATACAAGTTACCCTTGGTGCGGTTAGCAACATAGATCCTGCGCGGCTTGATGACAACGCCCAGATACTTGACTCCCTGGGAATAATGTTCAAGAACAATTTTTTTTGGATGCAGCGTTAAACCAACTTCCTGATACAGAAAGGTACGAATGATCGGTAACAAGGAATCCAGAAAAGCCTGATTTTGATGCACGATACACGTCTCGATACACCGGTAAATCATAGTACAATGCCATACCACAAAATTATTTTTGACAGGGGGCGAGCCCCCTGTACCCCCCTGTGAAATGGTTAAATAGATTAATGGGTAAAAGCCCGCACAGCCCGAACCCGACCGCTGAGCGACTTATCGAACTGGTTCTGGCCCCCACCGTCGAAGTACTGGTACCATGCGTTACCCGCACCGTCCTCCGTAGAACTCCAGTAGTAGTCACCCGCAAAACCGCCAACAACACTACGCTTTTTATACAATTCATTCAACTCTCCTTTGGTTGGAAGATGCCAATCGCTAAAACCACCAGCCACAAGATTATTACATGCATTTTTTGCGTCAGTCCAGAAAAAGCACCCATCACCACAACCATCGGAATGGCCCGGAATATCCGATCTTGCGGCAATCAAACCGCGCTGGCCGGTTGCATCCACATAAAAAATGATCCCTCCGCCATACCGCTCGCCGACCTCATGCCTTTTCACAGCAGCTTCAGGAGCTGGAGCTGTTACCGGGTTGCGACGCAGACGATCGGCCAACGCGATTGCCTCGTCACGCTCACGCCGTAGCTTTGCATTCTCGTCCTGACGCGCCTTTTCGAGCCTCCGCTCTTCTGCTTTTCGCAACTCCTCCCTTTTTATAGCGGCTGAATCTACAGCCACCACAACCGATGAAGCAGCAGGAGCGGCAACTGGCGATTCCACAGGCAGCTCAGCACGCTTTGAGGCAAGATTGTACGCGAAAAGGCTTACAATAATGAGCAGCAGCACAGCCACCCCGGCAAGGAGTCGCCAGTCCGGTTTCAAAGGTGGAGGGGGCGGTGGAGGTATTTTGACCGCCTTGACTGCCCGCAAAAACTCCTCGCAGCTCTGATAGCGCTTGTTACGATCTTTCGCTGTTGCCTTGTCGACAATGGACTGCATCTCTTTTGAAACATACTCGTAGATGCCCTTCATCCTTGGAAGCGGCTCCGTGACAATCCTCTTCTTTATCTTGAACTCATTTTCCGTTGCAGTGATGGTATAGGGTGCCTTGCCGGTAAGCATCTGGTGCAGCACCACACCAAGGGAATAGATATCGGTGCGCCGGTCAAGCTTCTCGCCAAGGACCTGCTCCGGGCTCATGTAGGAGGGCGTACCAATACCGGTTCCGGTCTTCGATTCCGTTACCGTATCGCTCTCTTTGGAAATGCCGAAGTCCACAACCGTGATCTCCTTCCCGTCTCTCATCAGGATATTGGCCGGCTTGATGTCGCGATGGATAACCTCATGCTGGTGCACATAGCCAATGGCTTCGAGCAGTTTGCCGAACAGCTCTTTGGCCTCCTCTTCGGGAATGGGGCCGCGATGGTTGGTGATGTACTCTTCAAGGTTGATCCCTTCGATATACTCCTGCACCAGCAGCAATTCGCTCTCTTCGTAGCGGATGAGCCGCACAATGTTGGGATGGTTCAGTTTTGCCAGCAACCGCGCCTCTCGGCGAAAGAGCATGCGTACCTGATCATGCTGTGCAAACTCTGGATGCAGCACCTTGATGGCCACTTTCTGGCCGGTCACCGGATCAACGCCAAGCCAAACCCGGCTCATCCCCCCTTCGCCAAGGAGCCCCTCTATGCGATAGTTCAGTATCTGTTGTTCCATTATCTCTTTTTTATGCAATAAGCTCTGGCCATAAGGAAGTGACAAGGTAAACAATGCAAATAAACCGACAAAACAGGGAGGAAAAATCAGGTTACTTTCAAGAAACATCACGTTATCCTGAATGAGCCCGCACACGACAATTGGAACGGTAATCACTGAACTCTATCTTGCCTGTTCACGATGACGTGAGGATGAAAGCTTTTTGGAATCAATCTCATCGACGACCGGCGCGGCAATCAGTTTAAAGCCATTATCAGGCGAATCACATAAAGAATCTGGCAGCCTTGCTTGAAGCTGAGTATCTGTTGTAGCAGAAATCCATCGCCTGTCAATTCTTTATGAGGGGTCAGCGTTCCTGAACACAGCTTCCAGAGTCGGAGCTGTGAAAATTGCTTTAGCCCAAGCTTCCAGCTCCTCTTCCCTGGCGGGTACTAATTGCTCAGCGGCCCACTCGGGCAACACGCCAAAGCGATGTTCAAGCAACTTTTGCAGCAGGCTGGATTTGCCCTCAACATGACCTTCAACACGGCCCTCGACACGGCCCTTGGCTATGCCAATTCTTTCCACGCTCGAAATGTATTGCACTTTTTCTCTCTCCTCAATTGTTTCAAGTTCTTGCCAGACCTTATTATTCAACCACTCCGGCAACTGCATCAGCCAGTCGATCACATTGTTCAAGATACTCCGTCTTGCTTTTGGCCTTGTTGGCCCTGTAAATGCTGCGCACCAGCACAAGGCTGTCACGCTTGAGATCCTGACCAAGGGTATACTTGTATTCTCGCGGAAAATCTTTGGTGTACTCAAAAATTTTCAGAATAAGTCGATACACGTCTCGATACACCGGTAAATCATAGTACAATGCCATACCACAAAATTATTTTTGACAGGGGGCTAAGCCCCCTGTACCCCCCTGTAAAATGGTTAAATGGATTAATGGGTAAAAGCCCGCACAGCCCGAACCCGACCGTCGTCCGCCTCACCGTCCTGGCCCTGGTCCCCATCGTTGAAGTCCTGGTTCCATGCGTAACCCGCACCGCCCTCCGTAGAACTCCAGTAGTTGCCTCCGCAAAACCGCCAACAACACTACGCTTTTTATACAATTTATTCAGTTCCTCTTTGGTTGGAAGACGCCAATCACTGTGGCCACCTATTACAAGATTATTACACGCATTTTTTGCGTCATTCCAGATAAAGAACCCTTCAGGCGAATCTGCAGAGTGGCCCCGCATATCCGATGGAGCGGCAATCAAACCTCGCTGGCCGGTTGCATCCACATAAAAAATGATCCCTCCGCCATACCGCTCGCCTATCTTATGCGTTATCACTTCAGGTACAGGCGCTGGCGCTTCACTGATTTGAGGGAGGGGATCAACAGCCACGGGAACTGGTGGCGCAACGGCAACTGGTGGAACAACAGCAACAGGAGCTGGAAAGGGCGCTTCAAAAGGTGGTTCAACAGGCGCTTCCACACGCTTTGGCATAAAATTGAGCGCGAAGAGACTTACCATAATGAGCAGGAGCACACCCGCTCCAGCCATGACCCGCTTGTCGCGCAGCCACTCACGCCAGTCCGGTTTCGAGGGTGACGGTGGCGATTCTTTGACCGCCTTGACAGCCCGCAAAAACTCTTCGCAGCTCTGATAGCGCCTGTTGCGATCTTTCGCTGTTGCCTTGTCGACAACGGCCTGCATCCCTGACGACACATACTCGTAGATGCCTTTCATCCTCGGAAGCGGCTCCTGTACTATCTTGAGCTGGATGTCGAACAGTGACTCCGTTTCTGTATCGTAGGGCGGCTTGCCTGTCAGCATCTGGTGCAGCAGCACGCCCAGCGAATAGATGTCGGTGCGATGGTCTATCTTTTCTCCAGGGTTGCTCTTGATCTGCTCAGGGCTCATGTAAAGAACCGTTCCCATGCGGGTGCCGGTAGAGGTATCGCGTCCGGTTTCCGTGTCTTTTGCTATCCCGAAATCGACCACCTTGATATGGTTTCCCCGCGTCATCAGAATATTGGCCGGCTTGATGTCGCGATGGATGACCTTGTTGCTGTGCACGTAGGCAAAGGCCTCGAGCATCTTGCAGAAGAGTTCCTTGGCCTCCTCTTCAGGAATGGGGCCGCGATGATGCGTGATATACTCCTCAAGATCCATCCCGTCAATGTACTGCTGCACCAACACCAACTGCTCCGGGTTGTAATCGACGAGCATCACAATGCCGGGATGATCAAGCTTTGCCAGCGACTCGGCCTCCTAAAGAAAGAGAGCGCGAATCTTGTTGTGTTCGGCAAGGTGCGGATGCAGCACCTTGATGGCCACCCGTTGGCCGGTCACGGGATCAACGCCAAGATAGACCCGGCTCATACCCCCTTCACCAAGAAGCCGGTCTATGCGGTATTTCAGTATCTGTTGTTCCATTATCTCCTTTTTGTACAATAAGCTCTGGCCATAAGGAAGTAACAAGGTAAACAATGCAAATAAACCGACAAAACAGGGAGGAAAAATCAGGTTACTTTCCAGAAACATCTCGTTATCCTGTATGAGCCTGCACACGACAATTGGAAAGGTAATCACTGAACTCTATCTTGCCTGTTCACGATGAAGGGGGGATGAAAGCTTTTTGGAATCAATATCTCATCGACGACCGGCGCGGCAATCAGTTTAAAGCCATTATCAGGCGGATCACATAAAGAATCTGGCAGCCTTGCTTGACGCTGAGTATCTGTTGTAGCAGAAATTTATCGCCTGTCAATTCTTTATGAGGGGTCAGTGTTCGCGGAAAACAGCCTCCAGAGTTGGAGCCGTAAAAATTGCTTTACCCCAAGCCTCCAGCTCCTCTTCCTTGGCGCGTACTAATTGCTCAACGGCCCACTCGGGCAACACGCCAAAGCGATGTTCAAGCAACTTTTGCAGCAGGTTGGATTTGCCCTCAACATGGCCCTCAACACGACCCTCAACACGACCCTCGACACGGCCCTTGGCTATGCCAATTCTCTCTACGCTCGAAATGTATTGCACTTTTTCTTTCTCCTCAATTGTTTCAAGTTCTTGCCAGACCTTATTATTCAACCACTCCGGCAACTGCATCAGCCAGTCGATCACATTGAATAAATTGATAACGCGCTGTTTCTCCCAATGCCTTTCATACAGTATCCGCAGCAGGCTAAGTTTCGCGTTGTACCGTTCCTCATCCTGCGTTTTGGTTTTTTGTGTCAAAATGTGTGCCGCCGTAATCCATCCAAAGGCGTTATCCGACGCAAGAAGTTCATCAAGTTTGTCTTCGTAATCGGTCAGTTTGGCAACCGGGAACTCCAGCGTATGGCGGCATCCCAGCACAGAAAAACCATAAGAGGCCGGTTTCCACATCTTGTGTTCATCGGCGAGCACAGCCAAACTTGCTACAGGCCTTTTGTAGCGGTCAAAAATCCGGTAGTTGTACACAAACATTCGTTCGGCAAACTCAGACTGCCTTTTGCCCTGCACTTCAACGTGGATGTAGATCCAGCTTTCAATGCCACAAAGCTCGGTCACCCTGACCAGCTTGTCAACATAGCGTGTGCCCAGTTCAGCATCCTGCACCACCGCCCGCAACTCTTTATCCAAAAAAATATGCTCCTTCGCCCAATCAATTTGGGCATAAGCATCCGGGAAATAAAACGACATAAACTCAGAAAAATATTGCTCTATAGCCTCCTTCCACGGGCTGTCGTAACGATCATTCGCGCTCTCCATACCTTCCTTTTTGTTTCAACACCATCACCTCAGCGGAGCTGCAGTATTGCGGCAACAATCCACAATCAGCCACAATCACTTCAAATATATCTCCGATGGCCCGTAAAACAAAATAATTCAGGCACCCGCTAACCCTCCTGTTCGAGCAGGCGCTCGACTCTCTATCAAAAACTCGGTCAAACGATTGGCTCTCCGCTGAATGAGCCTGCACACGACAATTGGAAAGGTAATCACTGAACTCTATCTTGCCTGTTCACGATGACGTGAGGATGCAAGCTTTTATACAATAAGGGAGAGGGTGATATGAACGAGATTGAACTACGCGCCATTCTTGCAGTTGGTGAGGATAGCCATAACCAGTTCAAGCAGAATTTCACCAATGCTGATGCTCTGGCGGCTGAGCTGATTGCATTTGCCAATTGTGCAGGAGGAACATTGTTCATTGGTGTGGCTGATAATGGCAAGGTGTCGGGGCTTGAGGCGACAGATGTTATGAGGCTCAACCAGTTATTGTCGAACGCCGCCTCACAAAATGTTCGTCCGCCACTTAATCCGTTATCAACAAATGTTCCTACTTCGGATGGCCTCGTTATGGTGGTTGATGTCGCTGAAGGATTGAACAAACCTTACGTAGACACTCTTGGCCGGATATGGGTAAAAAGTGGCGCTGACAAACGACATGTGACGGCACGTGAGGAGATGCAGCGAATGTTTCAACAATCTGGTCTGCTCTATGCGGATGAAGTGCCGGTTCAATATGCAACGCTTGATGCGCTGAACCAGAAAGAGCTGAACGACTATTTTGAGCGCCGATACCATAAATCAATTGAAGCAACTGGCCTGGGGTTGCCCAAACTTATGCAAAACCTGAGTCTGGCACACAATGGTGTGCCAAATCTGGCGGCACTGCTTCTTTTCGGCAATGCCCCACATACACTCAAGCCTGCTTTTATTATCAAGGCCGTAGCGTTTCCCGGTACCGTGCTGCACGACAATCACTATCTCGACAGCGAAGATATTGATGGAAACCTCCCTGAACAATATCGACGCGCCATCGCTTTTATCAAGCGCAATCTCCGCCACGTACAGGGTAATCAAGGTTTCAACAGTCCCGGACAACTTGAAGTACCCGAAGCCGTCTTTGAAGAGCTGCTGGTCAATGCGTTGGTACATCGCGACTACTTCATCAGCGCACCAATACGGTTGCTCATTTTTTCCGACCGTATAGAAATTATCAGCCCCGGTCACCTGCCAAACCATCTCGATGTTGAACAGATCCGCTTTGGTTTATCCAATCTACGCAACCCTGTACTGGTCTCTCACGCTTTTTATATGCTCCCCTACCGAGGCATCGGGAGTGGCATCCCGCGAGCTACTGAGGCGTGGCCGCATATCGACCTGATCGACGACCGACGCGGCAATCAGTTTAAAGCCATTATCAGGCGAATCACATAGCGAATGTGGCAGCCTTGCTTGAAGCTGAGTATCTATTGTAGCAGAAATCCATCGCCTGTCAATTCTTTATGAAGGGTCAGCGTTCCCGAACACAGCTTCCAGAGTCGGGGCAGTGAAAATCGCTTTAGCCCAAGCCTCCAGCTCCTCTTCCCTGGCACATCCTAACTGCTCAAATACCCACTGCGGCAACACGCCAAAACGATACTCAAGTTGCTTTTCCAGCAGGCTGGATATGCCCTTGGCTACACCTTTGGCGATACCTATTCTTTCCACGCTCGAAATGTATTGCACTTTTTCTCTCTCCTCAATTGTTTCAAGTTCTTGCCAAACCTTCTCTCCTTTTCGTGCAATGAGCTGTGATTATCAGGAAGAGGCAGGGTAAACAATGAGATTAAACCGACAAAACCGGGTTAAAAAATCAGGAGAGTTCCACAAAAAGAGGTGAGGGCAAAAGGGCCCCTTTTCCAGTTTGCGCTTCATCATTTTCACGCTTAATGTGTATCTTCCGAATACAAAGCCCTGCTTTCCGTTACCTGACTATCTCCCGACCATGACACTACGCTCATACTTCGATTTCGACCGGCACGGTACCAGTTACCGCCAGGAGACACTTGCTGGTATCACCACCTTCTTTACACTCTCCTATATCATTATTGTCAATCCGGCCATCCTTGCGGCGGCGGGTATTCCGAAAGGTGCCTCGATGACGGCGACCATCCTCACCTCCATCTTTGGCACGCTGCTGATGGGGATTTACGCCAAACGCCCTTTTGCCGTAGCTCCCTACATGGGCGAAAATGCCTTTATTGCCTATACGGTGGTGCAGACGCTCGGTTACTCGTGGCAGACGGCGATGGCGGCAATCTTTATCGGCGGTGTGCTCTTCACCCTGATCACCATCGGGGGGCTGCGCCAATGGTTGGCTGAGGCAATTCCCTCTTCGCTCAAACACAGCTTTTCGGGAGGAATCGGTCTTTTTCTCGCCTTTCTCGGCCTCAGTGAGATGGGTGTTGTGACGCTCGGAGTGCCCGGTGCACCGGTACAGCTCGGCAATATTGCACAGCTCCCGGTACTGTTGAGCCTTGGCGGGCTGCTCCTCACCGCTGTACTTCTCATCCAGCGGGTGACCGGTGCCATTCTTGCCGGAATGGCAGTGACGACGGCAGCTTTTCTTTTAACGGGCCTTGTTCCCCTGCCTGCAACGGCGTTCAGTATGCCGCCCTCCATCGAACCGATCTTTATGAAAATCGACCTGCAGGGAGCGCTGACCTGGGGGTTTGCCAGCGTTATCATCAGTGTGCTGGTGATGGATTTTGTTGATACCATGGGTACCCTTTTCGGCTTGTCGTCAAGAGCCAACCTGCTGGATGAAAAGGATAACCTGCCGGAGATTGAAAGGCCGATGCTGGTCGATGCGCTCTCAACCATCGCCGCTTCGCTCTTCGGAACCACCACGGCGGGCGTCTATATCGAATCAGCTGCCGGTATTGAACAGGGTGGAAAAACCGGATTTACCGCGCTTGTTGTGGCCGCCCTCTTCGCTCTGGCCCTCTTCTTTTCACCCGTGCTCACCATTGTGCCGCCTTACGCCTACGGGCCAGCGCTGGTGGTGGTCGGCATGTTCATGCTGCAATCGGTGACGAAGATGGATTTCAGCGACTACAGTGAGCTTCTCCCGGCCTTTTTGACCATTGCCCTTATGATCTTCACCTTCAATATCGGCGTCGGTATAACTGCCGGATTTATTGCCTATGTTCTCCTGAAACTCTTTACCGGAAGGGTACGCGAAGTGCGAGGCGGGATGTGGATTCTTGCCGGACTCTCGTTTACCTTCTATCTTTTTTATCCCTATCATTAAACCCTGAACAACGAATGCTGAACGCGAAACTGCGCATAGCCCAGATTGATTGTACGCTAGCCAATTTTGATGAAAATCTTGCACAACACTGCGCCCTGACGGAAGAGGCCATACGGGATGGGGTTGATGCCATCGCCTTCCCCGAGCTTTCACTCACGGGGTACAATGTTCAGGATGCGGCACAGGATATTGCCATGCACATTGAGGATGCCCGATTCGCCCCCTTGCGCGAGCTGAGCAGTAAGATCACCATTATCTGCGGCAGCATTGAGCTGAGCAATGATTATGGCGTCTATAACTCAGCGTTTATGTTTGAGGATGGGGTTGGCCGCAGTGTCCATCGCAAAATTTACCTGCCCACCTACGGCATGTTTGAGGAGCTGCGCTATTTTTCTGCCGGGCAGCAGATCAAGGCGGTCACATCAAAACGGCTTGGCCGAATCGGCGTGGCCATCTGCGAGGATTTCTGGCATGTCTCGGTGCCTTACCTGCTGGCTCATCAGGGGGCCAAGCTGCTCTTTGTGCTGATGTCGAGCCCGTTGCGCATGTCGCCCGGAAGCGGCAATCCGGCGATTGTAACCCAGTGGCAGACTATTGCTTCGACCTACTCCTTTCTCTTCAGCAGCTATGTCGCCTGCGTCAACCGTGTAGGCAATGAGGACAGCTTTACCTACTGGGGCAACTCCTCTTTGAACGGGCCGGATGGCACCGTCCTCTGTGCCGCTCCCCTTTTCAAACAATCTGTGATAGACGCTTTGGTAAATGTTGCTGAAGTGAAGCGCGCCCGCCTCCACTCGTCACATTTTCTTGACGAAGACCTCCGCCTTATCAGCGCTGAACTCAGCGAAATTATCGGGCAGGGACGACGGGGGTAAGCAAAATATACAATACTATGGGTTAATGGTGAATAATAGTCTCTGTCAGCTTTTTGCTGATGTGTTTATTTACTGGAATATTTTTTTATCATTTTACAGTCTGATTGCCGGGAATAAATGCCTGCCGGTGTAAAACAGATCCATTCATTGTCATGATTTCTTTATTTGCAGGTTTCACTATTTGATTTTTTAAAAATCCCGAATAATAGAAAAGCATTAAACGTTCTGCGCTACCAATATTTCACCTCTATAAGCGCTGGTACTCTTGTTTCAATCTCGACAATTAATAGAGACAATTTTGAGTATTATTTTAGAATAGGAAGAAATCAAAATTTATTTTAAATTGGCAGTGTTTCATTGTATTAAATTGAATTAATTATCGGATGTTCATCATGTCAACACTTACAGAAATTCAGGCACAGATAGCCGAGCTTCAGAAGCAGGCTCAGGAAATTATCAACGTTGAGCGTAAAGCTGTCATTGATGATATCAAGGCGAAGATGGTTGCTTATGATATCACAGTGGAGGAGCTTGAGAGAAAGGGAAGAGCGGTTAAGTCTGCACCAAGAAGCCCATCTCCCATCAAGTACAGAAAGAGTGAGAATGAATACTGGGTAGGCAGAGGCCCAAAGCCACAATGGGTCAAGTCCATTGAAAGTGAAGGTGAAAATATTGAATTATACAGAGTACCGGAATAAACAAAGAACTTCTGTTACGATTTAATATTTATATTTTCAGCAACCTCAAGCAGCAACGGGATTAATATCTATTTCAAGGTGCTTGAGGCTGTTGGGGCAGTGCGAATTTTGATTCCTCTTACTCTTTATTGAGCCATAGAAAAACCCGGCGGAGTCAAGCTTGTGCGATAGGCTTCGGGTAAAAGTTTCATGGCAGCCAGTGCGTCACTCTCGTGCTCAAACAATCCGAAAACCGCTGAGCCACTGCCCGAAAGTGAGGCAAAGATACTTCCTGCTTCAAGCAAAGTATATTTGACTTGACGAACGGCGGGAAAATGATCGAACACAGCAGACTCGAAATCATTTTCAAAAGCCGATATACCCTCTTTTTTTTCGTAAAGACAAAGCTCTGATGTCAGTTTTTTCAGATCGGGAAGCTCGCGATCAAAGCGCGGATAGAAATTCTTGTATGCCCAAACCGTTGCAATGTGCTCTTCGGGAAAAACTGTTACAATGAAATAAGGGAGGGTCAATCCAAGATCATTGAGTTCATCGCCAATACCTCGTGCATAGGCAAGGCCTTTTATTGCAAGAAAATAGGGGACATCGGCACCAAGTTTCACGGCAAGAGCATGCAACTCTGCTTGAGATACATTGACCTGCCAGAGTGCATTGAGTACCCTGAGCACCGTTGCGGCATCGCTACTTCCACCTCCAAGCCCTGCACCGAAGGGTACCTGCTTGTGAAGCTTCATGGAGACACCCTTTCTGGTACCGACAAACTGCTGGAGTAATCTGGCTGCCTTGATACAGAGGTTGTTGTCATCAACCGGAAGGTCGATATTTGAGCAACTCATCGAAATCAGATCGAAGTCGGTGAATTCGATGGTGTCATACCAGTTGATTGGAGCAAAGATCGTCTCAAGCGTATGATAGCCATCACTGCGTTTACCCGTGATAAGCAGGCCGAGATTGATTTTCGCAAAGGCTTTGACAATGAGGGGATGCATGGAATGCGATTGATTTTATATGAAAATATTTGGCATATTCAGAGAAGAAAAATCCAAAATGAAACGCTGAACAAGAATAAACTGCACATCCATGCTTTCGGACAGGACGATATTACGCCTTTGCAAAAGCACTGCACCGTTGTGCCTTGCACTCTTTGTCACGCTGCTCTCACCACCCCTCCTGCATTCCGCCGAAGAACGCTCGTATGCACATGAGATACAACAGTATGTCGTCGAAGATAAGGTTTATTTGTTAGAAAATATTCGGCAAAACGTCACTCGACCTTCTGAAAAAATGGTTATTGATGCCCTTCTTTCTGAAGATGGCCCGCAGGCAGTAGAACTCTATCAGAAACAATTGAGAGATTATCCGGATCCTGCGCTTGATCAGTTCAGCAGCTCACGAATAGCCGCTTACAGCATGGCGCTCGACAGCAGTGCTCCGCTTCCAAAGCTTTCCCGTCCCCTGCTTTCGCCTGCACCGGATCTGGCAGCCATAAAGGAAAACACCAAGCCACAAACCGCTTCCATCCCGGAAAAGCCAAATCGAGAAGCGGTGACTCCCCTGCCACCTTTATCAGAGAAACCCATACGGAACACGAAGCCACTCCAGTCACCTTTGCCTGAAAAATTGAAATCGGAATCAACCATTGCAAAGATAAGCGGCTTTACCTTGCAATTCGGAAGTTTCAAAATCAAAGAGAATGCTGAAGGACTTGCAAAAAAAATATCTCTCTACGAACCGGCGCAAACAATTCAGTTGGGTCAGCTCTATAAAGTGCTGCTGAAAAAAAATTATGCATCAAAAGATGATGCGGCTGATATGGTAAAAAAACTGCCGTTCATTGCAATTATTGTTCCGGCCAAAGAGGTGCAACATTGAATCAGAGGCAAAAAATAGTGATGAAACGAGAGAGCTTGATCATCGGACAATCCATACTGATCTCCCAACTCAAGCAACTTGCCCTCCAGGTTGCTGAAACCGATATTACGGTATTGATTATTGGAGAAACGGGATCGGGCAAGGATGTACTTGCACGCTTTATCCATGCAAACAGTCCACGAGCAGACAGAAGCTTTATTCCTGTCAATTGCGGCGCCATTCCCGCTGGTATTCTTGAATCGGAACTTTTCGGCCATGAAAAAGGGGCTTTTACCGGAGCAGTGCAAAACAGAAAAGGGTACTTTGAAAGTGCCGACAGGGGCACCATTTTTCTTGATGAGATTGGTGAAATGCCTCTTGAAACCCAGGTAAAATTTCTCCGCGTTATTGAAACCGGGGAGTTTCAACGGGTCGGATCATCGGAAACCATTTACTCCGATGCACGCATTATTGCTGCTACAAACAAAAACATGTACCAGGCTGTTGCAGAAAAAAATTTTCGGGAGGACCTCTTCTACCGTCTGCGCAGTGTTGAAATCCAGATCCCGCCGCTAAGGGAGAGAGGAAAAGATATTCTTCTGCTTGCCGAAACTTTTGTTCATGAGTTTGAACAGAAACACAAAATCCTCTTTGAGGGCTTCAGTCCTGATGCTACGGAGATGCTGATGCGCTATCCCTGGCCAGGCAATGTCAGAGAACTCAGAAATCTTATAGAATCGCTGCTTGTGCTTGAAAAAGGGAAATACATCACTCCGGAAATTCTTGAAAAACATCTGGTGCAACGCAACCGGTACAAAAGTCTGGTTCATGATCCAGCCAAGTCGGAAAAAAACGAGCTCCAGGTCATCTACAGCTCGATTATCCAGCTTCGTCAAGAGGTAAGTGATATCCGTCAACTTCTTCAGCATCTTATTCAAACCAGACCGCTTACTCCGCTGCTTCTGCCTGATGGCTCGGCAACCCATCCACCGTTCACGAATACGTTGAAGCCCGACTTTGAGGAAAATGGGCACCACAAGCCCACCGAAACACTGCGCTCTCTTGACGAAATAGAAAAAAATTCCATTGCCGAAGCACTTGAAACGTGCAAGGGAAACAAGAGAAAAACTGCTTTGGCACTTGGTATTACGGAACGGACCCTCTACCGTAAAATCAAGGCTTACGGACTTTAGTGATTACCTCCTTCCCTTTTCTGAAAAAAGCAACGAGAAAGAACAGTGCGGATATTACTGACGCCACTTTCGGCAGAAGATCTGGATGAGTGGTGTAAAAGGTCATGCTGCTTTCGAGCGGCACTTCGGCCGTCAAGGCTTCCTCCTGCCACCAGGGTACCTCTGCAATGGTACGCCCGAATTTATCGATAACAACCGTAAGTCCGGTATTGGCGCACCTGGCCATTGCCCGGCGGTTTTCAATACAGCGCATCCTGCCAATGGCCAGATGCTGGTAGGGGCCGTATGACGTTCCATACCAGCCGTCGTTGGTCACAAGAGTCAAAAGTTTCGCCCCTTTTCGGACAAACTCCGAAACAAGTGCAGGAAAAATAGATTCGTAACAGATGATATTGGCGATAACAACCTTTCCATTTCTCGGAGAAGAGAGCTCCATGACAGACGCATCATGCCCTTTACCCCATCCCCTGATACCAGCCAGGGAAAAGGTCAAATTACCAAGCCACGGAAAATATTCAACATAGGGAACTCGCTCCGCAAAGGGAACAAGGCGCATCTTGCGATAGATCTGATGTACCCCATTGTCTGGTTCAAGCAGCATTGAAGCATTGTAGCTCTCGGGAGGTTTATTTTCATCATAAACAATATCGATAAACCCGGTCAAAAGTGCAGTATGCCACTGTCTTAGCGCAAACCGCAACGATTGCAGGTCACCAGCATAGGGTCTATCGAGAATGGAAAATGGAATAGCGGTTTCCGGCCATATCACCATCTCAGGACGGTTTTCACGAACAGCTTTGCCAGTCATACGATAATATCGATCCATAATTTCGACACTGTTATACTGCGCCCATTTTTCATGGGGATTGACATTCGGCTGAACAAGCGTGACCCTGAGTGGCAACTCTTTTTCAGAAAAAGTCCTGTCCCGATAAAAGAGTACAGACGCATAGAGCAGCGGGGCAGCAATCATGAGAAACATAAAAACAACAGAACGCAGGGTCTCCCGCCTGCTACCGATCAAGGCCAGAGCAGCAAGCACATTGAACCACACCAGCCAGAAACTGATTCCCCATACACCAGTAAAATCGGCATACTGAATCATGAGATTCAAATTGGCCTGTGAATTTCCAAAGGTCAGCCAGCCAAGCGAAAGATCCTGTTGCATGTAGGCCCACTCCCATGCAACCCAGAGAAAAGGAAGCGAAAAGAGTGCAAAACGGTAACCGGCCATTTTTTTTACCGCATAAAAAGCAAAAAAGGGAATCGTCAGAAAAAAAGCCTGCGCAAAAATGGTGAGAGCTCCTCCTGGCAAGGTTGCAAGAGTTACCCACCAGAGACTGATCAGACAAAAAACAAGCATGGAAAGATATACCTGACGAAAGAGTTCCCCCGGCTTTTCCACTCTGCGAAGGGAGATAAGCAGTGGAACAAGAGCAATCCATGCAATAACTTCAAGACGAATAAAAGGATAAGTGGGGAAAGAGAGGCCAAGAAGCACTCCGCTGACGAGTGATGGTGCGTAACGGGTGTGACTCAGTTGGTTAATTCTCTGGAATAATAAGTTCATCTGACGCAAAAAAAGTTATCAGTTGACGCAAAAAAATCAAAAAAAACCTCTTGAAACAAAAAACTGCCAACAAGAAACAACTTTTCTGGCAAACAGATAACCAAGCACAACATATTTTACTTTATTTATTGATTTTTATTCTTTAAATTTCTTCCAATCTGTTACTTAACAGGAATTAGTTTCTGTGAAATTTCCTGAAAATATCCAATTTCAACGCCATTAGAAAAAGGAGAACTCATTATGGCTCTTTTCGGCACCAAAGACACCACCACCGCACACTCCGATTACGAAATCGTGCTTGAGGGCGGTTCGAGCTCGTGGGGCAAAGTAAAATGTCGGGCAAAGGTTAATGTACCTCCGGCGCTTCCTTTGTTACCGGCTGACTGTAACATCAAGATCAATGTAAAACCTCTCGATCCGGCAAAAGGGTTTGTGAGGTTTTCGGCAGTTATTGAGTCAATTGTAGACAGCACAAAAAGCAAGCTGGTTGTAGAGGCTGATATTGCCAATGAAACCAAGGAGAGAAGAATCTGCGTTGGTGAAGGCTCTGTTTCCGTAGGCGACTTCTCCCACTCGTTCTCTTTTGAAGGCTCCGTTGTCAATCTTTTCTACTACCGCTCCGACGCAGTCAAAAGAAATGTTCCTAACCCGATTTACATGCAGGGACGTCAGTTCCATGACATTATCATGAAGGTTCCGCTTGACAATCCTGATGTTATCGACACTTGGGAGGGTACCCTCCGGTCTCTACAATCAAATGGCGCATTCAATGACTGGATTCGCGAGTTCTGGTTTATCGGACCTGCATTTACCGCACTGAACGAAGGTGGACAGCGCATTTCAAAAATCGAAGTCAACAGCATTGGTACCCAGAGCGGAGAAAAAGGGCCTGTTGGTGTTACCAGGTGGCGTTTTTCTCATGGTGGTTCCGGTATTGTCGATTCCATTGCACGCTGGGCAGAACTCTTCCCTGCTGATAAACTAAACAGACCTGCATCGGTTGAGGCTGGCTTCCGTTCTGACTCACAAGGCATTGAAGTAAAGGTTGATGGTGATTTCCCAGGCGTATCGGTCGATGCTGGCGGTGGTCTGCGCAGAATTCTGAACCATCCTCTTATCCCGCTGGTACACCACGGAATGGTAGGAAAACTGAACGACTTTACCGTCGATGCCCAGTTGAAGATTGTTCTTCCAAAAGGTTACAAAGTCCGTTACGCAGCACCTCAGTTCCGTTCCCAGAACCTTGAAGAATATCGCTGGAGCGGTGGTGCTTATGGCCGCTGGGTCGAGCATGTCTGCAAGGGTGGAACCGGACAGTTCGAAGTGCTTTACGCTCAATAGACAACAGAATTGATTACTAACAGAAAAACCGGCAAAATGCCGGTTTTTCTGTTTTAACCCAGCAACTGAAGAATATCCTCAATCTCCTCTTTTATCTCTTTCAGCAGCACAATCCGCCTTTCGTCAACCACTCCATGCCGATTCTTCTCATGGCCGATCTGTTTTTGCAGTTTGAGAATTTCCGTTGTTTTGTGATCGGTTTCACTATTACGAAGCACTCCCCTGACAATTTCACTCGCCTTTCCGAGCTTATACCCTTTCTCATAGACCAGCTCCTTGATATTGAGCACCATCGCAATATCCCGGTTGGTATACCGTCTGTTCCCTCTGGTGTCCCTTGCAGGAGTCAATTCATTGAAAAACCCTTCCCAATACCGAAGCAAGTATGCGGGAACACCCGCGATCTTGGTTACCTCACCAATAGAGTAGTAGTTTTTTACTGCATCAAATGCCATAAAAGAAGAAGTGAATGGTGAAATTTTGTTTTCCCTATTCTTATTATACATTACTACCGTCACTTCAAAAACTTATGACGGATGAAAAAACTTCTCAGCCTGAAGCCTTATCTCCTGAGGTATAAAAAAAATCTCTGGTTGGGCTTTCTCTTCATTATTCTGACCAACCTCTTTGCCGTCATTGCGCCAAATTATATCGGACAGGCCATCGATACCATGAACCGGCGTTTCGAGCTTTCCGATGTTCTCCGCGACACCGGCATTTATGTTCTCTTTTCTATTCTGAGTGGTTTTTTTCTTTTTCTTGTCCGCCAGAATATCATCGTCGCTTCACGGCATATTGAGTTTGACCTGAAGAACGACTATTACCAGCATCTGCAGAAACTGCCCCGCCGTTTTTACAATACCACCAGCACGGGCGATCTCATTTCAAGAGGCACCAATGACCTCAATGCCATAAGGGAGTTCCTCGGACCCGGCATTATGTACTCACTCAACACCTTTTTTCGGCTCTTTTTTGCACTGATTGCCATGATTGCCATCTCTCCAAAACTGACACTCTTTGCGCTGCTGCCAGCCCCCCTTTTAAGTTACTCGGTCTATAAAATCGGCAGCTCCATGCAAAAACGATCAAAAAGCATCCAGGAGAGCTATGCCTCAATAACCAATTTAGTACAGGAAAACCTCTCTGGTATCCGTGTTGTGAAAAGCTATACCCGTGAGTCCTTCGAAATTAACCGTTTTGAAATCCTTAACAAGGAGTATTACCGCAAAAACCTCTCTCTGGGTAAACTTCAGGCTCTCTTTTTTGCTTTTCTGACCTCAATGACCGCCTTCTCGCTGCTCCCTGTCGTCTGGGTCGGTGGCATCAATGTCATCAATGGAAGTATGACTGTTGGGGGAATCGCTCAATTTATCGTCTATGTCTCTATGCTGAGCTGGCCGATTATCTCCATCGGCTGGGTCACGAGCATTGTCCAAAGAGCCGCTTCAGCCCAGGTTCGACTGAATGAAATTTTCAGTGCCAAACCCGATATTGACGAAAAAGAGAAGACGATGTTCAACAGAGATAGCTTCAGTGGTGCTCTCTCTTTCCACAATGTGCAGTTTCACTACCCCGGTCAGGAAAAAAATCCCATTCTGAAAAACATAACGCTCGACATTGCCGCAGGATCAAAAGTGGCCATCGTCGGGGCAACAGGCTCAGGCAAATCAACACTGGTTAACCTGATACCGAGACTCTTCGAAGCGGTCGGTGGAACGATACTGCTTGATAACCAAAACATCCGAAGCTTTCCGCTCACAACCCTGAGGGAACGCATCGGCTTTGTTCCCCAGGTCAACTTTCTCTTTTCAGACACCATCGCCCACAACATCAACTGGGGAAGTCGGGACGAAGAGGCCAATGCGGTGATTGAAGCCAGCAGAATTGCCATGCTCTACGATGATGTTGAAAATTTCCCTGACGGATTCGAAACCATGCTTGGAGAAAAAGGGATCAACCTCTCCGGCGGGCAAAAGCAGAGAGCCTGTATTGCCAGAGCCATTGCATGGAAACCCCCTCTTCTGATACTCGATGACGCCCTTTCAGCAGTCGATACCGACACCGAGGCACGTATTTTCGAAGCGCTTCTGGAAAAGCTCCCCGACACGACCATCGTACTGATAAGCCATAGAATCTCAACGGTAAAAAACTGCGACCGCATCATCGTCCTGAAAGAGGGCTGCATTGTCGAAAGCGGCACTCATGAAGAATTGTTGGAGCATAAACAGCTCTATGCCGAACTCTACAGCCAGCAGCTTCTTGAAGAGGAGATTCTCTCTCTTTCCTGAGAGAGCCTACTGTGACATGTTATCTCCTGTGGCAATGTGTTAAAACGCCCTCACAGGCCGAACATGATTAACGTGCGTCTTGTTGGTTGTATACTTTATACCTTTGCCAAAATACTCGAACCAGGCATGATCCGCACTTTGCTCTGACGAACTCCAGTAGTAGTTATCCACAAAACCATCAACGACACTTTTATGCAGATAAAGCTGGTTCAGTTCCTCTCTGCTCGGTAAAAACCAGTCGCTAAACCCACCACCCCGATATGCCGTTGCAACTGCAGCAGCGGTGTAGGGATAGTCGGAAGCAGGATATTTTGCCAATATTTTTTTTGTATTGGGTGCGCCTGAACCTATAGCGGTACCTGTACTGCAAACCCTTTTCTCGGCATAATCAACATGCTTCGGGATTTTGTATTGGCCGGTACTCCAGCGAAATGCTCCCGCAATCATTCCAGCACCATAACCATCCTCGTAGATACTGGTAATATCTTCTTTAGCAGCAATCAAACCATGCTCCCCCGTACGGTCCACAAAAAAAACAACACCTCCACCATAACTGTCACCGACCCTGGCAGCGGAGGACTCTGACGAAACCGAAACCAGACTCATTCCGGCAAACAGTAACGCTCCCCAAAATCGGACGATACCCGTATTTGTGATAAGTTTCATGATGTGGTCATTAAGATTATTGTTAATTCACACGGCCATTCACCGGTAAACCACAGTTGAAAATTGTACAACAAACCCATGCTATAATTTAACAAAAGATTCTCGGATTATTCAGAATCTTCAGAATACCGTTAACACCGTTTATGGCGCACGTATCTACTCGGAGATAACAGGTAAAATTTACTATTTTAGTCCAGCAAAGCTCTTTTTCTGCAAACTGACACCCGCCCTCTGTACAGGCTTTTGCGTAATAAAAACAGAAACTCTTTCACATACGCCACTATAGCATGTCAACAGGCAATAAACAAACCGAAGAGAAGATGTTCTGGACGCTCTCGCCTGAACAGGCACTCCTGAACCTTGGCAGTTTCGCGCAAGGATTGTCGAAAAAAACAGCGCAGGAGAAATTGAAGCAGTACGGACCAAACTCACTGAAAGGAAGCGCCAAAACTTCTTCGCTGATGCTTTTTCTCATGCAGTTCAAAAGCCCGGTAACGTTACTGCTGATTTTGGCGGCAGCACTCTCTTATGCGCTTCATGACCAAACTGACGCATCCATCATACTGCTCATTGTTCTGGTAAGCGGCCTGCTTGGCTGGTGGCAGGAAAAGGGAGCCGCAAGTGCGGTGGATCAACTGATGAAAATGGTACAGATCAAGTGTCGGGTACTCCGTAACGAGCAGGAAAAAGAGATCCACATCGAAGATGTGGTGCCAGGAGATGTGGTATTGCTCTCTGCCGGTGACATGATTCCCGCCGACAGCCTTTTACTGGAATCAAAAGAGCTGTTTGTAGACGAAGCTGCCTTTACGGGCGAAACTTACCCCGTTGAAAAAAACAGCGGCGTGCTCCCTGCCGACACGCCATTGGCCAAACGGAGTAACACCCTTTTTATGGGCGCACATGTCATCAGCGGCAGAGCAAAAGCGCTGGTGATAAAAACCGCCATGCAGACCGAGTTTGGCAAAATTTCCGATACGCTTCGCCTGAAAGCTCCTGAAACCGATTTTGAACGGGGGGTTCGTCGGTTTGGCTATATGCTGATGGAGATCACCATGGTGCTGGTGGTGATTATTTTTGCCGTCAATGTGCTGCTCCACAAACCAATTCTGGACTCCTTTCTCTTCTCCATGGCGCTGGCCGTCGGCCTTACACCTCAATTGCTTCCCGCTATTATCAGCGTCAACCTGGCCTCCGGAGCCCGCAATATGGCCCGGCAGCAGGTGATTGTTAAACGCCTCTCCTCCATCGAAAACTTTGGAAGCATGAACATCCTCTGTTCAGACAAGACCGGTACGATCACAGAGGGCAAGGTGCAACTGCACAAGGCATTATCCGTCTCAGGCGAACCATCCGACAAGGTACTGGAATACGCGTGGCTGAATGCTTCACTGCAAAAAGGCTTTCATAACCCCATCGATGAAGCCATTATCAGCAGCCAGACCGGCAACAAGCAGTTATTTGAGGTACAAAGTGAAGTTCCGTATGATTTTATACGGAAACGCCTGAGCGTGCAGATTCGGAGTGGCTCTGAAAATATCGTGATTACAAAAGGTGCGTTGAAGCAGGTGCTGGAGGTTTGTACACAGGCGGAAAGCGAAAACGGCAATCTGTTTGCTCTTGATGAAAAGCGGGCTCAGATTATGGCACGCTATGAGCAACTCAGCAATGAAGGGTATCGCACGCTTGGTGTAGCCTGGAAAGCCGGAGATCCACAGCAGAATTTTACAAGAAAGGATGAAATCAAGATGATTTTTCTTGGGTTTATCACCTTTTTTGATCCTCCAAAAGAGAGAATTCAGGAGACCATTCACAATCTTGAAAAACTCGGGGTGAAACTGAAAATCATTACGGGCGACAACGCACTGGTTGCAGGAAGCCTTGGACGGCAGATCGGCATCGCCAACCCGACACTCCTCTCCGGCACGGACATCCGCAAGATGAGTGACCTTGCCTTGATGCAGCAATCGGTGCGTACCGACATCTTTGCCGAAGTGGAACCTGACCAGAAGGAACGCATCATTCGTTCCCTGAAAAAGGCGGGGAACGTTGTGGGTTTCATGGGTGACGGAATCAACGACGCTTCAGCCCTCCACGCCGCCGATGTGGGTATTTCGGTCGATTCAGCAGTGGACGTAGCCAAAGAGGCTGCCGAAATTGTGCTGCTCGACCATGACCTCAAAGTACTGGAACAGGGTATTATTGAGGGACGAAAAACCTTCACCAATACCATGAAGTATGTCTTTATGGCCACGAGCGCCAATTTCGGCAACATGTTCAGCATGGCCGGGGCCTCGCTCTTTCTCCCCTTCCTGCCGCTGCTTCCCAAGCAGATACTGCTGACCAATCTGCTGACCGACTTTCCGGAGATCACCATTTCCGGTGACCGTGTCGATGCCATCAATATTGCCCAGCCCCACCGCTGGGATATCCGCTTTATCCAGCGCTACATGATCACCTTTGGCATTCTCAGCTCCCTCTTCGACTTTTTCACCTTTGGAGTCCTGCACTATGTGCTGCATGCCGGAGAGGCCGAGTTCCAGACTGGCTGGTTTGTTGAATCGGTCATCTCCGCCGCACTCATCGTGCTGGTCATTCGCACGCGCCTCCCCTTTTTCAAAAGCCTTCCCGGCAAGTACCTGCTGATTGCCACGCTGCTGGTGGTACTGGCGGTGCTTGTGCTCCCCTTTACACCGTTGGCGGTCACCTTCGGATTTGCGCAGTTGCCGTTGCTCTTTTATGGCTGGATGCTGCTAATTGTGGTGCTCTATATTGTGTCAGCCGAAGTGACAAAGCACTTTTTCTACAAGCGGCTGGAGAATATGGGTTAAGGGGGATAGTCTCCAAGGCCCCTTCGTAATCTGGAGGGTTGATCCCTCAATAGTCTACCCGACCTCGCGTTGCCTTGACAGCTCCCCGCTTTACCTTCCTCTCCAGACGCCGTTCCTTTGAGCCTTTGGTGGGCGCTGTAGCCTTGCGTTTTTTGACCGGCAGAGCGGCACGCTGAAGCAGCACCTGCAGGCGCAACAAGGCATCGCTCCGATTCTTTTCCTGGGAACGGTATCGTTGCGCCTTGATGATGATCACACCATCCTTCGTCATGCGATGATCCCTCAGAAGTAACAACTTTTCACGGAAATCGTCAGGAAGCGACGAGGCCCTGACATCAAAACGCAGATGAACGGCTGTTTCAACCTTGTTCACATTCTGACCGCCCGCACCCTGCGCACGCATGGTCTGCAGCTCAATTTCGTCATCAGGTATAGCAATGGTTCCGGTAATTTGCAACATGGTTCCTTCTCAAAGCAAGGCAAGTGTATCCTGCCAGTTCCAAAATTGTATGCTTCTGATACCCGCTTGTGAGGCAGAAGCACAGTTTTCCGCCTTGTCGTCGATCAGGATAAACTCATCAGCTCCGCGCCCTGAACTTTCAAGCACATGCTTAAACGCTTCGACACCGTTTTTCATTTTCCCATGCTCAAAGGAGAGGTAGTAGCGATCCGCACCCTGCAGTAACGGATAATTGTTGAGCAGAAAGGTAAAATGGAGCGGATCGGTATCACTCATGATCCAGACAGAATGCTTCTCTTTGAGCCGTTTGACCGCATCAACAGCACCTTCCAACGGTTCAAAAATATCCTGCCACAGCAATTTTAGCTCGTGCAGCGGCATCGCTCTGGAATGCGGATCGCGGGCAATCACGTCAAGGTATTCGAACGGCGCAATCAAACCGGTTTCAAGTTTAGCTTTCAGCTCGCCAGTACAATATTTCCGATAAATCTCCTGCGCACCTGAAACCGGATCCCGTGCCACATCCCGACAGAAACGCATAAAATCCACCGATACCAGGACGTTGCCTATGTCAAGAAGAATAATGCTCATGGATTCGGATTCAGTTGCTTGTAAATGCCTCTTATTTGGCTTTTCAGGGGAATATATGCCATTGCAGCTTATTTGATATACCTTTCAACGACATCCGTCCATAAAACCCTGTAGCCTGCGCTCATGACGCAGACTCTCTCAACTGGCGTTCAAGATCGCTGAATACCTCCTCTTGCGAACGAATGTTTCCTTTTCGGATATCCTCTTCACCCTGGACGAGCAGTTTCAGCAAGCCAGGCGCACTGCGCATATCGTCATAGTTTTTCGGGTCTGGAAGAACAGCCCTCTGCTCACCATTACGGATAATATTCATTTTTCCCTCCTGATCTGATAGAGTTCGATTTTTTCTCATTAAAGGTTACAGTCTGAAACCCGGCCGTAACCTTGTGAAATTGCCGGGAGCCGGATAAATGTCAGGTGTAATAGAGCAATATTGTTTATTTTTACCATAAACGCTTCATGATCGTATCATTGCGATGTACTCAAAATTATTAATTATGGAATTATCTGCCATTGTAACTCCCTCAACTGAAGGCGGTTACGTTGCATTCAATCCTGAAACAGGGACAACAACCCAAGGTGAAACCATTGAAGGAGCTCTTGCAAATCTGCGGGAAGCAACTGAATTGTATCTGGAGGAGTTTCCCTTAATTCAGTCAGGACGTTCTTTGCTGACAACATTCCAGGTTGCTACACATGCCTAAATTACCCATTGTTTCTGGTTCGGAAATAATTCGTGCGTTGCAACATCTTGGGTTTATTGTGCTTCGTCAGCGAGGCAGTCATGTTATTCTTCGCAGGGGTTCGCAGGGTTGTGTTGTACCTGACCACCGTGAAGTCAAGACAGGAACTTTGGCTGGTTTACTGAAACAGGCAGGGGTTTCTGTAGATGAATTTATTCATGCTCTTAGAGCCTGAACTCTCCGTTGTTCTTCAAAGCATCGGGCCAATATGGTACTATGGTGTGACCGGGCGATTTTACTCAGCTTGTTTTTTGACGAATTTTTACGCCACCCCCACCCCATCAATATCCTTCATAATCCTTGCCGTTTCCGTCAACGCTACGATGATGCGCTGGTAATGGCGAACATCCTCAAAGCTGAGTTCCCGGCCTTTGCGGTCTTTGAGCCACTTTTGTGCAGGCTGATAACCGCCGATGTAGAACTCCCATGCTGATGATGGGACGCCATCAAAGTACTGGGTTTCGTTGATAAAAATTTTCCCGTCCAGATAGTTCAGTTTGCCCACAATGTTATCTCCGCTGACGGGATAACTGGTCAAGCGCTGGTCAACGGTCGGGCTTTCGAGCAGGTGGAGTTGCCGCAGTTCGCTGCCAAATGCTGCAAGTTGCTGGAAGGTTTGCTGATTTTTCGGGTATGGCACTCTCGGGAAATCAATCTTCAGAAACTCTTTGTATTTCTCGCGATAGCCTGGGCTGTGGAGCACGGCGTAGATGTAGTTGAGGAGGTCGATCGGGGCAAAGGTTTCTGCTCTCTCCTCTTTTTCAGGGGTGAAGGTCAGGCCGATTGATGCTGCTATCTCATCAACAATTGCCCTGTTCAGATTTGGGGTTCTCTGTTGCTGGCCATCTGTGGCAAGTTGATTTCCTGATTCAGGATAGAGGTAGAGAGGGAAAATATTGGCATTATCGAGAGAAGAGGAGATGCTTTTGTCCACAATATGAGCAATAATCAACGGTGTGATAAAAAAGTCAGACCTTGATCTACGAATCAAAGAGATAGCAACATTATGCTGTAATAAATTTCTCATGACCTCATATCTCGGCATACACAGAAATCCTTTTGATCTTCCGGTATAATAGGTGTAACGGTTATCAAAAGGGCGGTAACTGATCGGTACGATATTCGAGTAATCAGGGCCTGATTTCAGCAAATCATGTTGTGCATACTCAACCTTCCAATCTCTTGCATCATCTCCAAGAGAAAATCGAGTCCTCGCACGTTCAACATCCAGTGAAAGGAATTCCTCAATAGTTCGCTGAACTTCAGCGGGCTTGTTGCTGATGGTAAATTCATCTCTTGCCGTTGCTATTCCCATTGAATTGACCGGGTAAAGCTCATGAACGGCAAAACCTTCATTATATTTTTGCAGCCCGTTCAAATCTTTCTGCACAAAAAAGTATTGCGGTGCGGAGAGGCTGAGAGGGACAAAACCAACCGTTGCAAGACTGTTCTTCCAAAGGAAATCGTATTTGAAGGCTCTTTCGCCATACAGATCATAATGCAGCACTTCTGCCAGCTCCCCTTTTTTCTTTTTGCCGGTTTTCACAAAAAGGTTGATGCTCACTCCCTGCTGAATATCAAAGACGTTTTTGTCGGGCGAACCGTCAGGGCAAACCTCCTTTTTCTTTGAGTTGCCGTGGAGATCAAGAATATAGATTCGATCGAAGGTGGAGAGGAGATACCACCGCATTCCCCGGAAAGTGGGGTTGTCGAGAAAGCTGTGGTTATTGATGAATGCGAGCACTCCTTCACCATTTTTTTCAACATAGTGCTGACCGTAGCGGATGAACTTGACATAGTCGTCATTGAGCCATTTCGGATTTCTCTCCTTGAGCTTGCCGCCACCGGGCTCCTGCTTGTACTCTTCCAGAAGCTTTTCAATCCACTCCCCTTTGTTTGAAGAGTGGCCGCTGTAGGGCGGATTCCCCAACACCACCATCACGGGCGTCTCCCGTTTGATGTGGTTGGCTTCGTTGGCCTCCTGCGAGAGCCAACTGGCAAAGAGTGTGCCAGTTTCGGAGTGATGCTCTTCAAGTGAGTTGGTGAGGAAGATCCGGAAGCGCTGTTCAAGGGTTGGTTTGTAGCCGGTTTCGGCAAGCAGCAGGTCGAGCTTCAGGTGAGCCACCGCGTAGGAGGCCATGAGGATTTCAAAGCCGTTCAGCCTCGGGATAAGGTGATGCTCAACATAGTTGCTCCACACTCCCTCCTGCCCTGCAAACTGCTTGTGGATGTGCCGGATAATCTCCGCCAGAAAGGTGCCGGTACCTGTCGCCGGGTCGAGCATCTGCACTTTATGCACCTCGATCTGCCGGGTGGTATAGCCATCTTTTGAGCGCTTGTCGGTCGTTGCTCTCTTGATGTCAATCGCGGTTTTGCTGGTATCGGCCAGCCCCTCCTTGAGACCGAACTCGCTTTTCAGAATCTCGTCAACCGCACGGACAATAAAGTTGACCACCGGTTCGGGGGTATACCAGACGCCACGGCTTTTGCGCAGTGCGGGATCATATTCGGCAAGGAAGGTTTCGTAGAAATGGATGATGGGGTCGCGCTGCTGTGTCGCTTTTCCAAAATCCTTGAGGAGGGCGGCAACGTCAGTGGCTTTGAAGAGGTCGGCGAGGGCGTCAACAATCCAGACAATGCGGCTGTCGAGATCGTAGCCTGCGATGTACTGAAAGAGCTTGCGGAGAAAGGGGTTTGTTCTGGGAATCAGCTCGGCAGCCTCTCTTCGGTTGAAATCTTCCAGCGTCGGGTCGTGCAAACGGGCGGCAAACATGCCGTAAGCAATCGTTTGTGCATAAATGTCGGCAAACTGTTTCGGGGTAATGTCGTGAATGAGAAGATCGCGGAACCCCTCCAACTGCTCTTTCAGGCTGTTGTTTGCTTCGTGAAGCTGCGTGTTGGCCTCACCGGTGAGGGTTGAAAGCGCTTTTTCAATCACATCGGCAAGGAGTCGCGCTTTTGCAGCCATCATTTTGGAGAGCTTTGATGCTGAAGTGATGGTCTGCCCTTCGTATCGGCTGAACTCACCAATGAGGTCGCCGAATGCCTTGAAATTTTCAGGCCGGGCAACGATTTTGCCGTTTTGTATTTCGGCAAGAAGAGTGGAGGTGGTCAGCACACCCTCCAGATAGAGCCGAAACTCAAGGTAATCGGTGATGATGAGGTTGGGTAGCGAGCTCTGGTAACGGGCAAACTGCTCGTTGTAAAGCTTGCTGTCGAGCGACTTGCCAATATCCTTTGCCTCAATGTAGCCAACCGGAATGCCCTTGCGGGTGAGGATATAGTCAGGAGCGCCGCAATCAATCCGCTGCGGCTCGTTGGTAACCTCGACCTGCGGTGCCAGCGTCTTCAACAGATTTTGCAGATCTCCCCGGTAGCTGTGCTCGGTTGCATTTCCGGACTTGAACCGCTTGTTGATGGTCTCGATATACTCCTGAATGGTCATGGAGAAAAATGATTGACGAGCTGAGGATGCTATAAGAACCTGTGAAGAGAAAAGATAACGACTACGCATCTTATTCTGCCATAAGGGGCGCCCTGAATTTCAATCATTTATTTTGCTGCAAGGAGATCAATTCAGCACTCATCCTGATAATCGGCATCGCAGGAATAAATCTGAACACAATTCGTTATATTTCGCGACAGTAAATTTCTACTAAAATATAACACTGGAGCATGGCTGAGGAGGAAGAGATTGTCAATGCAATAATGAATGAGCAGTTCAGAATCACTGACCATGCTTACGAAGAGGCGCTTTCAGACAATTTGACTTTTGAAGAGGTACTAACCAGCGTTATTCATGGGGAGATAATTGAAGAGTACACCAAAGACAAGCCTTATCCGAGCTGTCTGATTTTTGGAGAAAACTTTCGAAGAGAGCCGATACACAGTGTTTGGGCTTACAATAGAGAAAACTCGTGGGCCGTGGTGATAACCGTTTATCGTCCGGATCCAGAAAGGTGGATTGAATTCAAAACCAGGAGAACCAAGCAATGACCCCGTTTGAGCTATGCCCGGTATGCGGTGGAGAAGTGATTGAAAAAGAGGTTGAAAAATTGATTCTCGGGGGCAACAATACCGCCGTTGTGAGAGTAAACGTTGAAGTCTGCACCCATTGTGGTGAACGATTATACTCGAAAGAGACGATCACGTTGTTTGAGCATATCCGGTCACGTCTTACAACCGGTGATGTTGCAGGCTTCCTTCCCATGGGGCAAACCTATAAAGTTGCCGGGTAAAAACGGATGACCTGACGCTGTTGAGCAACGTTGAACCACCAATAACATGCAGGGACATATTGTGCGATACGCAATTTGCTCTATCCAGCGTACTCAACCCTAAAGGCAATTCATGCGGCTACAGTCACAGTCGATAATGCGTAGACCTTTTTCGCATATTTACTGGCAGTAGCAACATCACCCGTTTTCAATGTTTCTCTCACACGGTCGAGTTTTAACGCATCATCAAGGCTGATATAAGGTGCCCACCCATCTTCAGAATCGATGATCTCAATTTCAACATCTGCCGCATAGTTACCTTCGTGAACAAACTTTCTATGTTTTCGGGTATTCATCTTTTCCTCCTGGTGAAATTATCATCCCACTTATCGGGATCCGGACGATAAGCGGTTATAAGAACGGCTGGAGATACTTTGCCTTGGGCGATTCCCTAAACCACATGGACAGGTTGCCGATTTTGATCCTCTTGCAGTACAAGAACGCACGATTTGATTTGAGTATCCCCAAAATGAAATGGGTATCAAGAAGATAGTTATTGCCATTCATCCCGTAATCGTTTCTGGATTTCTAACGGATCACCGAAAAACGTGGCGGAAGTCTCCAGACCGCCAGCTATATCGATCAGCATCTCTTTACCTGATGCACGCCCACCTGCCATTTTTTTTTGCAGGAACTCGGCAAAATCAAGAATCTCAGCCACTACCGGTTCAGGAAGCTCTTTTGCTGCATGATAAAGTTTCTCCGCTGTAGTCATTTGGATTCCCTGTTGCTGAACATGATGATCTTCTGTTTTTTTTGACAACACTTCACGTATGATAATCATAATGTGTAGAGATACGTAAAAAATGGGGGTGGAAATAATATAATGGGTGGACACGGGGACCGCGCCCCTACGGAAATAATTCGTATAAACCAACGTTAATTCAATTCGTGCAATTGGCGGGTTAAATCTTTGCGGGCCATGCCGTACATGTGCACATATAACAAATTGAACATGAGGACGGCGGAGCGGAGGCGGGGGGCTCGGGCGGCTCGTTTGAGGGCGTTCTGGACGGTAAAAACGCGTTTGGTGAGGGCGGTGTAGCTTGGGATGAACTCCTGAAGCGGAATGCGCAGGGGTTTATAGAGCATCTCCTGTCCCCATGAAAATTTGAAGGCGTCGTGATCGTCGGGCGAATGGAGCAGGCGGCCTTCGAGTGCAAGCCGGTCGAAAACGCCGGTGCCGGGAATGGGGCGCAGGAGGTTGATGCCGGGCACGTCGATGCCGGTCTCTTCGATGAAGGCTTCGAGTTTGGCGGGGAGTTCAAGGCTGTCCTCGTCGAGGCCGTAGATGAAGCTGCCGTAGACGCAGATACCGGCTTTGCGGATATTTTTGATGCACTCAACCTGGCGGTTGGAGGGGTTATGAAACTTTTTGTGGGCGTGATTGCTGCCGTCATCGAGGCTTTCGATACCAACGAGAAGAGCGCCGCAGCCTGAGCGGGCAAAGGCGTCGAGAAGTCGGGGCTTTTCACCGAGGGCGGTGGTAGCCTGGCCTACCCATTTGATCTTGAATGATTCGAGTTCGCGGAAGAGTTGTTCTGCGTACTGCTCATCGGCGTTGATGGTGTCGTCAAGGAAGAAGAATATCCGCTTGTCCTCTTTGAGGAATGCTTCAACCTCCCTGAGAACGGCGGGAATGCTCCGGTGTCGCAGCCGGTGGCCGTTCATGACGTGGACGTTGCAGAAATCGCAACTGTAGGGGCAGCCACGGGTAGTCTGCACGACGTTGGTGGTGAAGTAGCTCTTGATGTCGAGCGCACTTTTGGTGACCGTGCGCTCAATCGAGAGGTCGGGGAAGGTGGCGACCCGGTACTCCGGTTTCAGGCTGCCGGCAAGCAGATCCTCCTGCACTTCGCGCCAGATGTCGTCGGCCTCCCCTATCACCATAGCATCAGCGTGGTCGCGGCACTGGTCGGGAAAGATGGTGACGTATGGGCCACCAAGCACAACCTTGATTCCTCGGGAGCGGAGCGCATGGGCAAGCTCAAATGCTGGCTTGACGGCACCGGTCTGGACGCTGATACCGGCCATGTCCCAGTGCTGGTCGAGGGGAAGTTTTTCGAAGCGGAGGTCGCAGATGGTCTGGCTCACTCCCGGCACAACCTGTGAGCTGAGAATCATCAGGGCGAGGGGCGGTATGGCGAACTGTGCCCGCCGAATTATGTTGCTCAGGGCGATATCTTTCAAGGAGGTAAAGAGGCTTCGCTTGGCGGAGGCGCTGTCGAGCGAAGCGGCACCATCAACGCCGCTGTCGGCCTGGATAAAAATGAGCAGTACCCTTTTCTCCCCTGCCACCGCCATCAATAGCCACCCCCGTTTCGTGCAAGCTCTTGCAGCTTTTTCAGCTCAAGGAGGGCATCGAGCGGGGTCAGCCGGTCGAGGTCAAGCGCCTCAACGGCGTTGCGAAGCCGGTTATCGGGCTCTTCAAACAAGCTGATCTGCATACTTTTTATTTTGGGTGGCCGGTTCGGGGGAATTTCAATGTCGCGCTTCTCCATCCCCGCAAGAATCTCTTTGGCGCGGGAGATGACCTCCGCTGGCATTCCGGCCATTTTAGCTACCTCGATACCATAGCTGTTATCGGTGGAGCCACGGATAATCTTGCGCAGAAAGATAACACTGTCGGCGGTTTCCACGACGGTTGCGTTGTAGTTGACCACGCCGGGCAGACGGCTTTCCAGTTCGGCAAGTTCGTGATAATGCGTCGCAAAAAGGGTTCTTGCTCCGATTGAACGGCAGATATATTCGCTCATCGACCAGGCAATCGACATGCCGTCAAAGGTGCTGGTTCCCCGCCCTATCTCATCGAGCAGCAGCAGGCTTTTTGAGGTAGCGTTGTTGAGAATGTTTGCCGCTTCGTTCATTTCAACCAGAAAGGTGCTTTCCCCTGAGGCAAGGTTGTCGGACGCGCCGACCCGTGTAAAGATCCGGGCAACAAGCCCGATTTCCGCACGTTCAGCCGGAACGAAGCTGCCTGCCTGTGCGAGCAGGACAATAAGGCCGGTCTGGCGCAGAAAAGAGCTTTTTCCGGCCATGTTGGGGCCGGTTATGATGAGCATCTGCTGTTTTTCATCGAAGTGGCAGTCATTAGGCACATAGGGCTCCTCGGCGCTCATCATCCTTTCAAGCACGGGATGACGGCCACCAACGATAGAAAGCTTTTCGTGCGTCATGATCTCCGGCTTGCAGTAGCCGTATTCGTAGGCACAGAGAGCAAAGGAGCAGAGGGAGTCGATTTCGGCAATAAGTGCGCCATTTTCCTGTATCGCAGAGGCGTTTTCAGCAATAAGCAGGCAAAGGTCGTGAAAGAGCTGCGCTTCGAGCAGAAAGCTTTTCTCTTCGGAATTGAGAATCTTCTCTTCGTACTCTTTCAGGGCAGGAATGGTATAGCGCTCGGCATTAACGAGGGTCTGTTTTTTTTCATAGTAGGCTGGTACCTTGTCGATGTTGGCTCGGCTGATTTCGATATAGTAGCCGAACACCTTGTTGAAACTGACCTTGAGCGAAGAGATGGTGGTGGCTGCCCGCTCCTCCTGCTGAATCTGCAAAAGGCGGTCTTTGGCGGTCGAGGCAATGGAGCGAAGCTCATCAAGCTCTGCATGATAGCCGGTTCGGATGTAGCCGCCATCACGCATGGAGGCGCCTGATTCAGGATCAATAGCCTGTTCGATAGATGCTGCAAGCTCCGGCAGCGGTTTGAGATTGGCTGCGAGGAAGCTGAGCCTGGCTGAGCCTGCATCACGAAGTAATTCCTGCAGGAGCGGAATGGCCGAGAGCGAGAGACCAAGCTGACGAACCTCCCTCGGAATGGTGCGAAACGTTGCAATACGGGCAAGACAGCGCTCCAGATCATTGATGGCAGACAACTGTTCGGATAGTCCCTCACGCATTTCACGGCATTCGGCCAGCTCTCCAACAGCGTCAAGTCGCATCCGGATCTCCTCGACCCGCTTCAGCGGCCTCTGCAGCCAGCGGCGAAGAAGCCTTGCGCCCATGGGGTTGCGGGTACGATCGATCACCTGGAGAAGGCTTCCATTCAGTGTACCGTCCTGCATGGAAGAGATAATTTCAAGATTTCTTTTTGTCTGCAGGTCGAGGGTCATGTATTCGGCGCTGTGCAGCTCTCCTATCCGGGTAATGTAGTGGAGACGGTTCTGGCGAGTCTCTTCGATATACTGAAGAACAACACCAGCAGCCACCTTGCCTGCCCGATTGCCCTCAATGCCAAACCCTTTCAAAGAGTGGGTTTTAAACTGCCGCGAAAGAACCTCCTGCGCCTGATCTTCACTGAACATCCATGAATCAAGTTCTGTCACAAGCGTCTCTGTGGAGAGTGCCTTTTTAAGAAGTTGCGATCGCTCTTTCTCTGCGGAGGAGATTAGCACTTCCGATGGATGCAGTGAAAGAATAAAGTCCTTGAGCTCTTCGGGATGCAGAGAGGCAATCCTGAATTCGGCCGTGGTCACATCAATAAAGGCAACACCTGCCAGAAGCGTTCTCCCCTCTTTGAGAATGGCTACGGCGCACAAGTAGTTATTGTGCCTGTCGTCGAGCACCTTGTCGCTGTAGGTAATACCGGGAGTAATGATATCGGTGATTTCACGGCGAACAATCCCTTTTGCATCCGCCGGATCTTCAACCTGGTCGCAAACCGCCACCTTGAACCCTTTTTTGACCAGTTTGGCAATGTACCCCTCACTTGCATGATGGGGAAAGCCGGCCATGGGTATATCGACCGTGCGTTTGGTCAGCACGATATTCAGGGCTGCAGAGACCGTGCATGCATCGTCAAAAAAGGTTTCGTAAAAATCCCCGACCCTGAAGAGCAATAAAAAATCGGGGTACCTCTCCTTGACCTCAAGATACTGCCGCATCATGGGAGAGTGCTCTTTCTGTATGGTACCCTCGGCTTTACTCATTGTGTGATATTGCGATTATAAAAACCGTTAGAGCTCGGAAACCCGGCCCGTTTTGTCAAAAAGAAGCTAATGCAGTCAAACTTAATAAACAAGAGTCGGAATCGCGCTCTGCGGCTTGACATGAAGTTCAGGAAAAGGTATGTTCAGGGAAAATCTTGCGAATACTTCGACTTTTGAACCTATGTTTTTTCACGCGCTACTGCGGTTTTTGCACATCATCTTTTTTGCATCCTGGTTTGGCACCATTCTGGCGTCACTCTTCCTTCTGAAAGCCCTTGAGAGCAAACTGACATCCCCTGACGACCACAATACAGAATACTCGGCATTCCTGCAACGGTTTCTCAAGCTGGAGACAAAGGTTGCTGACGTTGCTGTAATAGGAGTAATTATCTCGGGCATCATGCTTGCCGCCCTTTTCCATGGATGGACGATCCAGGTCTTTGTAAAATCCGCTCTTATCGTTCTTCAGATTGTGCTGACCATAAGCTATATCATGCGTTCAGTCCGTTCTATTTCCTATCCTTGCTCGAAGTCGGAATATGGAAACTGGTACCGTCTCTTTGGTATCTCTCTCATCATGTTTTTTCTGGTACTTGTTGTCACCTTTTTTCTTCTCTGAAGAAAGATGGTAGGACACAGATTCATTCAGTAATTTGAATTTCAGGGAATTAATATTATATTTGAGACCTTTATCACTAAAATATTTGTGTAATGCAGGCGCTGATCAAGATTTCCGACAAACAATATCTGGTAAGACAGGGAGATACGCTTTTCGTCCCCAGGCAGAAAACCGCAATTGGCGAAACCATGGAAATCAAAACCATGGCCCAAATTGACGGAGCAAATACCGTTCTGAATCCTGATGGAAGCATTCAGGCAAGAGTTCTTGATCATGTCAAGGATACGAAGGTTATCGTTTTCAAGAAAAAACGCAGGAAACGCTATCAGTCAAGAAACGGACATCGTCAGCAGATGACCCAGATCGAAGTTATTTCGCTTTAAAAGATTCAAGGATTTTTAACGTTAATTTTTTGTTATGGCTCATAAAAAAGGTGGCGGATCGACAAAAAACGGTCGCGACAGTAATCCGAAATATCTCGGAGTAAAAGCTGCAGGCGGTTCTACCGTAGCCGCAGGTACAATTATCCTTCGTCAGAGAGGTACCGTTATCAAGCCGGGCATCAATGCCGGGTTGGGGCGTGACCATACCATTTTCGCTCTGGTCGACGGCGTGGTTACCTTCCGCAACGGACGGAACAACAAAAAGCAGGTCAACATTCTTCCTTGCTGAGTTGGGCTTGCGAACAAATTAGGTTAAACCGAAAAATGCCGTCTTTTTCAAGGGCGGCTTTTTTTATTTTCGTTCACTCTTCTGCATCTGTCACAACATATTCCTTCACCCCAAATAATTCAGACATTATGAAAATCACCGTTATCGGAGCGGGAAATGTAGGAGCTACTGCCGCTCTTCGAATCGCTGAAAAACAACTCGCAAAAGAGGTCGTTCTTATTGATATCGTGGAAGGTGTTCCTCAGGGAAAATCTCTCGACATGTATGAGTCGGGGCCAGTAGGCCTTTTCGATACCCATATTTCAGGATCAAACGACTTTAAGGATTCTGCCAATTCGGATATTGTTCTTATTACTGCCGGTCTGGCAAGAAAGCCCGGTATGACAAGAGAGGATCTTTTGATGAAAAATGCTACGATCATCAAGGATGTTACAGTCCAGGTGATGAAATATTCAGCCAACCCGATTATTGTCATGGTCTCCAATCCGCTTGATGTCATGACCTTTGTTGCGTGGAAGACAAGCGGCCTTCCGAAAGAGAGGGTTATTGGTATGGCGGGCGTTCTTGATACTGCACGTTACAAGAGCTTTATAGCTGAAGCACTGGATGTTTCCATGCAGGATATCAGTGCATTGGTACTCGGTGGCCACGGAGACTCGATGGTGCCAGTCGTGAATTATACCAATGTCGCCGGTATACCCTTAACCGAGCTGCTTCCGCAGGATAAAATTGATGCACTCGTTGAGCGGACCAGAAACGGTGGTATTGAAATTGTCAACCATCTGAAAACAGGCTCTGCTTTCTATGCACCGGCAGCATCAGCGGTAGAGATGATTGAGGGAATAGTTAAAGACAAAAAACGTGTCCTCCCTTGCACAACCCTTGTTGAGGGCCAGTACGGTATCGACAACGTCTATTGCGGTGTTCCGGTCAAACTTGGAAAAAATGGCGTTGAGCAGATTTTTGAAATCAATCTCTCGGCCTCTGAGCTCGAAGCACTCCAGCAATCGGCTGCTCTTGTCGATGAAAACTGCAAGAGCCTCGCTGCTCTTCTTGCATAAAAAACTCAGTCACGAACGAAAAAAAGCGGATGGTTCATCCGCTTTTTTTCATTAACTCCTGCCAATAATATTTTTTAGCCGGGAAACGCAGGCTCTTCATGCGTAATGCAGTGAATTGCACCAAGGCCCCAGACGAGATCGGTACAATCAATGCCAACAACCTTCCTACCGGGGAAAAACTTCTGCAAGATATCTATGGCTTGCTGATCTTGCGCGCAGTTGTAGGTCGGAACAAGCACCACCGTATTGGCGATGTAGAAATTTGCATAGCTTGCCGGCAGACGAAACCCGTCGTAAGAAAGGGGGGCGGGCATGGGAAGCTTAACGACGTCGAGTGGGTTTCCGCTGAGGTCGGTATACGTTTTGAGCCTGTTGTAGTTCTCCTGCAATGCTTCATAATTCACATCAGTCGGGTCATCCTCGACAACAATCACCACAGTGGTTTCATTGACAAAACGGGCCATATCGTCAACATGCCCGTCGGTATCGTCGCCGACAATACCATCGCCGAGCCAGAGGACTTTTTCTATACCGAGATATCGGCAAAGCTCCTGTTCAATCTGCTCACGGCTCAGTGCGGGATTTCGGTTTGGATTGAGCAGGCATGCTTCACTCGTCAGCACCAGCCCTTTTCCGTTGACGTCAATTGATCCTCCTTCAAGCACCATCGTGAGTGAAACAAGGGGCAACTGCTGCAGAGCAGCAATCCGTTCCGGCACGGCATTATCTTCATGGCAGGAGCTGTATTTTCCGCCCCAGGCATTGTACTCCCAGTTAAGAATAATTTTTTCACTTCGCCCCTCTTCCTGACGGAACACGTAGTTCGGCCCGTGATCGCGGCACCATGCGTCATTGGTTGGAATCCGGTAAAAAAAAAGATGATCCATCTGCAGTTGCGGATGGTGAGTGTTGCGAAAGAGGGCAAGCACTTCTCGCTCCATCGATTCATCAAGAACATTAATATGCACCTCCTCGGAAGAGCTCAGCCAGGATGCGATTTCAACAAAAACGGCAGGAATCGGTTCAAACTTGCCTGGCCACGTCTCAAGCCTGTGTGGCCACGAAAGCCAGGTTGCCTTATGAAAAGCCCACTCGGGGGGCATAAAATAACTCGGCTCAGTCATAAAAAATATGGTCAATTCAGGGTTTAACCTCACAACCGGCAGCATGCTCTCTGATGCGCAGGATACGCTGCAGCACCGGCGGATGGGAGTAGTTGAGAAATACGTAGAAGGGATGTGGCGTCAGATTCGAGAGATTGTTGCGTGAGAGCTTCTTGAGTGCATCGGCAAGAGTGGCTCCCTGCTCAAAGGTTGATACTGCATAAGAGTCAGCTTCGTACTCATGTTTTCGTGACAGAGCCTGAAGGAAAACAGAGAGTATCCACTCCACAGGGGTATAAAGAAGAGAAAAAAAGATCAGACTGCCATAAACGGAGAGATTATGCATGAAAAATGCATCAAAAAGAGATCGGTTCTTCATGAAAAGAGAGAGGAGATATAAAAGTGCACCAAGGTTACACAAGCTCAGTACCATATTGATAATGATGTGTTTTTTCTTGAAGTGGCCGATTTCATGAGCAAGTACCGCAACCAGTTCGTGAACCGGATGAGCCTCGATCAGGGTGTCGAAAAGAGCAATTCTTTTGCGTTTTCCAAAACCCGTGAAAAAGGCATTTGCCTTTGCTGAACGTTTTGATCCATCAAGAACATAAATGCCGGATAGAGGAAACTCTACCTTTCCGGCATAGTGCATGATCGCACTCTTCAATTCACCATCTTCAAGTGGAACAAACTTGTTGAAGAGCGGCATAATCCAGGTTGGGGCTATATACTGGAGCAAAAGAGAGACCATCGTAATTCCACCCCATGCCCAAAGCCATGCCATCGAACCGGTCACCTCAAAAAACCAGAGCAGGGCTGCAAGCAAAGGGGTGCCAAGAAGAAGGAAAAGAGCAAGGGTTTTAAGGATATCAACCATAAACACCGCTGGCGTGATTTTGTTAAACCCGAATTTCGCTTCAATAACAAAGGTTTTGTAGAGACTGAAAGGAAGATCGATCAGCGACTGGAGCAGCAGCAATACTCCAATATAGAGTACACCACACACAATCGGATTCAAGCCGTAGCCCCTCAGGAACTGATCGAGCAAGTTAAATCCCCCAGAAAACCAGAACAGGAGAAGAAAAGAGAGATCAACAGCCGCGCCGAATAAGGAAAAACGGGTTGATGTGTGCAGATAGTCCCGTGATTTCCGGTAAGCCTCCTCGTCAAAAAGTCCGGCAAACTCATCAGGGACTCCTGCCTCCGCCGCTTTAAGATTCAGCAGTTCCGAAACAAGTTTAACAAGAAAGGTAATGAGCAACGTACATAAAACGACCGCACCGAACAGGTTCATAAATAAAAGATGTATTTGAAAAAAAGAGGCCAAACAAGACGGCTACTCGTCAAGATAGCGTTTCTGCATCTCTGTGTAGGTTTCAATCCGGCGATCACGCAAAAAGGGCCAGTGCGAGCGGTAAAAAGAGATGCGACTCCGGTCACATTCGGCAAAAAGAATGCCTTCATTTTGATGTGCTACCTCCTCAATGATCTGGCCGAATGGATCGCAGACAAAACTGTTTCCCCAGAACTCCAGCTCACCCTCAGTTCCTACCCTGTTGACTGCTGCCACAAAAACCCCATTGGCAATGGCGTGGCTCTTTTGGATGGTTACCCATGCCTCCCGCTGCGCCCGACGCACTTCGGCGGAACGCTCGCTGGTCGCCCATCCGATTGCTGTTGGATAGAAGAGAATTTCAGCCCCCTTGAGCGCTGTCAGTCTTGCCGCTTCAGGGTACCACTGATCCCAGCAGATCAGCACACCAATCGTGGCATAACGGGTTTTAAAGACCTTGTAACCAAGATCGCCCGGTGTAAAATAAAACTTTTCGTAAAAGCCGGGATCATCAGGAATGTGCATTTTGCGGTACATCCCCAGATAACTCCCGTCCGCATCAATGACAACCGCGGTGTTGTGATAGAGTCCCCTCGCTCTTGTTTCAAATAATGAAGCAACAAGAACAACCTCAAGCTCACGGGCAAGCTCCTGCATCACCAATGTTGAGGGTCCGGGCACGGGTTCCGCATGGTTAAACGATTCATAATCCTCCGTCTGGCAGAAATAGCGAGTCATAAAGAGTTCCTGCAGACAGATAATCCGGGCGCCCCGGGCTGCTGCCTCCCGTATTTCAGTGCAAGCTTTGGCCATATTTTCAGCAGGGTCGCTTGTGCAGGTGGTTTGAATCAGCGCTATCGGAACTATTTCAGAATGCATGACCGGAGGCGTGTGATTATTGAAATAGGGGAACAAGAAGCCCGGCAGCAAAAAGAAGCCCGTGAAGGGTCATCAGCTTTCCCGTACCGGCCAGAACGTCGTTCAGCTCTTTCCCCTCGCTGGCGTAAAGCTTTCTGATCATCATAAATGCAAAGGGGAAAGAGAGCAGAGAAAGCAGGGCCCAGGGCGAGTAATGATTCAGCCAGAGGAGAGCAGGAACAAGATAGGCCAAAACAGTCAAGACGACATAAAGCCTGCGAGCCCACTTGGCGCCGATACGGGCAGGAAGTGTCATTTTTCCCACCCTTCGGTCGGTGACAATGTCGCGAATATTGTTAACCAGAAGAATGTTGACCGAAAATGCTCCCGGAGCCACAGCCGCAATCAATACGGGTAGTACAAGATCGTGGGCCTGCACGTAATAGGTACCGCCGACGGCTACCAGACCGAAAAAGATAAAGACAAAGAGGTCTCCGAGGCCGGAATAGGCTATCGGATATGGGCCTCCAGTATAGCCCCATGCAAAGAGAAGGGATAGGAGACCAATAATGAGAATCGGCCAGCCCGCAGTATAAACGAGATAAAGTCCAAGAAGAAAGACCCCGCCAGCCAGTGAAGCCGATACCCTGATCATGATTTTTTCACTAATAATACCAGCGGCTACCGTTCTTGTCGGACCAAGCCGTTCAGCGGTATCAGCTCCCTTGCGAAAATCATAGATCTCATTGATGAAATTGGTCGCGACCTGGATGCCAAGCGCACAAATCAGAGCAACAAGGGCTGGAAACAGACGAAACCGACCATCAGCCGCCGCGAGGGCGGAACCGAGAACCACCGGGACAGCACCCGCAGGCAAGGTTTTGGGACGAATCGCAAGCATCCACGCCTGAAGCGGTGCGAGTGATGACTGGTCAGCCTTTATCTGGCGCATTCCGCTTTTCCTTTGCCCCTTTCAGGCTGCTGAACGTATGGCGAATCTTTTCGCCCGGTTTGATATAGGTTAAACTGTGACGCACAGCCATTGCGGCATCACTTAATCCGGTCTGGATAATCTTGAGCTTGCCCGGATAATAGGCAATATCACCTGCGGCATAGAGCCCATCAACTGATGTTTTCATGTGACTGTCAACCACAAGTGCATTGTCGGCAAGTTCAAGATCCCACCCTGCAAGAGGGCCGAGATTGGATTTGAACCCGATAAGAAGAAGCAGGCGATCAGCTTCTACCCGAACCGTCTTACCATTTTTCGAACGGAGATGAACTGCCGTCAGCGACTCCCCTTCCATCTCAACAGCTTTAACCTCAGTATTCAAAAACACATCAACGCGGCCACTCTCTTTGGCCTCAACCACCTCTCTTGCGGTCTTGCCATGGCCCTGAAACTCATGCATGCGGTGAACAAGCGTCACCTTGGCCGCAGCATTCAAAAGGCCAACTGTCCAGTCGAGAGCTGAATCGCCTCCACCAACTATAACGACTCGACGGCCAGCAAAATCACTGATATTCTTGACCGCATAAAAAACAGAGCTGCCTTCAAGATGGTCAATATTGTTCAACTGCGGCAACTTGCGGGGTGAAAAAGCACCCAGACCAGCAGCAATTAAAAGAGCCCTCGACAAAAAAATCCTTCCGGAACTGACCGTGACCTCAAATGATCCATCATCAAGTTTGCGATACCGCGTAACGGTTTCACCAAGGATAACTTCCGGATTATACCGTTCCGTCTGCATCCATAAACTGTCTACCAGTCCTGCGGCTGGTACTTCAGGAAAACCGGCGACATCATAGATATGTTTTTCAGGATAGAGTGCTGCGAGCTGCCCGCCAAGCTGGGGCATACTTTCAATAATGCGACAGCTTATATTGTTCATGCCACACTGGAATGCAGCAAAAATTCCAGTAGGCCCACCGCCGACAATAGTGAGGTCACGAATCTCCTCCCCACCGTCAAAATAGAGCTTGTTAAGGGTCATTGGCTAAAGGGGTACCAGATTACTGAATATTTTCCTGACTGTGAGCTCTTTCAGGGCCCGAACTTTTCAGATAGATGATTCCTTCAGGATCAACCATGCCGTAGAGGATTGTAATCAGATGGCCCTGCTCATCCAGCTCATGAATTTCCACATGGATGGCGTCCCTCTTTTTGACTCTGTTGCCCTCATTATCCCTGAAATAAAAGAGAGCCCTGATTCCACCATTGGGAGTGCCACCCTCAAACTGGTAAGTACCGTCCTCCAGCTCATCAAGGGCACAACCCGAAGACGATGAATCTATAGGACAAGAGGCACATTGGGAGTAAAAACCCGCCTCAGACTCAGCATATTCACAAACAGGAAATTTCATAATCTCAGCATCATTTTTTTCCAGATATAACGCTTGCCAATATAACATATTTCCAACTTACACTCCCAAAAATCGAGCGTTCTTGACCGAATGTATTTACAAAGCCTTCCAACACTAATGGTTAATATTGCTTCCGTAAGAGATGCTCTCCCATCAACTCTCTCGCGACATAAGGTGATGAAGATACCCGAACGGCAGAAAAGCGACAGGCGACGGTGTCGCCACCGGCTTTTTTCCGTTCTATGTTCAGGCTTTTTTGTATGTTGGGAGAGAAGGGTTTCACGTTTTTTTGCTACAGCTATTTTTAAAAAAATTAGCTGTAGGTCATTATAATAAATAGCTTTATTATTAATAAAGAACTTTATAGATGAAAGACCTCTCAGAAATAGCGATCCTCTTTGTTGATGATGAACAAGATACTCTCGGTTCATTAAACCGTTTTTTGCGCAAGGAGCCTTACATAAAGTACTTTGCAACAAGTGGAAAACAGGCACTTGAACTGCTTGAAACTCACGACATTACGATTCTGTTAACCGACCTTCGTATGCCGGAGATGACTGGTATGGAACTGATCAATCGGGTAAAAATAAGCCACCCGGATATTGTGCGCGTTATTCTCAGCGGTATTCACGATATCGACCAAATTATTGAGTCCATTAATACTGGTGAAGTCTTCCGCTTTATTCCAAAACCCACTGAACCGCAGGGATTCAAAAAAATCATAACGGATGCCATTGATTATTATCACCTGAAAACTGAGCGGGAGATGCTCTTCGATCAACTTGAAAAAAAAAACAAGGAGTTGTCGAAAGTCAATGATGCACTTCGGATCATGTCTGCAGAATTACGGCAGAGTGAGACTCAATTCCGAACGATGAACGATGCCGCTTTTGATCCTATTTTTCTGCTCAACGAGCAGGGGTTTATCGTCTATGTCAATCTGGCTGCTGAAACTATTTTTGGCATAACTGAACGGGCGTTTCACCTGAAAAAATTTACGGACATTATTTTGCCTCAAGCCAACTCATGCGCCCTTTATAATGCCTGCAAAAATCCTGCAAACAACCGTATATCGCTAAGAGACGGTAATGTGCGACGAATAGAGGGAATTAAAAAAGACGGGAGCGCCATTCCTCTTGAAGTTACGACAGGGACAGTCATGCTTGATTCCGTTCACCACACAGTTGTTATTGCAAGGGATATCTCTTCACGGATCGAGGAAGAGAAAAGCCGGGCACGCTATGAACACCTGCAACAAGAACTTGAGACGCAAATTGAGCAGAAACTGTTACAAAGTACAATACCCAATGCCCTGGAAGGGGCCTCAATGAGCCAGTTTACGGTATCTTCGGGTCATCTTAACGGTGACTTTGCAGAGTTTATTCCCTATGATAGCAAACATACGGATATTCTTATTGGTGATGTTATGGGTCACGGCATTCTTTCGGCTCTGGTCGGCGCCGGTTTAAAGTCGCTTTTTCTGAAGACAGTTGCTCAAAAAAAACACCAGCGCAATAAACTGCCTGAACTCCAGGATATTGTAACCCACTTGCACGAGCAGTGCATTCTTGAGCTTCTCGACATTGGTATTTATGCAACTCTTTTATTTATACGCCTTGATCTGGAAAATGGGGAGTTTTCCATGATTGACTGCGGCCATACTCCTACCATTCATTTTCATGCCGATGAGGGAGTCTCAACACTGCTCAAAGGAGAAAACCTGCCTGTGGGCATGATTGAAAAACAGGAATACCATACGATTACCTTTCCGATCAAGCAGGACGATATCCTTGTGATGTACTCCGATGGTATTACGGAAAGCCTCTTACCGGACAATACGATGTTTGGCACGGAAAGGCTTAGCGATCTGATTGTACGGTACCATGAACTGCAGCCTGATGCCTTGATTGAAAAAATCAGTGCGCATGTTTTTGAGTTTACAGGCCGGCATACATTTGATGATGATGCAACCTGTATTGTTATCCGTATCGGCTCACCGATAGTAATGGGAAAATTTGCACATGATGCATATCGCATAGGAGAAGGGGCTACTATCGGTTAAAATAGGTGCTCTATCATAAAAAAGCAGTCTCATTCAGCTAATTTGTCTGGATAATGTGCTCAACAATATTAGTAATCAGCGATAACGAACGAAGGGCTCCCTCAGGAAGTGTGAGTGAAGAGCATAAGCATGTAAAAATGTTTTTTGCAGGCTCCTTTGCGGAGGCACAGGAGTGGATTGCAGGAGAAACTGTTGACCTGACGCTCATCGCCCTGAAAGGTCAGCATGATGAAACCTTTGCACTTGTCCGGCAATCGCTTGAGAACAATCAGGAGACAAGAGTCATGTTCTTCGCCAGTGACAGGGAATTAAACGGCACATTAAACGCACTCGCAAAACTGGACCCCGGACAGCTCAAAAAACTACTCTCACCGGAAACAACGTCAGGTATAACGACGGTATTGCCGCTTACACACAGAGAAAGTATTTCGGTGGTTTCATCTCAAGCAACAATCGAGTTGTTCAACGAAAATGAACTTATTGGAAATTCGCCAGAAATAGAGAAACTAAAGGCACTCATACTTAAAATAGCCCCTACTGTCACCACAATCTTTCTTCAGGGGGAATACGGAACGGGCAAGCAGGTTATTGCCCGTACCATTCACAACCACAGTTCAAGAAAAAACGAAGTTTTCATTCCTTTCGATTGCGCTGCAATCAATGAAAACACTCTTGAAAGTGAACTATTCGGAAAGAGAACAAGAGCGCTCAACGAAGCTGACCGCAGCACCCTCGGTCTTATCCGATCGGCTGATAAGGGAACCCTTTTTATGAACAATATTATTGAACTTCCAATAGTCGTTCAAGAAAAAATTTTACGTACCATCCAGGATTGTACCGTCAAACCTGTCGGGTCATCCAAAATATATCCTGTCGATATCAGAATTATTGCAGCTTCCAATCGCAACCTTGCCGAAGCGGTAAAAAATGGAATATTCCGACAGGATCTCTATGATCAACTGAATGCCATCACACTCTATGCCCCCCCCTCTCCGCGAACACTGCACCGATATTCCTCTTTTGTGCACATACTTTATCAACAAACTTTTTTATGAGGGATATCCCAAAAAACGGTTTTCTGAAAGCGCACTGGCTGCTTTATGTAATTATGAATGGCCAGGAAACATCCGCGAACTTGAAAAAGTTGTCAGAAATGCTGTTATTTTCTCGGATGGAGGCCTGATAGAGAGTGCCAACATCTCATTTTCCGGCAGTAATAAAACCGATAATGCTAACGATTTATACCTGTAGTCCGTTGAGTATGCTCGCTGCACTTGTCAAGAATCATGAACAATATTTTTTTACTTCAATAAAGGGAGTGTTATGCTGTGAGTCAAGGCAAAGAGTCCATAACTGCTTTGGAGGAAAGACTCTATAGCCGTTCATCGGGGCTGAAAAGCATCGCGAAGCGGAGTACGTTCAGGCTGGTTATCTTTTTGTTCCGAAAACTTGTTACTGGCAAGCAAGTCTTTCCATCCAAAACCATTGCAGGAGCAAACGACATACCCGTAGAGATTCTCCGGTTGAACAATATCAGCGTACCTTTGCGTGACCTGCCCCTCTTTTTTAAAGTACTGACCGGGCGGCTTGCCCTTGTTGCTAAAGCCATCAAAGAGTTGAGTAATAGCGGAGCAACTCCTGAAAAAGGACATCTGAGCATGATTAAGCCGGGTATTGTTTCACTCCGGGATATTCGGAGCTCCAGTAAATTTGACCATCAAGGACAAATGACGATCGCATGGGAATCCATCTTTAAAAAACACCTATGTTATAAGTTCATGCTGATGTTGCGTGCCCTCCCAGCCATGCTTTACAAAAAAATGGAATGTGTTCACTCAAACGTAATAGCCGTTAAACCTCATGGATCTTGACCCAACAGTAAGAAGAGAGCTGATACGTCAAATCAGTGGCTCACTCAATCCGAGGGTACGTTACAGACGGACTCTGAAAGTTACTGCGTGGGAAACAACCATCAGATTATCTTACATGTTGAAAAGAGTGCTCGATATCACTGTTTCAATATCTGTAATGATCGTGTTGCTCCCTCTTTTGTTTTTTACAGCGATTGCAATCTGGATTGAAGACCCAGGTGCTGTCTTTTATACCCAGATACGTGTTGGCCAGAATGGAAGGCATTTCAGGTTTTATAAATTCCGTTCGATGGTTGTTAACGCTGATAAATTCAAACAGGAACTGGCCGATCGGAATGAGTCTTCGGCTGGAGTGATTTTTAAAATGAAAAAAGACCCGCGGATTACGAAGGTCGGAAAAATCATCCGTAAATTCAGTATCGATGAGCTGCCTCAGTTAATAAATGTCCTCATGGGTGAGATGAGCCTTGTGGGGCCAAGGCCTCCGTTACCTGCAGAAGTTGCAAAGTATACCCTTGAACAACGCAAACGACTGCACGTCATCCCAGGCATTACCTGTCTTTGGCAGGTAAGCGGAAGAAGCGATATTCCATTTACTGATCAAGTCAAGCTTGATATGCAGTATATTCAGAGTTCCGGCTTTCTTAATGACATTCTGCTGCTTCTAAAAACTATCCCCGCAGTCCTTACCGGAAAGGGCGCATATTAACATTGGAGAACGCAATGATTTTTCATCTCGACAACTCAACAAGCCAACCTGTCGGTATTGTGATATTAAAAAAAAGAATCGATGCGAGTAACAGTAGTGAATTGCAAAAGGCTTTCGCTCATTGGTTACAGCAGACAAACCGACTTGTTTTTGACTGCACGGAACTCGATTTTATAGACAGCTCGGGACTCGGTGCAATTGTCTCCTGCCTGCGCAAAACGCTTGAACACCATGGTGACCTGAAACTCGCTGGCCTCGGCCCGAAAGTTGCCATGGTTTTTGAACTTACAAAGGCAAAAAAACTTTTTTCGATTTTCTCAGACAGCTCTGAAGCAATACAATCATTCAGCGTGGTTGATCCGAAATAAAAACAGACTCCATGAAAACACTTATTGTTATCAAAAAGCAGGAATATGAATGGCTTCTTGATCTGTTTCCTGGCGTTCATCCATTGCTTTTGCCGATATGCAACAAACCTTTTATTGAATTTTTTGTAGACTTTTCGATCTTTACCGGCAGCAATGCCATACGAATAGTAAGTGACGGCCCCCTTCGTGATGTGGAGCGTTACTGCGAAAACGGAAGTCGCTGGGGAGTTGAAATAAGCTATGGAAGTATGCTGCCTGCTGACGAGCTGCACTCCGTCATCGACAAGAATCGGCGCTTCTGCCAGGAAGAAAGGGTTGTAATTATCAGTGGCTTCCTCTTTATCCACTACGACAAAAAGAGTGACTACGCCTCACTTTTTGCATCACTCCCCTCAGGTGAACTGTTCAGTTGCGGCCGCGGCAGCATCAGTCTGACAGGAACTCCTGTGGTGGAAACAAATACCACCACCGGCGCGTCACCTTTCTCACTCACTGCGCTTGACTCTGTCGGTAAATACTACCGGCTCTCCATGGACATCCTGAAAAATGGATTAACTCGCTATGTACTTCCTGGATACAGTAGTGAATCAGATTGCTATATCGGTAGAAATGTTGTTATCCCAAAAAGCGCTGAAATAAAAAAGCCCGTCATTATTGGCAATAATGTGCAGATCCTTTCCAACTCTGTTATCGATAAAAACAGTGTCATCGGCAGCAACGTCATTATCGACAGGGAAAGCGTTATTTCAGGCAGTATTGTTATGGACAACACCTATATCGGCGAACATCTTGAGGTAAAAGACAAAATCGCAGCCGGCAATCTCCTGATTGATCCTGAAAGCGGTACCACCATCGTGATGGAAGACCCTCATCTTTTAACAAGCATGGCACAGTCCAAAGTGGCAGGCACACTACTTCGGCGGGTGGTACACGCTCTTGCTGCCACATTGTTGATTATTTTGCAATTTCTGCCTTGGTTCCTTCTTCGCCCGATACTTGGAATACAGGGCAACTGGAAAAGGGATAAAGGGCAGTACCACACTGGTCTGCCAGGAAAAGCTTTTACGATGACCAAGACAACCATAGGCAACAACGGGCCACTCTGTGCAATTGCCAAAGCACTCTCTCTTGATCGCTTTCCCCTTCTCTTCAGAGTACTTAGTGGAAAGCTTCTCCTTATTGGTAGTCAGCCGGTTCTCATCAACCCGGCTACTCGGGTAATACCGAACAGCATGTCAGGCTACAGGCCTGGCGTTTTCAGTTATGCTGAGGCCGAAGATTGGCCGGAAATAGGTATTGATACCGAAATTGTCGAACATTATTATGCCGTGCACGGCAATCCCCTGAAGGATATTGCCATGACACAAAAAGCTCTTTTCAACCGAACTCATTAACATGATTGCGCATGAACATCAGTGAAAAAAACATCAACAGCTATACAATTCTCTCATTGCAAGGTATTCTCAATGCCTCCTCTGCTCCGCAACTGAAAACCTATATAGCGGGGTTACCGGATGCGCAGTCTATTGTCGTTGACCTGGAAAATGTTGAATTTCTTGACAGTAGCGGTCTTGGTGCTCTGGTAGGAATTGCCCGAAGAAAAAAGACAAGCAATGCCGTTATTAAACTGGCAAGAATGAATGAACGAGTCAAAAAAGTATTTGAAATCACACAGGCATACACGCTGTTTGATATTTATGATGATGTTTCGGCTGCTGCTGAAGCTTGAGGAACAGATGCAATGAAAAAGCAAATCATCTTGTTTATGAATCCAATAGTCACCTTGACATTACAGGCAGACCTCCGCTATGTGCGAATTGCCTCAGTTACAGCATGTAATGTTGCTGAAATTTTTGCAGACGTTGCCTGTACCGCGGGCAACGTGGCTGAATTTTGTCATGCCTATGAACTCTCTATCAGTGAAGCCTTTACAAACTCGGTACGCTACGCGGAACCTTCACAACCGGAAAAACAGATAACGATACGCTTCAGTTCCGACAACAGCACCCTTGCGGCAAGCATCATTGATACCAATCCACAGTTCAACCCTTTAACTCAGGCCCCGGACATCAATAGTTATCCGGAAGGCGGGTATGGACTTTTTTTGATCCACCGGCTTATGGATACCGTTTCCTACACAAGGAAAGATGGAACAAACATGCTTACCATGACAAAACGAGCCACAATAATGCATAATGCATGACGCTTAAACCAATAACCCCCGATGATCCAATGGTATCCGTTGTCATTGTCAGTTATAACACGAGGGAAATCCTCCGCAACTGTCTTGAAGCGCTCTTTGAGAACAGCAAGGAAGTCGATATGGAGGTATTTGTCGTCGACAACAACTCGGCTGATGATTCTTCTGCTATGGTTCAACACGACTTTCCCTCTATTCACCTTATTGCAAACAACCAGAATCTCGGATTTGCCGCAGCAAACAACCAGGCATTTGCCTTGGCATCAGGGCAATACATCATTCTTCTGAACCCTGACGCCTATATCAGGCACGCCTCAATCAAGCACTGCATAGCATTCATGGAACAAACTCCGCAATGCGGCCTTGCAGGCGGAAAAATCATCTCACCTGAAGGCCGACTTGAACCGAGCGCCCGTCGCTTCCCTTCAGCACTCTCTAAACTTCTCACCCTGTCGGGGTTAAGTGGAAAATTTCCTCTTTCACCAATTCTCAACCGTCATGAGTTTGGCGGCTTCGCGCATGATCATCCTCAGGAAGTAGACTGGGTACCAGGTACATTCACCATTATTCGAAAAACGATGCTCGATGCAATAGGGGCATTTGATGAACGGTTTTATATTTACTATGAGGAGACCGACCTCTGTCTCAGGGCAAAAAAGGCGGGATGGAAAGTCTTTTTTATCCACGATGCCGAAGTTATGCATATTGGCGGAGCCTGTAGTAAAACAAGAAAAGACAAAACTTTTGACAATAAAGCCGCACAGGTATTGACCTTCAGGATGCGAAGCGAATGGCTTTATTACTTTAAAAACAAAGGGATTATAGCGGTACTATCGAGTGCTGGCGTTGAACTGCTCTGGCATGCGGCCCGCTATATGAAAAACCTGCTTCTGCCATTCGGTCATGCTGAAAAAAAACGATCCGCTGCAGCCGCAGTAATCTCGCAGATCATGCAATCGCTGAAAGAGACAAATTTTGGAACTTTTTCGCCACCATCCCCCTGGTAACACTGCAAATGAAACTGTTCAACAACATACAAGCCGATCTTGCAACTTATGATGGCTCATGGAGCAGTCAGGGATTCTGGGTAATGCTGGTCTACCGTTTCGGAAGATGGCGTTATACCATTAATAACCGTATGGTACGCAAGCCTTTTTCCCTGCTCTACAGAGTGCTCTACAAGCTCATCCAGATTGTAACCGGCATTGAACTTCCATGCGAGGTACCGGTTGGAGCAAATTTCCGAATTGACCATTTCGGCGATATCATCATCAGCGGATATGCAAGCTTTGGTGACAACTGCGTTCTGAGAAACGGCGTAACTGTCGGTCTGAAAAATATTGAAGAGAAGGCAGCGCCTTGTATTGGCAACAATGTCAATATCGGTGCGGGAGCAAAAATACTGGGAAACATCACCATCGGCAATAATGTCGATATAGGAGCAAACGCCGTCGTCATCTCACCAGTACCTGATAACGCCATAGCTGTGGGAGTTCCTGCTAAAATCATTTTAAAAAAAACGGTGTAGGGAGAAAACCAGGGCTCTCATATTGTTCATCAGTCACTCAGTACTCGTTATATCATGAAGAAAAAACGATCCCTTTTATCACTTTCTCATATTGCTCTCTGGTATGTGGTCATTCCATTGCTTCTGGTGGCATGCAGTGGACTTTCGCCAAAAGCCACCCGTGTTCCTTCTCCTCCTGAAAGAGGCTTTAATTCTACTCTGCCGAAAAGAGATCAACCATTCGCATCCCCAAAGCAAATCGAAGCCGTCACACCTCGCGAAAACTTCGAGTATCGTCTCGGACCGGGTGACCTGGTCAACATAAAGGTCTGGCGCAGGCCAGAACTTTCGCAAGAAAATATTATGGTTTCGCCAGATGGCTTGATTGCCATTCCAAGAATAGGAAGTATCAATGTTTTAAACTGCACACAGGAAGAGGTGCAGAAAATGATCACCGTTAAACTGGAGCCACTCTACGTAGAACCCGAGGTAACTGTTTGGGTACGGGAGTTTCATAACAACAAGGCCTTCGTTCTTGGACGCGTTGGAAAACCAGGCGTCGTTAATTTTCCGGGCAAAGGAACGCTTCTTGAAGGGCTTGCTCTTGCAGGTGGACTTCCCGATCAGGGAAAACTCACCAGATGTGCCATCATCCGAGGTAAAGAAAACGTCATCTGGATTGACTTGCAGGATCTTCTTAAAAATGGCAACATGGCACTCAATGCACAAATAGCGAACAATGATGTCATTTTTATTCCAGAGCTTAATGATGAGCTTATTTATGTCATGGGTGAAGTTATCAATCCTGGTGCTATTCAGTTAAAAGACGGTATGAATATCCTCAAGGCCATCATGCTTGCGGGAGGGATGAACAAAAACGCGAATTCTGAAAAGGTATTTGTGATAAGACAGCAAAATGTCAACGGAGACGTTATCAAGGTTGATTTCAAAAAACTGATTGAAAAGGGTGATTTCAGTCAAAACTTCGCTCTCCTGCCAGACGATATTGTTTTTGTCAGTCCGACAGGCATGGCAAAATTCAACTACACTATTGATAAACTGACTCCTGCATTACAAGTGCTCAATCTCGGCACTTCTGATGCTGAAGCGTTCGGGATCATGCAAAAGTTGCGTCAGAATCTATGGAATCAAAGCGGATTTGTTAACAGTAGTAGCAGCACTACAACGACAACGAAGTAATGGTACGTGATCCATGGGAAACAGATTCCCGTGAGATCCTGCGGAGAAGTATTAACCCGAAGACGGAGCAACCATTTGAAAGAGCCACATTTACTTATTATACCGTCTGTTCCGGTATGGCTGCAGGGCAAGGGCCTTATTTTTGACCGTAAATTTTATGACGGCATGGCCCTGTATGCACAAAAGTGGCCAGGACATGTGAGTTGCCTTATGGAAACCACAACCTCCCCGCTCCCTGAATTTGGTGCTATAAATAAAACAGCCCAAGAACTTCCCTTTAGCTGCATCACCATAGAAAAGGGCACATTGATTGATGCAGAACATCTCAAGGGCGCATCTCTTGTTCTTGCCTCAGGCGATTCTCACGATCAACTGCACATAAGCCGGTTATGCAGAAAAGAAAAAATAAAATGCGTTTATGTCATTGAATACATACCTGAAACCCGATATCAAATAGCCTCTTTAAGCACCAGAAACCTTTTGATCAAGCTGCGCAGATTTCTTTACATCTGGCAGTATGAAAAAAAAAGAGTTGCCGCATTTCTGCTTGCTGACGCTCTTCAGTCTAACGGGACACCGGCTTATCACGAATACAAACGCTTTAAAAACAACTTATTATACTTTGATACACGCGTAGATATCCAACACAGTATCCGTGACCTTGAGCTGGAAAAAAGATTGGATGATCTCTCTCAGGGCAAACCGCTCCGTCTTGCTTTTTCCGGCCGTCTGATTCAGATGAAAGGCGCTGATCACTTGATCACCCTTGCCCGCATGTTGAAAAAAGAGAGGCTTCCTTTCCACATGACTATTTATGGAACGGGTGATCTGGAAAATGAGATGAAAAAAAATATTCAGCTTCATCAGCTTGAAAATTTCGTATCCATGCCAGGTGCAGTAGATTTTTATACCGAACTTATCCCTGATCTCAAACAAAAAATTGATTTATTTATCTCTCTTCACCGCCAAAGCGACCCGTCCTGTACCTATCTGGAAACCTTATCATGCGGTCTGCCTATTGTGGGGTATAAAAACAAGGCTTTTGCCGGGCTGTTAGAATTGGCGAATATTGGATGGGGAGCAAAATTAAACGATCTTGATGAGGTAAAGAAAATTATCATCCATCTCGACAACAACAGAACTGTTATTTCAGAAAAATCCAGAGCAAGTATTTTGTTTTCACGACTACACGATTTTGATACAACATTCAACAACAGAGTTAATCACCTTTTGTCAACTCTTGAACAATGAAAATCACCCCTGTCACATGAACGACATTATCAACATCGTATTTGCTACTGACAAAAACTATATCCAGCACTTATGTGCAGCATTGGTATCATTATTGGAAAACAACAAAGATCTCTCCATTGACATCTATATTATCAGCAGTGGAATGTCAAAAAAAAGTTATAGAAATATAAAAGAAATTACTGATAACTATAACTGTCGAATAAAACACATCATTATTTCAGATGAACTTTTTGCAACATTAGCCGTTACCCATCCCTATTACCCGAAAGGGACGTATTATCGTCTGCTGATTCCCGAACTCATTGATACAGAAAAAATACTTTATCTTGATTCCGATATCATTGTCAATGGGTCAATAAAAGAATTGTACGATCAGGATTTGGGTGATTATTATGTATGCGCAATTGAAGATCCTGGTTTTAACCGGCATGATCAGTTAAAAATGAATATCACTTCAAAATATTTTAACTCCGGAATGATGCTGATTAATTTGGCACTCTGGAAAAAATCAGGACTGCAAAAAAAAGTTATTGATTTTATAGAAAAAAACCCACAATCCATCTGGTTTCCTGATCAATGCGGCCTCAATGCAATTATCAATGGGCAATGGAAGAAAGTACCTTTAAAGTATAATCAGCAATCATCAATATTCAGCCCTTCTTTTGAAGAAAAATTCGATTGCTTCAGCAAAGCCGAGCTATATGAAGCAAAAAAAAATCCCGTCATCATTCACTACACCAGTGGATCAAAACCTTGGCACTCAACAAATACCCATCCCTATAAATATCTTTATTGGAAATACTTAAAGATGACAAGATACCGCTATGCAATATACTCGGATCTTATGCCGTTGAATCTCCTGAAATCAATCATTCCTGCTGATTTAAAAAAACAGATAAAATCATTTATAAAAAAACTTTTACATCATTAAAAAATATATTTATAAGGCCATACATACACATGCCAAATCTATTTGATACACTTGCCGTCATTTATCCTGCAAGTACCATCTGCACCACTGACGCTATTATTCCAACATCCAGAAGAGATGCAGAAATAATAGTACCCGTTAAACTGAAAAAGGGCTGACTATGCTCAAGGAAAATGCTCTCATAGAAGCTCTTCCTCTTGGAAAAACATCAAAATCTTTTGACGTTTTTGGCTTTATAAAACGCTACGGTCTTTACATGCTGGTTTTTGGTTTATTCTTTTTTACCATTACCACTCCTTTTGTCTTTGTTGTAAAGAAGCCATTTTATGAAGTCCATGCTTTTATGAAAATAGACCCTGTTATAGCAACATTGATCACACAAAAAGAAGAGACCTCAATTACCAACTATTATGATCAATTTGCCAATACACAGGCACACTCGATGAAGACTTTTGAGATTCTCCAAAAAACTGTAGAAAAACTGACTCCTCGCGAAAAAGGTTCATTACTGCCTCTCGGCCTTCCTTCAGACAAATGTGCAGACATTCTGGAACATGTGATCATTATCAAGCCACTTCAGGGAACTCACCTGATAGAGATCACTGCTTCGGGCAACAAACAGGAGGGCCTTGCTCCTCTTGTCAATAAACTGATGAATGTCTACCTTGATAAAGTCCGCACAAGCAATGCAGAGTCTGAACAGGATCAATTGAATTCTCTGCGTATAAAAAAAGAGTTGATACAAAAGCAAATGAATGCTTATGAAAAAAGTCTTGATGAGCTTACCAAAGAGATTTCGATGGCATCATACTCTGAGTCATTTAACATGGCGTCAAAAAACAGCGAGGAACTTCAGCGGCAATATGACAATGCTTTCACGGATCATCTTAAGGCAATGAACAATTATTGGGCAGTTGAACAAGCAAATCATGAATTACAATCACTCGCATTAGATCCGCTGGTTGATGAAATAGTGATGAACGATCAATCTCTTCACTTTACGAGCTCCTGGACCTACCAGCAACTTCAAGAGATGAGAAGCACAACCGATGGACTTACACCGAGCAATCCTGACCGTATCTACGTTGAAAAACGCATGAACGCCATGCAGCAATACGAAAAGAAACAGCGAAAGGAGCTTCGAAATACCGCCAATGCCATCACTCTTGGAAAACGAAAGCTCGACATGCACAAATCCTTAATCCAGGCTAAATATGATTTTGAAAAATCAAAAAAAACAGTCGATGCTCTTAAGATAGAACTTGAAAATAACATCAAGGAGTCACAAAGAATCTCCATAGGAATTCATAAAGGCGAATATCTCTCGGCCTCATGGAAACACAATCAGGATATGCTCGATATGCTTGAGCGCAGAACCGCTGAAATCGAAATTGAAAGAAAAGCCCCATTACGCATAAGCATTGAGTCATTGGCAAGGGAACCGAAATTTCCCGTAAGCTCCAACACCAACAAACTCCTTATGATGCTTTTTGGTGCCGCTTTCTGCATTGTCTGCGGCCCTTTTATTGTCTATGAATTCCTCGACAACACCATTCGTCGTCCGGAAGATATCAAGCAGGCGCTGGGCTGTCTGCCAACTCAAACAATTGTCAAGGTAAAAAAACAAAAAGGAGATTCTCAAGAGCTGAACCTCGGAACGGATCAATTTCAGGTACAAGCGATTGGAACTCTCTGTGCCAGGTTTTTCCGCGAAAAAGATAAGGATAACAGTCGAATCATTCTCTTTACCGGTCTTGAAAAGGGAGTAGGATCATCTTCAATTGCATTCAGTTGCGCCAAAGCACTTGCCAAAGTTGCGCCGAAAGTGCTCTGGATCGATGGCGACATCGAATCGTTTGATGTTGAACAAATCGAAGATTTTATGCCAAACTTACCCGGACTTCGCGATTTTCTCAACAATAGCGACTCATGGAAATCGTACGTTATCTCCACTCCGGGAGACAATATCGACATTCTCTATGCAGGAAATGCCACAAAAAACCTCGTTCCTTTGCAGCGAGTGAGGGAGCTGCTCGAAGCAGTAAAAAAAGAGTACGACTTTATCTGTATAGACGCCTTGCCCGTACTCAAGAGCAACCTTACCGAACACCTTGCGATCTCTTCAGATATTATTGCACTAATTTGTCTTGGAGAGAGTTCCAGGTTCAACAATCTGAGACAAGCTGCAGAGCTGCTTATCCGGCTGGAAGTTCCTGCCATTGCACCAGTACTGAACTTTGGTGGAAATAAACAAACACTGTCACTCGACGAATTGTTTGATAATCCACCGGCTATTCTTCATAAAATTTTTCCAAAGAAGTTAAAAGATTTTATTAAAAATTCCCCATCTGCTCTTGAGCTGATTGATAATCTTACAAAGCCATTCAGAAAGTTTCAGAAATCAAAAAAATCATCATAACCAGTCAACCTCTTTATGGCCTGCTTACCACAACTTTGCGGCTATTATGCCTTAAACCCCGGAAACAGCCACGTTCTTCGTTCGTTGTGTCGATACTGAAATGAATGCTTTATTAACTAACAGTTCTGAGAGCTGATGATACTCTTGCTTGACATTTTTGAGGCCATGGCTCATGCTATCCTGCCTATTGTTACAGCAATGGGCGCAGGAGCGATTGTTTATGATACCATCAGCGGAATCGTGCTTCCCGATATGGATATGAATATTGATGCATGGGCAGCAGCAAATAACCGATCTTGCAGACAATCCGCAAAAAAGAGCTTGGCTGGAGAGCGGGCAAGGGCTTGCTTACATGAATTTTTTTAGCGAAAAGTTTTCGAACGGCGAGCCCTGCGGCCTGAAGATCGCTCTACCAATCTATGGAAAAACACGAGGTGATGATGATTTCTGCAACAAAACCGGACTGGGAAAGAGAACAAAAAATTCCCGGTCGTTATGAACCTGCAAAGTACCTGCTTTCAGCAATTCGTAACTATCAACGGCTCAGGCTGAAAATGGGACCCGGGGCAAAAATACTCTCCCCGTTTTTTGTACTGCTCCACCGATTCTGGAGCGCGGTCAGTGGTGCGGATATACCCCTTAACGCTAAAATTGGCGGTGGATTGATGATGCCCCATCCAAACGGTATTGTCATCCATCCTGATGCGGAAATAGGGCCCAACTGCCTGATCTTTCAACAGGTCACTATCGGGGCCGGTCTGAAACCCGGGCTCCCGGTCATAGAAGGGCATGTGGATATCGGTGCCGGAGCAAAAATAATCGGGAACATCCGGATAGGGGCTCATGCCCGGATTGGAGCCAATGCCGTCGTTCTTCATGATGTGCCCAGCGGTGCCACGGCCGTAGGCATACCCGCAAAAATTCGTTAAATACAGTAAACTATGGGAGGTGCCCCTGGAAATATCCTGGTTCCGGTTACTCTGTTCGGATTCCCCGCCCTCGTCATGTTTCTCTTTAAAAAGCTTGAACACCGCCAGGCTGCTGCAACAGCTTATGTTGCCGGATGGATGTTTCTGCCATGTGCCGAATACAACATCTTTCTCCTTCACCACACAAAAACAACAATAATTGCCATCGGCATTCTTTTAGGTGTCAATTTTTTTGACAAGGAGAGATTCTCGAAATTCAAGTTTTGTGCATTCGATATTCCAATGTTACTCTGGTGCACAGCACCCTTTTTCTCCTCAATCTTTAACGATCTCGGCTCCTATGACGGCATCTCACAAACCCTCTATCAGACTATACAATGGGGATTACCCTACTATATCGGACGCATTTATTTTGCCGATCCTGAAGCCTTGAAAATCCTTGTCACCACTATTGTGCTTGGAGGAATCATCTATATCCCCTTCTGCTGGGTTGAAATGATCATAAGCCCTCAACTGCACCGCATGACCTACGGTTTTCACCAGCACAATTTCCTCCAGACTCTCAGGGATGGAGGAGGATACCGACCAATGGTCTACATGGATCATGGTCTTATGACCTCAATGTGGATGATGCTTGCTATTTTTCTCGGAAGTTGGCTATATTACTGCAAATGCTTGCCGAAAAAGATTTTTTCTGTACGCACTGAGTACGTTCTCATCATGCTTGTCTTAACCTTCATCATGATGCAGTCGCAGGGAGCTATCGTTCTGCTTATGATTGGCGTTATGGTTCTCTATTTTTCGAACAAATTAAAAAAAATCATTCTGTTGGTGATACTCTTGATTCCCCCTTATCTCTATATCTACACAAGAGTAAATGGCATATGGGATGGGCGGAACCTTTCCGATTTTGTAGCTGAAAAGTTCAGTCCAACCCGGGCACAGTCGCTACAGTTCCGCTTCGACAATGAAACCGTTCTTATTGTCAAGGCAATGGAGGGTACCTTTTTTGGATGGGGGGGATTTGGTCGTTCGAGAGTTTTTGATGAAAAAGGAAAGGATCTTACTATCGCCGACGGCCTGTGGATCATCATCCTCGGACAGAACGGCATTTACGGATTGATGTTGCTGGTCTTTAGTATTCAACTGCCGGCTATTCTTTTCATGTTACGCTTCAAGCCCGAGCTATGGAACAAAAAAGCACTTGCCGGTCCTGCTGTCATGGCCATATTTCTTGCACTCACGATGATTGACAATCTGCTCAATGCCATGATTAATCCCATTTATACCCTTTTCAGTGGCGCTCTGACGGGGTTGGCAATCAGTAACAGTTTGGAACTGAGTGATGGTTCAGAAACAAAAGAAATTCATCAGGCGCAGATAACAACAACACCTGTAACCCGGTTTATTGCCGGTTCGACCTGAATTCCCTCACTTCGCTTTAGGATAAAACAAAAAAACTCTCAACGCTCAAACGTCAATTAACCATGAAGCCTTACCACGCGAAACTTTTAAGCTTCTGGTTTTTACTCATAGCAATGCTTTTCACCGCCAGCTTTTTGACTGTGACAGCAATTTTCCATGAACTCAACATTGATATCATCTTTCACATACTGGTTTACAGCATTCTCTCATTTCTGCCGATGCTTATATTCCGTAAACGAAAAACAGCCTTTCTGCTTTCACTTGCAGTGGCACCATTGAGCTTCTTTTTTGAATCTATGCACAGCATAATAAGCGGATGGGGTTTCGAATTTCTTGATGCCCTTGCCAATAACATCGGAATTATTGCAGGAATTACAGTAGGACTTTTTGTTCGCTTGAAAAAACATTTTGAAAATGAATCGACAAATATCAACGGACTATTGGAAAACCCCATAACTCACCGCAAACAATAAAAGAGCATGAATGTTACAGAATTGCTGACACTGGGAGTTAACCATACACGCAACGCAGTTGCTGAAGCTATCTACCTTAAAACAAACATAGATGTTACACGCCCCATAACTTTTCATGCACTCGTCAATGAGCGATGCAATTGCAAATGCCGCCACTGCGAATACTGGCGCCAGGCAGAATACGTTCCGGAACTCTCTATCAAAGAGTGGGAAAAAGCCCTTCTGAGCATCAAAGAGTTTACGGGATCGTTTTCGGTAAACTTCAGCGGAGGTGAACCGTTCATAAAAAAAGGGTTTATTGATCTGCTTGTTTTTTGCAGAGATCATAATATTCACGCAGGAGTGACAACGAATGGAGCTTTACTGAACGAAAAAAATGTCGCGGCTATTGTGGCAGCAAGGCCCTTCAACCTTAATATCTCCTGCGATTCACACCTCCCTGACGTTCATGACTATATCAGGGGTATGAATGGCCTGTTTAACAAAATCACGAAAGGGATCGCCTTGCTGCAACAGGAACAGGCAAAACAAAAGGTCACCTTTCCGATTATCATAAAGCCCACTATCATGTCGCTGAACTTCCGGACGTTAGCCGATATCGTTCAATGGAGCATGAATATTGGCGCAACCGCGGTAAACTTTCAGCCACTCGGAAGATGGACTCGTGAAACCTATGATGAGCTCTGGATTGAAGAAAAAGATTGGCCTGAACTTGACCGTTCCATCGAAAAACTGATCGCCATGAAACGCTCCGGGGCACCAATCATGAACAGCGAGGAGGTTCTTCGCCTTGTGACGGAAAACTTCCAGGAAAAGAAAGCATCACCTGAGCACATGCCTTGCCGGATTGGCCTGCAGGAATTTTATATCCGTCCGGACGGCGAGGTCAAATTGTGTTTCCACTTTCCCTCCATCGGCAATACCACAAAGCTCTCTGCAAAAGAGATATGGAGAGGCCCCCAGGCTAAAAAAATTCGTGAAGCCACAATACAGTGTGATAAATTATGTCTGCTGACATGCCTTTCGCACAAATCACTGACAAACAAATTCAGCCAGGCGTTGACCATTCTGTCACGTCAGAAAAAAAATGACACCCTTCATTAATCTGACAATGACTACCAGCAACCCTCAAGCAGAAAAAAGGGTACAATTGCCCGATATCGATTGTGTTCTTATCGGTGTAAACTGCAGCAAAACAGTGGGAAGTTGCATTGCTTCAATCATCTCAGCCAACTACCCGAATGAAAAACTGCATCTCTATTATGTTGATGGAGGCTCAACCGACAACAGCATTGCAATAGCAGAACAATATGAAGGAGTCAGGGTAATAGCGCTGAACCTTGAATATCCGACTCCGGGAGCTGGTAGAAACCAGGGTTGGAAAAAAGGCAATTCACCGTTAGTCCAGTTTCTGGATTCTGACACGCTTCTTGACACTGATTGGCTGCGCAAGGCTGTAACCGCCTTGGATGACACTCGCATCGGTGCCGTGCTCGGGTTTCGGAAGGAGATATATCCGGATCACTCTGTTTATAACTGGATAGGGGATATTGAGTGGGGCAGGGCCGTCGGCAAATCAGACTGTTTTGGTGGTGATGTCCTCATTCGCCGTCAAATCCTTGAAAAAACCGGGGGCTATGACGAGATTCTTGTCGGCGGCGAAGATCCGGAACTCAGTCGACGAATTATCAGGGCGGGATGGGAAATAATCCGCCTTGATGCACCTATGACGAAGCATGATCTCGCCATGAAAACCATAAAGCAGTATCTTCGCCGGGCTTTCCGTTCAGGATATGGCTTTGCCGCAGTAAGAAGCCGGGAAGCAAAAGCGGGTACACCCTTCTGGAAATATGAATTTCTGAAAATAACCATTAAAGGCGGTGGGTTCCTTTGTTGCACGGCCTTCTCTGCTCTGCTATTTTTATTTGGATATAGAGTGAACACAATACTCATTATCGCGCCTCTGTTGCTCGCCTTTGGCACCGCAATGCTGCTTTCACCACGTCTGTTCAGAATTGAGAAATTCATGCATGAAGATAGCCTGAACAGAAAAGAGGCTAAAAGATACGCATGGCACTGTTCTCTGGTGGTTATTCCTCAACTCTTCGGGATCATCCGTTTTTTTGCTGGTCAGCTTTTTAACAAACCGTTGAGAAACAGGCGCAGCACTCTTAAAACAGGACTTTCAACACACACCACATGACAACGAGAGCGATAGCTTACCTCTGCAGCGAGTACCCTGCGATTTCCCACACTTTTATCTACCGGGAAATCGAGTCGCTCCGGAATGCTGGAATGACAGTCCATACCGCATCAATTCGCAAGCCATCGAACCTTACAGTCATGACTCCTGCGGAACAAAAGGAGGCCGAAGAGACTCTGATGGTGCTATCCATGCCATTACCTTTGATGCTCAGTGCTCATCTCCACTGTCTGAAAAAAAATCCTGCGGGATACCTGCGCATGGCAGCAGCAGGATTACAACTTTTGACCAGTGGACCGAAAAGCCCGCTGAAGGCAGTTGCCTATTTTGCCGAAGCAGGCATTCTTCTGCAGTGGCTTCACCGGCACGGCATTACCCACATCCACGAACACTTTGCAAACCCTACCGCCATCGTAGCAATACTGATGAAAACCTATGGCGGGGTAAGCTACAGCACCTCTGTTCATGGCCCGGATATCTTTTATACGGTCGATTCTGCAATGCTTGCCGAAAAAATCCGTCAAGCCGCCTTTGTGCGCTGCATCAGTCACTATTGCCGGAGCCAAATTATGCGCATCAGCGAACCACAAGCCTGGCACAAACTCCATATTATTCGCTGCGGAGTCGATCCTGACCTCTATACTCCGAGACCAGAACCTGGCAACAGCCTGCCAAACATTCTCTGTGTCGGCAGGCTGGTACCAGCAAAAGGACAATATATCCTGCTCAAAGCCTGTGCAATTCTCAAAAAAGAAGATCTTCAATTTCAACTCACCATTGTTGGTGACGGACCAGACAGGCAGATACTTGAAGAAGCTGCTACCTCAGGCAATCTGAATGGATCGGTAACCTTTACCGGTGCACTCGGGCAGGATAAAGTCCGCGGCTATTATGACCGGGCTGATCTCTTTGTGCTTGCAAGCTTTGCCGAAGGAGTCCCAGTCGTACTGATGGAGGCCATGGCAAAAGAGATTCCGGTTATTTCAACCAGGATAACAGGAATACCGGAACTGATCGAACACGAAAAAGATGGCCTGCTCGCAACGCCGGGTGATGTCGATGATCTTGCCAACCAGATCCGCAAACTACTCAACAACACCCAACAACGCCGCGAACTTGGAACATCTGGCCGCAATAAAGTTATTGCGCTCTACAACCAGCACACCAATAACCAGGATATGGTTACTCTTTTTCACGAAGAAGAGCTTTCAACATGATAATAATTGCATTCATACTGAAAAGCCTGCTCGTCATGCTGGCCTTGCCTGCAGGCTATCTGTTAATAACTACTATCGCCGCATACCTCTTCAAAAAGGAGGTATCTCCCGAAAACCGGTTGCTCTCCATCGGTGTACTCATACCGGCCCATAACGAAGAAGAGGGAATTTCTCGCACGGTTGAAGCTGTCCTGGCATGTGATTACCCTGCAAACCGATTTGAGATTTACGTTATAGCCGACAACTGTAACGACCATACCGCAGTGAATGCCCGAAGTGCAGGCGCCTTTGCCTTTGAACGATTCGACAGTGTGAATCGGGGAAAGGGCCAGGCACTTGACTGGTTTTTGAAAAACCAGATGGAGATCTATCGTAATACAGACGTTATCACCATCATCGATGCCGATGTCGCGCCCGATAAAAACTACCTTCGCGAAATCAGCGCAACCCTCAGTAATCCGACTATTCAGGCTGCTCAGGCCTATAACGGTGTCAGTAATCCGGATGCAGGATGGCGGCCAGCACTGATCGACGCGGCCTTCAACGTCTTCAACCATCTGCGCATGGCCGGTTCGTTCAAGCTTTCAGGCACTGCTGTCCTGAAAGGTAATGGGATGGCCTTCCGTACCAGCCTCCTCCAGCGATATGGTTGGCCATGCCACTCCATTGTAGAAGACATAGAGTTCACCCTGCGCCTGCTTCAGGACAACATCAGCGTCCATTACAATCCCGACGCGGTTATCAGAAGTGAAATGGTGACCTCTGCCAGCAGCGCCTCAACACAACGAAGCAGATGGGAGGGGGGACGATTCATGCTCGTGAGAAAAATGTCTGGCCCGCTGCTTAAGCTTTTTGTTTCAACAGGCAATACACGATACCTTTATGCCCTTGCCGAACTGGCAACTCCCCCGCTCTCACTTCTCGTCATGCTCTTCACGGCGGCAACAGCAGGAGCCTTCCTGGCGCTCAAGGGTACATGGCTCATGCTGGCTGCATCATTCTGGCTTATCCTGACACTCTACGTCATCTCAGGGCAGATCCAGCGCCGCGCACCACTATCAACCTGGCTATACCTCGCAGCAGCACCACTCTATATACTGTGGAAAATTCCACTTTATATTGCAATGCTCGTTCACAAAAAAAGTAATGCCTGGATCAGAACAGCTCGGGAGCCTCAAAAAAAGTAGAAACCAATTTTATGATGGGAGACACACAAATACTTCCGAAACATCCATACTCATCTCTTCGGAAAAGATTGCGGAATAACTTTTTGTCGATCGTTAACAAATAAAACGCTTATACGCCAAAACCACAAAGCGACATGATAAAACAGCGATAATTAAAAATATTATCCTACATTTTATGGAGGTATTTTGTATACCGATAATTCTACAGAGACTTGCCATAATCTCAGATGGACGTGGCTTGTAAACATTGATCATTTCCATACACACCTTTTCGAGTACCTGGATTTCATTCAAAAAGAGTTAATTCGATCATTCAAGAAGGCAAGAGGTATTATGCAAACAGAACTCTTGGGCATTTTATTTGAGCAATTGACGCTCTCCGAGGCAGCATCGCAGGTCGTTGAGGCAGGCCGACATACACAAAAAGGACTCGTCGTCACTCCTAATGTCGATCACGTTGTTATGCTTCAAGATGACGCTGAGATGCGGAAAATCTATCAAGGAGCTCTCTTTCGTTATGCTGATGGCATGCCTCTTGTGTGGCTCAGTCGGCTGGTTACAACAACGCCTCTCCCCGAACGGGTCACAGGTGCCGACCTCATTACAAGTGTCTGCGAAAAGGCTGCAGAATGCGGATTGAATATTTATTTTCTGGGCGGAAATCCCGGTGTTGCTGAAAAGGCAGCTAAAAAACTTCAAAATCTATTTAATGGATTAAAAATAGTTGGCACCTATTGTCCGCCATTTGGATTTGAAAAAAATGCGATTGAAACTGATCGTATTATAGCCGATATCAACGCACGGAATGTAGACATTCTCTTTATTGGTGTCGGCGCTCCTAAACAGGAAAAATGGGCAGCCGCACATCTTGATCGTCTCAAAGTCGGGCCAATCCTCTGTGTGGGCGCAGCTTTTGATTTCGCTGCGGGGATAATTAAACGGGCTCCCATCGCGATTCAAAAATCCGGCTTTGAATGGGTTTGGAGGTTGGCTTGTGAACCCACTCGATTATGGCGACGCTATCTCATTCGAGATAGCCGTTTTATATCACTTGCTCTCAATGAGATGTTAATTGCATTAAAAAAAAGGTTTTATGTAAAACGGTAGCGCTCAGTCAGTTTGTTATGTTAACAAAGTTTGGAACCAGTCTCTTTTTGAGTATACCCGGTAGTACCTTTTCTCCAGTATAAATGCTTATAAAAGCGGGTATTAAGCTTCCGTGCGACGATTATCAAATATTTTTGGTCTTCTGAAATCAATATAATACAATCAGTTATGAATTCTGCTCGCACAGTCGAGAATACAGGTATCTATAACCAGTTATATTTATTTAACTTATAACCGAAGAAACAGTGTGTTTTGATAAGTAATTCGGATGAGATACATGAATACTTTCGACGCATCAATACTCGCATATTTTAACAGTTTTGCCCGTACATCACAATATTTTGAGCTCTTCGTTTGGGAACTTTCTGAAAATCATCTCTTGAAGGGAGCTATCCCGCTTACATTACTCTGGTTTTTCTGGTTTCATAAAAAGGAGACGAACGAAGCTGCATCATCGCTTCTGCGGGAGCAAGTGATAATAACGATACTTTCATGTTTTGCATCTATTTTCATCGGAAGAGTGCTTGCATTGACGCTTCCATTCAGACCAAGACCAATAACAAATATGGCTCTGCATTTTGTTATTCCTCATGGAATTGGTTACCGAGCCTTCGACGGCATGAGCTCTTTTCCAAGTGACCACGCAACATTCATGTTCAGTCTTGCAACCGGAATATGGCTGATGTCAGAAGGAACCGGATTTTTTGTACTTTTGTACGTATCTTTCTTTACTCTTCTTCCTAGAATATATCTTGGGTTGCACCATCCGACAGACATTTTGGCCGGAGCGATTGTGGGCATTTTGACTGCACTCATTCTGAATAAAATCAAAAAAATCCGGACACTGCTTGTAAAGCCACTGATAGTCTGGTCTGCAAAATTTCCGGCTCTCTTTTATACGCTCTTCTTTCTTTCAACTTATGAGATGGCCTCAATGTTTGATAACATCAGAAATCTCTACCATGTAGCTCTTCAAATTATACAGTAACGTTTTACATGAAAAAGCCATTACCTCTGGTTTCAATAAAAATCACCCTTGCCCAAACAGAGCAGTTTAAAAAACAACAATGATTTTTGGACATCTACCTGCCGGATATATTACATCAAAATTGTTGTTAAAAAAATTTAAGAACAGCTCTGTCAATGCTAACGTCTTCATATTCTGGGGCATGTTTGGTGCAATTGCTCCGGATTCCGATTTATTTTATTACTTGCTGAGAGATCCGTCTCAACCACAGCACCATCATCATAAATACGTTACCCACTTCCCGATTTTCTGGCTGACCCTGCTGCTGATTTCACTTTTATGGTTACTACTGTATCACAGGCGTAGCCAAAAAGCAGCATTATCCTTTATATTCACTCTTAACGGCTTTATTCATATTGTTTTGGATACCATTACCAGTCATATTTTGTGGTTGGCACCATTCATGGACAAACCATTTTCCTTGATAACGAATAGTTCAAAAGGAGTTAGTTATTTCACTCATTGGACATTCGCACTTGAGATCTTTCTGATTTTTTTTGCTCTTTTTTTATGGCTTGCCAGTTCTATCAAAAAGACAAAACAAAAAAACTCAATCACATGACAAAACCTCCACTCAACCGAAGTCGCTCGATTGATACACTCAGAGGAATTGCCTGTATTCTTCTGGTGGCCTACCATGTCATCGGCATCGCTCCGGACAACGGCCTTCAGGTACAAGAAGGAATACTGAAAGATGCAAACGCACTCCTTGTCTATATCCGTATGCCGATCTTCACTTTTCTTTCTGGTTTTGTCTATGCCTGGCGACCCTTTTCATCTGACTGGAAAAATTTTGTTTCCGGTAAAATACGACGCCTGATAATCCCTATGCTTTTTGTCGGTACGCTTTTCGCTATCCTTCAAGCATTTACCCCTGGAACAAACTCCATCATAACTGACTGGCGTTTTATGCACCTGATACCTGTAGCGCACTACTGGTTCATTGAATCACTTTTTCTTATTTTTCTGATTATTATCCCTCTTGAGCACTTCAAGCTCTTGCACAACAAGAAGAGTTTTGTCCTCCTCTTTCTCGCTGCAGCAACTCTTTTTGTTACCAATATCGGAACACCATGGTTCTCAATTGCAGGAGCCTTTTATCTCTTTCCCTATTTTCTCGTTGGACTCTACTGCTCGCGTTTCCCAGTGCAGATCAAAAACCAGAAGGCTATCGGATATCTGATCGTTACGGCGGTCATACTCTTTCTCATTTTCTACGGCCAGCAATACGGCGAAGGACGACGGTCACTGAATGCGCTCATTATCGGAACCACTTTCTGCACTGCACTGCTCTTTACCGAGGTTAACTCTGCTTTTCTTGCAAGGATCGGCATCTACTCCTACTCCATCTACCTGTTTCATATTTTTTTTACGGCCGCGTCGAGAATTTTCTTTAAAAAAATTGGCGTAACCAATATTTGGGAGCTTTTTATCCCTGGCCTCGCCTTTGGACTTATCGGGCCAATCCTTCTGGAACTGATTGCCTCTAAATACAACCCCTCACGCATTCTGCTCCTTGGTAAGCGACCAATAAAAAAGAGTTGAACAAATTGCCCCGCCCTTGTTCCCGCTTCCATGCTGAACACAGCACCGAAAGCAGCCATGATGGAGAACGTTGCATAATAGCCACGCCTGGCTCTTCAGGTTAAAAGAAGATTCTGATCAAAATTCTGTAAGAGCGGAAATTTAACCTATATTTCTATCGCTTTTCAACCAGTACTTTACAATTTCATCTGACAGTATTCTACCCCTTTATATGTACTTGATCAGAAGAACCGTAATTAAATTTATCTGGAAATTCGCAAAACAAATATAAACGCCATCTCGTAACTGCGGATCATCATGCAAAATCAAAGCAACGCACATAAGAAACTTGCCGGAAACGCCTTGTCCGGCATGGTAGCCACGATCATTTACATGGTAAGCCGTATTCTCTTGACGCCCTATATCCTCCACTTTCTCTCGCTTGCTGAATTCGGCCTATGGTCTCTCTCCTTTATCATTCTTTCCTATGCCGGGATGGGTGGATTCGGAGTTAACAGCACCTATATCCGATACTCTGCACGGTACCTTGCCGAAGGGAGAGAGAGTGAAATAAGCAAGCTGCTTTCAACCGGTATAGCATATATGTTGACCTTCAGCCTGCTTTTTTGCTCTCTGCTCGCTCTGCTTATGCCTTTTATTCTTCAACAATTTCACATAGGGCCGTCACAACAGGAACTGGCCTCAACCATATTTATTGGAACAGCAATTGTCTTCAGTCTTGAACTTACTTTGGGAGGGCTTGCATTTATCATCAATGGAATGCATGAGTTTGCAAAAGAAAAGATAATATCAACCATTGCCGGACTTTTTGAAATTGTCTTTATTCTTCTCTTTCTTGCTCTTGGATCAGGAGTCAAGGGGTTGCTCTACGCTTTTGCGTTAAGACTTATCATGGCAAGTGCCCTTTGCTGGAAAGTTGCCCGTACCCTTTTGCCATCGTTGACGATATCATGGAAACTGGTAACTCGCGAACACTTTCGTCATTTTATAGGGTTTGGCGGAAAAGTCCAGGTTCTCGGCATTATCGGCATTTTTCTTACGGCAATTGACCGCATGTTTATTACCGCCATTTCGGGACTTGCATCTGGCGGAATGTTTGAACTGGGACGAAAGCTCCCCTCAACTGCTGGCGGTATTGCCAATTCTGCTTTTGCCCCATTTTTATCTACAGCAGCCCATCTTGACGGCTCATGGGCAGGAGAGCAGAGCAATACCGCGGGGGACAGAATTCAAACCTATATAAAAATAGCGTTACTGGCTATTCTGTTTGCCATTATCCCCCTCTTTTTCTTGCCGGTTCTTCAGCAATATCTGCCGATATCTCCTCTTGTCATGGCCTCAGTCATTGCCGCACTTTTTTGCTCTCTTTTTTTTCTGATTCACCATGAACAGAAAAGCAGCAATTATCTCGACAGTGATGAACTGAAGGAGCTCTATCTCAATGGAATCCGGTTTACCAATATTATAAGCTCAACACTTTTTGTTTTTCTTGTCTTTATGGCCCGTCCCCTTATTGACGGGTGGGTAGGCCCAAAATACTCTGAGGCAGCAACGGTCATGATCTTTCTTTCAATAGGTTACGCCGTCCAGCAATGTACCGGGCCGGTAAATATGATTTTTCGGGGTATAAACAGAACCGGAAAAGAGCTGGAGTATATGCTTGTTCAGGGTTTATTGATGCTGATCTGGATTCCGGCTGCAATAATAGCTCATGGTTTGTCGGGTGCGGCGGCGGCCATAGCTCTCAGCTCAATAAGCAGCACCCTCTTTCTTTTCTGGCGAAGCGGCTATACCTTTCAGGTCAGAATAAGGGAATTTGTTGTACGCTCTCTCCTTCCAGCACTGATACCTGTTTTTCCGGGTTGCTTCTTTTACGCCATTACGGCACTCTTTCCTGTTACAGGCAGAATCCCCATAATAATGCAGCTCCTTGCCTGCGGTGCCGGATATTTACTGATGACCATCGCACTGTTTTGGGTTGCTGTCTTGAATGACGATGAAAAAAAACAGGCTATCGCCTTATTACCATTTTCCGCTTCCAGAAAAAATGTGCAGAGTTCGTAACAGAGGGAAAATATTGTTGCAGAGTTCGAACTTTATTGATTTCTTGTATCACGATTTTCATCAATGCGTTTTTTAGCTCTTTACATCAATGTTAGCCAAGCGGATCATACCCTGTCTCGATGTTCGCGACGGCAGGGTGGTAAAAGGAATAAACTTTGAAGGGTTGAGAGATGCGGGCTCCATCCTTGAGCAGGCACGCTTCTACAACAATGAACTGGCCGA
>CAIJPS010000075.1 GCA_903822595.1 uncultured Chlorobiaceae bacterium
CGACTGAAAGGGTAGAATATCGGGAAAAAGAGTCTGCTCTTGACAGGCAACTATTTCGGCGGTATGGCTATTGAGGATTGCGTGAGCCGTTCAAAAAGTGAATTTGCCCGACTGAAAGGGTAGAATATCGGGAAAACCCCCAGCTCATTTGGCTGGGGGGGAGTTTATTGTTGCATGCGTATGGAGACAACCATGAGTTTATGGACTTCGCTTCAGGGTGGTTACCTGTTGCCGGTAATCGTTGTTCTGGTTGCCCTGGTTGGTTATCTGGCCGCGAATTCACTGTTCAGTAAAGCCATAGCAGCAATTCGCCATTCAATCAGGGGAGCAAGCATTCCCCTGGAGCTGATGGCTTGGCCATTCAGGGCATTTGTTACACTGATTGCTCTGGGTATACTTCTCCATTATCTGCCGCTCTTGCCGGATACAAGGGAGGTGCTCCATCATACCATCCTCATTATTGCCATTATCGCAGTATCATGGTTCATCATGAGGCTTTTCAGGGTGTTTGAGCAGTTTATCCTGCAACGCTATGCCTCGAAAGTACGGGAAAACGAATCGGCAAGAAAAATTTCCACCCATGTCAGCCTCGCCCGCAAGATTCTTAATGTGCTTCTTGTGCTTCTTGCGGTCTCCAGTGTTCTGATGACCTTTGATACAGTTCGCCAGGTTGGGTTGAGCATTCTTGCTTCTGCAGGTATTGTCAGCGTGATTATTGGCTTTGCCGCACAGAAAAGCCTGACCACCCTTATCTCCGGAATCCAGATTGCCATAACGCAACCGATCAGCATTGATGATGTGGTGGTTGTTGAAAACGAGTGGGGCCGCATTGAAGAAATTACCCTGACCTATGTGGTTGTGCAGCTCTGGGACCAGCGTCGTCTTATTGTGCCGATCACCTGGTTTATCGATCGTCCCTTTCAAAACTGGTCGCGCACTTCGGCAGAATTGCTTGGCACGGTTTTTTTCTATACCGATTATACCGTCAATCCCGAAACGCTTCGCCATGAGCTGGAGCGGGTTGTGGCTTCAACTCCTCTCTGGGATGGCCGTGTAGCAAAACTCCATATAACCAATATTACCGATAAATCGGTCGAGATACGGGCTCTCGTCAGCGCAGCGAACTCTTCCAATGTATGGGAGTTGCGTTGTCTGGTGCGAGAGCAGTTGATTGAATTCATCAAGAGCAACTATCCTGGATGGCTCCCGAAACTGACGATGGAGATGGATCAGGGTAAAATGCCCCGTGAGGCATAAAAAAATGTGATTTTTGCCCTTTTTTCCATAGTTTCGCTGACTATTCTGATCATTGTTATGGCTCTTTTGAGGTGATACCAATGATTCGGGTTGTACTTGCTAAAGTGTGATTATTTTGATCAGTTAAAAAGGAGGAGTGCATGGCGCAGGCAAAAAAAGGGGATATCGTAAGGGTTCATTATACCGGAACGCTTGATGACGGTACGATGTTCGATACATCGGCTGATCGTGAGCCTCTTGAATTTACCATCGGTGGCGGTCAGGTTATCGCAGGATTCGATATTGCTGTACTTGATATGGCTCCCGGAGAGAAAAGGACATCCGTTATTCCTGCCGTGGAGGCTTATGGAGTGCATAGCACAGAGCTGGTAACCGATGTCGATCGTGAGCGGTTTCCTGCTGATATGGAACTGGAAATCGGCCAGCAGCTTCAGGTCGGGCTTCCCGACAACCAGCAGGCTATTGTCATGATTGTTGATTTGAGTGATACCGCAGTGACGCTTGATGCCAACCACCCTCTTGCAGGCCAGGATCTCACCTTTGAGATTGAGCTGGTCGAAATTCTTTGAGTTTGAGCGGGCAGGTGAGCCTCTTTGCTCTCCTGCCTTCTTCCCCTGCTCAGTGCACCATAATGTTGCGGAGGTCATCGTCGCAGTAAAAAAAGATATCTTTTGTGTTTTGAGATTTCCCGATTGAATGCTGAAAAACAAGCGCAACACCCTGTTTTCATTGCTTGAAAATCCGGTGTATTCTTCTTACATAGGAATGTATGCACCACGATGATGCACACCCATGTTTTGAACAAAAGTGCTCATGGAGTAAAAAGCCTTGATGACCTCTATTAATCGTATTATTGTAACCCATGGAGATACTTGATGAATACTGTTACTGTTTCAAGTAAGTTTCAGGTTGTTATACCCAAAGAAATTAGAGAAGATATTGGTCTTCGTGCCGGAACGACGATGGAGATCATTATTCCATTTTGCAATCAAGATGATTATAATGTATCTTCTTTTTGTGCCAATTATTGTTCATAATTTGACAACAAACAGGAGGATACTGAATATGGCTCGACCAGCAGTAATCACGGACGAAATGGAAAGCTTGGCCAAA
>CAIJPS010000076.1 GCA_903822595.1 uncultured Chlorobiaceae bacterium
GAATTATTTCAATGATGTCGATTACTTTTATCAAGGCCTTTTTATCATGCTTGAAGCCCGTAACCTCTCTCTCAGCGTCGGAACCAAAGAGCTCCTGACCGATACCTCATTCCGCATTGGCGACAAAGACCATGTCAGTCTCGTCGGCCTTAACGGAACAGGAAAAACAACCCTCCTGCGCCTTATCAGCGGACCATCAACCGAGTCAGCCCTCATCACCACCGGCCATTTTATGAAATCGGCTGATACCACCATCGGCTATCTACCCCAGGAAATCTCCTTCGATGCCGATCTGGAAAAAACCGCCCTGCAATATGCCCTTCAAGCCAACGCAAGGCTCGCTGAACTGGCCAATAAAATAACCCGCATGGAACACGAACTCGCCCTGCCCGAACAGGATTACGAAAGCGAGTCGTACCACCAGCTTATCGAGCGCTTTTCCGATGCCATGCACGAATTTGACCATCTGGGCGGCTACACCATGCAGTCCAATGCCGAAAAGGTGCTTGCCGGTCTCGGATTCAGCGAAATAGATTTTCATAAAAAAGTAAAAGCCTTTTCCGGTGGATGGCAGATGCGCCTGCACCTCACCAAACTGCTGCTCCAGAATCCGACGCTGCTCCTGCTTGATGAGCCGACCAACCACCTCGACATCGACTCGCTCCGTTGGCTCGAAAACTATCTCCTCAACTACGAACACAGCTACATCATCGTCTCACACGACCGTTTCTTCCTCGACAAACTCACCACCAAAACCCTTGAAATCGCCTTCGAGCGCATCAACGAATACAAGGGAAACTACTCCTACTACGAAAAGGAGAAGGCTGAGCGCTACGAGCTGATGATGGGCCAGTATACCAATGACCTGAAGAAAATGGCGGAGCTGAAGGCCTTCGTCGATCGCTTCCGCTACAAGGCCACAAAGGCACGCCAAGCCCAAAGCCGCCTCAAGCAGATGGAGAAGATGGAAAAAAACATGTTCACCCCTGAAGAGGATAACGCACGCATCTCCTTCCGTTTCCCAAAGGCCAACCCCTCCGGGCGTGAGGTCATGCGACTCGACGGAGTCAAAAAAGCATACCTGCTGCCCGACGGCACAAAAAAACAGGTGCTCAACAGCATCGACCTTGAGGTCATGCGCGGCGACCGCATTGCCATTGTCGGCTCAAACGGCGCAGGAAAAACAACCTTCTGCAAAATTCTGGCCGGAGAGATCGACTTTGAAGGCAAACTCACCATGGGGCACAACGTAACCCTCAACTACTTTGCCCAGCACCAGACCGAAAATCTCTCGCAGGACAAAAGCATCTACGTGGAGATGATGGACTCAGCCCCATCGTCCGAAGCACAGAAAAGGGTGCGCGACATTCTCGGCTGCTTTCTCTTCAGCGGAGACGCCGTCAACAAAAAAATCAGGGTACTCTCGGGAGGAGAAAAATCGAGAGTCGCGCTGGCCAAGATTCTGCTCCAGGCCTCCAACCTGCTCATCATGGATGAACCGACCAACCATCTCGACATGCGCTCCAAAGAGATGCTGATCGACTCGCTCGAATACTACGACGGCACCCTCCTCATTGTCAGCCACGACCGCTACTTCCTCGACAGTCTGGTCAACAAGGTGGTTGAAATAAAAAATGGCTCACTGCAACTCCACCTCGGCAGTTACGCAGAATATCTTGAAACCGCAGAAAAAGCGATTGAAGCCGAGCGCAAACAGGAAGCCACACAGAAACAAAAAAGCCAGGCCGCACCCGCAAAAGCTGCCGAAAAGGAGAAAGAGCAGGCCAAAAAGAGCGCCGCAGCCAAAAAAGACAAAAAGAGGATGGACGAGGTCGAGCATAAAATCAACCAGCTCGAACAGAAGAAAGAGTCGATTGAAACCATCATGGCCAACGAAGATTTCTACACAAAAAGCCAGGAAGAGACCAACAAAACCCTCGCTGGCTACCACGCACTCTGCAAAGAGCTGAACGCCCTCTTCGCAGAATGGGAGGCAGGCTCCTGAGAGATGGCAGCATAGCAACCATCAGGTGAGCCCTTGTTTTTGATGGCTCACCTGATGCTGTTCCTGAGCTGTATTCCTCTTTTTTGAAGATGCCATACATTCACGAGCTGGCGAGTGAGATTTACACCCGGATATTGTACCACCAAAAATCAAACGGATACTTTATCAAGGTCTTCTGCCTGCCCAAGAATTGCGATCACAACAAGTTGTCGAGCACTCTCATCCACCCTGAAAAATACGCTATACCAATTTTCAACATAACAAACCCGGACACCTTTCTCTCGATCGAAATAGGGGCAGAGAGACCAACTGTTTTTGAGAGACAAAACTGCGTTGCTCAATGCCAGCATTCGTCGACTTTTGGTTTCTAACGTAACAGCGTAGTCCTCAATTCTTTTGAGATCTCTCTCAGCGCCTGAAGATATTGCAATGCCAAAAGGGTTACTCTGCATGTCGGACGGCCATCGTCGAGAAGATGTTCTCGGCATCACGCACAGACTCTCTGAATGACAATTCGTATCGTTCTTTTACAAAAGCATGGAGTTTGTCCTCCTTCTCATCTGCGATGCAACAAATCTGTGATGACTGCTCTTCCAGCACAATCACCAACTCATGTCGTCCAGGACAAACCTCCTGTGGTAACTGAATCGTCACAAGCCTGTCCGGCAAAACATCATAGTTAATGTTTAATGTCAACATGATCGCTTTCCCCGATAGAAGTGGTGCAAAAAAAACTCAAATCAGCTCTAAAAAGAACTGCATTACCTCTTCCATACGAGAAAGAGAAATTGACCCTAATTTAACAGAATTATATATGAATTCGAAAAGTGGCAGACAAAGCCTTCGCAGTTGTCAAGCGTCACGCCACCGGAAAAAAATTTCAGTTTGAAACACCACTGATGACCAATAATTTTAATCAAAACTGTTGATGGCACTGTCACTGCTTCCTGCTGCACCGGCATAGAGATAACTCACGACCTCAGCGTTGCTGCGTATTTGTTGTTCATGACCAGCATACAGCACCACTTTTTTTGCCACACGTTCGCCAAAAATGGCTGCGACTTTATTGAGCTGGATGAAAGACTCCTGATGAATCGTCTGCGATGACTTGATTTCGAAGAGCCTTAACATGTTGGCGGCTTCCGCCTCATCATCATACGCAAAGTTCAACTTTAATATTGCATAAGACAGGGTAAAAGGCAATGGGATTTGCTCCTGAGGGCGCTCCCTTTTTGCGCCGAAACAGTCCCTGGTTGTCGAGCGGCTGCCACTATCCACGAAATTGAGTATATTTAACGGGAAAGTAATACACCATTTTTGAGGAGGGCAAATCATGAGAATACCATCCTGGATTGTACTGATGATGACTCTGCTGACAGGAGCAGGTTGTTCCACATACTCGGTTGTAACAGACTACGACAGCAGTTTTCCTTTCACCAGTTATAAAACCTATCAATGGGCTGATGATGCCGCTGCACAAAGCAGCAATAACGTTCTTGCAACTAATCCACTGGCTGTAAAACGCATTAAAAGCTCAGTTGACCAAGAGTTAGCAACAAAAGGATACGTTCTGAACAGTAACAAACCCGTTGATTTCACCGTATCACTTTTTGCTCGTGTACAGGATCGTGAGCGGTATACTCTTCCCCCAATGAGCTTCTCTTATCACCACGGCTATTACCATAACAGATTTGGCCATAACCGGTTTGGCATGTATGACCCATACTGGCCTGCCCCTTACGTGAGCTATTACAAAGAAGGCACCTTGGTCATCGACGTTACGGACCAGAAAAGCAATGAACTGGCATGGCGTGGCATTGCTCAGGGTATCCTGAAAAATTATGATACCGGCAAAGAGATGCAGCAAGACATAGATGGCGCCGTCACAAAAATACTTGCGGAGTTCCCGCCACTTAAACGATAGGTTTGCGACTCTTTGAAACCGCCTGACCGGCAATTTACCTGATGAACAGCAGAAAAAATCTGTGCAGTACCCAACATTATAATTACGTAAATCGCAAAATAAAAACACTTTATTTTCTTGTTTTGCAAGGTTTTTACGTAAACTGGGATATGTGGTTGGCGTGTTTAATTTCCTGTCCTCTCTGCTCAACTCATCCCTATGGCTTCTCAATCGTCGCGACCAGTTGCCCATCTTCGTCAAAATCCGGATGGTTCATGGGCAGAACATGACCTGAAAGAGCATCTCATGCAAGTTGCCGACAAAGCAGCCGGATTCGCCGATGAATTCGGCAATGGTGACTGGGTCAAAACGGCTGGTCTGCTCCATGATCTTGGAAAATATAATCCTCAATGGCAGGAATATATCCGCAAAGCCAACGGGGATTATTCCGAGGAGAGTGATGGGCAAGATTGATCACTCTTCTGCTGGCGCTCTTCACGCTGTTCAAAAAAATGGGCCGATTGGGAAAATTCTTGCCTACCTCATCGCCGGCCATCACGCAGGTTTACCAGATTGGGAACATCAGCCGGGTGTTGGTGGCACTCTTTCAGGCAGACTGAACTCTTTCGAGAATTTACAAAAAGCCTTGAATGGCAATCCACCACAGGATATTCTTGATGTATCATTGCCGACCTCTCGTCCATGCTTTAAAGACAATGAAGCTGTGCATGTCTGGATAAGAATGCTCTACTCATGTCTTGTGGATGCTGATTTTCTTGATACTGAATCGTTTATGAGTCCAAACAAGGCAGACCTTCACGCCAATAGCAGCTCGCTTGAAAAGCTCAAGGTTGCTTTTGACTCTTTCATGGAAAAAAAGCAGACAGAAGCTCTTCAGTCTCCGGTGAATCACGCAAGAACAGCAATTCTCAATGACTGCAACAACAAAGCCGAGCTTGTGCCTGGTTTATTTTCTCTGACCGTCCCGACTGGTGGCGGTAAAACCCTGTCATCAATGGCTTTTGCCCTTAACCATGCAATCAGGTATGGCAAAAAGCGGATTATCATTGCCATTCCTTATACCAGCATTATAGAGCAAACGGCTGATGTTTATCGAAAAGTGTTCGGCACGGACGCGGTACTTGAGCATCACAGCAATTTTGATTCGGAGAAAGAAGATTTAAAATCGCGACTTGCCACGGAAAACTGGGATGCACCCATTATTGTCACCACAAATATTCAGTTGTTCGAGTCGCTTTTTGCTTCCAAAAGCTCGGCATGCAGAAAACTGCACAATATGGTGAATTCAGTGATTGTGCTTGATGAAGCGCAAATGTTACCCACAGAATATCTTCAGCCGATAGTTTCAGTCCTGAAAGTGTTGACAGAATTCTTTAAAACATCTGTTGTGCTTTGTACAGCTACACAACCGGTATTATCCGGCCAAATCGGCTCTGGTCAGAAGGTACTGAAGGGATTCAGTGAAGGTAGTGTTCGGGAATTGATGACAAATCCTGACAAACTGTTTGAGATTTTCCAGCGTGTCACGATTCAAATGGTTGGAAGTTCAGACGACCGTCAGGAGTGGCAGACCATTGCTGAAAAGCTCTGTGACTGGGAACAGGCTTTGTGCATCGTCAATACCCGAAACAATTGCCGGGAGCTGCATGGCCTCATGCCAGAAGGGACAGTACATCTTTCGGCACTGATGTGCCCCGAACATCGCAGTGAAGTTATCGCCGGAATTAAATCAAAGCTGAGAGATAATGTACCCGTTCATGTGATTAGCACCCAACTGCTTGAAGCAGGTGTTGATATTGATTTTCCTGTTGTTTTCAGGGCATTTACCGGGCTTGACAGTATTGCTCAGGCTGCCGGTCGATGCAACCGTGAAGGAAAATTGGAAAAAGGCCAGGTTTTTGTTTTTAATCCCCCAAAACCTCCACCGGCAGGCATAATGCTGAAAGCCGAGCAGGCTGGTCAGGAGATGTTCCGCGTTTATCCTGAACTTGCCGCGTCCCTGATGCCGGAAGCTTTCAGACAATACTTCCATTTGTACTTTAACAGACTGAATGATTTTGATAAAAAGCAGATCATGGATCTCCTTGCAGGGCCTGATGCCAGACAGTTCAATATTCAGTTCCGTACAGCGGCACTTCGCTTCAAGCTCATTGATGATGCCCAGCAGCATGGTCTTGTTGTCCGGTATCAATCGGGTACGACCAATAATGAAAAATTAATCGATCAATTACGTTTTGGTGGCCCAAACAGAATACTGATGAGAAAATTGCAACGCTTTTCAGTCAACGTCTATGATAGAGATCTACAGGAAATGCGAAAAAATGGAATGATTGAAGAAGTTAATGGTATCTGGGTGCAGACTGATAAAAATTTATATGACTCAGTATTTGGTCTTGATGTCAAGGCAACCCCAAATTTGTACTGGTAACTGAACAAATAAGCAGCGTACTATGGAATACTGCAACAAAATATTCTGTCTCGAAGTCAAGGGCGATTATGCCTGTTTCACAAGACCAGAGATGAAGGTTGAACGCGTCAGTTATGATGTGATTACTCCATCGGCTGCCCGGGCCATCTTTGAGGCAATTTTCTGGAAACCGGCCATCAAATGGCATATCCGGAAAATTGAGGTTTTAAAACCAATAAAATGGGTTTCGGTACGGCGTAACGAGGTAGGTATTACAGCCAGTGCAAGAAGTAGCGGCATTTTCATAGAAGACAACCGTCAGCAACGAGCTGGCCTTTTTCTGCAAGATGTTGCCTATCGCCTTCATGCCGAGCTTGAGTTTATTCCTCCTTTGTTTAGGCCAAAAGTTATTTGTCCGGTTATGGATTCTTTACTTGACGACACTGAAAAGGATGAGTGGCAAAAAGATGAAAATCCAGGCAAATACAACGCCATGTTTGAGCGCCGGGCCCGCAAGGGGCAATGTTTCAACCAACCCTATCTCGGCTGTCGTGAATTCAGTTGTGATTTTCGGCTTGTCGATGACATGAAAAATGAGCCTGAGCCTCTTGATGAAACACGCGATTTTGGCTTTATGCTCTATGATCTTGACTTTAAAGATCTGGAAAATCCAACCCCGGCATTTTTCAAGGCTCACATGGAAAAGGGAATGATAACTGTGCCTGTATGGGAAAGTGAGGAGGTGAGAAAATGATTTTACAGGCACTATACGACTATTATCAGCGCAAGGCGGCTGACCCTGAAAGCAACATTGCCCCTGAAGGATTTGAATGGAAGGAAATCCCCTTTGTTATTGTCATTGACAGAGGCGGAAAATTCATAGCACTTGAAGACACTCGCGAAGGAGATGGCAAGAAAAAAAGGGCAAAACCTTTTTTGGTTCCAAAATCGATTGGTCGTTCTGGATCAAGCTCATGGATGACAAGCTTTTTGCTCTGGGACCATTATGGATACGTAGTAGGATACCCAAAAAGTGATGCCCCAAAAGATAAAATAATGGCAATGAATCAATTGTCTGCGTTTAAGAAGAAAATCGAATCCTTACCTGAAGATATAAGGCAAGATGAAGGTATTTCGGCTCTTCTTCTCTTCTACGAAGGGAATCAATATGAAAAAGTTAAAGAATCAGAAAGTTGGAGTGAATGCTCAAAAATCATTGGCTGTAATCTTAGCTTTCGTCTTGATGGAGAATATGATTTAATTCTACGCCAAAAGAATATTAGATTACATGTTGAGTCTCCAGTTGATGAGGATACTGAAAGTATTAAAGGTATATGCCTTATAACAGGATTAGCGCAACCTATTGCACGTACTCATAGTGATACACCAATTAACAAAGATTCGAAAAAATTTATATCATTTCAGAAAAATTCCGGTTATGATTCTTATGGAAAAGAACAAGCATACAACGCACAAATCAGTAAGTCAGCCGAATTTGCTTATACAACAGCCTTAAATGTTTTGCTTGCTAAAAATTCAAAAAATAAAGTCCAGATTCGAGATGCCACAACACTCTTTTGGGCACAGAAACCGGCAGTATTTGAGGATTTATTCCCATCTTTTTTTGCATTATCTCCAAAAGACGATCCTGATGTTGATGTTCGGGCAGTAAAAGCTCTTTTTGATGGTATCTTTACTGGCCATGATTCCAGTGATCTACAAACAAAATTTTATGTATTGGGACTTGCCCCAAATTCTGCCCGTATTTCGGTAAGATTCTGGCATGAAGGAACTATTCGAGAGTTTGGAGAAACAATACGTCAGCATTTCGAGGATTTTGAAATTATTCGTTCTCCTACGGATAAAGGTCATTACGCACTGTTCTGGATTCTTTCTGCTATGGCACTTAAAAATGAAGTAGAAAATGTTCCACCCAATCTTTCTGGCCAAATTGTTCAGGCTGTATTGTCAGGATCACTTTATCCGGCAGCAATGCTCCAGCAAACCATTCGTCGTACTCGTGCAACGCAAAATGTTACTCGGGTTCAGGCAGGCATCCTGAAAGCTTATCTGAATCGTTATTACAGAATTCACTTAACCAAAGAAAAGGAGATCACTGTGGCTCTTGATACTACCAATAACAATCCAGGTTACCGTCTTGGTCGCCTTTTTGCTGTACTTGAAAAAATTCAGGAAGAGGCAAACCCTGGAATAAACACAACTATCCGTGATCGTTTCTATGGAGCTGCCTCATCATCACCGTCTACTGTTTTTCCACAGTTACTGAAGCTTAAAAATCATCATCTTGGCAAGCTTAAAAATGCTGGCCGGAAAGTAAACTTTGAGAAATTGCTTATAGAAATATTTGATGGTATTAAACCTGAAATCCCTTCTCATTTTGCGATGGAAGATCAAGCTCGTTTTGCTATTGGGTATTATCATCAAAGGAAAGGCTTGTTTTGAATTTTAAATAAAATAAATGGAGAAATTCTATGAGTAATCTCAATAAACGTTATGACTTTGTCCTGTTATTTGATGTAAAAGATGGAAACCCTAATGGTGATCCAGATGCAGCAAATCTTCCACGTATTGATGCAGAAACAGGTACCGGCCTTGTAACAGATGTGTGCCTAAAACGCAAAGTCAGGAACTTTATCCAAATTGTTAAAAATTGTGACCGGCCTTATGATATTTACATAAAAGAAAAGGCTGTATTAGGGCAGGCTCATTTTCAGGCATTTAAAGAGTTGAACATCAGCACTGGTGAAATCTCTAAAAAATATATATCTGATCCTCTCTTAAATGAAAATCTATCAGAGTTATCATTATCGTTTCCTGAAGGATTGCGTTTTGAGGAAGGAGATGAAAACGGAATTCTTATTGTTGACTCGGATGCAGATAAGAAGGTAATCAAAGAATGGATCAAAGAGAATAATAATTCCATTTCAAAAGAGGCAAAAAAAGCAATTGATGACGCTGTAAAAGAAGCAAAACCTCGAAAACCGACAGCGGACGAAACAAATAAAGGAAAAGAAAAGATGTGTCAGGATTTTTATGATATCCGGACATTTGGTGCAGTTATGTCACTCAAATCTGCGCCCAATTGTGGACAGGTTCGCGGGCCTGTCCAGTTAACTTTTGCCCGTTCTGTTGAACCGATTGTTGCCTTGGAACACAGTATTACCAGAATGGCAGTCGCAACAGAAGCTGAAGCTGAAAAACAAAGCGGAGACAATCGGACAATGGGCCGCAAATATACAGTTCCCTATGGCCTTTATCGGGCACACGGGTTTGTTTCTGCTCATCTGGCTAACCAGACTGGTTTTTCCGAAGAGGATCTCAACCTGTTCTGGGACTCTCTGCTGAATATGTTCGAGCATGACCGTTCTGCAGCAAGGGGAATGATGGCAACCAGAGGGTTGTATGTCTTTGAGCACAGTACAGCACTTGGCAATACACCTGCTTACTCCCTGTTTGACAGAATTACAGTGGAACGGAAAAATGGACTTTCTGGCCCTGCTCGTTCATTTGATGACTATGTCGTAAATGTGAATGACAATGATCTTGGTGAAGTGAATTTGATTAGAAAACTTGGCTGACAAAAATAACTCACATGCCATGTACCCAGAATCCGATTTTGTGATGCTATCGGCGTTGCAGCATTTTGTCTATTGCCCCCGGCAGTGTGCGCTGATCCATCTGGAGCAGATATGGAGCGAGAACGTTTACACTGCCGAGGGACGAGAGATGCATGATCGGGTCGATCATGGTGAAACATCATACAGGAGCGGTGTCCGTGTAACAAGAAGTACAGCATTGCGTAGCGCTCTGCTTGGGATTTCCGGTGTGGCTGATGTAGTGGAGTGGCATAAGCTGAAAAATCACGAAGAGCCGTTTCCGGTTGAGTATAAGCGGGGTAAGCCGAAAAAACATGATGCCGATAAAATCCAGCTTTGTGCTCAGGCGATGTGCCTTGAAGAGATGCTGGGAATTCAAATTCCAGCCGGCGCTTTATTTTACGGGCAGACAAAGCACCGGTTTGATGTTGATTTCGATGATGCTTTGCGTGAAAAAACTATTCTTGCAGCAGAAGGGGTTCATGATCTTTTTCGGAATGGAGTAACACCGCCACCTGAACCTGGGCCGAAATGCAAGCTCTGCTCATTGAAGGAGGAGTGCTTGCCGGAGGTGATTGTTCAAGGAAAATCGGCGAAAGCATACCTTCAAAAATTGCTTCAAATACTCTCGGAGGAGGAGATTTGAAAAAATATCTGAATACATTGTTTGTCACTACACAGGGTGCCTATCTCTCAAAAGAGGGAGAGTGTGCCGTTATCAAAATAGAGAAAGAGATAAAAACGCGCATCCCGCTTCACATGCTTGACGGCATTATCTGTTTTGGATCGGTAACGTGCAGCCCGTTTTTGCTCGGCTATTGTGCTGAAAGCGGCGTAACGGTAACGTTTTTAAGCATGTATGGAAAATATCTTTGTCAGGTACAGGGGGCAACACGAGGAAATATTCTGTTGCGCCGAGCGCAGTACCGTATGGCCGACAATAACCTCCAGACCGCTCGCCTCGCCCGCTCCTTTGTTATCGGCAAAATTGGTAATGCCCGGATCACACTTGCCCGGACGGTAAGAGATCATCCTGAAAAAGTGAACTCTGTCAGGCTGAAAAATGCCCAGCACATCCTTGCCGGTTGCATAAAGCGCTTGCAGAACGAAACCGATCAGGAACGTATCAGGGGAATTGAGGGCGAAGCTGCCAAAGTTTACTTCGACGTCTTCGATGAATGTATCACATCTCCTGATCCATTGTTCCGCTTTACCGGACGCAACCGCCGCCCGCCGCTTGACCGGGTAAATTGCCTGCTCTCTTTTCTCTATACCCTGCTGACACACGATATCCGCTCTGCACTCGAGTCGTGCGGCCTTGACCCAGCAGCAGGATTTTTACATAAAGACCGACCGGGACGCCCAAGTCTTGCTCTTGACATGATTGAAGAATTTCGTTCATATATTGCGGACCGTCTGGCTTTGTCGCTGATCAATCGCGGCCAGATTCAAGCCAAAGATTTTACCATATCGGAAACTGGCGCTGTGCTCCTGAAGGATGATGCCCGTAAAACGCTTTTAACCGCCTATCAAAATCGGAAGCAGGAAGAAATCGAACACCCTTTTGTCAAGGAAAAAATGGCCATCGGTTTACTCTGGCACATGCAGGCCATGCTGCTTGCCCGCCATATCCGGGGTGATATCGACACCTACCCGCCATTTGTCTGGAGATAAACCATGCTGGTTCTGGTCACTTATGATGTCAATACCGAAACTCCTGCAGGAAAAAGGAGGTTGCGCCGTATCGCCAAAACCTGCCAGAACTATGGGCAGCGTGTCCAGTTTTCTGTGTTTGAGTGTAACGTCGATCCAGCACAATGGACAAAATTACGGGGAAAGCTGGTGCATGAGATGGATCATGAGCATGACAGTTTGCGCTTCTATTTTCTCGGATCAAGCTGGCAGGATAGGATTGAACACGAAGGTGCCAAAGTACCACGGGATCTTGAAGGCCCACTGATTTTTTAAACGCGAACGTCATGCTGTACCTCAAATCCCGGCATGTTCGCGATGTTCATATTCTCTTGATATTATTGTGATTATAGTTTTTTATATCAGGTTTTCGTAAAATGTTATTTGGCATACGAAGTGGTTCGCGTTTAGGCGACTCTAAAACCCCGAAATGCCTGATTTTACAGTTATACAGTCGCGCCCCCCGCGGGCGCGTGGATTGAAACCCGTTATGTGTCGCTTTGAGTTTAAAAATTCTCCGTCGCGCCCCCCGCGGGCGCGTGGATTGAAACATAAGAAACGACTGACCGCCTGCTACCTGCGTTGTCGCGCCCCCCGCGGGCGCGTGGATTGAAAC
>CAIJPS010000077.1 GCA_903822595.1 uncultured Chlorobiaceae bacterium
CTCGGAATGCTTGCTGCTCCTTTTGGCTATGATGGTTCGGCGTTGTCCCGTTTTGATTCGGTAGTTGACTCTGCCACTTTGGCTGTTAACGCGGCTTACAAAATGGCACAGGATTTTCAGGAGATGGTGGATTATAATAAAAGCCTCGGAATGCTTGTAGCTCCTTTTGGCTATGATCGTTCGGCGTTATCCTGTTTGGATTCGGTAGTTGACACTGCCACTTTTACAGGTCGCGCGGCTTTCAAAGTCGCACGCGATCTACAGGATATAGAGGATCATAATAACAAGCTCAGAATGCTTGCTGCTCCTTTTGCCTATGAACGTTCGGTGTTGTCCGGTTTGGATTCGGTAGTTGACTCTGCCACTTTGGCTGGTAACACGGCTTTCAAAATGGTATGCGATTTCCAACAGGAGATGAGGGATCAAAATAAAAGCTTCGGAAAACTTGCTGCTTCTTTTGGCTATGATCGTTCGGGGTTGCCCAGTGTTGACACTGTCACTTTGGCTGGTGGTGCGACCTTTCCGTTGCATTTTGGTATGCAAAACATTTTGAGCCAAAGTGACCCTTATGAATGTTTTCGCGAGGAATTTCAGTTACCTCCTGTGATTACGTTGAAGCCCTGTATTACTGTTGATCACAACTGGGTAACTCATGATCCGAAACACCCTCTGATAATAAAGAAAAATTGTCCTGAGGAGGAGTATAATCCGAATCAGGACGAAATGCGAGTACGTCTGCTTGAAGCCGTGGATACGTATCTTGAAAGGCAATCAAAAAAAATTCGGCAAACAAGAGAGCGATTGGAGTTTTGTGAAACCGAAGAGCTTAAACAAAAACAGGAAGGAGTGATACAGGCCCATGATCGGCTTGTGCAATGGGCAGAGACTATTGAGAGAGATTATCTGCTGTTGACGGAAGATGAATTGATACAGCAACTTCAAGAAAACCCGGAAATAATAGGCTACCTGTTGGAGGGCTTACAGACTATCAAAATAAGAAATAATCACTTACATAATGAACCTGATTTCATTGAGAAACAACGAATAAGGGTTGCGTATAATCATAACAGTTTTGAATTGGATGATGACACCGATCACCTCTTGAACTATGAGGTTGTACGGTGGTTGGACAGAGTGCGAACTGAGGGTATGGTTGGTAATCATGAACCTGAGAGGAATGAAAATAACGCTCATGAAACAGCATTACATAAAATTGAAGCAACGAGTGAAATAAAATTTCACGAACGTGATATTTCAGCTATGCACTTAAAAACAAATCTTGATGCAGAAAAAGAGGTTTATCGCATTGCTCGTGAACATAAGCCAAGAGAAACGTGGCCGGATTGTGTCTTTGACGAGTTGTTTGAGATCCAGAAACGAACCGGTGAGACCAACCTGAAGGTGAGTGAAAGATTTTGTGAAATTGCAGGGATAATTGAACAAGCGAGAGCATTAAAGAAGGCTTGGATAGATCACAATTCAAGTAAAAATAAAAAAGGCACGATACAGGCACAATCGAGACACGATTCAAATACGATACAGACACGTAACCACATATAAGAAAACACTTTATTATTGAACACGGTTGAGCTGTTTTGCATTTTATAGTTGTCGGATGATTCTTCAACTATAATGATGCAATATGATGAATACAATTGTTCCCCTTCAGAAGCCTATAAGGCAGTTTCTCAATCTTGATAGTTTGGTTGAGTTTGCGGGGCAGGTTTACGATCTGCCAATTTCAAAGATTTCAATTTATCGTGCGGTGAAATGCAAGAGTTTGCCTTCGACAAAGGTGAATGGGCGGTTGCTTTTTCGGATTACGGATGTTGAGCGATGGATTGAGGGTACCTCTGAGAAAAAGGGAGGTGCGTGATGAGTGTGACGAAATTTTATCGGCTGCGTGAAATTATCGGGGATCGCAAACAGGGAATTCATGGTATTGTGCCGGTTTCGCGAGCTGCGTGGTATGCTGGTATGAAAGAGGGGCGTTATCCCAAACCAATCAAACTCTCGGAAAAGAGTGCCGCATGGCGGGCTTCTGATATTGAGATGTTGGTCGAAAGACTGAACAGGGGATGTTGGAATGAACAGGTGGAGGAGCAAGGCAGCTCTGGAATAACAAAGAGTTGTGGAGGGTGCGGGGGGTGTTGCCATGAATGAGGCGTCTGACGGGACGGCGATGCCGCAGGCGGCCAAGTTACGGGATGCGAGGAGGAGGGAGCAGTTGAGTTGTGCTGAAATCCCTCGCTTTCCTGAGGCAATAGAGAAAAATTCCTCATGCAGCGACATAGAGCAAAATCATGTTCATTTGGTTCACCATGTTCACCGCGACAATGATGCGACAACAGAGGCTGACCTTGAGCGATATGTTGCTGAGGTTGATGACTTAATTGCTCAGGCAAAAGATAATCCTGGTATCTATGCCAGCAGCTCCTTCATTGGAGCGGTAAAACTTATTCGTGAACTGGATGAGGCTTCCTGGTATCGCATACGAGTGAAGATAAAAAGTGAAAAGCCGAGCGGAGTCCTGCTTTCTGACATCGACAAGGCGACAATCCCGAGCACTTCTTCATCTGCTCAATCTGGCATGATGGCCTCCCTTATGGATCTTGTGGAGGGGCAATGTAATGAATGGTTCTATGATGAACGCACCAGAAGCGGGTATGTAACAATAAGCAGCGAAGAGGTGAGCCGAACATTGAAAGTCAGGAGCGAAGCGTTCTGTGACTGGCTCAGCTTTTCGTTTTACAAGGAAATCGGAGTACCGGCTAGCGAAACGATGATCAAGCAGGTTGTGTCGGCAGTCGAAGGGCTCTGCAAGTTTGAGGGTAAACCAGAGCGTGTCTTTATCCGTGCCGGGCGGCATAAAGAAAGCGGCGCCTATTATTTATTCATTGGTGACGAGAAGCGTCGGGCTATTGAAATCACTCTGACGGGATGGCGAATTCTTGAGCAATATCCTGTCAAATTCTGGATGCCTAATTCTTCAAAAGCGTTATGCGTTCCGGTGCATGGTGGAAATGTTGAGAGGCTTTGGGAATTTGCCAATATCCCGGAAAAAGAAAGACCACTTGTTTTGGCCTGGATTATTGAAGCTTACCGAATTGATCTGCCGTTTCCGGTTTTGGAGTTGAATGGAGTACAGGGTTCGGCAAAATCCAATACACAGAGGCGGATCCGTTCGCTTATTGACCCATCCGGCAGCATGCTTCGACAGAGTCCTGAATGCGTTGAAAATGTGTTCATCGGTGGCGGAAACAACTGGCTTCTCTCTTATGAGAATGTCTCTTATCTCAAACCTGCTATTCAGGATGCGCTGTGCATCGTGGCGACATCCGGCGGGTATGCCAAACGAGGACTCTACACCAACAGCGAAGAGGTCGTTATTGAGGTGATGCGGCCAATCGTACTCAACGGCATACCAAATTCCATAACTGCCCAAGATTTGGTTGACAGATCGATTCATGTGGAGTTGCCTGAAATAAGCAACAAACGGAGAGAGGAGGAGATGGATGCTGAGTTCGAGGCCGCGCTGCCGGAAATTCTGGGAGGAATTCTTGACTTGTTCGTTAAGACCCTTGCATTTCTGCCGTTAATCAAATTGCAATATCCTCCGAGAATGGTTGACTTCACTGTTTTGGGTGAGGCTATGATGCAAAGTCAAGGAAGTCAACCGGGTGTATTTACCAATTTATTCATCGAAAACCGAAGGGAGTCGATCTTGCGGGCTATCGAGTCATCACCGGTTTCCACAGCCATCCTTGCACTTACAGAGAATTGCCAAAACGATCTGGTTTATGAAGGTAATTACAGCTTGCTTCTCGACCGGCTTCTTGCATACAAGCGTGACAGTGAAGGGTGGCCAAAAAGTGAAAAAGGGCTGGCTAACCAAATAAAAAGGCAACTGCCTGCGCTACGTGAATTGGGAATTATCATAACCTGTGATCGAGGGCACAAATCGAGCAAACACGGTTACATCATCTCTATTCGAAAAGGTGAACATGGTGAACCAAATGAACATAAAAATAACAACTCCGAGTCAATAGGGAAAGAAGTTGCCGCGAGAAGCCTGTTCAAGGGGAAAGTTAAGGAGCTGACCTGATGGAAGAAAAAGAACCAGTAGAACCGGATGGACGGGTTTTGGTGTCGTTCAGTCAGCGTCAGGCGGAGGGGTTCCGGTCGGAGCGGATCCTTTTTGATCGAGTTGAGGGGATGGTGCGGTTTAAGGGGAATTATTCGGCGACGGCGTTCAGGGATGGGTATCGGGATGGTGACCATGCGTTGCCGGGTCAGGAGCTGGTTATTCTGGATTTTGATGATCGGTATTCGATTGGCGAGGCGATGGTGGATTTTGCTGAGTATGTGGGGGTGATTGCGACGACGAGAAATCACATGAAGGAGAAGCATGGGGTTTTGGCTGAGCGGTTCAGGGTGATTTTGCCGACGGAC
>CAIJPS010000078.1 GCA_903822595.1 uncultured Chlorobiaceae bacterium
AAACCCAAAACTCAACTAACCACCAACAGCAGGCCGGGTAACCCCCGGCCTGCTCAACAAACACCCGCCGCCGCCAAACAACGAAGGCACAACCCCCGTGCCCAAACCATTCACCCTACCAAGAACCCCCCGCAATCCCCAGCCCCCCATGACGCCATCCGCTCCGCCCACCACCAAACAAAAAAAATCACATCATAAACAGTGGAATACCCAAAATCCCTGCGTACATTATCCTTTCACTCACAGCCGCAACAGCAGCATGAGGTTTCTTTTGTGGGTTAAAATTCAAAAATCCGCAGGGCGGATCAATCTAAATATTGTTAGATTTTTCAGGAGACAACAATGTCGAGTACAGAAACCGCCGCCTATACCTTTACCGTCAAAGAGGGTAATCCATCTGCATCGGGCAAGGACGATGCGCCAGTTTGGCTGAAGTGTGAAGCAAGAACGCCCGAGTTGAGCATTGTCGATAACAAGGGATTCCTTGGAATTGATCTAAAGCCAGGCACGCGGTTCGATGAGGCTCAAGAGATTGCTCGCTACCTCAAAGAGCATGTCGTTGGCATCAGTTTTACAAAGTTCTAACGTTGAGAAACAAATCTAACATGCCAATCAAATTCAATCCCGTTGGTCGTCCGACCGCTTCGGAGCTATGCTCCTTCGCACCGGTTACGCTCATGCCATGTTAAATTGCATAGAAAGCTATACATGTGCTATTGATGTTAATCATTACCAAAAAACCGGAGCCATTGCTTCTACCCCTCTACCCAATCACCACAACCCAGCCCACCAACCCACATCGTCCACCAATATTCAATAAAACACACCATCCCTGTGGAATACACAAAATCCCTGCGTAAATTGTGATTTATCAATACCAGAGAGGCATAAAAAATCCGCATTTTGGCGGATCCATCTAATTTTTTTTGGCCAGAGATAAATCGTTATCATGAAATGGTTCGTATGTGAAAATCCCGAATTAAAGGGTTTGCCTAAATGGCAACGTTCAACCGGCCTATCGAGCGATGGCGTTGTATATGTTCCTGCGGCATTAGCAGGCAATGAAACGGCAATATTTTATTGTGCTCTAAACGATTGCATCCCAGTGGAAAACTATCTGAACCATAGGTATGTTCCTGCAGATTGGCTTGCCAGAGAATACCCGAAAACGGCAGAACTTTGTGAAATCTTTATTAAAATACGTGAAAAATGCCAGTAGACACTGCACCGCATACACCTAATACTCTTTTTTTTGACTTGATCCGTACACTTTCCAACGACCTTATAATCTTATAGTAATGAAAAAAGTTAAAGAATTTAACTGGGACGAATACATACTCACGGAGTCATATGAAACGGTGCGTGTTGGTCTTGATGTATCAATACCAGAGACTCCCACAATGTTCTCACCAGACAAAAAATTGATATATCTTAGAGAATACGATGTAGCATTTAAAACAGATGACGTTGAGACACTCAATAAAATTCTCAAAGAATTATATGTCTCGCTCTTGAATGAAGCTCGCAACATAGTTTGGAGCTGCGAGAGGTTGTATCTATTAGAAGTTGACTACATGGCAATTTGGAGAATCTTGCGAGATATAGAAGCGTTACCAGATGATTATCAGTACCCAGAATATTATTTGGAAGAAGTAATGAAAATGATTGGTGCTGGACGTTCGCCCAGATAAGCTAATGAAATGAGCACATCGTAATGTCCACTTATCAATCAAATCCAGCAGAGCAATAAGCTCTCCGCTAATTTTAAACCTTAAACTGTAAAAAAAGCGATTCCTGAGTGGTTGTTGTTAATCATTATCGTAAAAACCTAAAACATCATAGCAACAACCTCATCCATCGAGTCAATTATCCCGACCCGTCCAGCAATAAACCATAAAATACATCATAATCCGTGGAATACTCAAAATCCCTGCGTACATTGTCTTCCAAGCGCATCCCGCAACAATAGCGTGTGGTGTTGTCTTATGTGGGATACGACTCACAACTCATAAATCCGCAGACAGTGTAGATTATTCTAATTATTGTTAGCCCTTTCATTCTTCCACTTACCGGATTCAAAAATGACAAATCACTCCCGTTTTGTTGTACGTAGTCTTGCCACTCTACTCGTGTCAGGTTTGTTCATTCTCACAAGTTGTTCCGACCCAAAGAAATACGAGGTTACGAAGCTTAGTGCCGAACAACGAAAAGAGCTTGGCCAGAAGTTGACGGCGGACGAAGGGCAGAAGTTGGCTGCGTGGATGATGAGAAATGTCATGGCTGGGAAAGAACCGACGGTTGGTACAACAATCGAAATGGCACTAAAGCAGCAGGATGAGTGGGTTGTCAAACAGAAGGAAGAAGAAGCGAAGGCCGAGGAGCTAAGAAAGCGGGTCGAGGCAGAGCGCAAGGCGAAGCAAGAGGAGTTCGCGAAGTTGCTTTCTGTGGCTCTCGTGTCAAAGAAGAACAGTATGGGAGACTACGGCCAACGGTGGGTGGGGCTCGGTATGGCTTACGAGAACAAGAGCGACAAAGACATACAGGGCGTGAAGGGCGTGCTCAAACTGATGGATATCTTCGGGGACAAGATATTGAACGTCAACTGGTCTTATGACGCAGGTGTTCCCGCAAAGCAAAGTACTGTCGAGAGAAAAAGTGGTATCGGAATCAACCAATTCGATGACTCCGCCATGAAACTATGGAACACAGACTTCGACAAACTTAAATCAACCTTTGAAGTTTCGACCATCATTTTCAAAAATGGCACAAGAATGGATTATCCTGAGTAGGCCATTGGTGTGTTTTATTCAGCAATGAAAGGGCTAACACTTAGTTCGAGTGGTTGCTTTCAGGCAGACTTCGCAGCGCCCTTCAACTTGGGTGTTAATCATTCAAAAAAATCTGTACATGAGTTATATATTTAACTTAAGATAGTGAACACCTGAACCATCCCAGCAACACCCTCTACCCAATAACCACAACTTCATCCCTTGGCCCGTCATTCGCCGGAGGAGCCTCACGCTTGCCCCACCGCTCAGGATGCTTCCGCTCCAAAAACCACGCCGACGCAAACCAGCTCTTCGCCGAAGCCGTCTCGATATTCTTCAGGTGAAACACCTCCGCTTTAGCCTCCGCCCGCTCAACCGCCAGATAGAGATCCCGATACAATCCTGCCCGTTCCCGCTGGCCCCGCTTCAGCCAATTCAACAGCGTCTTCCGGTCAATCCCCGCAAGCTTGCAAGCCACCTCCCGATAATGACCCGCACCCAGCGCATCAAGAATGCAACCGGTAATCTCCTCCGTAATCTTCGCTGCAGGCATCACAAACCCCTTTTTATACGGGGAAATGGGGAAATAGAGAAAGAACTATCCATTTTTCCCGCCCCTCCATCCTCTTCTTTATCCTTATCATTTCCAATCTTTCCTACTCGTCGTTTGCTTTTATTCCTGTTTTTAGGTATAATTATCTGTTAAATGTACGCAAAATATTGAATAAAATATAAATATATGCCTATATCAGGAGCGTACACCGACGAAGCCAAACGCCTCAGAGCAGAAATCAAAAAGAAATTCAAAACCCAGGTAGCCCTCTGCCAGGCAATCGGTGCAAAAGACGCCTCCTATATCACCGCCTATGTCACCGGCAAAAACCGCATCGGCAATATCCTTCGCGAAAAACTCGAAGCCGTCGGCATCGACGTCAACTACATCCTCTACGGCAAAAAAGGAGCCCCGCAGCTCCCGCCACCGCCGCCTGACCCCACCCTGACCCTCATCCTCACCGACTGCACCCAAAAAATCCAGCAGCTCCAGAACCAAGCGCTCGACATGAACAAACAACTCCTCGAACTCAACAAACACCTCGACACCCTCAAAAAAAGAGTCGGCCAATAACCTGCGCCAACTCATTGCATCCGCCGGAGAATCCGCTGCATCTCCTCCTCCTCAAGCGGGCACCCCGACCCGCTGTTCATCTCCCGCAACAACCGCTCAAGCTCAACAACGCCATCATCCCGCATCCAGCAGGCAAGCTGAAACAGCGCATTATTCCGGTTCCCCGGCACAAACCGATTCTGAAAAAACGTCAGATAACTTTTCTGCACCGTTGCCTCACTGTCCGGCCTCCGTATCCTTACATTCCGTTGCCACTCCCTCTCACGCAACCGCGCCACACCCGCCCGATAAAACCCCTCCCATGCAAACAACCGCGACCCATCCAGATAAAAAACCTCCGCCTCAGGGAACCCGTAATACATCCGGTCAATATTCTTGCACGCCCCATCAGCATGAACAAACCGACGCATCACCTCCGCCATCATCAACTTGAACGCCTCACGCTCCAGCATAATCGGTTTGTCCGTCGGCAAAATCACCCTGAACCGCTCAGCCAAAACCCCATGCTTCTCCTTCATGTGATTTCTCGTCGTCGCAATCACCCCCACATACTCAGCAAAATCCACCATCGCCTCGCCAATCGAATACCGATCATCA
>CAIJPS010000079.1 GCA_903822595.1 uncultured Chlorobiaceae bacterium
GAGTTCTTCGATGCGGCGGTCCAGTTCCGTTTTTTGTTCATCAGTCAGCGAAGAGGCGGCATGACGACTAATGATCCCATTCCAGATAGCCTCGACCAGCATCTTCATGGTCAGCAATTGATTTTTGTGTCGTTAAACTTACAGAATGCTAAGGAATGTGCATTTTTTGCACATTGCCTTGTAATCGCCCTTATGTGCGTTATAGCGAACAGTCAAGTGGCTTTTGACAGTTTGAACTGTTGCAATATTTGCACAAGTTGCCATCATAACGCCTCTCTCAGGTTGATCAACGCTTCAAACTCTCTTCCCTTGGTCGGTTCAAGAATGCTGTCAAAGTGCGCAAGATCGTCAAGGGCAGAATGGACGTGCCCCCGTTTATAGGACCACTTCTTCTTGGCAAAAATCCGTTTGCTGAACCAGAAATTCTTCCGGTGTCAGTCTTCCTAAAGAACTGTGCGGGCGGATCGAATGGTAATCCTCCTGCCATTGTCCGATGACCTCCCGAGCATGATCAAGACTTAAAAACCAGTTCACATTCAAGCATTCGTCCCTGAGTCTTCCGTTAAAGCTTTCAATATAGGTGTTGTCGACCGGTTTGCCCGGACGATTGAACACCAGTTTAACTCCATGACGATGTGCCCATGCGTCAAGAGCTTTACCGATGAATTCAGGGCCGTTATCGACTGTAATCATTTCCGGCATACCTTTAAACCAGGCTATCCTTTCCAGAACCCCGCATACCCGATTGCCATTGATTGAGGTATCGACTTCGAAACCAACATAATCCCTGCTGTAACTGTCCAAAACGTTGAGCACCCTGAAACGACGGCCATTATAGAGGTTGTCGCTCATAAAATCCATTGCCCAGCATTGATTCCTGCGTTCCGGTTTCGGCGGTGCAACCCGAGTATCCGCAGCTGTTTTTCTACGACGTTTTACCCGTAGCATCAGATTCTCTTCACGATAAAGCCGTTCAGTTCGCTTATGGTTGATTTGAAATCCCTCTCGCCTCAATAGGTAATGCAATCGTCGATAGCCCCAACGTTTTCGCTCATCGGCCATCTCCTTCAACCGCTTGCGAATCGGCTCATTGGTATCAGGTTTTGGCTGATAATGCCAACTCGTTCGGCTCAGGCCAACCAGAATACAGAGCTTTCTGAGACTCCGCCCGAAGTGTTCATGCAAGTGCCTTACTGCGTTGCGCTTGGCCTCGGGCGTTACCATTTTTTTGAGTTGATCTCCTTAAGCATCTGGATGTCAAGAGCATAGTCAGCGACCAGCTTTTTCAGGCGACTGTTCTCGTCTTCAAGTTCCTTAAGCCGCTTGGCTTCGCTGACCGTCATGCTGCCATACTTCGATTTCCAGTTGTAAATCGTCGCATCGCTGACGCCGTGCTTACGGCAAAGATCCTTGACAGGCATGCCGGCATCGGCTTCCTTCAAGATGCTGATGATCTGTTCTGTACTGTAACGCTTGGTTTTCATGCGTGTAACCTCCTTGGTTGATTTTAATCATTTTTTCCACAACCAAGTGGTCCTGTTTTTCGGGCTCACGTCCGAATGACCTTCCGACATTAATTTCGTTTGTATGGACCTTGGAGCATATTGCAGATGCTCCAGATAAAATTTGCTGTCTGACTGTGTGTTTGGGTTTGGAGTGACATTGGGGAAGTTTTTTCTCACGAGTGAAGGAGATTCATTACGCCGTGGATTACAGCAACAACGTCAA
>CAIJPS010000080.1 GCA_903822595.1 uncultured Chlorobiaceae bacterium
CTTTCAATAACTTTCAACCCTGCATTTGCAGCTATCCGGATTGTTTCTTCAAACGCCGATTTTGAAACATGAAATGGCGGCTCCACTATCAGAACCTGCCCTTGCGGTTTCACTATTGTTCGTATCTCATTGAAGAAATGATCCTTGTTCGGGACTTCGTGAACCATGTAGAACAAGAGAACAAAATCAACAGGCTCCGACACTCCTATTCTGTTCTCTCCGCACTTGTGCAGGAGAATCCGTTCTTCAAGTCCTGTCCCTATGATCTTCTCTTTTACTATCTGAAGCATCCCTTCCTGCATATCGGCAGCGATAACCCGGCCGGATTTGCCGACCATGCGAGCCATCTCAAGAGAGAAAAAGCCAGGGCCACATCCGACATCCAGAACCGTCATCCCTTCTTTGATGTATGGGCTCAGAATTTTTTCAGGGTTCTGCAGGTATCTTCGAATGCTGTTATCAAGAGAGCCTGATAACGCAACCGGACATACACGCTCATTGATTTTAGTCATTTCACACTCTCCTTTTATAGGCTACCGTGAAGCCGATCATGGGCCGAACCGTTGCGCTTCCGGGATGCACGCGTCAAATATGGCAACGTTAACCGCGGTGTGCCGCCTCGATTGCAGCGATGTCGATCTTTTTCATCTCCATCATCGCATCGAACGCGCGTTTGGCGGCTGCGGGATCAGGATCGGTTACCGCATTGGTCAGAGCGATCGGCGTAATCTGCCAGGACAATCCCCATTTATCCTTGCACCAGCCGCACGCGCTCTCTTCGCCGCCGTTGCCGATGATCGCGTTCCAGTAACGATCAGTTTCGGCCTGGTCGATGGTTGCGACCTGAAACGAGAATGCTTCGTTGTGCTTGAACGAGGGACCACCGTTAAGCCCGAGGCAGGGAATCCCCATCACGGTAAACTCGACTGTCAACACATCCCCTCTCTTCCCGGAAGGATAGTCTCCCGGTGCGAGGTGCACCGCGTCAATGGATGAATCGGGAAAGGTCTTGGCATAAAATCGTGCCGCTTCCTCGGCGTCGCCATCGAACCAAAGGCAAATCGTGATCTTTGCTTGTTTCACCATGTCACTTCTCCATTTGTTATGCGCCGCCCGAAGCCGCAGTAGAGTATTGCGCCCGCAGTCGAAGGGCTTTGATTCAGCCGACATTTCCGCGACAATGGGCGCAATTTCCGCTTCATCAATTCGACGCGAGTTTGCTGCTCGTTTTTCATGGCGTGTTGGCAGGTTGCATCACATTAACAAACCGAAGACGTTCAATATACGTCGCTCTTTCAAATGCACACAGGAATAGCGATGCCATTTATAACGATTTACCGGTTGCGAAGAAATAAAAAGCAATAATTGTTGCAAGGCGGCCTTTACTGATAACCTGCTTGCGATTAAGGAATTATATCCTCAGGTAAATAAAGTCAGGTAATACCTTCAGGAGCCATGCTACTGCACACCAACGTTTTGTCACACAGGCATGATTCTTTCTGCTTTTGATGACCCTGAAAATTTGCTGGGCAGCTTTCTCTGTTGGCGCCACCCAAAACAGGCCGTCACCTTGTGCCATTGCGGTATCAACAAACCCTGGCTTAACCTCTGTAACGGTGATCGGTAATTGTGACTTGATCACCTTTTTTCTCAGCCCTTCCAGATAATTCGAGACAAAAGCCTTCGATGCAGAATAGGCCGGGCTGATCTCACTACCCCTCAGGGCCGCAATAGAGGAAATACCAACCAGATGGCCTGACCCTTGCGCAATGAAGTGTTCGATTGCCACATTTGCCATAGCAGCAAAGCCCGTGACATTGACGCTGATTGCGGATCTCTCTTTTTCCCATTCAAGGTCGGTATTGATGAATCCAACACCTGAACTAATGACAACAAGATCAACTCCATTCATTTGATGAATAAGTTCCTGGAGAAGATGCATCGCCCGGGATGGTTGTGAAACATCGATTTGCTTCGTGAATGAAGGGAGCGCGACCTCTTGCTGGAGGCTCGACAAAAGATCAAGACGCCTGCCAACGAGTCCAAGAGAATAGCCGTTTTTTGCGAGCACCTTTGCAAGCTCCCGGCCAATTCCGGATGATGCCCCGATAATAATCGCTTTATGCACAAAAATTCAATTTAACCATGCAGAAAGGAGTGTGGCTGAGCGCCAGGTCAGGCATGGAAATCACTTCTTTGCGAGCAGGTTGATGCGCCTGAATGTTTCAAAACACCTTCCGTCAGTCTGGCATGTTTTCTGAATCATGCGCCCAATCACGAACTGACGGAAATCCCCATCACCGCATCCGAGATCAAGAATGCGCTCAGTTCCGGAAAGATCTTTTTGGTATGCCGATGCCTCTTTATATTTTTTCCGTCGAACTCGTGTGCCCTATGTTACGCATTTTATCCCGGTCAGGTTTATTGACTGGTTATCGACCATATTTTGCCGTAAAACTCGATTTGGCGAGGGTGTTCGCATGAATCATGAAACCGAGTAATGCAGCGGACGCTTCTGCGGGAGCATCAATTTTTTCAATTTTCAATGCATAGACGGTAAAAATGTAACGATGGGGTTTGTCGCCTTTTGGCGGACATGCACCGCCAAATGCATGGGTGCCATAATCAGTACGACCTTGAAGAGCTTCCGAAGGCAGCAGCTTCCCTGTTGCATCTCCTGCACCATAAGCCAATTCGGTCACATTCCCCGGGATATTGTAGACAACCCAATGCCACCAGCCTGAACCGGTAGGCGCATCGGGATCATACACCGTGATTGCATAGCTTTTTGTTCCTTTCGGACCAGGTGTCCATTTCAGCGCTGGTGATTGATTTTTTCCCGTACAGCCAAAGCCATCAAATAGTTGATCCGCGGCGAGAGTGGCACCAGATTTAAGAGTCGGGCTTGTGAGCTTAAAGTTACCGGCAAATGCTACCGTTGCAGTAAAACAAAGAGCGACAACGACCAGAAACAATTTCCTGAACATAGCAATTCTCCTTTTTTACAAGATGTTGAAAGTTTACATCATATTAACGATCCAGAGACAAACAATATACATCATGCATCCGGAAGAGTAAAAATTGCTCATGCCATTTACCAGCAATTGCCGTTATTAAAGGAACAAATACGGCGAATGGTTGCCCCGGTTGCTTCCCCGATTCCACCGTACCGTCGAACCGGGCTGAACAGCATTCTTGCAGATTGGCATAGGGCACAATCTCAGCCACGGTCAGGCACCTCGGCATTGAAGAATTAACATCAAACGGCAGAACATCTTCGATATGAAAACAGACCCAATCTACATCTTCCGCAAAACCTGGGCCACTTACCAGAAGGTCATCAGCAACAACCTCATGTTTCACCGCGAAACCCTGACTGCTGTCAGGAAGCTGCTCGAGAGCCGCCAGGAAACGCTTAATGTCCTCGACCTGGGATGTGGAGATGCCACCCATATCGGCAAGATTCTGAACCCCGGTCAAGTGGCAGAGTACTGCGGATGCGATCTTTCCCCGTACGCTCTCGATGTTGCCCAAAAGAACCTGGAGCCATTCGGAGTCAGTGTAAATCTGCTCTGTAAGGACATGGTCGCAGTGCTGAGGGAGGCTCCCGCAAACCATTTCGATGTAATATACTCCGGCTATGCCTTACACCACCTCTCTATCGAAGAGAAACAGACTTTTTTCACAGAATGCCGACGTACCCTTCGCGATAATGGTTGTGTCATCCTGGTGGATGTCATGCTCGAAGAGGGACAGACCCGACCGGCATATCTCGATAGTTACAACGGAATGGTGGCAACACGTTGGAAGGCCCTGACCACTCACGAACGGAATCAGGTACAGGAACACATAAGAAACTGCGATTTCCCCGAAACCCCGACCGTCATCCAGACGCTGGCCAGTAACGCCGGACTGACGATCTGCCGGAGGCTGGAAAAATATACGTGGCATGAAGCCTGGTGCTATTTGTGCATAGCAGACGAAAATTAGAGAATTAGCCGCCGACTGGCAGCTTCTTGATCGATTCTGGTGGCAGCTCCCGCAAACAGCAGGGTGAAGATCACCACATCCTGCACAAAGTGGACTGCCCACGCCCAGATCATCCCGCCGGTCTGGAGAACCGACAGACAGATCAGCCAGCCGAGAAACCCGGCAAGGACTACACCGGGAAGCTTGCAGGGATGGCCAAAGTAGTGCGGAATACCAAAGAGAAGCCCGGAGATCAGTGCAACCGTCATCATCGGGAGAGCAGCTCCGAGCGCATTACAGAGTGCAAGACGGAAGATTACCTCTTCAACCGCGGCATTAACGAAAGCAAACGGCACGGAGAGCAGAAATAACAGCGGCATCTGCCTCACATCAAGCGCCCCTTTTCGTGTGACCTGAAACCAGACCACAAGGGTTGTAACAGCAGTGATCATCAGACCTATACTGATTCCAATGCCCAGCCAGGTATCTGAGGATTCAATACCCATCCAGTTCAGGCCGACAACAGGCGTACGAAGGGTTCCGACATGGAAGTAGTTTGCTGATTCCGGAACCAGAACCGGGATTCCCAGCACGGTAACGGCTGCGATACCTGCCGATACGGGTTGGTAGAGCAGTTGACGATCAATCTCCGGGTTCCGGACAAGACGGGCACCCCCTCGCCGCATAACCCGGTGGCCAAGAAGCAGCAACATAACTCCCATCACTGCGATAACTGGAATAGCCGCATACGAACTCATGGAACCCCGATATTACATTCACTCTGTGTGATCATTGATACTCATCGAATATTGACTTATGCTTCATGCTGATCTGCCTTTATCCATTACACCGTACCAAGCTGATGGATACGTACCTTACCCGCAAACTCAGGCTCCCCCGCAACATCTACGATCTTCTGATGGTGCGTAAAAAGAATCACCTGGCTCTTTTCTCCCAGTTCACTGAGTGCTTTGATGGTTGCCCGTGAACGTTGATCGTCGAAATTGATCAGGATATCGTCAACAATAAAGGGCATGGGTTCGCTCGACTCTGTCCGCCATTCAAGGGTGGCAAGACGCAGGGCAAGGTAGAGCTGGTCGCGTGTGCCGGAACTCATTGCTTCAACCTGCAGCCAGCTTCCGTTTGGCCGCACACCGGCCAGAACCAGTTTACCATGGTCGTCACTGTCGGTACGCAGGCCGGTAAAGGAGCCCATGGTCAGCTCGGCAAAGTAGCGGGAGGCAATTTTCAGCACCGGTGCCTCGTTTTCCTGGCGATAGCGCTCGGTTTCGTCACGCAGCATTTTTGCAGCAAGCTTGATGCGGATATAGCGCTCGGTCAGACGACGGATTTTTGTCAGGGAGTGCTGGAGCGCTTCGGCAAGTTCAGCCGCCTTGCTGCCGCCATCCATTCGGTCAAGCTCATTTTTTTTACGGCCAATGCTCTCCGTCAATTGATTGATTTCGGGATCAAGCAGGTTAACAATCTCCAGGTTCAGCGTGTCGATCTTGCCTGGAAGTTCATCAGGATTGACTGATTCGGCCTGAAGTTCAAGATCGGCAAGGGTTGTGCCCCCGGCAATGCGGGAGAGATTCCGTTCCAGTTCCTGCTGCCTGTTTTTAAGCATCGTCCAGGCAGTGGAGCGCTGCTCAGCCGAAATCAACTCCTCACGTGTATTGCAATGGGCAGAGCAACGCATGGTCGAGAGCTCCTCTTCGCAGCTCCGCAGATCAGTTTGTGTCGTGACAAGCACTTTTTCAAGTGACTCCAGCTCTTCACTTTCGCGCTTCAGGACGGCCTGCTCCTGACTGGCACGGCCAAGACGGAGTTTCAGTTCCGTGACGGCAGGATGAGCTTCAGCGCTGTCAAGATCAGGGGCAATCTTCTGTACCAGAAGGTCAACATCCCGTTCAAACTCTTTTGTATCCCGGTCAATCCCCTCTATCCGTTTGCGGAAATCATCAGCCTCCTTGAGTCGCTCAAAACAAGCCTGAAGCGTCTCAATGAAATCGAGGGCCTCGGATGGAAGCGCCCTGCCATCAAGCCCAAGGGGAGCAAGGGCATCACTCCACTCAGTCCGCCACTCCTTCAGCTCTGCCTCTGCCCGGCTCCTCTTCTCCATGGCATTTTCCAACGCTCTTTGGCCATCACAAAGCTTGCCTTCCAGCAACTCCCGCTCATTCCGAATCATTTCAATGCTGTTCAGAAGAGCTCGGGCATAGTCAAGAGGCTCTTGCAGCTCCTCTCCCGGGAAGCTCTTAACGTCATCTGAAACAGCAATCTCCTTCAGGAGGGCTCCCCGCAACTCCCCTCTTCGTGCCACCTTTTCATCCAGCTCTCTCTGGCTCTTTTGAAACTCCCGCACCTGGATGCGCAGATATTCAAAGGAACCAAGCCAGGCGCTCATCTCGCGTGGAGAGAGTGGTGTAACACCGCATGATGCCCATTGATCCTGCCAGCGGTGCTGGAATGCCGCAAACGCTTTATCGGCACAGGCCTCTTTTTCATGAAGTGCCGCAAGCCTCATCGCACTCTTTTCTACCTCAGCTTTCAGTGATGCATACTTCTCGACAAGCTCCGCTTCGCGGTAGAGGCGGTCAGCAGTCTGATCAGCCAGGCCAACCATCCTCTCGTAGGCCTCCGGGAGCGGGTGTTGGGAGTCATAGCTGCGGCTCTCTTCAGCCACATCTTCCTGATTGATCCATTGACGACGCAGAAGCTGCCACCCCTGCTCCCGCCTGCTTCTGTTCTTTGCCAACTCCTCTTCACCTGGAACATCAGAGGCAAAGATCAGTGTTTGAATTTGTTCGGCAACCTCTTTCTGCTGCTTTTCACACTCCTCCCTCTCTGCCTGAAGCTGCCGTTTATTGTCGTTCAAAGTACGGAACTCCTCATCAAA
>CAIJPS010000081.1 GCA_903822595.1 uncultured Chlorobiaceae bacterium
AATGATTTTATGAGCTGCCTGAACCGGCTCAAGACCCGTGATGTCAACCTGCAGGTTTGCCCGCTTGTAACTTTTACCAAAGTAAGTCATATCACCCTTTATCTCCCTCAGGTACAATTTCTTCTCTTCGAGAGACAACTCTTTCTCGATCGGGCGAGAGTCTATGTCGTAGAAGCGGAGCCTCTCTACAATATTTTCCGGCTGATCGGTAATCACCACCTTGATTCCATTGTTATTTTTGAGTGCATTCAGGTATGCGCCCATCAGACCACTTGAAGGTAACGTTATAACAGACTCCGTGCTTTCCGGACGATTCAGCAAATGTACAAGAGCTTTTGCAGCCTCTTTCCGATACTCGTGCATGTTAAAACATCTCTGCTGAAGGCGTTCAATGCTGGTTTTGAAGAAAGTTTCAACTTCCACATCCAGATCAAAAAACTGTATACCAAGCAATTCGGCAATTATTTTGCCAATTGTTGATTTTCCAACACAACCAACTCCTGTTAAAAATATTTGCACCGGGCACCTCTCACTCTTGTTAAAACTGTTGACTTCTGAATATTTTTAAAGAAAATAACAAAAAAAAGAATAGGAGCATCTGCGCTTCACAACACGCCTGATGACAAATGTTCACCTATTTATATGATGAGCAAAAAGAGGGAAGATGCACCTCAACCCGCCTTTGAACAGATCGAGAGAAAATGCAATTTCTCTCCTGAACTCTTTTCTGCCAAGACAAAGCAGAAAAAAGAGACGTAATTGATGAATCGATGTAAACAAACAAGACAATGGAAGAGATACGAGGGATCAGGAGTCTTGAGAAGGAGGGCTATTATGAAAAGTGTACGTTCATTCAGTGCAACTTTAACAGCGCCGATCTCTCGGGTGTCAGATTTGTCAATTGCCAGTTTGAGGGGTGCGATTTCAGCTTGGCCAAGCTCAAGAACAGCAGTCTGCAGGAGGTGAAATTTGTGAACTGCAAATTGCTTGGGGTGCAGTTCAGTGATTGCCGGAAATTTATGCTGGAGCTTGATTTTGACTCCTGCATCCTGAAGCTTTCGCTCTTTTCGGGGTTGAAGCTCAAAAACACACGATTCCGAAACTGCGATATGCAGGAGGCAGATTTCAGTGAGGCCGACTTGAGCGGAGCGCTGTTTGATGGCTCTGACTTGCAGCAGGCTATATTTTTTCACACCAATCTTGAAAAAGCGGATTTCCGCTCAGCCGGTAATTATTCAATCAACCCTGAAATGAATCGTCTCAGAAAGGCGAGGTTTTCAATTCCTGGAGTAACGGGCTTACTGGATACGTACGGTATCGAGATTGAGTGACCCATACGCAAAGGAGCCGCATCGCTGCGGCTCCTTTTACTTGCACCCGGGCTAAATTGCCAGAGAAAAGAGCGGTTAGTGTTCGTCCACCTTGATTCTCATGGAGAAGAAGGAGCGATGCACAAAGACCAGTGAAAGCAGGAAGAAAATCGCTGCAAGGCTGACGGCAAGCTGCGAAGGAAGCTTGATGGCAAGCTCGATGGCAAGCAGTCCGAAGAGCGTGGTGAACTTGATGATCGGGTTCAGAGCAACCGAAGAGGTGTCCTTGAACGGATCGCCGACCGTATCACCGACAATTGATGCATCATGCAGCTCGGTACCTTTGGCGTTAAGCTCGGTTTCAACAAGCTTCTTCGCATTGTCCCACGCACCACCGGCATTGGCCATAAAGATAGCCTGGTAGAGACCGAAAAGAGCAATGGAGATGAGGTAGCCGATAAAGAAGAATGAATCAAGACAGGCAAAGGCAAGCGTTGTGAAAAAGACGGTCAGGAAGATGTTGATCATGCCCTTCTGCGCAAACTTCGTACAGATTTCGACAACCTTCTTGCTGTCCTCAATAGATGCTTTTTCAACGGAGGCATCAAGCTTGATGTTCTTCTTGATGAATTCAACGGCGAAGTAAGCGCCTGTAGTCACCGCATTCATCGAGGCACCGGTAAACCAGTAGATCACCGCGCCACCCATCATGAGACCGAGCAGGAATGGCGGCGACAGAATGGAGAGTTTGGCGATTGCCGAAACATCAGCAAGACCGTTGGTAAGAATCATGATGATTGAGAAGATCATCGTGGTGGAGCCGACCACAGCAGTACCGATAAGCACCGGCTTGGCTGTTGCCTTGAAGGTGTTACCTGCGCCATCGTTAGCTTCAAGGTAGCGTTTTGCATTGGTAAAGTCCGGCTTGAAACCAAACTCGCTCTCAATCTCTTTGGCTGAAATATTTTCGATCAGTGAAAGCTCATAGACCGACTGTGCGTTGTCGGTAACCGGGCCGTAGGAGTCAACTGCGATGGTGACCGGGCCCATGCTCAGGAAGCCGAAGGCAACCAGACCGAAAGCAAAGACAGAAGGTGCAAGCATGATCACCTTATCGATGCCAACAGTTAGGAGCCCTTGCGAGGCAATAAGCTCGGGAGTAAGGCCCAGAGTAGTGATGCCAAGGGTGCTGAGGCCATAGGCTGCACCCATAAGGCCGACAATGGCAAGACCCATCCAGTAAGCGCTGAAGTTACCGGCAACAAGACCTGCGAGAATGTTCAGGGCAGCTCCACCCTCTTTGGTGCACTGCACAACGTTGCGGACGTGGGCACACTCGGTTGAGGTAAAGCGGTTCACCAGTTCGGGAATAAGAGCACCGGCAATGGTTCCGCAGGTGATGATTGATGCGAGCTTCCACCACATGGTGCCATCACCAAGATTGCTGATCAGGTACCAGGATGCGATGTAGGTAAGCACAATCGAGACAATGGAGGTAAGCCACACCAGCGTGATCAGGGGTGTCTCAAAGTTCATCTCGTCGGCATTGCTGAATCTCATTTTGGCAATAGCTGCATTGACCCAGTAGGAGACCGCGCTGGCGAGAATCATCACAAGCCGCATGGCAAATATCCAGACAAGCAACATGACCTGAACTTCAGGTGCCTTGATGGCAAGAAGAATAAATGAGATCAGGGCAACACCAGTAACACCGTAGGTTTCAAAACCGTCAGCCGTAGGTCCAACCGAGTCACCGGCATTGTCACCGGCACAGTCAGCAATAACGCCAGGGTTACGGGCATCATCCTCCTTGATCTTGAAGACAATCTTCATGAGATCGGAACCGATGTCGGCAATCTTGGTGAAGATACCGCCAGCAATACGAAGCACCGAAGCACCGAGCGATTCACCGATAGCAAAGCCGATAAAGCAAGGGCCGGCAAAATCGGCAGGAACAAAAAGAAGAATGCAAAGCATGACAAACAGCTCAATGCTGATGAGCAACATGCCGATACTCATACCTGCCCGAAGCGGAATGGCATAGGTAGGGAAGGGTTTGCCACCAAGACTGGCAAATGCCGTTCTTGAGTTGGCAAAGGTGTTGATCCTCATCCCAAACCAGGCAACTGTGTAGCTTCCGAGAATACCGATAAGACTCGCAACAAGAATGAAAACAACCTTTATTGTCTCCATGTGGCTCAGCCAGCCGAAGTAGGCGACAATAATGGCACCGATAAGTACCCAGAGAACAAGAATGAATTTGCCCTGCGTAATCAGATAGGTTTTACAGGTTTCGTAGATCAGTTCGCTGATCTCGCGCATGGCATTGTGAACAGGGAGCTTGCGGATACCCATGTACTGTACTACACCGAAAAGCATACCGAAGAGGCAGATAGCAAGACCCCACATCAACAGTGTGTCACCGGGTATTCCACCAAAAAAAAGGCCTTTGTGTAAATCAGGCAAAATCAAATCAGCCTCGCTTGCAAAGGCATTCTGCGCCTGCAGCAAGACACCAAGGCCTCCCAGAACCGATACAGTTCTGGCCAACCATGTTGCGTTGAACGGTTTTTTCATTGTTCTTTTTTTTTCACTGTTTTTTTTAACTCAAGAAAAAAATACGACAAACAGAACCATGACAAGGAACAATCCTGCAACTAACAGGAAGCTGTAATTTGCAACTTTTTTCATGAATCTCAATACCTTTTGAAGAACTTCCCAAGCGTATCGAACGATTTTACAGAAATGTATTTTCTGATTTTAACCAGCGAAATGGACTGTTGTTACAGATATTGCTCCTCCTCTCCGTATATTCTTCCCGTCGTCTTTAAACTCCTTTACCTGAAAACCGGAATCAACTCTCCGGATTTACTTCTTTTTACCATGAAACTTCTTGTGGGTCTCGGGAATCCAGAATCCCAGTATGTCGGTACACGGCACAACATCGGTTTTTGTGCTGTCGAAAAAATCGCAGAATCTTTCGGTGTGAAATTCGGAAAAGGAAAGGGTAAATCCCTTGCGGCGAAAATCACCCATAGGCGAGAGCAGATTATCATCATCAAGCCGATGACCTATATGAATCTCTCAGGCCATGCGGTCGTTGCTGCAATGAATTTTTATAAAATCGAAAGCAGTGAGATTCTTGTGATTTGCGATGACCTTAACCTTCCTTCTGGCTCTATACGCCTTCGGGCAAAAGGATCAGCGGGTGGACAGAATGGGCTAAAACACATTATCGAATCGCTCGGAAGTGAAGAGTTTGCCCGTTTACGAATTGGTATCAGATTGGAAGAACAGCCTTTAAACTCTTTTTCGTCGTTTGTACTCGGAAAATTCAGTGAACAGGAGAAGGCGGTAATGGATAAAATTCTGCCGATTTGCCATGATGCTGCACTCGATTTCGCAATCAACGGCATCGAACATGCCATGAACAACTACAACAAAGCGGTCACTTAACAGGGTGCAAGCTGGACTACTGATTTTTCAACGGAACTGACCGCTGACATTTTCTTCAAAAAGATAATTGCACGGGCATTGAACTCCCGAGGCTGATCGACGTTACAGACATGACCGGAGTTACCGATTACCTCAAGCCATGAGTTGGTATGTTTTGTGACGATATAACGAACAGCAGGAAGAAACATGTGGTCTTCCTCTCCCATAAGGTAAAGTGTAGGAATGGCCGTATCCTTCTCTTCAAAATATTTCAGCAACGGCGTCAGCTCGTAGGTCAGCGTGAACCAGCGCATGAACTCTTTCTGGGCCACTTTCTTGGCTTCATTGACAAAAAGCAGCCTTGATCGTTTATGCCGCTCGCTGGGCATGATGATCCAGGCAAAAAAGCTGTAAAGCCACATGTAAGGAACAACACTCTTGAACATGTTGCCAAGGGTAACAAGCACTTTGGCGCGAATGTTAAGCCTGATGATGGCCCCCCCCATAATCATTGAAATGACCCTTCCAGGAGCAATTTCGCTGAGGTTGCGGATGAGGATGGTTCCGAGCGATATCCCAATGAAATGGGCCTTCTGAATCTTCAGGGAATCAAGTACCTCAAGAATATCACGCGTAATGTCCTCAAAATCGTAATAATGTTTATCCTTGGGAACAACAATGCCTTTCGACTTGCCATGCCCCCTGAGATCAACAAGCAGAACATTGAAATGCCTTATGAACTCTTTTATCTGCAGAAACCATATCGAAGAACTGCCGCCAGCCCCGTGAACGAAAACAACCCATGGAGCATCAGGATTGTCCAACTCATATGTCTTGTAATGAAGCATCGAAGAACACGATTATAAACATTTAACTTTCAAGTAAACAAAACAAAAACAAAAAACAAAAAGTTACACACTTCTTCTAAAAATATGCACCAGCTCAAAGAGCGCAATACCGGCAGCAACAGCAACATTCAGCGAATGTTTGGTCCCATATTGGGGTATTTCAAGCACATCGTCACATAACTGGAGCACCTCGTCTTCAATACCGTCAACTTCATTGCCGACGATAAGACAGATCGGAAAATCACACATATTTACAGTCGTATAGGGACGACTCTTTTCCGTAATCTCGAGTCCGCAGATTCTGACACCATCTTTCTTCATGTCAGAAATCACCTCCAGCGGATCGGAATGATACTCCCAAACAACGATATCCTGCGCTCCCAGTGCAGTTTTATCAATCTCTTTTCTCGGCGGTTTGGCCGTATAACCGGAAAGAATAATTTTTTCAATCCCGGCTGCATCAGCCGAACGAAACATTGATCCAACATTCCACATACTGCGAATATTATGAAGCATCAGAACAATCGGGTGCTTCGGCGATCCGCAGTAATGCTCCGCACTTATCCGGTTCATCTCTGTTCCATGCAACTTTCTGAACCCCGGCATGGCTAAAGCAATCGGAGTTTTTCAATGAGCTGTTGATTTTCATCAACAAGGCCGACATTGAATCGCAGACAATTTTCCATAAGATGGTAACCGGAAACATTTCTCACCAGAATACCCGCACACTGGAGGCTTTTAAAAAATGCCCCTGCATCGCTGACCCTTATAATCAAAAAATTGGTATCACTCACAAAGGGCTCAACGCCATCAAGAGAGATCATTGCTGCATAAAGCTTTTCCCGTTCATGAAGAATATAGGATACTGCATCGGTAACGAGAGAGTAATTCGCCAACACTTTTGTGAGCGTTATCTCGGCAAGCCTGCTTGACGCAAAAGGAATTTTCGGCTTGGCAATCTCGGCCATCAGCAATGGATTTGCAATCGCAAAACCAATCCGAATTCCCGCCAGGGCAAGGGCTTTTGACATCGTTCGAAGTACGACAAGATTCGGCAATTCGTCGATCAACTCAAGAACAGAGCGCTGCCTGGAAAACTCAATGTAGGCCTCATCAACCAGGACAATGGCGTCAGAAGATTGTGCAATCAGGCGAACATCCTCAAACGTGAGCGATTTACCTGTGGGATTGTTCGGCGTGGAAATAACAATAAAATCAACTGCCTCGTCCTGCGCCACACGAAGAATCGCCTCTACATCAAAATCAAGATTGTCTCGCATGGGAACAGTGACAATCTGCGACTGCAGGAGCAACGCAATTTTTTCATAGAGGGAAAACGAGGGATCAGGAATCAGTACCTTTCTGCCAGGGCCAAGACAGGCAAGAAATATGGTATAGAGCATCTCATTCGATCCGTTGCTCATCATCACTGAATCGGGCGAAATGCCAAGAAAATCAGCGTAAGCCTGCATACCCCTGTATGGAAGAATATCCGGATATCGATTCCAGGGCTCCTTGATAAACTCTTCGATAATCTCCTCTTTAAGCCACATCGGCACGTCAAAAGGACTTTCGTTCTGATTCAGCTTTACCTCAGCCTGCTGTCCTCCCTCAACGCGATATGTTGCAATATTTTGTAATGCAGGATTAAGACGGTACTGTATATCTTTTTTCATGTTTCCGATGTAAATTGTTGCGATAAATCAGTCAAACCGGCCATGACAAACCGAATAAAACCCTCACCTCTCTTGATTTTCTTTAAAAAACATCTTTTTCAAACAATTCATGAAATAAATCTGGACAATCCTCATTTTTTTTATAAATTAAAACAGGACAAAATAAATCCAATTATACTGGAGGAGAGATGAAAAACATACAAAAGACAGCACTTGATCTTCTTGACGATATATACTCTCTCGCATACTGGATGACGGGCAACGAGGAAGTTTCCCACGACCTTGTTTACAGCACCTACCTTTCTGCGAATACGGGAATCGATGAGAGAGAATTACTGAAAACATTCAGGGAGTGTTATGTGAGCAAGTTCGGACAATACGCCGATTTCTGTGCAGGCGAAAAGAGCTGTAACAGTCACCTGCAGCATCTCGATTCTCTGATGCAGTGGGCTGCTGATATCAAATTCTCTGTTCTGTTGAGTGAAATATCGGGCCTCAAACACCGCCAAATCTCGGATATCGTCGGCAAGCCAGTCGAAACCGTTCGACTCTGGCTCTTCTGGGGAAGGAAACTTTTGTCTTTCGGGGGAAATCCTGTAGCTGTAGGTCAGTTGAAAGCAAGTTGACCATGACCTGTAATAAATGCAAAAGCCAATCGATTGTACCATTTTTTAAGTACCGGGTGATGCGATATGAGTTTTGATGAAGATTTCTTCATCTCTATCCATCCCTCGGCACTTACCCACCAACTATTTTTACACTTCAAATACAACCATACCAGCAGAGCATAACCCTGCGATCTGACAAATCACAGGGAAATTTGTTGCGCAATGAAATGTAATCATTATAATACTGGACGAGGACAAAAAATATCTCAACGGTCCTCAGAAACATGAACTCTCATGCGGAAAAACAAGAGCGATAATAGATCCGACAGGATCACTGAAGACCAATATACCAAGCCCCACTCTGCATGGATTGACTCTTTTCCGGAATCAGTGTTCATCATGAACCCTGAAGGCATTATTCTTGATGCTAACGATGCTTTTTCCTCCCGGTTTCAGAGACGCCCGCAAGAGTGTATTAGTGCAAACATCTATGAGATACTCTCACCTGAAATTGCAGCACTGCGCAGGAAAAAGGCTGAAGAGGTAATTCACACAGCCAGAAAGCTCTGCTGGGAAGATGAACGGAACGGTCGAATCCTGCGTAATACCGTCTATCCCACCCTCTCTTCGGAAGGAAAGGTCGAGCAACTGTTGATTATTGCACAAGATGTGACGGATCTGAAGTTGAGCGAGCTGACGACAAACAATGAACAGGCAATCAGTAAAACCATTATTGATACTATTCCCGGCGCATTTTACATTCTTGATGCCAAGTGTAGATATGTTGGATGGAATACCTATCAGCGCGAGAAAATTGTCGGCAAAACTGAACGCGAGATGGGTAGCGTTAATGCAATCGATACCATTCATCCTGACGATCGGCAACTCGTCTCTGATAAAATTCTTAACGTTTTCACCTTTGGTACTGAAGAGGTCATTGAAGGAAGGGTACTGCTTCGTGGAGGGCCAGAGTTTCGCTGGTTCCTGATGACGGGAAAGCGACTCATCATCGACAACAACTCCTTTCTTATCGGTATGGGCATTGATATTACCGAACGCAAACAGACTGAAGAGTCATTACAGCAAAATGAGGAGCGATTCAGGAAGCTCTTTGAAAGCCACTCTGCAATCCAGATTATTCTTGATCCCGATACTGGTCATATTATTGATGCAAATCAAGCGGCTGAGGAGTTTTATGGATGGTCGATTGCAAAACTCAAACAAATGTACATCCATGAAATTAATACACTCTCCCCTGAAGAGGTAAAACTGGTACTGAAAAAATGGACTACATCGCAACAACTCAACTTTTCCTTTCGTCATCTCAGAGCAAACGGTTCCATCCGTGATGTAGAGATATTTGCCAATAAAGTGGAAATAAAAGGCAAGGCTCTTGTCTACTGCATTATCCATGACATCAATCAGCGAAAACACTTTGAAGCCCTTTCGGCATTTCGCCTCCGTCTGCTCGAAATGTCGTCGACTGATTCAGTAGAGGCACTGCTTCGGAAAACCATAGATGAAGCTGAACGGATGACGGCAAGTTCGACCAGCTTCTGTCACTTTTTCGGGAACAGTCACCCTTACTCATCGATACAAGTCGTATCATCCAGCATGCAAAAAAGGGTAAACAAAACAAAAGCACCCGGAACAGCACACCCCTCCATGAATGACGCCAGGTTCTGGGTTGATGCCATACGGGACAAGAGAGCTGTGATCAATAACCATTACAACTCCACTGAGCATCAACAAATCCAGCCGAATGACCATCCGGGTGTCATGAGAACACTACTTGTTCCATTACTTCATGGAGAAAAGGTTATAGCAATTCTGGGGGTGGTCAACAAGCTATCCGATTATGATGAGGATGATGTCCACTGGGTAAGCATGCTTGCCAACATAGCATGGGATATTGTTGCAAAAAAAATTGCCAACGAAGAGCTGGAAAAGCTTCAATGCCAGCTTCAGCACTTCCAGAAAATGGAGATGGTGGGCCAGCTTGCCGGAGGAATTGCCCACGACTTCAACAACATGCTGGCGGTGATTCTCGGACATACTGAAATGACCATGGAGCTTGTTGACCCGGGACAGTCAATTTATGCAAATCTGGAAATCATCCACAAAGCCGCATCCCACTCCGCAGATTTGACCCATCAGCTCCTCGCATTTGCACGAAAACAACACGTAATAGCAAAGGTTCTCAATATCAACAGCATTATCGAAGAGATGCTGCCGATTTTGAGGCGGTTGGTCGGTGAAAACATCACACTGGTCTGGATGCCTGAAAAAAGGCTCATGCAGGTCAAGATTGATCTGGCACAAATTAACCAGATTCTTACCAACCTCTGCATCAATGCCCGTGATGCCATAACCGGCATCGGCAATATCACCATTGAAACCGCTCTGGTTAATATTGGTACCATCGATGGCACTGCCACCAACCCTGCTACAGCGATGAACCATGCAATACTTTCCATAAGCGACAATGGCTGCGGTATTAAAAAAAGAGATCTCCCTCATATTTATGAACCATTTTTTACCACCAAAGAGGTTGGAAAAGGGACGGGTATGGGACTTGCAACTGTCTATAGCATAGTAAAACAGAACAACGGTTCTATAGTGTGCGAAAGCAAAACGAAAAAAGGAACCTCCTTCATAATCACTTTTCCACTCGTTAATGAGGATGCAGTTACAACAAAAAATAAGCTGCCACCTGAACCGGAGATAAACCAAAGCACAGCAACGATACTGCTTGTAGAGGATGAACCTGATATCCTGAAACTCTGCAAGCACATGCTTGAAGGCAGAGGCTATAAAGTACTCATAACCTCTACGCCCAATGAAGCGATCAGGATTTCTGATAGATATAAAGGCAGCATCAACCTGCTCCTGACCGATGTCATTATGCCCGATATGAATGGCAACGAACTTTCAAAAACGCTGCAATCAAGGCGCCCGAATATCAAAACACTTTTTATGTCCGGTTATACATCAGACATTTTTTTGGATGACGAGATGCCCGGCCATGTGGCCAATTTTATCCAGAAGCCTTTTTCCATAAAGACGCTTATAAAAGCTGTTCACAAGTCACTGAACCTTTAAGTTTCGGGCAGTACGTTGTTTTGTCAAACCAATACCTTTTTCTCAATGATCATTATCACAGGTGGTGCAGGATTTATAGGCAGTGCAATGCTTTGGGAGCTCAACAGAAAGGGTGAAGAGAATATCATTGTGGTTGATGATCTTGGTTCGACAACCACAGAAAAATGGCGCAATCTTTCCGGCCTTCATTTTGCCGATTTTATACCGAAGGAACTTTTTCCTGACCTGCTCGAAAGGAACGCCCTTGAAGGAATCTCGGCCATCATCCACATGGGAGCAAACAGTTCGACAACAGAAACAGATGCCGATCAGCTTCTCGTCAACAATTTCGGCTACTCAAAAAAAATTGCCTCATTCTGCATGGCCCGTGATGTCCAGCTTATTTATGCATCAAGCGCTGCGACCTATGGGGACGGATCAAACGGGTACAGTGATTCTATTGAGGGGCTTGCCGCACTCCGCCCACTGAATATGTACGGATACTCCAAGCATCTCTTTGACCGCTGGGCAGTAAAGCACCATATACTCAATCATGCTGCTGGCCTGAAATTCTTCAACGTCTATGGCCCAAACGAATATCACAAGGGGGATATGAGCAGTGTCATCTACAAGGCCTTCAATCAGATAGGAGAAAAAGGGGCTTTAAATCTTTTTCAATCGCACAGGCCCGACTACCGTGACGGAGAACAGTTGAGGGATTTTGTCTACGTCAGGGACTGCACAAAAATTATGGTCTGGATGCTCGAAAACCCCTCAGTAGCAGGGTTATTCAATGTCGGAAGCGGGACACCGAGAAGTTTCAACGACCTTGCTGCAGCAACCTTCTCTGCGCTTGACCGTCAACCCGTCATCAACTACGTACCCATGCCGGATACTCTGCAGAACAAATACCAGTACTACACCTGTGCAGATATCACAAAACTTCGACTGGCAGGATTCAGCGAAACGCTCACTTCAATCGAACAGGGCATAAAAGAGTATGTGCAGCGCTACCTCGCCTCCGCTGATCCCTATCTCGATTACAGAAAACCAATTCCCAAAACATAACCATCTCTTATTTTGACCACAGAAAGTACAATCGATATTCAGGGCATTGAACCGGTCATTCTTTTCGGGCCGTACGATTCTCTTCTGAAAAAAATCCGGAATGAGTTTTCCGATATACAGATCACTGCACGAGGAACACAGATTATCCTTAGGGGAAGCGCTGAAGAGGTCGCACTCCTTGAACGGATTTTCAGTGAAATGATTTTACTGGCCAACAAACATGGGGAGGTGCTCGATAATGACTTGAACGCTCTCATTAACCTTGCGCTCTCCCCTTCTCACAGGCCGAAAGCAATTCATCACGGCGATGACGATATCATTATAACAACAGCGGGTTGTACTGTAAGGGCCAAAACAGACGGCCAGCGGAGAATGGTTGCAGAAGCAAAGACAAACGACATCCTCTTTGCCATTGGCCCTGCCGGTACTGGGAAAACCTATACCGCTGTTGCTATAGCAGTCGCAGCCTGGAAAGCCAAAAGAGTCAAGCGTATCGTGCTTGCACGCCCAGCCGTAGAAGCAGGTGAGAGCCTTGGGTTTTTACCAGGCGACTTGGCTCAGAAAATAGATCCCTACCTGCGCCCCCTTTATGACGCACTTCAGGACATGCTGACCGCCGAAAAGCTAAAACTTCTTACAGAACAACGAGTTATCGAAATCGTTCCGCTTGCCTACATGCGAGGAAGAACAATGAGCAGTTCATTTATTATTCTTGATGAGGCCCAGAATGCGTCAAACAAGCAGATGAAAATGTGTCTCACAAGGCTTGGCCTCAATTCGAAAGCGATCATTACAGGCGATGTAACCCAGATTGATCTTCCAAAAGAGATCGATTCCGGACTCACGAATTCGCCAAAAATTCTGACCGATATCAAGGGAATCAGCTTTGTCTATCTTGATAAAACAGATGTAGTCCGCCACAAGCTGGTCCGCGATATTATCAACGCCTACGAAATCCATGAACAAAAATAGCTTTGATGATCACCCTGAAGAACTTTGTTTTCAGATGTCATGTTCATATTTTGAGGCAGAAGAAGTGGGCAATTATTGATCAAAAAAACGGTTTTCATAAATCTGAACGGAGAGAAAAATGGCACATCGAATTACTGAAGAGTGCACCTATTGCGGAGCGTGTGAACCGGAGTGTCCGGTAAGCGCCATTACTGCTGGCGAAGATACCTATGTTATTGATGAAGCTGTATGTATTGATTGCGTCGGTTGGCATAATGAAGCGGCCTGCGTCGAAGTCTGCCCGGTTGACTGTATCATTCAGGTCTGAAAATGGAAGCGAGAGCGTTATACAGCTCAAAATAAATCCTTAAGTGATGTTGCGTTTTTTTTGAGCCTGAAAAAAATCTTATATTGACCGAAGTTTACCCGAATCGTTCTTTCCTTTTTTTTTACAACCATTTAAGCGAGGAAATCATTATGGCACTCTACATTACTGAAGAATGCACTTACTGCGGAGCCTGTGAACCAGAATGTCCGGTCAATGCAATTTCTGCTGGCGACGACGTCTACAGCATCGATCCAAATACCTGCACTGAATGCGCAGGGTACTCTGATTCACCGGGTTGCGCATCTGTCTGCCCCGCAGAGTGCATCGTTCAGGCTTAAAGAAAAATAGTCACGACAAAAAAGCGGACGGGCAAAACCCTCCGCTTTTTTATTGTTGGGATTTTTATGCATGCACCTCATAATCAGCAATTCTTCGCTCAGTAGTTGCCATGCCGATAAAAGGTTTCAGTGCCTCATGTTCCGGATTGATCTGATAGGCCGCAAGAGCCTCGCGATCTAAAAATTCGCTGTACAATACAACATCGCAGGAACTGTCGGTTCTGCTGAAATCACATCCCACCTCAAGAGCCATCATCCCCGGAATTCTTCCGCGCAACGCCGTAAGCTTTTCCTTGATAAGCGTTGCATTGGTCTGCCTGTCATTGCCATGCGCAACATCCTTAAGCCGCCACATTACAATATGCTTGATCATTATTCTATTTGTTAATTTCTGTTTAAACGCTTACATCAAAGCTGCGTTATTCATAATCTCTGGCAGATATGAACTTGCGACTCTTCTTTTGTTTTTTCTGACTGGTTTGGATAAAACAACTTCACGCCTCCTCAACTTATGGCCCTGTTTCAGCCCTGCAACCAGATGAGTTTTCGATCTCTTGCTGCTATACTGTCCGGCAATGAAATGGCTTTTCGATGCCCTGCTGACCTTCAAATCAGCAAAAGCATGATGTTTTGAACCTCTTCTGCTCTTCATTCCGGCAATCGCTTCTCTTTTCGACTTTCTGTTGGTTCTCGATTCGGCAATGGCATGATGTGCCCTCCCCCGCATAATCAGATGCCCGGACTTCGACAAGCGATCCTCTCTCTTGAAAGATTTTGCCTGTGATGCAATCATCGGAACCCTGGCTGCGCCTGAATCACTCCGGAATATTTGAGCGAACTGCTCCGGGTTGAGCCTGTTGGCTGAAAAAGCCGTGTCAAACAGGTTGACAGCAACATTCCATCGATCTGTTTTAGCATTCAGCATTACAAGAAGAATATCCTTGTTATTCTTGATAGCGCGGGCAATCAGACACCTTCCCGCCTTCGTGGTATAACCAGTTTTGATACCAACAGCATAAGGGTATTTATCAAGAAGCTTGTTATGGGTTTTCAAACTATAAACCTTGCGAGTCGTCTGCTCTACAAAAACGGCTTGATCAAGCCGGGCTATCTGGTTAAAAACAGGATTTCTCACCGCATATTCCGTAAGACGCAAAAGATCATCTGCTGTAGAGATATTGCCAGCATATATATCTTTATCAAAACCTGCCGGGTTGGTAAACCTGGAATTTTTCATACCAATACGTCGGGCCTTGTAATTCATCGCAGCGACAAACGAATCAACGTTTCCATAAAGATGAATTGCTATGGCGAATGCTGCATCGTTGCTTGAGTTGACCATAGCTGCCTTCACCAAATCGACAAGCCTGATTTCATCCCCTTGTTTGAACCCTGCTTTTGAGGGCTCAACCATGGTTGACTCTTGTGTAATCAGCACATTTTCTTCCAGCCTCCCGCTTTCAATCGCCATGATACAGGTAAGTATCTTTGTCAGGCTTGCCGGAGAAACCGGTCTGTCAATATCCTTTGCCATCAGAACTGTTGGGCAACCGATCTCCTTGACAATACAGGAGCCTATCGGAACCTGTAACGGCATTGACTCATCTCTTGACTGAGCAGGGAGAAATGAAGGAAAAAGCATGACCGCTATAAAAAAAAGAGTCATGCATACCCGGAAAAAGAGTAACTCTCCGGAAAAATATTTCAGACGGTCCACAGCGGCCTGCGTCCGCGGACGTGAAATCCCGGATATCAGAAGTTTGTCTGTCATAGGGGATTATCTGGTTTTCTTTTAACTTTTTACCCTGGATGAAAAAGCATTTCTAAAAATGATCAAGCAAGCCCGAAGTATAAATTGCGGCTGAAAATACTATTAATTAAAACAAAAAACATCAAGGACAAAGCAATGTCATCATTTACCGAATATTATCCTGCAAGACTTCCTGCCTCGGAAATATTCGGCTTCGGAGTTTGAAGATGTAAAACATCCATACGCTTGATCTGCATGACCAGTTGAACCGTATTGGTTACCAGTTCCATTACCGAACGCTTTACATAGCGACTTTTGAAAAAAGCGTTGTAATTGTTTTCCGTATCCTCAGCAATCCATCCTCTGCTCCAGCCAAGAAAATTAAATGGCGGCAGGGTAAAACCAAGATCCGTGAAAAATGAGTTAAAATTCCCAGCGACACCCTGAACATTGTCCTGTCCTCCTGTTATAATGAACGAAGCCACCTTGTTTTTAATCAGCACCTTGTCATGAATGGTAATCTGATTCTGGACGGTGTTAAGACGTTCAGCCATTTTATAATAGAGTGATGACGCATTACCCCACCTGATTGGTGTAGCAAGGATAACAGCATCCGCCCATAGCACCATGGCACGGTAGACTTCATTCATTCCGTCCTCTCCATCCATTTCCGAAATGGAACAGGGCCATGTACAGGCTCTCTCATGACGACTGTAGTACCCTTCGCAATGGCGAAAATTCAGATCGCGTATTTTGATCATTTTTGTCGCGGCACCAAACCTGGAAGCTGCAAAATCAAGAGCATGCTGCAATGCGGTCTCAGACGTAGAGGGCCGGGGCAGATCACGATTCATATTAGTGGTGGAAATCCCGAGTACATTGAGACTCTTTTCGCTTGTCTGGTACTCAAGATTTCTAAGGTCAGATACTGCATCAATATCATGTGCCGCCCGGAACGCCTGTGTGACCGGTTCTTCCGACACCAGGAGCATCCCGTTCTCGACAATTATCTCATAGAGCGCCTGCCGATCCTTGTAACCATAGGGAGCCTGCCCGCTCTTCAGGTTATACTGCCACCCATGCCAGGGACAAACCACGTAAAGCTCACCATCGTCAAGCGTCTGGATGACTCCCTGTCCGAGATCTCCGCCCCTGTGGATGCAGGTGTTTTCAAGGGCAGTAATAATCCCTCGGTAATGAAACAACGCAAGGCTCTTTTTTCCGCATCGGACAGATTTATGACTGTTTTCAGGCAGTTCCGATATGGGGATGAGCGGAATGTAAGGCATGATCTCTCTCTTTTTAAGTCAGCTCGGAATGCATCATCAACAATCAGACAATCATCAGCAATGTTTGTCAGGGGAACAAACATGAGCCGTTCAACGTTCCGAAATTGCCAGTTTAATTGCAAGACCAATAAATACCGTAGCGGCGATCCTGTTTACGGCTTTCTGTGCAATTGAGGAGTTACGAAATTTGTCGCCAAATCCACCAGCAAGAAAACTGATTATGGTGAACACAAGGATGGTTGCTATGATAAAAACAGCCCCGAGCAGAAAAAACTGCACCATCATGGAACCATGACGTGGATCAGCAAACTGTGGCAAAAAGGCCATAAAAAAGAGGGAGACCTTGGGGTTGGTCAAGTTCATGACAATTCCCCTCCGGTAAAGATTCCCCCTTGACAGAGGCTGAACATGCTCCTGCTGACCGGTTGAAGCAGCCGCCCGGAGTGCCTGCAAGGCAAGATAGAGCAAATATGCTGCGCCCATAAACTTCAGTAGAGTAAACGCCATAGCCGAAGAGTGCACAATAGCAGCAAGACCAAAAGCAACCGCTACCGTGTGTCCTATCAGCCCGGTAGCAAGACCAAGTGTTACAAACAGACCCGCAGTCCGGCCGTTCTGGGCAGATTGCGCCATAACAAAAAGGTTGTCGGGGCCGGGAGAGAGTGCGAGAATAACTGAAGTCGTAAAAAATGCAAGGAACACGTTGCTGTCGATCATAAAGCTCTTTCGTTTTTTGGTATGAGATTTTGATAAAATTATAACGCTCTGTTGCCTCAGGACGACTTACCTGACCGTCTCGACTGTGCGGAAAGTTTACCGCCATAATGACCAAGCAGCGTCACGACAGGTAACATGGAAAAAAGAAGTGCAAGATAGAGCCAGTGTTCAATACCTGAGCTGCTCATCACATCAGGAAGAGTGACTCGGATCCCGACAGCAGAGATACATAAAAGAAACAGCAGGGCGGACAGCCTTATTTTATTCATAAAGATAGGTGCTTTAGCTGCACGGTATTTATTTTTCCAGTCACGAATACCGGAAAAAAACGAAACCGGAATTGCAAGCAGGACAATGACGATAAGATGCTCGACCGTATGTTCAAAATAACTGTTCCCGGTTGAAAGGGTCAAGAGCAGATAGAGCACGGCTACAGGAATCAGCCCATTGCTGAAGTGGGCAGCAATAGCGTGAAACAAAAAGGTTTTTTTCATCTCCTTGAACAAACGAAAGTCTTCCATCAGGTAGATCTCCTCTTACAAATTATTTTAAAACAAGAAGCGATTTTCGAAAGCATTTAAAACGTAAGATGCACTCTATCCACATAGTTTAAATAAAATCTTCAGGATATTTCAGGATATTCTGCATATAACAGTGCTGTTTTGCGGCAGATGGTTCCTTTCTTCAATTTTACTGGTTATTTTCAGGCAGTCAGTATTTCCCTAACTTAAGTTTGTACGTGTGAGCGATTTTCGTCCCAACAAAAGTTCAGAGCCTCATCAGCCGGATCAGGGTGAGTTCAAAACCCCATTACATGTTCGAAAACTGGTTCATGCCAGACCAATGCCTGTTGAGAACATCTCCAAACTCGCACTGATCATACGATTTCTGAAACCGGTCACCTGGATTCCGGTCATGTGGAGCTTTCTTTGCGGGGCAGTGGCAAGCGGCACTTTTGGATGGCAAGAGATTACAGGTATGAAGTTTCTCTTCGGAATGCTGCTGACCGGGCCTCTGGCAAGTGGAACCTGCCAGATGCTGAATGATTATTTTGACCGTGATCTTGATGAAATCAACGAACCAAACCGCCCCATACCCGGTGGAGCCATCTCGCTCAAAAACGCCACTATCCTTATCGCACTCTGGTCAGTCCTTTCCGTTATCACCGGCTATCTGATCCATCCGCTCATCGGCTTTTACGTTATCATTGGCATTGTCAATGCACACCTTTACAGCGCTAACCCCATCAAGCTGAAAAAACGGCTCTGGGCGGGAAATATTATTGTTGCTGTCTCCTACCTTATCATACCATGGATAGCGGGAGAGATTGCCTATAACCCCTCCTTTACTCTCTCATCGCTTCAGCCATCGCTCATTGTTGCAGCACTTTTCACCCTGTCGAGCACCGGCACCATGACCATCAACGACTTCAAGTCAATAGAGGGGGATCGGCAGGTCGGTATCAGAACACTTCCCGTTGCCTTCGGGGAAACCAAAGCAGCACTACTTGCTGCAGTGCTCATCAATGCGGGCCAGCTCCTTGCATCAGGATACCTGTTCATGATCGGCCAGAATACTTATGGCATCATTGTCGGCGCCCTCATCATTCCACAATTTTTCCTGCAGTTTGCTCTCGTAAAATCACCAGCAACAATGGATGTCCGCTATAACGCCATTGCACAGAACTTTCTGGTTGCCGGAATGCTGGTCTGTGCCTTTGCCATCAGAGCCGCAAGAGCATGAGATTCAATTGCAAACCCGATATTTCGGTTATCATGCCCACCCTGAACCGGGCCCGTCACCTTGAGCGTGCGGTACAAAGCGTTCTTGCTCAGTCGTACCATAACTGGGAGCTCATTATTGTCGATGACGGCAGTACCGACAACACCTTCGATACCCTCAATCAGTATATCCTCCGATATCCGAATATCCGGTACATGAAGCAAAGTAACCGGAAAGCCGCACTCGCGCGAAACGGAGGAATCCAGGCCTCTTTCGGCCGCTACATCACCTTTCTTGATAGTGACGACCACTATCTGGAGAACCATCTCGAAACAAGGATCACCCTCGTTGAGGAGATGCAGAATGTCTCACTGCTCTCGGGAGGATTTCTCTGCGATGAAGCCATCATGGTCAAAAATTGTTACCATCCCGACAGACTCATCGGCATCCGGGAGTGTATCCTTTGCGGAACCCTCTTTGGAAAAAGAGAGCTTTTTATTGATCTCGAAGGGTTCAGCGATATGGAATACGCCGAAGATACCGACCTCTGGGAGAGAGCCTCAAAGCGCTTTAGCGTGAAAAAGATAGAGGATCCGAAAACCTATGTCTACCAGCGGGCTGACGACAGCATCACCCTCAACTACTGACTTCACCATGATTTCCACCGTAACGGTCTATTGCAGTTCAAGCAATCTCGCTCCTCAGAACTATTTTACTGCCGCCTCAGACCTTGGCCGGGAATTTGCGCAGCGGGGTATCGGCCTTGTCTTTGGCGGAGGACGGGTGGGGCTGATGGGCTGCATAGCCGATGCCGTGATGGAAAATGGAGGAACCGTCAAAGGGATCATTCCTCGCTTTCTTGAAGAACGGGAGGTTGCGCATTACGGCCTCACCGAACTGCATGTGGTTGAAACCATGCATGAACGAAAAATGAAGCTGGCCGAATGGGGTGACGCCTATCTTGTTCTCCCCGGGGGATTCGGCACCCTTGATGAGCTGATTGAAGTGATCACCTGGAAACACCTCGGCCATCATCACAAACCCATCATCCTGCTCAATCTGAACGGCTTCTGGAACCCGCTGCTCCTCTTTTTCGACCGTATTGCTGCCGAGCAGATGATAATCGAAGATCAAGGCAGCTACTACTCGGTCTGCGAAACCATTCCGGAAGTGCTTGAGCTGCTGACATCTCGCTAAAATCGTTTCTGATAGATGTGGCAATAAGGCTGATGACCGTTCCTTTCGTAATAGTCCTGATGGTACTCCTCCGCCTCCCAGAATGTTGCGGCATGCTCAACGGTAGTCACAACCTTGTATCCTTTGGCTTTCAGCTCACCGATGAGCTTTTCTGCAACCTTTTTCTGTTCATCATCAGTATAAAAAACGGCTGAGCGGTACTGCGTACCAATATCAGGTCCCTGCCGATTGATCTCGGTTGGGTCATGAATCTCGAAAAAGAGTTTTGCAAGGGTTTCATAGCTGACCAGGGCCGGATCAAACTCAATCTCTACAGCTTCGGCATGACCGGTTCTCCCGGTGCAGACCTGTTTGTATGTCGGGTGGTCAGTCAGACCGCCGGTATAGCCTGATTTGGCGGAAAACACCCCCTTCAGCTTATTGAAATGGTACTCGACACCCCAGAAGCAGCCTCCGGCAAAAATCGCTTTTTGTGTCACCTTCGCAGCCTTTGCTGCCGGAAGAAATCCGAGGGAAAGCGAATTGACACAATGACGGACATTTTTGGCAGTCATTCTTTCCCTGAAAAAAACATGGCCAAGATGCCCACCACACCGTGCACAGACTATTTCCGTTCGACTGCCATCAGCATCCGGAATTTGTTTGACCGCACCCTCTATGGCGTCATCAAAACTCGGCCAGCCGGTGCCTGACTCAAACTTGTCCGTTGAGCGAAACAAGGGAGCATCACAGCGTCTGCAGAGATAGGTGCCGTTCTCCTTGTTCAGATAGTACTTTCCCGTAAATGGCCTTTCCGTTCCTTTATTTACAATTACCCGCTCTTCATCGGGAGTCAACTCATTAAAATGCATACCATGCTCCTTTTTTACAGTTGAACGAGGCTTCTCGGAGAGAGATGAGAGGCTATTATGACCTGCACACCCACAGAAAAAAAGAAACAAGGGAAAAAGAAAAACCGCGGTGGTTATCCCCTTCCCCCTCAAAACACCTTTCATTATCCCGACAAGCATCGTAAACACCGTTAATTGATAAAACTCACCACCTATAACCGGCAGAGGTCACTGATGGTTTCAGAAATCAAGAACTTTCAACTATCCGTTGATTGTTCTCTATCCATAAGTGTTTCAACAAACTACCTGATGCTTCACCATGAGTTCACCAGAAAAAAAACCAAACCGCCTGATAGAGGAAAAAAGCCCCTATCTCCTGCAACACGCAATGAATCCTGTTGAATGGCAGGCATGGGGAGATGAGGCTTTTGAAAAGGCAAGAAAAGAGGAGAAGCCCATCTTCCTCTCCGTGGGCTATTCCACCTGTCACTGGTGCCATGTCATGGAAGAGGAATCATTTGAAAATCCGGACATCGCCGGAATACTTAACGCTTTTTTTGTCCCGGTCAAGGTTGACCGTGAAGAGCTGCCCGACCTCGACCGCCTCTATATGAGTTATGTTCAGTCAACCACCGGAAGAGGTGGCTGGCCGATGTCTGTCTGGCTGACCCCCGATCTGAAGCCATTTTACGGAGGAAGCTATTTTCCACCTGAAGAGCGCTACGGAATGCCAGGATTTAAAACCATTCTCCTCTCCATCGCCCGCCTCTGGGAGGATGACCGGCAAAAAATCATCGCTGAGTCCGGCATCTTCTTTACCTCGCTCGGTAAAGAGTCAAGGCAAACTTCCTCCTCACAACCCGACACTAAAGAGGCTCAGAAAAGATGCTTTGAGTGGCTTGAGGCGAACTACGACCACCAGTTTGGCGGTTTCGGTGGTGCCCCAAAATTCCCCCGCCCTGTCATTCTGAACTTTCTGTTCAACCACGCATACCATACAGGAAACAAAAAAGCACGCGATATGGCACTGTACACCCTCCGTAAAATGGCTGAGGGGGGAATTCATGATCATCTCGGCGTTGCCGGAAATGGGGGCGGAGGTTTTTCCCGATATTCAACCGATGAGCGCTGGCATGTACCTCATTTTGAAAAGATGCTCTACGACAATGCCCAACTGGCACTCTCCTTTCTTGAAGCTTTTCAATGCAGCAAAGACACTCTCTACAAAGCCGTAGCAGAAGATATTATCAACTATGTGCTTTGCGATATGCAGTCGCCTGAAGGAGGCTTCTACTCTGCTGAAGATGCCGACAGCCTTGCAACTCATGGAAGCGGGCAGAAGCAGGAGGGGGCATTCTACCTCTGGAGCGCCAAAGAGATCCGTGAAACTCTCGATGACGAAGAACTCCGGGCAATCTTCTCCTTTACCTATGGCATAAGGGCTGAAGGAAATGCCTTGAACGACCCTCATGGAGAGTTCACTGGCAAAAATATCCTGATGCAGCAGGCTACCATTGAGGAGACCGCACAAAAATTCGGAAAAAATGCCGAACAAATCAAGGTCGCTCTTGATGATGCAAAAATAAGACTGTATATGGCAAGAAGCCGACGACCGAGACCTTTTCTTGACGACAAAATACTCACCGCATGGAACGGACTAATGATTTCAGCCCTGGCGAAAGGATACCAGGTACTGGACGACGAAGCCTGCCTTGCAGCAGCCCGGAAAACTGCGGACTTTATTCTTGAAAAACTCTTTGACCGTACCAGAGGACGTTTGCTTCGCCGGTATCGCGACGGCAATGCAGCCATTGCAGGAAAAGCCGAAGATTATGCCTTTTTTGTTCAGGCGCTGATCGACCTCTATGAAGCTACTTTTGAAACCCACTATCTTCAAACAGCTTTAGATCTTGCTGAATTGCAGAATACCCTCTTTTACGACAATGTTCAGGGAGGTTATTTCAGTACAGCCGTTGATGACGATACGGTACCGCTGAGGATGAAGGAGGAGTATGACGGAGCAGAGCCCTCGGTAAATTCGGTCACAGCCATGAACCTTCTGAGACTTGCTGAAATGACTGGAAAAGAGGAATTTGGCAGAAAGGCAGAAGAGACCATCAATTCATGCAGCATGATGCTGGCCGAAAACAGCAACGCTCTGCCTCAAATGCTGGCAGCAAAGAATTTCGCAGAACAGAGGAGGGTAGGCATTGTTTTTTCAGGCCCTCTCCAATCCGCCAGCATGACCAGACTGAGAGATGCTGTTCACAAAAAGTATCTGCCAGGAGCAACACTAACCCATGCATCAAAGGAGAGTTCCCTGATGTTCCCTCATAGTGCGGCAATCATAGCAGCAGAGGATGGTAAAGCAAAAGCATTTGTCTGTATTAACAAAAGCTGTCAACTTCCAACTGAAAATCCGCAGGAACTTATAGATATGCTCGACGCACTGCTCGCTTAAGCAAGATACGGGAAGCAAAAAAAATGTTCACACAACGATAGTACCAGCACGATTCAGGTGCGGGGTAATCTCTCAAATGGATTCGGGGGCGCAGGCATGCCTGTCAATGCTGTTACCGTCTTGACAACCACTGTGCCAGCGGCAAAGAGGCCAAGCCCAACCACAGCAACACCAGACAAGCCATGGAGAATCGGTATGCCAACCGGCGCAAGAAGTGCCGCACCGCCAGCTACACCAACCGCATTTTTAATGTTTTTTACCTGATTATTCTGATCCATGATATCACGCTTTGATGTTGAAAAAATCACAGGTTTCAAAAAAAACAGCCAGCATCCACTTTTCTGAAAAAAATGAGGGCCAACGTTGCAAAAATGGCTCTCAAGTTCTATACTGTGGCTGACTTGTTACGGACAATTAGCTCAGTTGGTTAGAGCGTTCGCCTCACACGCGAGAGGTCAAAGGTTCGAGTCCTTTATTGTCCACACCACCATCGCCATCCCGACCTGAAAACAACCAGCTCAGAACTCCTCAATATACAACTCTCCGGGATCATCCGGGTGATGCCGTGTGTAACCGAAATTATGCAACCACTCGGATACACGACCGACCATCTCAGGCTGCCCGCTTACAAAAAAGTGGGTCCGTTCTGGATCCGGCGTTATATTAAACTCGTTCTGCAAGATATCGTTTCTCAACAGATCCTCAATACACCATCGATACCCATCCCATCGATCATCAGCATCGGTAAGCGTTGGCACATAAAAAAAGTTGGCAAAGCTCTTTTCCAGAAAGGTCAATTCGCTTGAATACCCAAGATCCCAGCGATGAGCCGCGCCCTGGATCACCACCATTTTGCTTTCCGGACGTTCAACGATGTGGGAGCGCAAAAAACTGATATAAGGTGCAATACCGGTTCCTGTGGCAACCATGACAATATCGCTGCCATCAGGTGTTTCATCAAGACGGAAAATACCGCTGATCTTTGTGCCTACATAAACCCTGTCTCCAACATTGAGATTGAAGAGCCTCGATGTCAGTTGACCGGATTTGACCTGCGAAATGTAAAACTCAAGTTGCCGGGTCTCGTTCTTTGCCGAGGCAATTGAATAAGGCCGCTGAATAAGTTTCTCCTCATCAGCAGGAACCAGCTCCGGCTCCGAATTGGACGAGCGTTTCTCGAATCCGTAAAGACCAAGCAGCAGATTCTGCCCTGCCTCAAACTCCTTTCTTGCCTCATCGGTATCAAGCCGAAAAATCATAAGATCCGGAGTAATCATGATTTTACCGACAACCGAAGCATTGTATAGTATTTTATCCATACGTTCCTGAATTTCTTTATCCTGATACTGATTAATACGTCAACAAACTTTATGAAATAAACACTCAACTCCTGAAAACAATTCCAGGCAAGCCGATCCTTTATCGCCATCCCCCACCGAGTGAACGATAGAGTTCTGCCATAGCGGCAAGATGCTGCCGCCGTATATCAGCAAGAGCAAGTTCCGCCTGCAAGGCATTGGTCTGGGCCATCATGATTTCAAGATAGGTGGCCTGGCCGCTTTTGAAAAGCATACCCGAATCTGAAACGGCTTTATGCAGAGTTACAACCCTCTGTTCAGCAATTGATTCCTGCAATTTCACCTTTTCAATCTGTACCAATGCATCGGAAACCTCGCCGACTGCTTTGAGCAAAGAGTGCTTGAATTCAAGTTCCGTCTGCTCCCTTTTTATTCTGGACTGTTCATATTTTGCTTTCAACTGACCACGCTGAAAAATCGGCTGCACCAGTGCGCCCTGCACCAAGCCGAAAATGGAGCCGGGAAGCGTAAACCACTGGCTTGTTTTGAAAGCCTCAACACCGCCTGTAGCTGTAACGGTAAGCGAAGGATAGAGTGCTGCTTTGGCTTCACCCATATCAGCATGGGCCCCCCTTACAGCCAGTTCCGCAGCACGGACATCGGGCCGGTTCTGCAGCAAAGCGGAAGGAATACCAGCGGGAAGCTCATCAGCTACTTTTGTGGTAAAAAGAGCACGGTCACGCTCAATGGATCCAGGCATTTTGCCGCAAAGGATGCTGAGCGCATTTTCCTGCACCGCTATTTTCTGTTCAATCGCCGGAAGTGATCCCGCTATCGACTGCCTTAAAGCCTCCTGTTGCTGAACAGCAAGAGCAGTAACCTGACCTGCATCGTACTGAAGCCCGATCATCTTAACGGTCGTGTCGGCAAGAGCAAGGTTTTTTTGGGAGCTTTCAAGCTGAACATCGAGCATGAGCAGCGTGTAATAGCCTGATGCGATATCTGCAACCAGGCGGGTACGAACCGCTTTCGCCGCCTCCTGCGACTTCAGGTAAGAGGCCAGAGCTGAACGGTTCCTGCTGCGTATTTTCCCCCAGATATCCACTTCCCATGATGATGTTGCCGAAGCAGAGTAGTCGTCAACGTTTGTTTTTGCGCCTTTATCCGAAGGATGAGTTCGGGTATCCTGGACGCTGACATTAAGGGTTGGCAAAAGACCAAGCCTTGACGAATGAAGAGTTTGCGCAGCAACGTCGATATTTTTCAGCGCCACCTGCAAATCAATATTATTGGCGAGCCCACGGTCAATAAGGGCACAGAGCGTTTTATCGGCAAAAAAGCTGCTGTAGGGAAGCAAGGCTACGGAGAATCCCGACTGAGTACCTTTTACCGCGCTCAATCCTCCACGGTAACTCTCAGGAAAAACCACATCCGGCTTTTTGTACTCATGGGTAACACCACATGCCGCGAGGCTGACGAGCAGCAGGAACTGCAACACACCCTGTAATAAATTTTTAGTCGGGATTCTCATAGGTCAAGCATTAATTCAGCGTTACTCATCATGATTGCTGCACAGCGTTCTCTTTTTCCTTGCTGATGACCTCTTCGAGAAGATCCCCGGCTTCAACGATGACAGCGGCAGGGCCGGTAATGCGCTCTTGAAGGTGCTGAAAGGTCACAAAGAGCACCGGAACCACAAAAATACCAAGCACCATACCAATAAACATACCTCCAATAGCCGCAGCACCGATGGAGTGGTTGCCCAGAGCAGCCGGTCCGGTCACAAACAGAAGTGGAAGCAATCCTGCAACAAAAGCAAGAGAGGTCATAAGAATCGGCCGGAGCCTCGCCTTCGCGCCTTCAATGGCTGCGGCTGACAGCGAACTTCCTGCAACTCTCCGCTGCAGAGCAAACTCAACAATCAGAATGGCATTTTTCGCCAGAAGCCCGATAAGCATGATAACGGCAACCTGCACATAGATATTGTTCTCGACCCCGGCAAGCTTAATACCGATAAACACTCCAAGCAGCCCTGTCGGGATGGAAAACATAACCGCAAGCGGAAGGAGATAGCTCTCGTAAAGTGCCGCAAGCAGAAAGTAGACAAAGACCACGGAGAGCAGGAAGATAAAGAGCAATCCGCCCGTGGATTCAAGTTCCTCACGGCTCTGCCCTTTCCAGTCGTATGTATAGCCCACCGGAAGAGAGGTTTTGGATATCTCTTCAACGGCTTTGATGGCCTGACCGGTACTGAAACCAGGCTTAACCGTCGCATTGACGGAAACGGCATTGAACATGTTGAAATGGTCAACCGATTCGGTTCCATAAACCCGTTTCAGGGTAATAATTGAAGAGACCGGTACCATGCTGCCGCCGGAGTTTTTAACAAAGATACCGTTCAGTGATGCCGGTTCAGAGCGCTCCCCCGGCTCTGCCTGCATCACTACCCGGTAGTATTTGCCAAAACGGTTGAAATCAGAGGCCTGCATGCTACCGTAGTAAGCCTGCAATACAGTCAGAAGTTCCTTGACATTGACCCCGAGTTGGCCAGCCTTGATATTATCCACGACCAGTTCATATTGAGGATTGGTTGCCTTGAAGGTGGTAAAAGCAAAACCGATTTCCGGGCGTTTCATCAGTTCACCGATAAAACCCTGCGTCACATTACCCAGTTTATCGAGCGGGCCTCCACTTCGATCCTGCACCACAAACTCAAGACCGCTGACAGTACTAAAACCGGGAACCGTCGGCTGTGCAAGCGCAAAGAACGAGCCCTCCCTGCCGGAAAGGTTCCGGGTGATCGTGGCAAGAACCTTCTTGATATTGCCGTCAGGCCCGCGCTCCTTGGTATCTTTGAGTTGCAGGAAAAGAAGACCCGATGAGGGTGAGGAACTTCTTGAAAGCACATTGATACCCGATATTGAGAGCACTTTCTGCACTGCCGGCAAGATGCGCAACGTTACAGCAGCCTTGTCCATGACGGCCTGAGTTCGCGCAAAGGACGCGCCCGGCGGCAGAGAAACAGAAACAATCACAAAGCCGTTATCCTCATCGGGGATGAATCCGGTAGGTGTTACCTTGAACATCCAGAAAGAGACGCCGACCATGAGAGCAAGAAAGCTAAATGTGATACGCTTGTTGCGGATCAGATAGACAAGAGATCCAAGATATTTGCGTTTCAAAAACTCGAACCCGGTGTTGAATCCGGTAAAAAAACGATGACCGAACCCACCAAACTTGTGCAGCCTGCCGTGTTTTCCGCTGCCATCCGCATCATGAAGATTGGTGAGAAAAAGGGCACAAAGTGCAGGGCTCAAGGTAAGAGCGTTGACCGCCGATATCAGAATAGCTATGGCAAGAGTGAAGGCAAACTGGCGGTAGAAAACACCTGTCGAGCCTTCAAGAAAGCCGACCGGCAGAAAAACCGAAGCCATCACAAGCGTAATGGTAACGATCGCAGTGGTAATCTCCCGCATGGCTGAAACGGTAGCCACCTTGGCCGGATAGTTTTTCCGCTCCATTTTGGCATGAACGGCCTCAACCACCACAATGGCATCGTCAACAACAATACCGATGGCGAGCACCAGCCCGAAGAGGGTCAGCACGTTGATGGAAAAGCCAAACAGATTCATAAAGAAAAAGGTGCCGATAATGGCAACCGGGACGGCTATGGCTGGAATAATGGTGGAACGAAAATCCTGGAGAAAGAGAAAAACAACAAGAAAAACCAGAAGAAAAGCCTCGATCAGGGTGTGCTCAACCTGAATAATCGATTCATCGACAACCTTTTTGGAACTGAAAGGAATCGAATAGCTTATGCCTGCCGGAAAAGTGCCGGAAGCCTTCTCAAGCACCTTGCGCAAACCCGTTTCAACCTTGTTGGCGTTTGAGCCTGGCGCCTGATAGACAGCAAGCACAACCCCCGGTTCTCCATTTGCCTTGGTATCGACCGTATAGCGGTATGCACCAAACTCGACACGGGCGATATCGCCAAGTTTAAGCAGCGAACCGTCCGGATTGGTACGAATCACGATATCTTCATAGTCACGGGGAAAGGCATTCTTCCCTTTATATTTCATGACATACTGCATCGCTTCCGTGCTGTTCTCGCCAAACGAGCCCGGTGCAGCCTCAAGGTTCTGGCTCTGAATGGCCGCCGATACTTCCTGCGGTGTCACCTTATAGGCTACCATCTGCTGCGGTCGCAACCAGATACGCATGGCATAATCCATGTTACCGTAGACCGAAACCTGCCCTACACCGGGAACCCTTGCCAGATCGTCGACAATATTGATTTTGGCATAGTTCTGCAGGAATACCTGATCATACGCTTTGGAACTGCTCGATAGATTGATCAGCATGATCTGGCTGTTCTGACGCTTGACGGTCGAAACACCGATCTGGTTGACCTCTGCAGGGAGCCTGCTTGCAGCCTGCGCGACCCGGTTCTGCACGTTGACGGCAGCCTGATCGGGATTGGTACCCTGCTTGAAAAAGACCGCAATGGAGAGCGAACCGTCATTGGCCGAAGTCGAGGTCATGTAGGTCATGTTTTCAACCCCGTTGATCGCCTCCTCAAGCGGAGGAGCAACAGAACGGCCAACCGTCTCAGCACTGGCACCAGGATAACTTGCCGACACCGACACGCTCGGAGGCGCAATATCAGGAAACCGGGTAATCGAAAGCTGGTTGATACCGACAACACCGAGGATAACCAGAATAATCGATATGACGGTAGCAAGAACAGGCCTTGATATAAAACGTTCAAACATGAAGAGATAGGTTCGGCGCCTTCAGCCCGTTACGGAAAAATCCTCTATTCATTCTCACTTCTGACCCTCCTTTACAGGCGGAACACTCTTGACCGGCTTGATAACCGTGCCATCCGGCAGTTTTTCGGTTCCCGCAGTGACGATAATATCCCCCGGTTTCAGACCGGAACTCACGATATAATTGTTACCACTCTTACCTGCAACCATAATCACCTGCTTGTTCACCTTATTGTTTTTACCAAGAAGGAAAACAAAAACCTTGTCCTGCAACTCAACCGTTGCAGCCTGCGGCACCAGCAGCACATTATGGTACAATGATTCCATAACGACCTGTCCGGTATTGCCGGAACGCAACAGCCCCCCTGGATTGGGGAAAACCGCCCTTATCCTGACCGAACCGGTTGCCGGGTCAAACTGACCGCTTATGGTACCAATCGTTCCTTTTTCAGCGAAAAGGCTCCCATCTGCCATGATCAGTGAAACTGGAGCGACACGCCTCACCTTGTCCTGTAAGGTTGCACCGTCATACTGATTGCGGAACCGCATAAAATCTCTTTCGCTCATGCTGAAATAGGCATAAATCTCGCTGACATCACTGAGCAACGTCAACCAGTTACTCTGGTTTTTGCTGACCAGACTCCCTATCCGTAACGGAATTTTTCCGATATATCCGCTTACCGGAGCCTTGATGGTGCAATAATCAAGATTGACAAAGGCGGAACGAGCAGCAGCTCTCAACTGCTCCACCGCAGCCATGGCCGCCTGACGGTTTGCCTTGGCGGTTTTAAGCTGAATATCAGAGATCACGTTATTCTGTACAAGTGGAACAAGTTTCTCCTCGTTGAGCTTTGCAACAACAAGCGATGCTTCAGCGGCATGTTGAGCTGCCAGTGCACTGTTGTACTGCTCACGATAGACCCGATCATCGATTTTAAAAAGCGGTTGACCCGATTTAACAAAGGCTCCCTCATCGACATAGATTGCACTCAGGGTGCCGTCAACCTGCGGGCGAATTTCCACATTGACTTTTCCTTCAAGAAGAGAGGAATATTCTGTGCTAACCTTTGCATCTCCAGCAGTGACCTTCATCACCGGCAAGGTGGGCACTCCCTTCTTCTCGCCATCTTTACCTCCGTTTCCCGATCCGCAACCGGAAAAGAGGATCGGTATGCAGATGCCAATAACTACTACCGTATCACGGAAGACCCTTTTTATTGAATAGTTGTTCATCATCTCATTTTAATTATCTGCTGAACCAGCCAAAACCGCAACCAGCTCATCCCTCTTTAATAACCGCAGCGTACGACTCATGAAACTGACCGCCATTATACTGCTCAGAACCTTGAAAATCTTGGTGAAATATGCCATTTTTAAATTTATAACCTAATCCTGCCCGTTCAAGCTTCAGCAGCGCCTTCTTCAACTTGAGACCACCACGATAGCCGGTAAGTGCTCCATTACTGCCGATAACCCGATGACAGGGAATAAAAATCGGCACAGGATTTCTGTTGTTCGCCATTCCCACCGCCCTGGCCGCAAAAGGATTCCCCGCAGCAACAGCCACATCACGGTATGTGAGAGTTGTTCCATAAGGAATCGTGCAGAGAATTTGCCAGACACGCTGCATAAAGGGCGTCCCCAAAGGGGCTAATGGCACTGAAAACACTTTCAGCCTCCCGCAAAGATAAGCATCAATCTGTCGGAAAGCCTCCCTGATAAGCTCCGTTTCACCAATTTCGGCTTGCTGGGGAACGGTCTCAGATTCAAAACAAAGATAAGTTATAGCGTCACCGCACTGCGCTATTCCGACTCTGCCGACTATGGTCTGCTGAAAAGAGATGACCATGCGATTATGCACTCTCTTTCGTTAATGCGTCAGGTGAGGATTTGACTGAGTTTGTTTTTTTGAACCCGTTATAGGCAAAGGTAATACCAATTGCAAAAACCATGGCTCCAATACCGAGAAGAACATTAAAAAACGGGGGAGCCGTCAAGGCAAGCCTGACCACCACTGTGGCAACAGCAAAGCCGGAGTTACGAAAAAGAATTTCATAGCTTGAACTATAGCGGAGAGATACCAGCACCAGAAGCACATCACTGAAGACAAGAGCAGTATAAAATATGGCAAAAAAGTCATATATCGGTCGGTCTGACAGATATAATGATGCATCAGCAATGCCTATTCCGATAAAGATAAGCAGAAGAAAAAGCGATACAAGCTTTTTTGATGCAATAAAGTCTGCTGTCGTAACCGAGCTTTGTGTAATGACTCGATGTTGCTGAAGTTTGTAATAAAGACCAAGCAGGAGAAAAATCAGGAGCCCGCCTCCAGCATTGGAAAGAATGTGCAGTACAGGCTTTGATGTCTCCACCCACACCAGCGGCTCATTAAAGTAGATAAATTCCTCAAAAGATTGCCGAAGCAGTATGAGTGACAGAATTTCGAACTGCTTGCCAACCGAATCTGAAACCGAGTTCGCAAGACTGAAAACCAATCCGATAACTTCCAGACCAAGCAACATGGAAAACGCAATATTGATAGCATAATAGTGGCTTGATGGCACTACTGCTGCAAGTTCTGCAGGCAGCCATCCCTGACGGCAAAGCTCGATCAGGGCAAGAGCGACGAGAAACGTAATGATTAAAACATTTGCAGCCATTCGCTTCGTCCGCTTATGCTCCCAAAAATGCTCCAAAGCATCAAAAAGGAGGTCAACCCTGCCGAGTAATAATGTCATAACGTGTTCCTGTGTTGGAATGAGAATTATTCATCTGCGTTTACCCGGCAATATCGTTAACAAGCCCACCCCCCGAACAGTTGCTGTAATGACTATCACATGCACCCGTCTCCTGATAAGAGCTGAATTTAAAGGAAATTATTCCAGAACGATTCTGCGACGATCGATTAACCAAGTGATAAGTGCTGCCATACCAGCAACAAACATCGCCACAGGTGGTTCAAACCAAATCATCACAATACCCGCTGAAATCTGATATGAGGAACAATAATCGGCAACGAAACCAAGAATCATGGAGCTTGGAATTGATGCGAGTAAAGTATACTTGAACACAAAAAGCGTTGGATTTGACATCTTTCCTGAATACAGCGCATAAACTGACAGGCCAAAAGCAATAATGACTGGTACCCCAAACCAGGCAATAGTGACAAGAGTGTCGGAAGGTGAAGAGACCGTCATATGCTGCACGTTGCTATCGTTTAAAATAATAAGAACATATCCGCACAATTATGCAAACCTGCCCGATGAGTTTACCGAAAATGGACTAAAGAAAAAGTTAAATAACTTAACATTTAAAAAAGGTAAAGAATTTGTTACAAACGTATCCTTGCCAAAAATGTTCAAGATGCAACCTCTATGCCATAAATCAGGTTTATGTTCTCGTCACGCTTTTGCAAGGAAAATAACGCGTTTTACCCATGTCGTTCTATTCTGAATTCGCCTCGTATTACGAAGAGGTTTTTCCTTTCAGAGATGAAGTCTATGCTTTTCTCAGGCAATATGCAGGTGCTCCAGGCGGGCGGGTGCTTGACATTGGGTGCGGCCCAGGGCATTACTGCGGAAGGTTTGTGCAGGACGGCTTCATGTCCGTTGGCATTGATCTTGACAGCCAGATGATCGCCTCGGCTGTTCAAAAGTATCCCGAAGCATCATTTCGCTCTATGGATATGAGTGATATCGGAATAATCCAGGAAAAGTTCAGGATGGTATTTTCAATCGGAAACGTCCTTGCCCATCTCCCTCGACCTGCACTGAAAACCTTTGTTCATGATGTTTTTTCACTCCTTGAACCGGGAGGATTCTGGGTTTTTCAGGTCATTAACTGGGACAGCCTGCTTTTATTGAAAGAGTACACGTTTCCACTGAAAGTGCTTCATGATGGGCAGCTCATCTTTCATCGTCACTATTCCTCGGTTTCAGAGGATTCTGTCCGCTTTTCTTCTCTGCTGAAGTCAGGAGACGAAACAGTTTTTAACGCTGATGTCATGCTCTTTCCAGTACGGTACGAGGCATATTGCGCAATCCATGAAGAGGCTGGATTTACCAGGGAGAACTGTTACAGTGATTTCAGGAAAGCTTCTTTCTGGAACAAGTCGGGCTCCGCATTGGTGTTTGTTTTCCATACTACGGGCTCAGACCAATCCTGACTTGAGGGGTAAGCATTTAACTGAAAAAGAATAGCGTAAAACATCTACAACCATACGACCCATAACGATGACACTCATTTTTGTCTACAACACCGACAGCAACCCGATCAGTAGTCTCATAGACTTGGGACAGAAGATTTTGAGCCCTGAAACCTACAGTTGCAGTCTCTGCAAACTGACCCACGGACCATTCACTGAAAAGGAGGCATGGAAAGCGTTCCGCATCTCAATAGGGGTTCCCGTGGAATTCCTGCACCGGGACGAATTCGAGAAAAAATATAACCAGCACTTCCAGTACCCCATTATCCTTGATAAGAACACCTGTTTTGATGTCGTGCTGACAAAAAAGGAGCTTGACGACCTGGCCAACCTTGATGCACTCATCGCCGCGGTAAAACAACACCTTCCAGCAAAGGAGTGAGAATTGTCGATCAACAACCAGGTCAGGATAGAAACGAGAAAACAGCATTCATGACTTCCTGCTGAACAGTCGTGACAGCAATGATCCGGTTGTTTTTTTTTGCGTTCCTTTGACCGGAAGCCCTTCCGCAGCCCAGAAAACAATCCCGGACTGCATGTGGACTGCTTTACTGTAACCATGGTTCACCAGAAAACGGCTTGCCATTATACTGCGACTACCACTATGACATGCAATAATTACCTGACGGTCAGCGGGTATTTCCTTGTACCGGGTTTCAAGTTGGCGTAAAGGAATCAGCATGATTTCGGGAACATCGAATGATTTTCTGTCTACTTCACCCGGTTCGCGGACATCGACAAGCAATGCACCGTTTTTAATCATTGCAAAGGCTTTGGCGGGAGTTACTTCACGCGTATTCTTCATAGTATATCTATTACCTGCTTAATAATTTATTCAGTTCAGTCAGCTCGGGTAAACCTCACTTGCATCCTGAACAGGAGAATCGAAACAATACTTATACCCCGTATAGGTATACATATATTACAAAATATTGCAACAAAAATGAATCGATTTTCTGTTGAACTCAGGCCGGTTCTGCCAGCTTCGCGGGAAGCTTTCCATACCAGCATCTGAGCGGCCCCTCTTCGATCATTATTGCGCAGTAATTGCACATGATACAGCGAGAAGCCGTTTGCCTTCCCTCCTGCAATTTGTGCACAATGTCTCGCTCAATGATGAACGGACGCGACATGGAGACAAAGTCAGCGGCACCACTGCCGAGCGCAGCGGAAATATCTTCCAGTGTATGAATACCACCGACAGCAATGACAGGAATTGTAACAGCTTTTTTGATGACTTTTGCTACCTCCAGATTGTAGTTCTGCAGGAGTTTTGGAATGGGCACTGCCAGAGGAAGCAGCGGTGAGAGCACTTTTTTCAGCGGTACAGGCATTGATTTGAACCTGAAATTGCAGGCAAGCAACGGTTCAACCGGCAGTTTCACCCCTCTCATGATCGACAATCCCTCCTCGATAGTACCAGACGAGACCTCGATAGCGGAGCAACCGGAGGCTTCAAGCAACCGGGCAATGTTGACAGCTTCGTCAGCCCTCATCCCTCCGGGCCTCTGATCGAAACCGTTGATTTTGGCCAGCACGGGAAAATTGCCCTGTTCCTGGCGGATCCGACGCAATATTTCTGCCACAATACGAAACTTATTCTCTGTCGAACCACCCCAGCGATCCCGGCGGCGGTTGGTGTATCCAGAAAGAAACTGTGCAAGCAAATAGCCATGTGCCAGATGGAGCTGTATTCCATCAAAACCGGCCATTACCGCCCGGCGGGCAGCAAAAACGAAATTGCTGATGATTGCCTCTATTTCCCCTTCGCCAAGTTCATGCGGGCGCTCTTCATTGAAAATGCGGTCCTTGAGAGCGGAAGGAGCAACCGTCTTCATGCCGGTTACAGCCGACCGGGTCTGGCAACCACAATGAGCAAGCTGCAAAATGATCGGAGTACGATACCGATGAACCGCATCGGTAAGTTGTCGATATGGCAAAATGAGGCTATCATCGTTCATCATCAACATACCCGGATAATTGGTCCGTCCATCCTGCTGAACCCCGGCATAGCCGGTGATAACTGCGCCTGCCCCTCCTTTGGCAAGAGCCGTGTAGAGTGCTTCATGAGCGGCAGAAGGCGCCCCGCTGCTCTCAGCCATACTTTCATGCGTCGCAGAGCGAATCAACCGGTTTTGGAGTCGAATCCCGGCAATGGTAGCAGAACAAAACACATCATGAGGCATCATGGGTTATCCCCTTTTAGGTTTTCAGGCTCACGTCCATCATCATTCCTCTTCACTCTTGAGTCTAAAATGCCTGAAGTGCAAGTCTCCAGACATGTTCCCTTATATCAACAGGCCATAAAACAACTCTCTCATTGAATTGTTCAGACTCCTTCGCAAACAGGGCCCTCGCAGCCTCCTCGAAACCGGGCAGATCACCTGCCATTGCATGCATGAACCGGTAAACTGCTTCCTGTGATGTACGCAGTTTATCCCGGTCGTTGTTCACTCTCCGGGCTTCCTCGACAAGCTTGCGGAGAGCTACTGATGCACCGCCTGGTTGGCAGTTGAGCCATTCCCAATGCCGAGGCAGTAACGTCACCTCCCTTGGAACAACACCAAGCTTCGGACGACCCGGTCCTCGCTGAGAAGCCGGTTCACTACTTGAAGTTTCGGTGGTTGACCCGGGCTGCACGTTTATATGTTCCAGTCGCTTCAGAACATCATCCTTTGTGCCACGAAAATCCACTTCTACCAGTTCACTACTTAGATCATCGAAGATCAAAACGGAGAGTACTTCCCCCTGATCAATTTGCTCTTTCACCTTTCCCGCCACCTGCTGCAACTCTCCCGATGCAATGTTCCGCATGCCGTCAAACGCAGTGCAGTACTCCCCGCTGTTCCTTTTCATCTCTTCAAAATTTGTTTTATTATAACCCGGCTCAATTATATCCGGATAAAAATAATATTATTCATGGTATTCAGCAACTATGCGAACCATTACCACCGATACAATATGAGTCAACTTGTGTACTTGTAATCAAGCTCTGTCAGCTTATCATTGGTAACAAGCGTGGGTGAAAACAATGCAAACGGGGTGTCCGACGATTTTTGGTGATTCAAAAAATCAGAGCCTTGTCCTAAACAAATTTTGGTTTGAGTGTTTTTTTTCAGAACTATTTAGGCTATATGACGGTTGTATCGAAATCCTTAAGTTAAAGGCATATATTTCTTACGACAGAAAAAGATGTTTTACTCATAAACTATCTATGTTAAAAGTCATTGAAAAGACATCAACCTTGCGTTAAAGGATTCCAATCATGATTGATACACCCACCGAGTTCCATATATCCCATGTCACCGATGTGCCCTGGTGCCCGGGATGTGGAAGCCACATGCTGCAGAAGGCAGTAAATTTGGCACTGCATGAACTCAAGATTGAGCAGGAAAACCTCCTGATGGTGTCTGAGATAGATCAGGCCATCAAGCTATCGGACACAAAGCTTGTTGTTATCGTTGAATCGGGTGAAAGAAATATGCTGGGCGAAGGTGGCCATCATTTTCTCCGTGCCATCCGGAGAAACACTGATGTCACCATGATTGTCCACAACAACATGGCCTACGGCCTCACCAACGCACAAGCCTCTCCAGCCTCGCAGCACGGAAGGAAAACACCAGCCAAACTCGAACCCTTCAATCCGCTGGGAGTAGCACTGTCAAGAAATGCTCCATTCATCGCAAGAGCCTTTGCCGGAGATATTGAGCAGACAAAATTGATGATTATGGAGGCGATTACCTTCAAGGGATTTTCGGTCGTCGATGTATGCCAGCCATGCGTACTTTTCAATAAACTGAGTGCCTATCACTGGTTCAAGAAAAACATCAGCTACCTGCCGAAGGGACACAACACCACTGACCGCAACGCCGCCTTTCGTCTTGCAACCGGATACGATAAACTACCTCTGGGCGTTTTCTTCCGCCATAACGGAAGTGCACTTTATGAAGAACCTTTGGGTATCGATACAACCCCGCTTTTTCAACAGCAACATGATGAAAGAAACTGTAAAATGATGATTGAGGCCTGCCGCTGAAGTCTGCCTCTTCCCCGCCAGGATCAACGGGGTTAACTGATCGGTTACTTGAATAAATAAAATTTTCAACACATACTCCGCAGGAACACTGATTTTACCCGTCATCATCTCTTCATTTTGTCACGCAGTAGATGCGATTGTTAGCAGTTTTTGTCGTCAAGCGCCTGTAAACGTTTAATCAGGCTTTTTCATTCACCATTCAAACAAGGGAGGAGTTCCTATGTCAGCAAGACCGTTCTACGTCGTTGCCCACCGATGCAACAGCACTGATGCCGTCAAGAATGCTATCGCCGACGGAGCCAATGCTATTGAATGCGACATCCGCTATTACGACAGCCCAAAGTATTTTCTGGTCAGTCACGATAAATCGGTTACTCCCGAAGCAGATGCGCTTATCCCCTATCTTGACCGCATGAGTGTGGTGCTGAAAGCCAAGCCTGCCGTCGCTCTGGTGATTTTCGACTGCAAGGATCAGCCGGAAAACCAGTTTCTCACCCTGTTGAAGATCGTGCGCAAGCACTTGACCGATCAGGTACCGGTAAATGTTCTTTTTTCAATTTCTTCCTATGACGACCGAGCCTTCTTCAACCCGCTGAAAGGATTCGCCATGGCCCCAAATGAAGGTGTGGGCATCGACGAAGACAACGACTCCAAGCGTGTTTCGGAATTCTTTCAGCAACTGGGTATTAGTCAGCACACCTATGGTAATGGCATCTATGCTTACGGAATCGGCCCCAATGTGCCGCATACCGTTATGAATGCAGTGGCTCGCAGAGCACACGAGGGACACCTCAAAATGGTATATGTGTGGACGCTTCAGGATGCCGACGCCATGCGCAATTATATGCGGATGGGAGTGGATGGCATTCTCGTGAACAATCCCGCGACACTGCGCGAAGTGCTCAATGAGAAAGAGTTCGCCGGAAATCTGCGTCTGGCAACCCGTACCGATCGTCCTTTCATCACTCCCCCTGCTCCAGCATACGTGCTTGACGTTAAAACCGCTGATGTAGGGGGTGGCGGAACAGATGCATGGCTGCGCTTCGCTGTCGTGGGCCTGGATGAAAAAATGCTCCATTATATCATCGATTCCTGTCCCCCGGGACTGTTTGAGTCGGGTGATACCAACAGCGTGACTCTTTTCGGCGACGTCGGCGCTCCGAAAAAGGTTCGTGTATGGCGGGACGACTCGGGAAATGGTCCGGGATGGTACCTCGACCGCATCACCCTCACAAAAACAAAGGGGGCAACACCGGCAGTTGGTGCGAAAACCATCATCTTCGACCAGTGGATACCTGCAAATGAGGTAATCGTCAAACCAGTTCCCTGATCCTCCGTTCTCTTTGATCCATTTTTCAGGCGTGCCTGCAGTACCATTCAACACCATTAATGTTTATCAGGCACGCCCTTATTTGCTGCAACCTTGAGGCTAACGACCGAACTTCCAATCCGCTGCAGTTCGCTCATTGGAATGCTGAGGGTTGCGGCAAGTTCCTGCAAAAGAGGCTGTCCGGCAATCATCTCCTCAGGGAAGTGACTCTCTCCGACAACCGATATCTCCTCGAACCCAGCCTGTTTTATAGCGTCGAGATATTCATCCTTGCGAACGGCACCCGCAATACATCGAACGTATGCCTCGACTGATCCGCTGAGGTAAGCGGGGAGATCTGCCAGTAAAACGATATCCGACACCATAAGCCTTCCGCCGGGTTTCAGCACACGCCAGGCCTCCTGAAAAACCTTTGGCTTGTCGGTCGAAAGATTGATGACGCAATTTGAGATGATCACATCGACACTCGCGCTCTCCACAGGAAGCGCCTCGATCTCCCCAAGACGGAAATCAACGTTCCGGTAACCGTTGTTCCGGGCGTTCGCTTTTGCCCGTTCGACCATCTCAGGCGTCATATCCACGCCGATCACACGCCCCCTCTCGCCGACAATGCTCGAAGCAAGAAAACAGTCAAACCCGCCCCCAGAACCGAGATCAAGCACCACATCACCCTCCCTGATCACCGCAAGAGCCACCGGATTACCGCAACCGAGCCCGAGATTGGCACCCTCCGGTATGCTCTTCAGCTCCGTTTCGGAATAGCCCACAGCCTTGCCTGCCGACCGAATATATTCAGCTTCTGCATCCCCGGCTTTCCGGGAACATCCGCACGAACCACCCTGCTTTACCGTTTTGGCGTAGCTCTCTTTAACCGCTTCCCTGATATGCCTCTCTTCCATGTTGCCTTCCTCCATCTTTTTTATAGAATATCTTATTCATTAATGAACAATGTGTTCGATAAAAAATACCTATATTTAATCGTTGTGTCAACAACCAATGTTTTGAGTATTGTTCACTACCGGATAAAACCGATGTTTTTATCGGGCCGAAAAAGAAAATTTATGACAAAAAAAAAGGAAGACCGGAGAATCAGCCGCACGCGCAGACTGATGCACGAGGCACTCATGACGCTGATTGTGGAAAAAGGGTACGAGACCATTACCGTGCAGGACATTCTCGATCGAGCGGACGTGGGAAGATCGACCTTCTATGCGCACTACCGTGACAAGGATGAACTGCTCCTCTCCAGTTTCGAACTCCTGCGCACCCTGTTCGAACAACAGCAGCAAGCACTTTTTGATTCAAGACGTACCGGAAAGGAGCCTGAAGTCAATTTCGTCCTGGAACTCTTCCGTCACACCGGTCAGCATCACAAACTGTACAAGGCCATCGCAGGCAAACAAAGCGGCGAGATGATCCTGAAATACCTGCACCGCTATCTCTATACCATGCTGATCGAGCCTCTTACCGAGCTCAACAGGAACAAAAAATCCCCGCCCGTACCCATAGAGGTAACCACTCACCATCTAATCAGCACGCTGCTTTCGCTCATGACCTGGTGGCTCGACAATAAGATGCCATATTCAGCAGAAAGGATGGATGAGATATTCAGGATTCTGACAGCGCCCGCCATCGAAGCAGCATTCAGCCGTAAAATGGAGAAGAAAGAGTATGAGAGCATCGCAGGCGAACACCCCACCGGAGGCGTGAATGCCTTCTACAGCCTCTTTATCGACAGCGTCTGCTGTCCTGATAAATAACCGCGATTCTACCTCTTTGAGAGTCTCTATAAGCAGTTACTCACATTCAGGCAGCTTCGCCGTTCTGGGCAGACAGTATGGTCTTTAACATGACGCCAGTTTGGTTTGTCTGTCTAACATGATGCTACTTCTGTGTTTACGCTCTGTCTGTCTTGTCCTCACGCCGGTCACGATAATACAGAGTCATTTATCAAATCCTGAGATCGATAATCATTATTGAAGAAAAGGTGCCAAAAGCTGCCGAATGTAATCAGCTCGAATCACCCGTTCCCTCATTATTGTTGACTCCTTCTCTTGCAGCTAATGCATAGTCACTTGGCGGACTCTCGGCAAACGCAGTAAGAGATAGTTTGAGCGCAGATAGATCAGTTGTAACGAAGCGGTCTCCAAACTCACATAAGACTGCGAGGAGGCTAAAAGCATTGGATTTAGCGTACCAGAATGAATTAGCGCGAAAACAAAGCTTATTGAAAACGCTTGCAGCCTTTTCAATTTTATCGACAAAGGCCTGTTTTTCTGTAAATACATCTGCTCACCGAATACAACGGAAGCTGATGCGCTGCATCTACAGAAGATTCTGAGAGCTGAAAACATTTTCCACAATAGCACGGGCGGCTTTCCCGGAGGGGTGCTCTCCTCCTGTGATGTTACAGGCGAAAACGTAATCGACCCCTCCGCTTTCAAGAAAGCCGACAAACCATCCCAGCTCCTCTTTCCCGTTCGCACTCTTGCCTGATCCTGTTTTGCCGTAGAGCTTCCCTTTTGGGGTTTCTGAAACCAGCATTACGTCACGAAGTGTCTTCACCTGCTTTCCGGAAAACGGCAGCTTGCCATCGAACAGTTTGTTTAATAGAGCGACCTGTTCGTCGGCGCTGATCAGCATTCCGGCTTTTCCTGGCCGAGGAAGCCAGAAGGTATCGATCCCTGTGGAGATATCCCCATTTCCATAGCCGATCAGTTCGATATATCTTTTCATCCGTTCAGCCCTGATCTCTCTTGCAATCACCTGAAAAGCAGGCACCGCTGAAACCCGGAACGCCTCACGGAGGGTCAAGTCACGGTTCCACTCTTCGATATCCCGGTGCACCCCGTCCCAGATATACCAGGGTTCATCGGCACCCTTGATAAGACCAAGCTGAAGGCCGATCAGGGTATTATAGATCTTGAATGTTGAACAGGGTGACAATCGCCGAGCACTGAGTACCGGGTTTACATCGGTCACGACCCCGGAGGAGCGGTTAACAATCACCAGCGCCGTATCGTAGGCGCCGAAAAGCATTCTGTCGATCTCCTGCGCACCCGAAAACGCAGGAATTCCGAGGAAAAGCAACAAAAGAATTATCAGTAGTTTCATCGTCACGCCCCATTCTCAGTCCAGAAACGGTATCGGCTTACAATGTGAAAGTTCATAAAAACGCAGGGAAAAAAGAAATATTGAGATCGGTTCGGGATGTTTTGTTTTTTTTGGAATACGTTGCAGGTTAACTTGTATGAAAAACAACAGTCTGCTTTATACAATTCAGGCAGGTTACACCTTGAACAGTGTTCGGTGAAAAATTATAATGAACTTGATTGATCTTGGGTTTGACGAGTGGTTTGAAGCACATATCGATGAGATCCGCCATGAGGGTCAGGACATTGCACGAGTGACGGCAGTTAATCGCAATTCTTTTATTGTCAGGAATGAACTTGGTGAGATTCCTGCTGAACTTGCGGGGAAGTTCGTTTTCGGTGTTGAGTCGTCGGTTGAGCTGCCCTGTGTCGGCGACTGGGTCAGTGTGGAGTATCACAATGACGGCACCCTTGCCATCATCCATGGACTCTTTCCCCGAAAGAGCTTTTTACGACGGAAGCGTGCGGGCATGGAAGTGGACTACCAGATGATTGCCGCCAACATTGATATTGCATTCATTGTCCAGTCATGTCACTATGACTTTAATCTGGCGAGACTGAACCGCTATCTGGTCATGGCGGCAGATGGGCATGTTGAGCCGATTATCATTCTTGCCAAAACGGACCTGATCTCCCAGTATGAGCTACATGAGATGCTTGCCGCCATAAAAGAGGCCGGCATCACAATCAGGGTTATAGCACTCAGTAACATAACCGGAACCGGATATGATGAATTGCAGCAGGTATTGCTGCCGGATCGAACCTGTTGCCTGCTTGGTTCGTCGGGAGTCGGCAAGACAACGCTAATCAATCACCTGACTGGAAGGGATGAACTTGACACCAAAGCAGTCAGTGGAACAGGAGAGGGCAAACACACAACAACGCGTCGGCAGCTTATTGTGCTTGATAACGGCGTTATGTTCATCGATACCCCCGGCATGAGAGAGTTAGGCCTTCTGAGCGCCAATGAAGGGGTAAACAAAGGGTTTGAAGATATTATTGAGCTTGCCGGGGCCTGTCGCTATGCCGATTGCAGCCACACACAGGAGTCAGGCTGCGCGATTCTTGCTGCAATTGCAGAAGGCGAGTTGAGTGAAGAGCGCTATGCAGGTTATCTGAAGCTCCGCAAAGAGTCTGAGCACTATGAGATGTCGTATCTCGAAAAACGGAAAAAGGAGAAGGCGTTCGGGCGTTTCATCAAGACAGCAAAGAAGAGTATGAAACGATGAATTGCCTGAACACCAACAGCTCCAGCGGGCGGCTTTCTGCCTATGCGTTCTACACCTGATTTATACTTTTTGGTCGATATACGTCTCTTTGACCCAACCCAGAATCTTTTGCTCCTGCGGGGTAATGTTTTCGTCAGCACTTGCGGCCTTCTCCATCAACTTGTAGATCGTGTTCCGCATATTCTGATTTTCAGGCATTCTGATCGAAAGCCTTCCGCTTGTTGCCATTTTGAAAAGAGGTTCGATATCGGCACTCTTGAATCCCCATCTTTTCGCAGCTTGAATCATAAATGTACTTTCCTCATCGTTAAAAGCTCCATCAGCCGCAAAAACAATCAAAAGGTTATTTAGTGCGTAATCTTTAACACTGTAAAGCTTATCCAACACAAAAGGATCGATTCTCGCAGTAAAATCCCCCTTATTCGCATGATAATATTCAGTGAATTTGGAGCGGTTCATCAATGCGCTGACAACCCAGTCGTTTGCTGTACTATTGAGCAGAATTCCGCAGTATGAACACTTGACATCAAGTGTGTTCTTGACGGGACCACCACAAGCTGGACAATTATGTTGATAGATTGAACCCTTTCCGGCCCCGACCTGTGCATCCCGGGTCAAAAAAATCAGCTCTTCCTGTGTTATAATTTCCGGATCGACCAGCTCCACCCTGTTGTTTTTAACCAGCACTCTCTGCATCGAGCAGATGATCGCAAAGATAAGGATGTTTTTATTTTCCTTTTTCTGCGCACCAATGAGAGTCACCTTGTTCAGGAAAATACGATTGAATATTTCCTGATTTCTTTCAAACCCTGGTGCAAGTTGCAGGAATAAGTCATCTGAGACAAACCGGCGCATCACTGAAGGATCCTGCATGGCTTTAGCAGTCATGATCTGCATGTATGCATTTGAAGCCTTGTCCTCAACCAGTTGAACAGAAAAATCTCCATAAATCGAGACCATCTCATATACCTTGGCATCCAGGTTAGCAAGCTTTTCTGAAAAAACATCAATACGGTGGTAATCATCCTTCTGGGTAATTTCAGAAAGTATCCAGTCGAATTCCCCGGAATTAACCATTGCATTACAATGGGTACATTTGCACACCTCACCAATATTTTCCGGTAGTGGTGCGCCGCAATTCGGACAGTTGCTGGAATCATAGATATCTTTTTCCGGGGCTCCTCGCTTGCGGATAAAAGACCAGAACTCTACAAAATCGTCGAAACCTTCCTCATCCAGCTCATGGTTCAGGGCACACTGGAACTTGTCGTCCATGCTCGCTTCGATTCCAACATGAATAATGTCATAAAGGCCATCCTGATCGATTTTATCGACCCAGATGTCCCCAATTTTGATATTACTTACGGGGTTGGTCTGCTGAAGAAGCTCCATCATCCTGAACTGGGTGTTGAATCGCTGATAGACGCCGTCCGTAAGGAACCTTCGCATGCGACTGGTATTTTGTTCAGACCAGGACGATTGCACTTCGATGAAGGCTTTGCGGACTTTCAACAAGAATGCTGATAGATCAAAGTCGGGATTCGCTGCAACAAATCCCTTATATCCATCGACTTTTTCAAAAGTGTTTTTTTTATGCCCAGCCATTCTGGAGTACAACGTAATCAATGCTTTATCGGAAGATAAATCAAACCCGTATGCTTTCTTTACGACGTAGTATACCACGTACACAATGATAATAAGAACTATGATCTCAGGGCTAACGTCTCCACCACCCGTTGAATGTCCCCCGCCAGAAAATCCTCCACCGCTATGCCCTCCTCCATGACCGCCCCCATGACCACCACCGCCACCACCAGCCCGAGCAATAAGATCCTCACCAATAAAAGGAATGCCAAGAACAGCAAGGGTAATCATGAAAAGCAACTTGAAAAAGCGGCTGGCTTTCATAAATGTTGACTCCTGATAGTTACGTTCTTCAAAAGCGATTCGCACGATATCGATTACAATTGCGAAAGAATCTGCTGCTTTTTTGTATCGTATTCCTGTTGGGTGATAAGGTCGTTATCAAGCATCTGTTTCAATTTTGAAAGCTTGGCCACGGGATCTTCCGTAGCAGGTTGCGGTGCATTCATGTTGCCCATCATGCCAGCCATTGCCTGGCCCATTCCCACGCCTGCACCAAGACCAACTCCCATTCCGGCCACTCCACCCTGGTTTTGGGCAGCATCTCGAAGAGCGGCTAACTGTTGAACTTGAGTGAAGTTCAAACCAACAGCCTGAGCGGCCTGTGCCTCAGCCTGCATATCAGCTATACGTTGCACCCGGCGCCTGGTGTCATCATCAAAATCGGTATTTTCGACACGAAAATCTTTAAGCTCAAAACCAAGGTTCAGGAAGATCGGAGCTACCTTTTCGCGCACCCCGTCAGCAATTTCATTTCTGTTGGCATCAATCTCATTATAGCCGAACTTTGCTTCCGCAAGAAAATCCGTAAGTGGCTGAACAAGCCTTGCCACAATGACCATACGAAGTTCATCAACTCTGAACTCGTCCCTCTGACCCATAACATTAATGAAGAAATTTCCCGCATCCGAGATACGAAAAGAGAAATTGCCAAACCCTTTCATCCCGACAGGAAACTTGTACTGCGGATCAATATACTTCACTGGACCAGGCGTACCCCAACCCTGGTTCAGCATCTCGGCAGTCCGAAAAAAATATATCCCGACCTTGTGCTCACTTTTGAATGCCTGCATGAATTTTGTGATCGTCGTCCAGAAGGGAATATTTTGTGTTTTCAAGTCTGTCATGCCCGGTTCGATAAGAACAGCTTGTGGCTTACCCTCATAAACAAAGATCACGCCCTGTCCAGGACCGATAATAAGCTTCGATACGTTTTTGATCTCATCTCCATTATCTGTCCATCGTTGGAAAAGAACATCCGGTGCAGGATTTTTCCATTCAATGACTGATCGTAACTGCCCTGCGATTGCATTCCATAACGCCATTGTAAAGCCCCTGTAATTATGTCAGTAAATAACGGTCAGAAAACGTCACATTGTAAGGTTTTTTAATAAAAAGTTCAAGGCTGGCAAGCTCAATCCTCTTCATGCAACGCAGGATAGTCGGAATAACCCTTGAGCCCTGGAGAATAGAACGTATCCATATCAGGGGCGTTCAGAGCAGCTCCGGTTTTCCACCGTTCGATAAGATCGGGATTGGCAATAAAAGCACGCCCGATGGCAATGAGGTCGCATTTTCCCCCGACCAGATCGCTTTCAGCACGCTTTGCATCGTAACCTCCAGACAGAATCAAAGCACCCTTGAATGTATTGCGGAATGTCTCCTTCATGCTGTCGGGCACGAGCGGTGCACCCATTGAAGAATGATCAACGAGATGAATGTACGCCGGAGCTGAAAGATTGAGCTGTTCGGCCAGCCAGGTGTACTCCTCTTCCATTCGGTCATAAAGCGGCATGTCATTGAACACACCGAACGGGGAAAGCCTTATGCCAACACGCTCCCTGCCGATGGACCCACTCACAGCATCGACAACTTCAAGCACAAAACGTGCGCGGTTTTCCAGCGAACCACCGTAACTATCAGTACGCAGGTTTGAATTCGGACGAATGAACTGTTCGAGCAGATAGCCGTTTGCTGCATGAAGCTCGACGCCGTCGAACCCCGCTAACACAGCATTTCTGGCAGCCTCGGCATACTCGGCAATCGCGACCCGGATATCTTCCACAGTCATGGCCTCCGGCACAGGAAATGGTTTCAAACCTTCGGTATCCGTGTACATCTCGCCGGAAGCTGCAACGGCTGAAGGAGCAATGACGCGAGATCCAGCAGGCATGTTCAGCGGATGAGAAATTCGCCCGCAATGCATGAGCTGCAGAAAAATCTTTGAACCCTTCCCATGAACTCCTTTGGTAATGGCTTTCCATCCATCGACCTGGGCAGTGGAAAATATTCCCGGTATACGCGGATAGCCCAGACCATTCGGTGAAGAAGATGTTCCTTCGGTAATGATAAGGCCTGCCGCGCTGCGTTGTGCGTAATACTCCGCCATAAGAGCATTCGGAAGGTTACCGGTTGCGCGACTGCGCGTCATCGGCGCCATGACAAGACGGTTCTTCAGGACTATCGGGCCAAGAGTGAGTGGAGTATAAAGTATTGACATGGTAGATTCCTCAATGAAATGGTTCAACTACAAATACAACTTATTGCGTTGTTTAACCACCAACAAATGTATGGGCTTGAGGGTTCATACAGGTCAGTATTTCTCATCGATTGCACGCTCCCATTTCGATGATCCATAACAAAAAAAGCGCACAACAATCACTGTTCAGCCATCGTTGTACGCTTTTTTTTTGAATTTTAATCAGTTTTGTCCAACGAATGGACGTTTTGTACATTTCTTGCTTCTTTCAAACTTGCTTTTGCTCTTTCATCGATAACTGGCCTGACAGATTCCATCGGATTCCTCTGTATGTTCACCAATGCGAGATAATTAAATGGCTCAACATGGCTTTTGCCAAGAGATACCTTCGTATCAAAAATAAATACCGGCTGAAGGGTTTTTCCATTTCCATCATAGTATGCTTTGCCGCTGCTCTTTACTTCATAGGTTGCCTCCCGGCCAAATTCCGTTGCTATTATTTTGCGCAATTCTGACTCTGCTTCTGTTTGGCTGACAATTTGTTCCGGCTTTAATTGAGCTTTCGTCGACAGATTTACTTCTCTCCATCGTTTTATTACTCCTGTTACTTCACCTGCATTACCAATGTTGACAACCATTTTAGACCCAGGTCCAACTACAGGAACTCCATCAAGAACTCTTCCATAAGAAAGGGTTATCATTTTATCAATGACTGGCCCACCTTGTTTCCCGTCAATAATTGACGATGATCTGAGGCCACCTTTATGTACCAATTGAATTTCTGCTTCGTTAAGAGGCAAGAGGTTAAACTTTTTTAAATATTCCCGCGCTATTTTATCACCTTCCTCATGAGAAGGAAGCTTTGGTACTACATCGCCATAATACTTTCTCATGCTTTTAGTGAAACTGATATTACCTGTACTCAAATCCTGTTCAAAATATACAGAAGCATCCTCAGGTGATGAGTAACAGGCTATTCTCTGATTGGTTACGGCAAGAGGGACGTTGCCTGCATCCATTACTTGTGCAGCAATTCTGCCTGCACTTGCAACAGATAACTCTTTTGGTGCCTCAAAAGAGTATGTAAAAACTTTTTCTGCTCTGACAATCACATTGGAAGGATTGATCTGGGCTGTATTCTTAGGCTGAGAAGGTAATAAAAAAACAGCCGCCAGCACAGGAGCCATTAGTTTCTGCATTTTATTAATTTTTTTCATTTTGCCTGGTTTTTAGATTTTGATTCGAAATTTGCGTTCATTTTCTATCGATTCTTTCACAAAGCGAAGCTATAGTGGAATTTACTCCCGCCAATTGAAAATTAATATTGCCACCATGTTTTCATATTGTGTGCTCCAGGAGCAGGATCTTCGGAGTAATTACCCAAACGGTCATTTTCTGTAGTAGTATAGAGTATGGTACTTGCATAGCCAGGCCATGAACTCTCATGCCATATTGATCGCTCTTCATTAACCGCATTAAACCATGATTGCCATACCCCACCATTTCCCTTTAATTTATTTGCAAAATTATTCGGGATACCATTATCAGAATAGCTTAATGTTCTGAAACCTACCAACTGATGCAATCCCTTGAAGATTGAATTTGCCCAGGGTGACCACCAGTCTCCACCTCCCGCCTCGGGCGCACCGGTAACTGTAGAACATGATTCTATAATGAGAAACTCAAGATCCCCATTGGTAGGCAAGTATCCATAACCGGGGCATAAGTTAAGAGAAGCCCCTGTATCCGGAGTTTTCGTGCATTGGGTATAATAAGGCGAACCGTGCGATGCAACATAGACAAGATCCATTTTATCAACAAAATTTGCAGCCTCCGTATTAAAGAATCGTGGCTCAGACCAATAATACTGTGAAGTCGTATAACGATTGCTGCCAATGTTTTGCCAACCCTGAAAGTTTTTAACAAAGTTCCAGACGTTTCTGACAAAGCGGTCTTCGGCTTTGTCCACATAACCGCCTATTTCTCTATCACCTGCCATACTAACTTTAATAAAGCAAAGGAGAAACAACGGAATTAACAGTGCTGATTTTAATGTTGTTTTCATTTTATTTATCTATTAGCATTCATTTTGCCTACTCTTTTCCGGATTTTCGGCTTCCTCCATTTTTTTGGTAATCTCCTGACACCAATTCCACGATCCACGATCACCAAGGCATATCACACAAAGTGTTTATAGTCTTGCAAAAGTCGGGTTAACCCTCTACTGCTACCATATAACCACAACTATTGTGATTATATTTTTGCAAATTGCTGAATGGTGATTTTATTTGGCTGGAAATATTTCTCAACTCACGGATATAAATCCGGGCTCTTTTTTGAACGCTAACACCCAAGGAACTCTCACAGATACACCACATAACAGTTCGCTTCTGAACAAGGTGTAGCGCAACAAATGTCCGGTGACCACATGATGACGCAACAGAGCAACAAAAAAGGCAGTTGCAAAATTAACAACTGTAAAGTACATATATTTCAAGAAAATTGTTAGCAATCAGCGAAAATAATATCACCCCATGGTCAAAAAAAAGATGACTTTTGGCGATGCCCATCAGCTCCTTTTGCTTCACAAGCCGTAGCATAAACACCCCTTGCTTGACCCATAGCAGGCGTTATAGACGTACCGGAAAACGATGGTACTGAATCGCTGGTTTGGTCAAGAGGTCAATAATTTATTATAGTTTTACGGCAGTAAGTATATTGCGGTGTTTGTCAGAATCATGAAAAACGTTCAAACCGTTACCTGCATTAGAGTACTGTGCAAGACTTGAACAACATACCAAAAGGAGAGATAGATGAGCAATCCGGCCAAAAGCGTTTTCGCGTTCGGGATCTATGAGCTGATTCTTGGGGTTGGTCTCATGACAACACCCAATCCCCTTCTTGCATTTTTTGGTTTTCCCTGCACAAACGAAGTCTGGATTCGAGTTATCGGAGTGCTTTTGTGCTTTTTCGCCTTCTATGACTTCATGGCGGCCCGCCATGAATTGACCGACTATTTCCGATGGACGGTCTATGCCCGTTCATCAGTTATTTTCTTTTTCACCGCACTGGTCTTGGCGGGTTTCGCCATCCCTACGCTCATTCTTTTCGGCGTCGTGGATCTGCTCGGTGCGTTCTGGACAGCCATTGCACTGCGCTCATCAAAATTTTCAGAGCATCACCAGAAACATAATTTATCTACGTAGAGGCATTTATCCTCGGAAATACAATAGCCATGATTATTTATTTACCGAAGGGCTGCGGAGGCGGTGTTGTGTCGGATGATGGCGGAAGATACGGAAGCTCGAATTTTGGCTGGTCGCCGGTCAAACTCTTCAGGAATGCAACAATATTGGAATTCTCCTTTTCAGTGAACTTTTTGCCCAATTGAATACGGCCCATAACCTCAACGGCCTTCGAGAGTGTTGCCGCCCCGCCGTCATGAAAATAAGGATAGGTAAGCTCAACATTCCTCAAGGTCGGCACCTTGAATTTGAAACGGTCCGCCTCTTTTTTTGTAACAGCAAAACGACCTGTTGCAGAATTCGTTGACTTGTATGGTTCCACGACACCTGTTTTCTGGAATGAATTACCACCGAGAGAGGGTCCATTGTGGCATGCTGTACATCCACTGCTTTTGAACAGCTTATAGCCTGCAAGCTCCTGTTTGGTAATCGCTGCGTCATCGCCGTTCAGCCATTTGTCGAAACGGGCATTGGGAGTGACCAGTGTCTCTTCGAAGGCTGTCAGGGCAGTTATCATCTGCTCCATATCAATCCTGCCGGAATGAAATACCTGATTGAACTCTTCAACATAAAGGGGAATAGATCGAAGGATCGCAACAGTAAGAGCGTGTGTAAATGGGACTCGTCGCGAATTGCTTACCTTCCCCTCGATGAACGCAACCATTCCTCCATAGGCATAATCGCCAACCGATAAGAGTTCCTTGAAATTTTTTACCCGACCGTCCCAGAACTGCGCAAAATTAATGTTTGAATTCAGTACCGTTGGTGCGTTGATTGCTCCTTTACGCAAGTTATGACCGACAGAGGTTTTCAGATTATCACTGCCGCCCATACTGAGATTGTGGCATGAGTTGCAGGAAATAAATCCTGATTTGGAAAGCCGGGGATCAAAGAAGAGTTTTTTGCCAAGCTCCACCATAGCCTGATCAGCCACTTTCGGAACTGCCAGAGGTTTGACCGGCTCATCCCTCCCCTGCCCAGAAACAAATACGCTACTCTCTTTTTCAGCAAGCAGGTTTCCGTTTGAAAAAGTGACAACCCCAACCAGCAAAATGCCAGCCACAAATGAATACATTTTCATTGGCAATAAAATTCAAACCGTTCCCAACACTGACTCTTGTATCACAACACGATCAATCCAACACTTTGAAAAACAAGATACTGCTTTCCCTGTAAATCACGCAATATTTACAACAAAACATTTAATTGAAAGCCAATGAAAAAGAAACGGATTCTGTAACATGGGAAAAATATAGTCTAAACCAGAGAGCAAAGAGCCCATTCATTTCCGTTCAGGACGAAGGCTGGTGCGGGCTTTTGTTTTGTACCGTGCTTTGGCTACTTTGGCAGATGAAATTCAGCGTCATTACCACCGACCCGCATTGTTCAGCCCGATGCGGAGTTCTTGAAACGAGCCACGGAACGATTCCTACGCCGGTCTTTATGCCGGTAGGCACCCGTGCAAGCGTCAAATCAGTTGAACCCCATGAGCTGCGGGAGCTCAACGTCCATATCATTCTGGCCAATACCTACCATCTCTACCTGAAACCGGGAAACGAGATTCTGCAGAAAGCAGGAGGTGTCCACCGCTTCATGAACTGGGACGGCCCGCTTTTGACCGACAGCGGTGGCTACCAGGTCTATTCGCTCTCCGATCTGCGCAAAATCAACGAGGAAGGGGTGATCTTCAAGTCGCATCTTGACGGCTCAAAACAGCACTTCACTCCTGAAAATGTGATTGAGACCGAGCGCATTATCGGCAGCGACATCATGATGCCGCTCGATGAGTGCCCTCCCTCAACGGCCGACAAAGAGTATGTCCGCATATCGGGAGAGCTGACCATCCGCTGGGCCGAACGGGCAAGGAAGCATTTCAGCCTCACCTCCCCGCTCTACGGCCACGAGCAGTACCTTTTCGGCATCACGCAGGGCGGAATTCACGCCGACCTGCGCACCCTCTCAACTCAAGCGCTGGTTGAGCTTGATTTTGACGGATACGCGATTGGCGGCATGGCGGTCGGGGAACCTGCCGCTGAGATGTACCGTATCCTTGAACTCTCTCACCCGCTGCTGCCGGAAAAAAAACCGCGCTACCTGATGGGAGTCGGCACACCGGAAAACATTTTGAACGCCATTGAGCGCGGTATTGATATGTTCGACTGCGTCATCCCGACTCGTGAAGGGCGCAACGGCAGAGTCTACACCCGCCAGGGCAAGATGAACCTCCGCTCCGCCAAATATTCCGCCGACTTCAGCTCCATCGACGAAGGGTTCGACAACGAGGTCTGCCGAAATTATTCACGCGCCTATATCCGCCACCTCCTCAACGTCGGCGAGATTCTCGGCCTTAAACTCTGCACCCTGCAGAACATCTCTTTCTTTATGTGGCTCACCGCAACGGCACGTGCGGAGATCCAGAAGGGCTCCTTCATGGAGTGGAAACAAGATTTTCTTGAACGATTCAACTACAATGACAACGCATAAACTCTTTCTTCTGAGCCTCGGCTGCTCGAAAAATACGGTCGATTCTGAACGGCTGATGGCCCAGGCTGAAGCCTCTGGCATCATCTTTACCGAAACCGCCGATGAGGCCGACACCATCCTCATCAACACCTGCGCATTCATCGAAGATGCCAAGGAGGAGTCGATCGCCGAAACCTTGGCGGCCATTGAAAAAAAGAGCGAGGGAAAAATCAGGCAGGTCTATGTGATGGGATGCCTCACCGAGCTCTACCGCCGTGAGCTCAAGGAAGAGATGGCTGAAGTAGACGGCTTTTTCGGCACCCGCGAACTACCCGAAATTCTTGCCGCTCTCGGGGCCCGCTATCGCGAAGAGCTCTATGACCACCGCTCGCGCCTTACACCACCCCACTACACCTATCTCAAAATTGCCGAAGGGTGCAACCACACCTGCTCGTTCTGCTCAATTCCGACCATCAGGGGGCGCTACCGCAGCCAGCCGGTCGATCAGCTCCTGCGTGAGGCTGCCCTGCTCAAGGGCGCAGGGGTCAGGGAGCTGAACGTTATTGCACAGGATATCAGCATGTTCGGGTACGATACGATGGGCAAGTCGATGCTCAACGACCTGGTGCTCCGCCTCTCCGACATGGAATTCGACTGGATTCGCCTGCTCTACGCCTACCCGGTCAACTTTCCGCTAGCGGTGATTGATACCATGCGCGAGCGGAAGAACATCTGCAACTATCTCGACATTCCCCTCCAGCATTGCAACGATCGTATCCTGCGCTCCATGAACCGCGGAATCAACAAGCTGGATACCATCAGGCTCATCGAAACCATCCGGGAGAAAAACCCCGATATCCGCCTGCGTACCACCATGATTGCCGGCTATCCCGGTGAAACCCGTGAAGAGTTTGAAGAGCTGCTGGAGTTTGTTGAGACAACCCGTTTCGACCGCCTCGGCTGCTTCCCCTACTGCCACGAGGAACATGCCCCCTCTTTCGCGCTTGAAGAGACCATCACCCCCGAAGAGAAGCAGGAGCGGGTGGCAGATCTCATGGAAGTGCAGGAAGCCGTCGCAGAGCAGAACAACCGCGTTTTTGCCGGGAAAACCCTCAAAGTACTGATTGAGCAGATAGATGGAGATACTGCTTTCGGCCGGACAGAGTACGATGCTCCGGAGGTCGACAACGAATGTATCCTCTCAATTGGTGACGCAACAGCCACCGTCGGCTCATTCTGCATGGCAACCATCAACGACACCACCTCCTACGAACTGATCGGGAAGGTTGACTGGTAGGGATGCCAGTTACTATGGCGCAAATATTTCAGCAATAACTTCCAATACCTTCGCTTTTGTTTTGGAGTCAATTTCTCCGAGTTTGTGAACCAACCGCGATGTATCAACGGTTCTGATTTGATCAAGAACCACCTGACCATCCTTACCCTGGAAAGAGCAGTTGACCCTTGTAGGGTAATCTCTGCCTTTGGTGGTCATGGGAGCAACAATAGCCGTAGCAACGTAATGATTCATTTCATCTGGTGAAATAACGAGACATGGTCGAGTCTTGCGAATTTCACGCCCTATCGTGGGATCAAGGCTGACCAGGTAGACCTCAAAGCGCTTGACTACCATTGCCATTCGTCCTCATCCCATGAAGATTGGCTATCAAGATCACCATCGAGGAGAGTGTCATCTCCGGCTGCGGCCATGCTCTTGAATTTTTCATCCCAACCCTGACGGGGAAATGATGCTGAACGAATAATTAACGCGTCATCCTTAACTTCAAGCTCCACCTCTCTCCCCAAGTGGCACTGTTCAATCAGCACCTTAGGAATCCTGATTCCCTGAGAATTACCAATACGAACGATACTTGTTCGCATACATCCCTCCTGTGTTAAAACGTACCTTAAATAGCTACAATGTAATTACAAAAAGAGGGCGTTTCAAAAATAATTGGCACAAAATCGGAAAAATGTTCAGCTTACGATAGCATTCCAGTGCATTCCCCTGCGGGCGATTTTTCGTTGCACAATCCCCGATGCACGTCTATCGGGTAATGTCGTAATATGAGCTGAGATTTGCGACAGACTCTGGCGAGATGCTAAAGCCATCAATATTCAGCGAACCCCCAAAAATTCATCGTAATCCTCTAACGTCATCTGATAGATTGTACCGGGAATGCAGTTAGCCTCAAGGTTTGCCTCAAAATCTGTAAGAGTATCAATACCACCAAAGGCGAGCTTCCCGCTTTGACATTGCTCACGGATTTGACCGATATTGTCTGCCGGAGAGAGTTCAGCTTTTCGGAATCATAACTGACCAGAGTAGGGGAAATCCGGGCAAATATCTCCTTTAAAAAGTAACAGCACGGGAACCTTGTACCCCTCTTTTTTCTATTATTTTGGCGATATCATGCCGTACTATCGCCTGAGTTCCAATAGTATTCTTGTTGAATAAGTGTTTAAGGATCTTTTGCTATCTTTATTTTTGGTTCAGGCTGTAAAATGATCGATTTGTGTAAACCAAATGAAGGTTGAGAGTGATGTCCGCTATTATGGAGAAAAAGACTGTCTATATCGAAACCTCAATTGTTTCGTATCTTACGGCTCGTCCCACGAACGACTTGCTGGCCGCAGCCTGGCAAAAAATCTCAAGTGACTGGTGGAACACTCAAAGCAGCCGCTTTAGTCTTTACACCTCCAGTGTTGTTACCGAAGAGGCTGGAAGAGGAAACCCTGACGCGGCATCACGGCGCCTCAATGCTCTGTCTGACATTCCATTTCTGGCAATTACCGAAGCGGTTGTCGCCTTATCCAAAGCGCTCCTTCAGGATGGCGCACTTCCGAAAAAGGCGCTGGATGACTCCCTTCACATCGCAGTAGCAGCCGTTCACGGTGTTGACTATCTTCTGACATGGAACTGCAGGCATATTGATAACGCGGAGATGAAGCCTGTAGTAAGAAAAGTATGTATCTTACATGGCTATGTGTGTCCAGAAATTTGCACTCCACAAGAACTTATGGGGGTAACCGAAGATGAGTGATGAAATTATCGAAGAGCTACGGAAAGTTAAAGACGGCATTGCAGACGAATGTGCTTACGATATTGATACTCTTGTCGACCATCTCAGGGCGAAAGATCTATCTCTTGGACAAAAAACTGTAGACCTGCGTGCAATGAAAACCGATGCCCAAAACAGGAACAGAAAAAATCAACGGCATGAAACCGCTTAATAAAAGCTGAAGACATTTCACATTTCGGTCGATCATACTATTCATTAAAGGAAAATATGTCAAGTGCTGAATCAAACCGGAATCCCAAAACGCTGATATTATCGGAGTTTTTTGCATTGATTGTTACGCATCGCTACGCGTACCTTCTCTATTCAATGAATATTGCCGGAACACAACACAACCTATGGATACCCCAAACGATCAGTATGACAGCCCGTGGAAAAGGGCCGTTGAAAACTACTTCGAGGAGTTTATGGAGTTCTACTTCCCACTGGCCCACGCTGAAATAGATTGGTCAAAGGAGTATGTCTTTCTGGACCAAGAGCTGAGAGCCGTAGTTGGGCAAGCGCTTTGTTGACAAGCTGGTCAGGGTGAATGTGTTGAATGGTGACGAGAAGTGGATATACATTCACGTTGAAGTACAGGGTACCAAACAGGCAGAGTTTGCAAAACGCATGTTTGTCTACAACTACCGGATTTTCGAC
>CAIJPS010000082.1 GCA_903822595.1 uncultured Chlorobiaceae bacterium
CTCTTTTCCGGCACCGTGATGGAAAATATCCGCTTCGGGCGGCTCGACGCAACCGACAAAGCATGTATCCATGCCGCAGAGCTTGCCGAAGCCGATGAGTTTATCCGTCAGTTACCACAGGGTTACGATACCGTGCTCTCAGAGCGTGCGGGCAACCTGAGCCAGGGGCAGCGCCAGTTGCTGGCCATTACCCGCGTTATTCTGGCAAATCCCGATATCCTGATTCTTGATGAAGCGACCAGCAGCGTCGATACCCGCACCGAGCTCCGTATACAGAAGGCTTTGCTGACCCTCATGAAAGGACGCACCAGCTTTGTTATTGCCCACCGCCTCAGCACCATTCGCGATGCCGACCAGGTACTGGTGATCGACAAGGGCACCATTGTCGAAAAAGGGAGGCATCATGAATTGCTTGAACAGCATGGTATTTATTGCAACCTTTACCACAGCCAGTTCAAGGGGCTGGCCATTTAGAGACAACGGCATTGTCCGGTGCATTTTTAACAACCGATACCAACCCTCAGAAACCATGTGGTGGATCTATGCGTTACTTGCTGCCCTCTTTGCCTCGTGCACAGCCATACTGGCCAAAGTTGGCGTAAAGGGGATAAACTCCGATCTGGCGACAGCAATACGCACGATCTTTATTTTACTGATTGCCTGGGGAATTGTGTTTGCAAGAAAGGAAACCAGCGGCATTGCCCTGATATCCACCAACAACTGGCTCTTTCTCGGCCTCTCGGGAGTTGCCACCGGCCTGTCCTGGATTTTCTACTTCAAGGCGCTGCAGTTGGGCAATGTCTCACAGGTCGCTCCCGTCGACAAGCTGAGCGTTGCGCTCACTATTTTTCTCTCGGTGGTACTCCTGCATGAAGTTGTTTCGCTGAAAGTTCTTCTTGGAGCGCTGCTCATTGTTGGGGGCTCGGTGCTGATTATTTTATAAGTGTTGACGGCTCGAATGAAATGTATACCAATCCTTTTGTAAAGATAATCCAGCGGATTATCTTTATGCATGAATATTACTATTGTCGAGCTGCCAGAATTCATCCGTAAATCGGAAAAATTGCTCAATGCTGAGGAGCATGATCTCCTGCTTTCTTTTCTGGCGACCAATCCGATGGCTGGAGTCCTGATTCAGGGTACAGGAGGGGTTCGGAAGCTGAGATGGGCGACGGGTAACAGAGGAAAAAGCGGAAGTACACGAATCATTTATTTTTATCATAATACAGCAGTTCCTCTTTTTCTTTTAACGGCATTCAGTAAAAGTGAGCGAGAGAATCTCACAAAAGCAGAACAAAATCAACTTGCAGGATTAGCGAAAATATTGGTTGAAACATACAAAGATAAACATGGATAACGCATTTGAAAGTATCAAAAGGGGGCTTGAAGAGGCCATTGAGTATGCACAAGGAAAAAAAATAGAGGTCAGGGAATTCCACCCGGAACCGGTTAACGTGAAAAGTATCAGGCAAAAAACAGCGTTGACTCAGGAGGAGTTTGCAGCAGCATTCGGTATCAGTGTCGCTACCTTGAGGCATTGGGAACGAGGCGACCGAAAGCCGCAGGGCCCGGCACTCGTCTTGCTCAATTTAGTCAGGAAATCTCCTGAAACGGTATTGCACGTTTTGAATGGGTAAGTACGAAACCATCGCACCCTCACCCGGTGCACATTTTCCTGCTCCAAAGCTTGCCGAAGCCGACGAGTTTATCTTCCCTCAGAGCATTGTTTTGTTGTGATGTAATTCTGCTGTTTTCAGACGCATGTTTTTTGGTTAAGCTGAACTTATTTTGTTATACTGCAACAGGAAAGAAGAACCCCTGTTGCCCGCTTTTTCCGTAAAGAGGCAGTTCCCTCTCATCAACCTCAGCCCAACAGAGCAACCTGATTCGAGAACCCATGCACTGGATTGCCCCCTCCGAAAAAAACACCGCCACCGCCGCACTTGAAAAACGCCTCTGGGATGCCGCCGACCAGTTCCGGGCCAACTCCGGCCTCAAGGCGCAGGAATACTCCGCGCCTGTTCTCGGCCTCATCTTTCTCCTTTTTGCCGAAGTACGCTTTGCCGCCCAGCGCGCAAAACTGGAACAGGTCACAACAAGCTCCCGTCGTGGCAGCCGTCTTGATGAACCGGCCGCCTATCATGCCGAAGGGATTTTGTATCTGCCCGCCGAAGCGCGGTTCGATTACCTGCTCAACCTGCCCGAAGCGGTGAACATCGGCGCGAAGCTCAATGAGGCCATGCGCGAGATCGAAAAGCATAACCCGCAGCTTTCCGGTGTTCTGCCCAGGAGCTACTACCTCTTTACCAGCACCCTCCTCAAGGAGCTGCTGAAAAAGGTTTCCGAAATTCCCGCCACAATGGACTACGACGCCTTCGGGCGTATCTACGAATACTTCCTCGGCGAGTTTGCCATGAGCGAAGGTCAGGGCGGCGGAGAATTTTACACTCCCGGCAGCATTGTCCGCCTGCTCACCGAAGTCATTGAGCCATACCACGGGCGCATCCTCGACCCTGCGTGCGGTTCGGGCGGCATGTTTGTCTCGTCGGCCCGCTTCGTCTCCGAGCATAAAAAGAACCCTGCCGCAGAACTCTCCATCCACGGTGTCGAAAAAACCGACGAAACCGGCCGCCTCTGCCGTTTGAACCTCGCCGTTCACGGCCTCGAAGGTGAAATCAAACATGGCGGCAACATCAACAGCTACTACGACGACCCGCACAACGCCACCGGTCACTTCGACTTTGTTCTTGCCAATCCGCCATTCAACGTCAACGCCGTGGACAAAGAGCGGTTGAAAGAGTCTGTCGGCCCAGGCCGCCGTTTTCCCTTCGGCCTGCCGCGCACCGATAACGCCAACTACCTCTGGATTCAGCTTTTTTATTCAGCACTGAACGAAAAGGGGAGAGCCAGCTTCGTCATGGCCAACTCCGCCTCCGATGCCCGCTCCTCTGAGCAGGAACTCCGCCGCCAGCTCATCGAAAGCCGCGCTGTTGATGTTATGGTCGCCGTTGGCCCCAACATGTTCTACACCGTCACTCTGCCCTGCACGCTCTGGTTCCTCGACAAGGCCAAAGGCAAAACGCCCCGCGCCGACACGGTGCTCTTCATTGATGCCCGCCACATCTACCGGCAGGTTGATCGCGCCCACCGTGAATGGACGCCCGCGCAGATCAGCTTCATCGCCAACCTCGTCCGCCTTTATCGCTGCGAAGCCCTCGACTTCACTCTGGGTGGTGACGAAGCCCGTGCAAAGATAGAAGAGGTTTTCGCTATGGCACTCTCATTTGCTGCAGAGTCTCCTGCCTCCTACGGGAGTGGTGATGATTATGCCAGTTTTGCAGCCTATCGCGACATCCCCGGCCTCTGCAAAGCTGCCACACTCAAGGAGATTGAGGCACAAGGCTGGTCGCTCAATCCCGGACGCTACGTGGGCGTGGCCGCCGGTGAAGCCGTGAGCGACGAGGACTTCAAGGCGCAGCTTGAAACGCTGAACGAGGAACTGGAACTTCTGAATGCGCAGGCTCGCGAACTGGAGGCAACGATTGCCGGTAACATCACGGAGATTTTGGAATCATGAAAGAAACCAGAAAACCAGAACTGACTCCAAAGGGACAGTTCCTTGTCTATGCCACGGAAGACGGGCGGATAAAGATTGACGTGCGTCTGGAAGGCGAAACGGTTTGGCTGACTCAGCAGCACATGGTTGAGCTGTTCCAGACCACACAGCAGAACATTAGTTTGCATCTTCAAAATACCTATGACGAAGGGGAATTGGAGCGCGAGGCAACTCACAAGGAATACTTGTCAGTTCGTCAGGAAGGAAATCGCCAAGTTACTCGCACTCTTGATTTTTACAACCTTGATGCCATTATCTCTGTTGGCTATCGCGTCAAAAGTGCAGTTGCAACCCGATTCCGCATCTGGGCTACCCAGCGATTGAAGGAGTACATAGTAAAAGGTTTTGTGCTTGATGATGAACGGCTGAAAAATCCTGACCAGCCTTTTGATTACTTTGACGAGTTGCTTCGGCGGATTCAGGATATTCGAACCTCTGAGCGCCGATTTTATCAGAAGATTACCGACATCTATGCCACCAGCATTGACTACGATCCAACGATGCCGGAGAGTATCGGATTTTTTCAAACTGTTCAGAACAAGATGCATTGGGCCATAACCGGCCAGACAGCAGCCGAGATCATTCACGCCCGTGCCGACAGCGCCAAGCCCAACATGGGGCTGACCAACTGGCGAGGGGTGAAGGTGCGCAAAGAAGATGTAACGATTGCCAAGAACTATCTCAACGAAGAGGAACTTGCAGCGCTGAACAACCTTGTTGAGCAATACCTCGTGTTTGCTGAGGGCCAGGCTATGCGTCGCGTGCCTATGCACATGAAAGAGTGGATAGGCAAGCTTCATGGTTTCCTAACTCTCAATGACCGCGACATTCTCAACAACGCAGGCCAGATTTCGCATCAGATAGCCAAGGAACTCGCTGAGGCAGAATATGAAAAGTTCAACATGAACCGAATTCGGCAAGCCGATGAGGCGGGAGAGGAATTCGAGAAAGCTGTAAGGCAATTGCCGTCAAAG
>CAIJPS010000083.1 GCA_903822595.1 uncultured Chlorobiaceae bacterium
AGTTATGGGTGAAAAACTCAGTTCAGTACCGTTCATTATCGCATAGAATGATGATGTTCAATGCCTGTCCCGTAGTGCCTAAATTTTTAGGCCCTCCCTTATTTTGCTTATACTTACAGGGTTTTATGTATGAAGTCAGGAAAGTTGAAACTTTCTGGTTTACCTTCTCCCCGTTTCTGCCGTCTTTCGGCAACATACCGGCCAAATTCAATCAGCCGTGTTTTCTCCGGGTTAAGAGTTAGACCGAATCCGGCGAGCCGTTCCCGCATGGCTGTAAGGAATCTTTCTGCCTCTGATTTGTACTGGAAACCAAGCACACAGTCGTCAGCAAACCTCACAATTATAACATCTCCATTCGGTCGGGTCCGCCTTTCGGACTCTACCCATTCGTCTAATGCGTAGTGAAGATAGATGTTGGCCAACAGTGGAGAAATCACTGATCCCTGCGGTGTACCTACTGTTTGCCGGTGAATCATTCCCTCTTCGCTGTATCCCGTCTTTAGCCATTTGCTGATAAGACGCAATACCCTTTTGTCCCCCACTCTCTTCTTGATGAGTGTCAGTAAAGGTTCATGAGGTATCGTATCAAAAAAGGCTTGTATATCTACATCAAGAATCCAGCCTATGCGACGGGTCAGTATTCCCGCTGCCAACGCATCCAGTGCTTTGTGTTGATTGCGGTTTGGACGGTATCCGTAGGAAAATCCATAGAATTCCGTTTCGTATATCGGCGTAAGCACGGTGACAACTGCTTGTTGAACAAGTTTGTCCTCTATGGCGGTTATGCCCAACGGGCGTTTCTTGCCATTGTCTTTCGGAATATACGTCCGCAACACTGGTTTTGCGCGGTAGTTGCCTTTGTGGATTTCTTCATGCAGTTTTGGTAAGCGTTCTTCAAGTTGCTTTTCGTATTCCTGCCATGTGACACCATCTATTCCCGGTGCTGCTTTGCGTTTAAGCTCGTAAAAACTTTGACGCAATAACTCCGGTGTGATATGATGAAGCAAGGCGGTAAAGCAGCAAGTCTTGTCAGCTTTGGCTCGTGTTCGCACGCCGTCGAGTCCAAACGACACCATTTCCCGGCCCTGTATCCGGATGGTGGCTTCTTCTTCGGCGTTCCTCTTGGCTGATGTCCTTCCCTCCGTCACCTCCGCTAAAGCAGGGGCTTCTTTGTTCGGTGATTTCTCAGGTACTATGACACCATCCGACTCCCGGTTTGCGTCAGCATCAATTCTTCGGGTTTTCTCCTTCATTGATACCACCCTCCTCTCTTTTGCCTTTGATGAGGGAGCTTACCGGGTCTCCCGATTCCCGTGTAGAAAGCATCCACACATGCGCCAGGTCTCTGACTCCGTCGAAGCCTACCATATCTTGCCATACCGGTACGGTTGATGTTGCATTCCCCATATTAGGACAAGGTCTGCCTTCGAATTAAGGTGATTTCGGAGCTCAATACTGTGCCTGCGTGTTCCCCTGTCAACGCTTCCCCATGCCATTGCTGGTCATCGAGGCATGACTCGGGGCTATGATAGTTGGCTAAACCTTTCATATAAGACTCTTGCATTCTCTACTTCCTACCGGTTTTAATCGGCGCTTTCCCTAACCCCCCTTTGACGATTACTGAAACACATCAACTGCCCTACGTCAGCAGACATAATCCGGCTGATTTTCCAGCTTCCTGGTCCTCTTATGCCTTGACCGGGTACAATGGAACTCTTCCCAACAAATTTCTTCTGGACACATTCGCATGGAAGACACGGCCTTGTTGCCAGTTTATAAGTGGCACGCTGACCATTTACTATCAGCCTATCCAGGGCGGACATGGGGATAACTCCTCTCAGGCAGGTGATGCGGGGAATGACAGTTGGTTTATTTACAAAAACGGTGTTCAGCAAGCAAGTGGCTTTCTTTATTCCACCACCACTCCTCCTTATAAATTTGCAGCAGGTTCAGGGCCCTATACCAAAGTAATCAACCTGACCGCTGCCATGGTGGATTGTAACCAATTGAGCTTCGGTGTTCAGGATGATACCAAAGTGATATCGGCAAAAATCAATCTCACCTACTGCTGTGTGAATGAGGGATGCGGAAAGAATTAATTTCACTTGCGGCACTCTGTCTCAACGCGCAAAGAGAATGAATGAATCATTATGCGGCGGGGTAGTAGAAAACCCCCGCTGCACTCTTCCATTGAACCGCATCAAGGGGTAAACAATTCTGACGGAACCACTCACACCTTGCACTGCAGCTCAAAAAATCAGCTTCCGATGTACTCCTTCAAAATCTTGCTGTATGCCGACTGACGAAGCCTGCGGATCGCCTTTTCCTTGATCTGACGGACACGTTCGCGGGTCAGTCGGAACTTCTCACCGATCTCTTCAAGGGTAAGAGGGTTATCCATACCTATTCCAAAGTAGGATTTGATGACATCAGCTTCACGCGGGGCAAGAACGGAGAGGGAGCGCTCTACCTCAAGGGTGAGTGAATCGCGGTTCAAGCCGTAATCAGGCAGATGGCCATCGTTTTGCAGCACATCAAGCAGACGGTTATCGTCACCCTGCGCAAAAGGGGCATCAACGGAAACATGTCGTCCTGCAATTTTCAGGGTATCGGCAACGTCCTGCGAATCCATTTCAAGCAAGGTGGCCAGTTCCCTTGTGTTCGGATCACGTTCAAATTCCTGTTCCAGTTGGCTGTAAGCTTTGCTGATCTTGTTGAGTGTTCCTACCCGGTTCAGGGGAAGCCGTACAATTCGTGACTGTTCGGCCAGAGCCTGGAGAATGGACTGGCGAATCCACCATACCGCATAAGAGATAAACTTGAATCCGCGGGTTTCATCAAACCTCTTGGCGGCCTTGATAAGACCAAGATTTCCTTCATTGATCAGGTCACCGAGGGTGAGCCCCTGATTCTGATACTGCTTCGCTACAGAAACAACAAAGCGCAGGTTACCCTTGATCAGCTTGTCAAGAGCGCGTTTCGCCCTCTTGTATTCGGTCGTATCGACCGGCATATCAAAACCCTCTTTGATCGCCTTGGTCAGTTTGACCTCATCTTCAGCGGTCAACAGGTCGTATTTTCCAATCTCCTGCAGGTAACGATCAAGAGAGAGGCTCTCACGATTGGTTATCTGTTTGCTTATTTTAAGTTGCCTCATGTATAACTTCTCCTTGCGAGCTTCTGCGTTTTAAACATTCCCTGATGGTTTGCGTAACAAACCGGAAAAGTCGGAAGATATCATTTCAGACTGATTAAATCTAAAAAAAAGAGCTTTTTTCTTCTCTCCACAACCCTCGGGGATCCTCAGACAGCTTCGGCAAGCTTTCCACCCTCATTCACTGAGAATGGCAAGATTGCTGCTGAGCTTTTCGAGGTTATCCTCCGCCTCCCTGAGTTTTTCACGCTCTTTTGCAATGACATCCGGAGGTGCATTGTCCGCAAATCCCCCGCTTGCCAATTTCCTGTGAATCGAGCTGACATAAGAAGCAATGTTATCGATCTCCTTTCGAAGTCTGGCACGTTCCTTATCGAATGATATCAACCCCTCAAGCAGCACAAATAGTTCATTACCCTCAACCACGGAACCCGCAGCATGCGGTGGGCGCTCTGTATCAGCCATGAGTTGCGGTATGCATTGACCAAGCGCTGCAATCAGCGGAAGATTGTTTTCGATGATCAGCCGATCCTCCTCACTGGCTGGCCTGAGCAAAACCTCTGCCCGGCTGCTGTGGGGAACACCAAAGAGCGAGCGGAGACTTCTGACCTCGGTTACCAGCTTTTGTATAACGGAAAAACCACGGAGATCGGCTCCTGCAAATCCACTGTTTGAAAGGGGCATCGGAGAGAGGGCAACACTCTCATCAGTCGAACGCTGGAGCACCTGATGCCATATCTCGTCGGTAAGAAAAGGCATCACCGGATGCAGTGCCTTCAGTGTACCCTCAAGCACATGAATTGCAAGGCAAACCGTCTGTTGAGCATCCTCACGTGTCAACTCCCCTGAAAGCCTGACCTTCAGGGCTTCGAGATACCAGTCGCAATAGTCGCGCCAGAAAAAGTCATAGAGATTTTTGACGATATCATTGACCCTGAACTGAGTGAAGGAGTTGTGATAGCGGTCAAGCATACCATGATATCCGGCCAAGAGCCACTGGCCAGCAAGATCATCTGTTATGGAAAGAGGATCAAAATTGAGGTAAACGGCTGAAAACTCTTCATGATCACGGAAATATTTCTCCCGCTGCATGAAGACCAGACGGGAAGCGTTCCATATTTTGGTGGCAAAATTCCGTCCGAGTTCACACTTTTCCTCGCCGAACAGGACATCCTGACCAAGAGGGGCAATGTAGATGATGGTGAAACGCAGGGCATCGGTGCCATAGGTATCCATCACCTTGATCGGGTCAGGTGAATTACCGAGTGACTTTGAGAGCTTGCGCCCCTTCATGTCACGAATAATGCTGGTAAAGTAGACGTCGCGGAAAGGAACCGTCCCCTTGAAATAGAGACCGGCCATGACCATTCTGGCAACCCAGAAAAAAATGATGTCCGGCCCGGTTACCAGCGTATCGGTGGGATAAAAGGCTCTGAGATCATCATTGTCGCTCTGCCTCTCTGTCCAGCCAAGCGTTGTCAGCGGCCAGAGCCACGAAGAGAACCAGGTGTCGAGCACATCATCGTCCTGCACCAGTTTGTCGGTACCGGCAAGATGACAGGCCTCTTCGAAGGATGCGGCAACCCAAACCTTGCCTTCGCCGTCGTACCAGGCTGGAATGCGGTGCCCCCACCAGAGCTGACGGGAGATACACCAGTCACGGATATTGCCCATCCAGTGGCGGTAGGTGTTGATCCAGTGCGGAGGATGGAAGCGTATTTCACCGTCATTGACCACCTGCAGGGCAGCTTCGGCCAGAGGTTTCATCTTGACAAACCACTGCTCGGAAAGATAGGGTTCAACAACCACATCTGCCCGTTCGGAGTAACCGACATTGTGTTCATACTCCTCAACACGGACAAGATCGCCAAGCTCTTCGAGATCCTTTAGAATTTTTTCGCGGGCAACGAACCGATCCATGCCGCCATAGCCGAACTCGTCAGTCATTTTACCATCTTTACCGACAACCGAAAGAATCGGAAGATTATGGCGTTTGGCAACCTCGTAGTCGTTGGCATCATGTGCCGGAGTAATTTTCAGCGCCCCGGTACCAAATTCAATATCGACATAGTCATCAGCAATAATGGGAATATAGCGCCCTGCAACCGGCACGATGGCAAGCTCACCCACCAGATCGGCATAACGGGGATCGGCGGGGTTGACGGCAATGGCAACGTCGGCGAGAATGGTTTCAGGCCTGACGGTAGCAATGGTAATGAAGCGGCCGGGATGGCTGACAAGGGCATACTGCACATAGACCAGCTTGTCCTTGCGCGACTTCATGATCACCTCTTCATCCGAGAGCGCGGTCTGTGAAACGGGGCACCAGTTGATAATACGGGTACCACGGTAAATAAGACCGTCACGGTAAAGAGTGATGAAGGCATTGATAACCGCTTTTGAGGCGCTTTCATCCATGGTAAAGAGGTTGCGCCGCCAGTCACAGGAGATGCCGAGACGACGCAGTTGACGGAGAATGAGATCGCCGTACTCATTCCTCCAATCCCAGACATGGCCAAGGAACTCCTTGCGTCCGAGATCATGTCGGGTTATCCCCTCTTTTTTTAGCTTGCGCTCTACCACTGTCTGCGTTGCAATACCTGCATGATCGGTACCGGGAAGCCACAACGCCTCTTTGCCCGTCATGCGGCTGTAGCGGATAAAAATATCCTGCAGGGTATGGTTCAGCACATGGCCAAGCGTCAGACTTCCCGTCACATTGGGGGGAGGCATAAGGACGGTATAGGGCTTATTTCCCTTTTCCAGCACGCGCGAGCTTTCGGCATGGAAACTGCCGAGTGCCTCCCAGTGCGCACTTCCCCAACGCTCTTCGACATCGCGATGATTATAACTTTTTTCCAGATTGAATACTTCGGTCTGATCACTCATGATAACATCGGTCGGGGTTAGTCCTTCTTTTCTGGCAGCGGACGTTTCTGGAAAATGGCATCGATAATGCCGTAATCAAGCGCTTCAGTGGCATTCATCCAGCGATCCCGTTCTGAATCTTCACGTATTTTCTGCACATCTTTGCCTGTATGGCTTGCGAGCAGTTCATCGAGCAACGTGCGGATCTTCTCTATCTCCCTCGCCTGTATAACAATATCGGTCTCCTGACCATGTGCTCCACCGGATGGCTGATGAATCATGATTCTTGAATGGGGAAGCGATGCCCGCTTGCCTTTTGCTCCGCTGGCAAGCAGAAATGCACCCATGCTTGCCGCCATACCGACACAGACGGTCGAGACATCGGGACGGATATACTGCATGGTGTCGTATATACCGAGACCAGCAGAGACACTGCCACCCGGAGAGTTGACATAGATGTAAATATCGCGTTCAGGATCTTCTGACTCGAGAAAAATAAGCTGGGCCATGATCAGGCCAGCCACATGCTCGTCAATCCCGCTGCCGAGAAAGATAATGCGTTCACGTAAAAGCCGTGAAAAAATATCGAACGCCCGCTCTCCCCGCCCTGAAGTTTCTATAACCATGGGCACAAGAGTGTTGGTAATCCCCTCTTCTATAGCCCCGGAATACATTTTTTTGGCATGATGCTCAAAACCGAAATTAATATTTGCCATAACTGCCCTGTCGTTTGAGTTTGGTAAGTCTTTATTAAAAGCACACAGAGATCGGATCGGCTTTACTTCTCATGCAGCCAAAAATCCGAATTTCCGATACGAATGGTTAAAATACGTAGTGATAACAACAAATCAAGAATTACGGTTCCAATTAGCAAAAAAGGATGCTTTCCGCCAAAACGGAAGGACAGGTAAAATGCATCTATTTCTTTATATTGCTTTTCAATACAAACAAAACATTGAGGAATATGCAGGTACGGCTTATCTCGGTCACCTCTCCGCTTATCCAGGTTGATAATCAGCCACTCTCACCTGAAGGACTTATCGCTTACTGCGCAAGAGTATCAAGCCCTCATCAGGAGACGCCCGATTATGAGAAGCTGCTCGCGTATTGTATTGCGCACAAGCACTGGAGTGTCTTTGAAATGGTTGATATGACCGTTGAAATTGTGACATCCAGGGCCATTTCGCCACAGATTCTTCGACACAAAAGCTTTCAGTTTCAAGAGTTCTCACAACGTTATGCCAAAGCTCAGGAGATCGAGCGATACCAACCGAGACGCCAGGACAGCAAGAACAGGCAGAACTCGCTGAATGATCTTGACGAAGAGACAAGAATATGGTTTGATGAAGCGCAGGAACGCATTGCCCGATTGACGCTTGAAGAGTACAACACGGCTCTTGAAAAGGGTATTGCAAAGGAGTGTGCACGAGTACTCCTGCCAATGGCTACCCAGACAAAACTCTATATGAAGGGCTCTGTCAGAAGCTGGATCCACTATCTGGAGGTACGAACCGACAAAAGCACACAGCAGGAACACCAGGAAATTGCCCTTGCCATCAAAAAAATTTTCATGGAACAATTCCCTGTTACAGCGAAAGCGCTCGCCTGGAGCTAAACCTTCAGCATACCCAGTAAACTGGTCAACTCACTTTTCAGATCCCTGCGATGAATAATGCGATCGAGAAAGCCATGTTCAAGCAGAAATTCGGCCCGCTGAAACCCTTCAGGCAGATCCCTTTTGATGGTATCGCGGATCACTCTTGGGCCTGCAAACCCGATAAGGGCTTTCGGCTCACTGATATTGATATCGCCAAGCATGGCAAAGGAAGCGCTGATACCTCCCATCGTCGGATCCGTCATCAGGGAGATAAACGGCAGTTTTCTTTCACTCAATCGAGTCAGTCTCGCTGCGGTTTTGGCCATCTGCATGAGGCTGAAGGCCCCCTCCATCATCCTCGCTCCACCCGACTGGGAAATCACCAGAAGTGGAGCGTCAAGCTGGAGTGACATATCAACAGCACGCGCTATTTTTTCACCGACCACCGATCCCATGGAACCTCCGATAAAGCCAAAATCCATAGCCGAAACAACAAGGGTACTTCCGCCACTCTCTCCATAGGCATTGCGGCAAGCTTCAGTTTTTCCGCTTTTTTCAATGGTATCATGCACACGGTCTGGATATTTTTTCGTATCGATAAAGCCGAGAGGGTCGGCTGAACGCAAATGATCATCAAACTCGGAGTACTTGTCGTCGTCGAAAAGAAGTGAGAAATATTTATAGGGAGATATTCTGAAATGGTGACTGCATTCCGAACAGGTAAAGAAATGATCTTCAAACTGTTTTTTGTGAAGCATAGCTCCACACTCTTCACATTTCCACCACAACCCTTCCGGCATATCACGCTTGTCGGTCGGACGTATCGAGGGTTTTACCCGTTTAAACCAAGCCATTTTCAAAATGAGATATAAAGATTATACATTAAAGCTGAAGATAGGAAGTCCGCATGAGATCTCAAAAGCAGCCGGAAGAAAGAGCCCTTATCACAGATGTATGAATCAGGAGCGCCACCATTGTTGAATGTCAGGACAATTTTCTGCATAGCGGCACTCTTTGCCGTTTTCGTAACGGAGATGACATATTCCGATGCCACGGTTTGGTCGGCCACCATTGTCTATCCCGATACGCTTAAACTCCCCATGCGCCGCTATGCTCTGCGCCATGCAATGAGGCCGGCAAGACAAACTGTCGGCCTTGCCTTGTCAGGCGGCGGTGCCAATGCTCTTTCTCAGATAGGTATACTCAAAGCCCTTGATGAAGAAAAGGTGCCCATCGATTTTATTGCTGGCACAAGCATGGGTGCCATCATCGGAGCTTTGTACAGTTGCGGATACAGCCCTGATGAACTTGAAGAGATCGCCAATAACCTGCCATGGCAATCCATGATCTCTCTCCACAAGGATTATACCCGCTCAAACATCTTTCTTGAACAACAGAAAATCCGCGACCGGGCTTCCATTGCAATCCGTTTCGACAAGCTGAAACTTCTGATACCGAAGTCACTGAATTCAGCCCAGGCACTGACAAAAAAAATTGACCTTCTGGTTTTGAATGGTATTTATAAGGCCTCCGGTGACTTTTCAAAACTGCCGATCAATTTCAGGGCAGTAACGGCCGACCTGGTGTCCGGAAGGCGTATCACCCTTACCTCCGGCTCTCTGTCAGAAGCAATACGGGCAAGCAGCACGATTCCGATTCTTTTCGAACCAATCATCCGTAACGGCTATCAACTGGTTGATGGAGGACTCGTTGCAAATCTTCCGGTCGATGAACTTGACAGTGTCAATGCAAACTATAAAATTGCCGTTGATACACACGGCAGCATGTACGCCACTGGCGGCGAACTTGATCTTCCCTGGAAAGCCGCCGACCAAACCATGACCATACTGACACAACTTCAGTATCCTGCGCAGTTGGCAAAAGCCGACATTGTCATAACTCCCGACCTCACTGAACATAAGGCTACCGATTTTTCTGATATCAAGGCTCTTGTAGAGGCCGGGTACACGAAAGGAAAAGTTTTTGCAGAAACCATAAAACACCGTATAGAAAACAACAATCACAGCAGCATCGCAATCGGTGCCTATGCAAAAAACATTCTTTTTGTGGAAGAGCGTCCGGAATTCCGGGCACACTCTCTTCTTGCTTCATCCATTGTCCGTAATGCAACTGACCTGTCCAAGACTCTTCGAGAGCTCCTCGAAACCGATCTTTACACCAAGGTCTATGCCGAAGTGGATGACCAGCAAAAAACAGTGGTATTTCACCTGGAACCATTGCCCGGAATAAAAAAAATAACCGTGACGGGCGGGCCGCCTGATGCACTTTCGCCCGAAGAGATTGCTTCCTGTTTCAGACCCCTGATAGAAGCACTCCCGACCAATGCTGCCGGGACAAAAGCGCTTGAAGCACTGGTAAAAAAATACAGAAAAAAGGGATATAGCCTTGTCACTATCGAAACCAGCTCCATGGAAAGCGGCACGCTCAAAGTGAACCTCTCTTCGGGAAAACCGGACAATATTGAGATACGCCGTGACAAGAATGTCACCGGCATAACTCCCATAGAGCGGGAAATCAAAATCGATACAACAAACCCGTTCAGCATCCAAAAGGCTGAAGAATCGATCGATAACCTCTACGAAACGGGAGTTTTCAGTCGTGTCTCCATCTCAGAAGCATCACCTGAGACCTCCAAGCCCTTTGTAAGTAAGGACCTGCAATTTTCTCTTGAAGAAAAACCATCGTCCGTTCTCCGGCTCGGATTGCGTTACGATGAAACAAACAACGCCCAGTTTCTCCTCGATGTCAGAAACGAAAATCTCGCCGGAACAACCAGTTCAATCGGTGGCTGGCTGAAAGCAGGAAGAAAAAGCAACCTCGTCAACCTTGAGTTCAATATGCCGCGTATCGGACCCTCCCATTTGACGATGTCTTCACGCCTCTTTTATGACCAGCATCTCTTTGAAAACCGTAATGCAGAAGGCGATACCAAAAATTATGGAATCCAGAAATACGGCTTTAGCCCGGCTTTCGGTATAAGAATCAGAAAAAACGGGCAATTTATTGCCGATATGACCCTGCAAAATTCACAATCCTATGCTGAAAAAAGTAACGGCACGGCACTGAACACAGCAAGTACCAATATGCTCTCCATCGGCACACAGTTTACCCTTGATTCAAGAGACAATCCGCTGATTCCCGAGTCAGGTACTTATACGAACTTCAGATATTCAATGACTCCGATACTGCTCGACAACCATGATATCTTCTGGCAGGTATCCGGCAACCACGAAGAAAACATCCGGCTTGGGAGCAAAACAACACTGCAACTTTCAGGGCTATTTGGTCTAAGCAGCAGTAACATGCCTCTGTCGGAGAAATTTTTCCTCGGGGGAGCGGGAACAACCTACAGCCAGCGCTTCATAGGGCTGAAAGAAAACGACCTGCCCTGCAATAATATGGCGGCGGCCGGAATGCACCTGCGCTACAAGCCCTCATTCGCTATCCTCTTTCCGGCTTCGCTGCTCGTGCACTACAATGTCGGAAATGTCTGGAAAGAGATTGATGACATCTCTTCAACACATCTTATTCACGGCATCGGAACCAGCATGATATGGGAGACCCCTCTCGGCCCGACAAGGTTCACCGTTTCAAAGGCTTTTCCCTTTGCTGAAGAGGCCCGCAATATCGAGTCCACATCGTTAAGATTTTCAGATACAATCTTTTATTTCAGTATTGGCCATAACTTTTGAGCTGTTCTTTTTTGTATTTTTACGCACCCGAAGAGACCATGACACATCAGACACCGAAAACATACTCATGATAAACGAACAGAAGAATATTGAGACTCCGCAAAAACCTCATATACTGGTCTGTAATGATGACGGCATTGAAGGCGAAGGCATTCATGTACTTGCAGCCGCAATGAAAAAAATCGGACGGGTTACCGTTGTTGCCCCCGCAGAACCACACAGTGGAATGAGTCATGCAATGACACTCGGTGTTCCGCTGAGAATCAAAAAGTTTTTGAAAAATGGCCGTTTTTTTGGTTACACGGTATCCGGAACCCCTGTTGACTGCATAAAGGTAGCACTGAGCCATATTCTGCCGTCAAAACCAGACCTTATTGTCTCAGGCATAAACTACGGCAGCAACACCGCAACAAATACACTTTATTCCGGTACCGTCGCTGCGGCCCTTGAAGGAGCTATCCAGGGAATCACCTCACTTGCCTTTTCACTGACAACCTATGAAGATGCGGACTTTACCTATGCCGGAAAATTGGCACGGAAACTGGCAAAAAAAGTGCTTGTTGAAGGGCTGCCTCCAGACACCATTCTTTCGGTAAACATTCCAAATGTGGCAGAATCGCAAATTGTCGGTATCGTAATCACCGAACAGGGACGTTCGCGCTGGGAGGAGAATGCCATCGAACGAAACGATATGTTTGGCAACCCCTATTACTGGCTGAACGGTACCCTGCGCCTGCTCGACGAGACGCTGCGCAAAGATGAATTTGCTATACGACACAACTATGTGACCGTTACACCTCTCTCCTGTGATCTCACCAACCACGGGCTTATCAGCGTACTTGAACAATGGAACCTGCAAAAATAAAAACGTGAACACCTTTCTTCTTGAGTACAAACAGATCCTGACACCGAAAAAAGGATTTTCAAAACTTTTCCGTGACTATACATCGGAGGGTGCGGAACGTTCAGAGCTTATCGCAGAGTGTTTTCACCTTGATTACCTGAGAGAGGCCGATTACTATCGACAACTTGGATTACTTGGTTCAAGAACATTCGAGAGAGAAACCCTTGTGCGTCTCCTTTCGAAACAAAACAGTCGCTATGGGGGCACACAACGTCAGCTTCGGGAAATTGAAAAACTCCGATCACCGCGATGTATGGCCATCGTTACCGGACAGCAACTCGGTCTTTTTACTGGACCGATTTATACCATCTATAAAGCTCTGACCGCCATTATTTTCGCAGAACGGCAAAAAGCACTCTTTCCCGAATACGATTTTGTGCCAATATTCTGGCTCGAAGGTGAAGACCATGACTATGAGGAATCAGCCCAGACTGCGATTTTTTCTGAAAACCAGGTCGTACACTTCAAGCAGGAACCCTATAGGCGCATGCCGGATCAGATGGTTGCCAACAGTTGCTTTGGAGAAGAGATTAACCAGACCGTCGAGGAGTTTCTCCGGCTCCTGCCGGATTCCACTTACAAACAAAGCGTGTCGGATATCCTGAAAGAGTGCTATTATCCGGGAAACACCTTTGAGATGAGCTTTGCGTGCACCATGATGCAACTCTTCCGGGAACAACCGCTGATTCTGCTTTCAAGTCAGGAACCAGAATTCAAGCAGCTTTCAGCCAAAATCTTTTTGCGGGAACTCTCATCCTCCCCGGCATCGTCATACAATGTGATTGCACAAAGTTCCTGCCTCGAAAATCTTGGCTATACGGCACAAACAAAACCAAGAACAGTCAATCTTTTTCATATCAACCATCTTGGCCAGCGACAGAAAATTGAACACCCGGCAGATGACACTTTTTCTATTCTGCCCGACAAACAGCGCTATTCAAAACACCAAATGCTTGAACTCTGTCAGGATCATCCCGAACAGTTCAGCCCGAACGTCGTTCTCCGGCCCATCATCCAGGATTACGTCCTGCCAACCTTTGCCTGCATTGCAGGACCTGGAGAGATCAGCTACCTTGCACAGTACCGTAAAAACTACGAGCACTTTGGCATCACCATGCCCTTTATTATTCCAAGAGGAAGTTTTACCCTGGTCGAACCGAAAATAAGTCGAATTATGGACAAGCTGCTCCAGGTCATCGGAAAACCGGGAGTTTCACGCAAACAAATTTACCATGCGGTATTCGGCGACCTTCAGCAACTGAAAAAAAATGCGGTCGGCATCGCTGAAAACCCTCAGCTCGAGGCGCTTTTCGAGGAGACAAGGACGGAAATCCGGCGGGCGTTTGCCGCTCTTGAACCGGTGCTCGCCAAGATTGACACCACTCTTGAACCGCTCCTGGCTGCTTCATCGGTCCAGTCGGCAAAAATTATCGAAAGTATTGAACAGAAAACATGGAAAGCAAGCCGACGCAAACACGAAGAGCTGCTTGAACAGATCCTGAAAGCAGAAACATCACTTTTTCCGGAAGGGCTGCCTCAGGAACGGCTGATCAATATTTTTTATTATCTCAACAAATACGGCATGGGGCTGATCGATACCCTGAAGAATCTGCTGAACGGACATGCAACTGAAGCGCATATCATTGTCGAACTGTAACACTCTACAGCTTTATTTGGTATCCTTTTCCGGGGCTTCCTCTTTTTGCAACAGGTGACAGCAGTTGCAAACAATGCCCTGAAGCTCAGTATGCGAGGCCTCTTCACAGATCTTTTTAACTGCCGCATCAATCTCCTTACGATAGCTTCGGCTCTTCAGCGATTGCATACCCCGTTTTTTATGAATATACTGGGAAACGGCAGCGGGTGTAACGCCAAGCTTCTTTGCCGCCTGCGATTGGGTCATACCGGTCTTCACGAGTTCAATGGCAAGATCAGCCCTTATTTGAGGAAGATAGTACCATACAGCTTTTTCACAGGGAAATATCACGATAACTTTTTTTGAAATTAACAGGAATCAGGTTCAGGGTTTTCCGGCAAATAATGACTCCCCCTGGGAAAAACAATTCTCCATTAAAAATTCAGGGAATAACCATCAGGATAAAATCTTTTGATAATTTCGATAACCTCTTCCGGACTATCTTCCAGATAAATGAATTCCAGATCATCAGCATGAATATAGGCCTTCTCCTTGTACATGCTCTCCTCAATCCAGCGATAGAATCCCTCCCAGTAATTTTTTCCAACCAAAATAACAGGAAATCGCTCACTCTTCCCCGTCTGTATCAACGTAATGGCTTCCATGATTTCATCAAGCGTCCCAAAACCACCCGGCAGAGCAATAAATGCCTGGGCATACTTCATGAACATCACCTTACGCACAAAGAAATACTGAAAACTGACCAGTTTATCATGATCAATATACTTATTGGGCTGCTGCTGGTTTGGAAGTTTGATATTAAAGCCGATCGATGAACCTCCGGCACTTTGCGCACCCTTGTTCGCCGCAGCCATGACACCCGGTCCACCTCCGGTTATTACTGAAAACCCCTCAGCAGCAAGCAAACTGCCGATCCTCTCGGCAAGAAAATATTCAGGGCTCTCGGCCTGCACTCTTGTAGAACCAAAAACGGCAACCGCCGGACCAGCTTCAGACATCATCTCAAAACCACTGACAAATTCCGCCATAATCTTGAACACGCGCCACCCATCAGCCATGAAATCCGTTTCCCGATCTGAACCAACACGCTGCAACAAACTTTTGCCCGTATTCTCCTTATCTTTTCCCGAAGAACAGCGATAAATGTCCATACATCTCAAATGCTACAGTTCAAGAAAATTCCTGATAATTTTTTTTCCTTCGCTGGTCATGATAGATTCAGGATGAAACTGCACACCGTAGAGCATAAGCTGCTCCGAATCCATACCCATTATTACCCCATCTTCAGTCCACGCACGGATAGCAAGAGAGTCGGGAAGCGTCTGGCGCTCCACGATAAGCGAGTGATACCTTGTTGCCACAAACGGATTGTCAACTCCGCTGAAAATACCCCGGTTATCATGATAAACCTGTGAGGTCTTGCCATGCATAATTGTGGCAGCACGCACCACCTTTCCACCCAAAGCAGCTCCAATCGACTGATGCCCCAGACAGACCCCGAGTAGAGGAATTTTACCCTTTACAGCATGGATCAGCGGCACGGACACACCAGCGTCATCCGGAGTTCCAGGACCTGGTGAGATAACAATCTTTTCCGGAGCCAAGGCAATAATATCTCCAACCGACAACTCGTCGTTGCGGTACACCTCAACCCTACCCCCTGACTCTCCGATATACTGCACCAGGTTATAAGTAAAAGAGTCGTAATTATCGACAACAAGAATCATGCATATCCAAACTTAAGAATTAGACAAATAACCGCGAGGCGCTCTCCATGCTGGCAACAATACGGAACATCGACTCATAAGTAGAGCTCATCACAACCTGACGACGTTCCATAACCCTTCTTGCTGTTTCAACTGCTTTTTCAACCTCATAAGGCTCAAACCCGTCGATGCCTCCCCAAGAAAAAGAGTGCACCTCCTTCGGAGGAAATCCACCTCCAAAAATGTTTGCCCCCGTCCCGACAACGGTTCCAGTGTTAAACATTGAATTAATTGAGCACTTACTGTGATCCCCCATCAAAAGACCAAGAAACTGCAAGCCGGTCATCTGCAACTGGCCGTTACGCAACAATCTGATCCGGCCATAGTTATTTTTGAGGTCACTCGTATTGGTACCAGCGCCGAGATTACACCATGATGAAATATATGAGTGGCCAAGAAAACCGTCATGCTGCTTGTTGACAAAGGGCTCAATCAGTGAATCTTCAACTTCACCGCCAACTCGCGATGCCGTACCGATTGCAACATTACTGTAAAGTTTTGCACCGATTTTTACCCTCGACCATGGCGCAAGAAAAACATTCTGCATCAGCACTGCCTGCGGATCAACAATCGCACCAGCCCCGACCGCAACAAATCCATCATCAGCATCGAGAACCGCTCCAGCCCGCACAACGGCTCCAGAACCCACATAAATATTCGAAGGGTTGACAAGGACGGCTGACGGATGAACATCTCCCTCAATACGCCCAAGCTCAAGCGTTTCCGCATCCCGCAAGAGCTCATCAGAATGAAACGCCAGCATATCCCAAAGATTGTGGATAACACGGAACCCGGTAACAGATTCTGTAACGAGCTCTCCGGCAAGGAGTGATGTATCAACAAGATCCGGCATCAAGCCTTCGGAATCAGTAATCAGAGAGGCTGATACTCTTGCAAACAGCAGATCATCACCCTGCATGTAGGCTATACCCGGTTCAAAAGCACTGTCGTTAATCACTCTGGATGCAGCCTCATCAAAAACAATACGGCCGTTGACCAGCAACACATCCTTCTCTTCAAGCCGGTTAACCAAACATTCGGGATGCTGTTCAGCATAAAAAGGAGCAAGATAACGGCGAAGATGACAGGTAATCATTACCTCCTGCCTTGTCCAATACTCAATCTTCTCCAAAAGAGTGCGAAAGCCGGTATAAAGAGCATAAACCGGCTTAAGATTGACAAGAGGCTTCAGCTCCAGAACCCTGGTATCTTCAAAAACGATAACCTGCATAGGATAAACGCACTCTGTTTTATAAACCTTTCACGTTACAAACCAACCTTGACACTGAATATAAAAAAAGCAAGGAACTTGCCCGGCCTTTAAAGCATCTGCAATTATGGGATAGCCGCTTATAATCAAGCTGACGGCAACTCGTCACAAAGCACGCGAAGACACTCCGGGACAACCGAAATTCCAACTCTGCCATGAACGTTATCATAAACCTCCCCATCCATGTGCATCACCTCTGGCGCCATTAAGGTCACCTCAACAGCCTTCGCTTTGCAATAAAGAACTTTGGGGTCATTGATATGTGTTCCTTTAAGGTATTTGAGTACAAAGCGAAAAAAATCGTGCTTCGGAATATCCCTGAGAATACAGACGTCAAGCAAACCATCTGACAATTCGGCATGAGGAGCAATAATAAATTTCCCCCCCTCGATTTTTCCGTTTGACACAGAAAAAGCAAATATTCGCTCATGAAGCTCCAGCACAGAGTCCTCCAGAGTGATGAGAATATGCATCGGTAACGATGTATAACCGGCAAGTACGCTGAATAGCGCATAGACATAAGCCAACTCTCCTTTCAGCCAGGAAAGACGTTTAACAGCTTGCGCTACTCGTCCAGTAAAGCCAATTCCCAGAGAATTGACAAAATAACGATGATCGGCAACACCAAATGAAACACTTCCCAAATCAACGTTTTTGCTTCCCGCATCGAACAGATGTCCGATTCCAGGGTAGGGCCTGTTCCGGTGATTCAGTGTCTTGATAAAATCATTTGCTGAACCGATCGGTAAAATCCCGACCGTGCCGCCCTCTCCCACAACCGCATTTACCACTTCATGAAGCGTTCCGTCCCCACCACAAGCAATCAAACAACTGCTCTGCCGAACTCCGGAACGGGCAATCTCTACCGCATGTCCAGCATAAGCCGTGGTGACGAGAGCCGCATCTTTTCTGCCAGCAACAAGTGCTGCCAGCCACTTCGCCTTGCGTGACGCACGACCCTTATCTGCCGCAGGATTAAAAATAAAAAGGTAACGGGAGCTGTAATTCATCATCCTGAAAACTGGAAAAAGGGAAAATACCTGGCTATTATCGATACCAGGCAAGTTGCAAGCTTAGAAAGATAATGGTATTCCTCAAACCCGCAACAAACTCCATTACGAGACAACTTTTTTGATTTTCTCCTTTTCCTGTATCAAAATCGCTGTAATTTTTTATCTATTATTCATCAGAAAATGTAGGAAAGCCGGTGTTTTTTCGGTATTATGCAATGTCTATTAGCTCAATAGTGTCAGGATTTTCCAAAACAATCAAACAAACAAACGCATGAAAAAAAAGATGTTGTTGCCATTGTGCCTGTTAGTTGGTCTTGGTCCGGTTCTTAGTGGTTGTGCCACAATAATGAGTGGATCAGAACAAAAAATCGGTTTTTCAAGTACCCCGACAGGTGCTGAAGTGACCATTGATGGCAAGGTATTGGGAAACACTCCGTTGACTGAAAACTTGTCAACCAAGGAGACGCATACGGTAAAAATGCTCCTTGCAGGCTATGAACCCTATGAAATGACGCTGACCAAGAAAACGAATGGCTGGGTATGGGGTAATATTCTTTTTGGTGGTCTTTTTGGTTTGGGAATTGATGCGATCACTGGCGCTATATACAAGCTGACCCCGGAGCAAGTAAATGCTGATTTGAAAGTCAAGGGGATTTCATCGACGAATATTGTTAATAAAACGCTTTACATTACAGCCACGTTGAGCCCGGATAAATCCTGGGAAAAAATCGGGAATCTCAAAGGCCTGTAGACTTCTGTACTTGAATTAAAAGGGGAAAAAGTTGCCCGTTGTGTTGATGGGCAGCTTTTTTTCCTGAATCAGAAAAAATACCCTATAAAGGCGAATTTATTACACAATCAACGCCGCAATCAAGAAAAAAAGCGTTTTTTTTACATGAGTTCGAATATTTATTGCTTTTCTATGAAAAAAAAACAATATTACTGCCCTTAACACGTCAGACCCGATAAAGTAAACGGTATTTGTCGCCTTGCGGCTCAAAGCTTTTGACAAAAAGGCTGGCGAAAATGAGGTGAGCTGGGAGGAACCCTCAAAAGAAAGCGGCATTCTTAAAGCTGTTTCAAGAATCTGCCGATTTAGAACATTTGAACAGCGTAAAGATGTTACCATAAATCGAATAACCCGGATGATAAAATGAACGCACAAGCAGAACTGACAAACAAAAGCATTGCGGAATACGAAAAGGAAATCGGAGAACTCAGGGCGCGAATCGCAAACCAGGATCTGGAACTGACAAGAGTTTCCACCGCAATCGCAGAGAAAACAAATTCATTGCGCAATCTCCTCGACCAGATACACGCTCTTGAAATTGATACCACTGTAAAAAGGTCGATGACCGATTCATGTCTGAGTCTTATCGAGACCGAGACAATAGAAAAACGCCTGAACATAGAGCTGACCGAATCCGATTCTGTGTTTTTATCGAAACTGCAGAAAAAACATGCCAACCTCAACCAGCGTGAGTTGAGAATCAGCCTGCTTGTCAAACTGAACTACGACACCAGAGAGATTGGCCGCTCTGTAGGAATATCAACCAGAGGAATGGAAAGCATCCGCTACAGAATGCATAAAAAGCTTGGTCTTGGAAAACATCAGTCCATCAAGACCTATCTTTCAGACCTCGCCGTAGCTTTTTGAGCAATAGCGTACGTCAACGAAAACATCAAAAGCCTCTGTTTCAACTGGAACAGAGGCTTTTGTGCGTTCATTCTCTTGGTGGGAGACGAAATGATCAGGAATCAGGGCGGGATGACCCCGCCCATACGGATATAAAATGAGGGGTCACGAGCCTGTGGTGAAAACGGTTTTGATATTGACGAATTCCCTGATGCCATAACTTGCGAGTTCACGGCCGTATCCAGACTCTTTCACACCGCCGAAAGGAAGGCGCGGATCGGATTTTACCATGCTGTTGATAAAACAGTTCCCGACATCAAGCCGGTCGGCAATGGCCAGTGCCCGTTCACGGTTGGCGGAAAAAATGGCTGATCCCAGCCCGTATGGGGTGTCGTTGGCAATCATGACCGCTTCCCGATCATCCCCTACCTCAATAAGGGTTGCAACCGGTCCGAAGGTTTCCTCACTATAGGCGGTCATTCCCTTGCTCACCCCCGAAAGAATGGTCGGCGGATAGAAAAAACCTTTACCGGAAGGCATGACCCCGCCGCAAAGCAGTCGTGCACCCTGGGCAATACTTCTGGAAACCTGGTCGTGAAGCTGAGCACGAAGATCGGAACGCGCAATCGGCCCCACCTCAACCGCTGGATCGAAGGGGTCACCCATAATTGCCGACTTCATGCGATGCAGAAGAAGGGCTTCAAACTGCGCCATGACCGAGGCGTGCACAAGAAAACGCTTGGCAGCAATGCAACTCTGGCCGCAGTTGAGAAGACGTGCCGCAACGCACTGGTCAACAGCCAATGCCAGATCAGCATCATCAAGCACGATATAGGGATCACTGCCGCCAAGCTCAAGCACACTTCGTTTCAGGGCTCGTCCTGCTTTTGCCGCAACAGCGCGGCCCGCAGCGGTACTTCCCGTCACCGATACCGCTTTAACGGCGGGATGATCAATCATGAAGCCAGTCAGACGATCAACATCCTCAAGAGCGATATGCACTGTCCGATAGAGATGTTCAGGAAAGCCTGCTTCCCGGAAAAGCTCCTCAATGGCAATTGCTGAGCCGGTCACATTGGGGGAGTGCTTGACAAGAGCGGCGTTGCCTGCCATGACGGCCGGTACGGCAAAGCGAAAAACCTGCCAGAAGGGGAAATTCCACGGCATGACACCGAGAACAAGCCCGACGGCCTCGAATTTCACCACTCCCCGCGCTCCCCCGTCAAGGTCACTCTCTTCCGGTTTTAAAAAGAGTGCCGCATGTTCAGCATAAAAGTCGCATACCCAGGAGCACTTCACCACTTCAGCCACCGCCTGCGCAAGAGGTTTGCCCATTTCACGGCTGATCAGCGCAGCATGATGCTCTTTCTGATCACGAAGAAGCCCGGCAAGACGCCTCATCAGCGTACTGCGCTCCTGCGATGAAACCATTCTCCATGAAAGGAAATCACGATGAGAGTGGTTTAAAATCTCTTCAATCTCGCCGGATGTCATGGTCTGATATTCGGCTATCACCTCTTCAGTCGCAGGATTGACGGTAAGAATCATTGGTCGTAGGGGTTCATGATGGCAAAAGCTGTCCTCTTCGGGAAAGAGAGTAATAGTCTCAACTGTCCCGGTCAATACTCTCGTAGATTGCAAGATAACTCTCATAACGCTCATGATCAATACGCCCCGATTCAACGGCCTTCAGAATTCCGCACTCCGGCTCTACCGTATGCGTACATGAAGAGTAGGCACAATCCGGCATAGAAGAGAGAAACTCCTTGAAATAGAAACGCAGGTTTTCGCGGGTGATTCCTGAAAGATTGAACTCCCTTATCCCCGGGGTATCAATAATGTAGCCACCTTTTGGAAGGGCAAGCATGATGGCGCTGCTTGTGGTATGGAGCCCTTTTCCGGTCTTCTCATTGGTTTCGCCGGTTCGAAGCAGCTCCTCTCCGAAAAGCTGGTTGATCAGGGTTGACTTCCCCACCCCCGAATGACCACTGAGGGCAGAAAGCTTGCCGGCAAGAGCCTTACGGAGAGATTTCATGCCTCTGTTCTCTTCGGCACTCGTATAGAGAATCCTGTAACCAAGTGCGTGATAGGGCTTCATCAGCTCACGGGTCTCCGGCGACTCTTCGAGATCCATCTTGTTGACGACAATCAGCGTCTCCAACTGTTCGGATTCAGAAAAAACCAGGTAACGGTCGATCAGGCGGGTACTGAGAGGAGGATCAAAAGCTGAGACAACCACCACCAGTTGATCGATATTGGCTGCAATCACCTGAACCTTCTCCTTGCTGCGGTTCCGGCGAAGATCCCGCTTTCGTGTCAGGGCACTCCGGCGACGCTCCACAAGGGTGATAACCGCTTCAAAGAATTCCGTACCCGTTTCAGTCTCCTTCAGCACCACCCGGTCACCAACAGCAACGAGAGAGGAAAAATCATTCTCCGTCTTCGTTCCGGGGAATGTCCTGCACCTGAAAACCTTGCCCCCATCGGTCACAACCATATATGTTGAGCCTGTAACTTCAACCACCATGCCACCGCTCACCTCTCCAGCCTCTTTTTTACGCTCCATCTTCACCCTTTACGCTCCCCTTCTTTTTCAAATAACTATCCGATATCGGCCAAAGTGAACCGGTCATGGTAATGACGCAGATAACATTCCCGTACACGGCGATGCTCCGCACCCCGCAACTGGCAATCCACTTCAACAAGCTGGAATGCCGCAGCACGGGCCGACTGCATGATATCAAAATCCTTGTTCAGATCGGCAACTCTTAATCCACTCAGCGTTCCAGACTGCTCTTTTCCAAGAATATTTCCTGCTCCCCTTATTTTAGCGTCAATTTCAGAGATGAGGAAGCCGTCCGTCGTCGACTCCATGGCCGAAAGCCTTTCACGCGCGTCAACCGTCATTTTTGCATGAAGCAGAAAACAGGTGGAACGATGCTCTCCCCGGCCAACCCGACCCCTGAGCTGATGCAGTTGGGCCAGACCAAAGCGTTCAGCATGTTCAATAACCATAACCGTCGCATTCGGCACGTCAACACCAACCTCAATCACCGTGGTGCCCACCAGCAGGTCAATCTCCCGGCACCGGAACTGCTCCATTACCCTCTCCTTCTCATCCGGCGTCAGTTGGCCATGAATCAATCCAAGGCGCAGATCAGCAAACAGGGTGACAGAAAGCTCCTGATAACTCTCCACCGCAGCTTTCAGATCCATTTTTTCCGACTCCTCAACAAGAGGATAGACAATATAACCCTGTCTTCCTTCCGCGATCTCGGCACGGAGATAACCATAAACTTTCATCTTCTCCTCTTCAGGGCGCACAACAGTCCTGACCGGTATCCGTCCGGCAGGCATCTGGCGAATAACCGAAACATCAAGATCACCAAAAACCCCCATGGTGAGGGTTCTCGGTATCGGTGTCGCCGTCATCAGCAGCACATGCGGATGTGTCGCCTTCTCCTGAAGCGCCTTGCGTTGCAACACCCCGAAGCGATGCTGTTCATCTATGATAACAAGGCCAAGTGAGGCGTAACTCACCCCCGGCTCAATCATGGCATGGGTACCAACCGCAATATGCAGCTCTCCCGAACTGAGTGAAGCAAGCACCGCCTGACGCTCTTTTTTGCCCTGCTTCCCTGTCACGAGGCCAACCTGCACGCCAAGCGGATTGAAAAAGCGCTTCATGACCAGATAGTGCTGTACCGCCAGAATCTCCGTTGGAGCCATGAAGGCCGCCTGCAAGCCATTATCGACCGCAAGAGCCATGGCAAACAGGGCGACGATAGTTTTTCCCGAACCAACATCACCCTGCAACAGGCGGTTCATTGGGCTGCCGCTTCTGAGGTCCCGGTATATCTCACGGATGGCATTTTTCTGGGCTTCGGTCAACGTGTATGGCAAGCTCGCATGGAGCTTCCGGGTCACCTCGCCTGAATGGGTGAACTTCACCGCCGCCCTGTTTCGCCTGATTGCGCTATGGCGCAGGGCAAAGAGAAGCTGGGCATAAAAGAGTTCTGTCCACTTCATCCGGTAACGGGCTCTTGCAAGCTGCTCATGCGAAGAGGGAAAGTGTATTTCACGGTAAGCCTCGGCAAGCGGCATCAGAGCGTTACCCGCAATCATAGCAGGGGTAAGATTCTCATCCTTGCCCGGAAAACACGCCTCAAAAGCACGGGCAATAAGGGTGCGCAACGGCTTTGAGCCGAGACCCGCCTGCTTCATCGCCTCGCTTGACGGGTAGACAGGAATAATCTTGCCGGTGTTGTAGAGCTCCAAATCGCTGCACTCCCCACTGCGCGACTCGATGATATCAGGACTGAGACGGTCGAAATCGGGATGCTGCATTTGCGCATGATGTCCGAAATAGCTCACCTTGCCATGAACGGCAAGCGACTCACCCTGAACAACACTGCGGGAAAAATAGCGGACACCCCTGAACCAGGTCAGTTCAAGCACACCGGTGGCATCACCAAGCCACGCCTTGAAACGCGCCCGACCCGGAGCGTCCCCGTCAAGCTGCGTTTTTATCACGGTACCGACAACCGTCACCGTTTCACCATTCGCAAGCGCTCCGATACTCTTCATGGCGCTCCGATCGAGATAACGGCGCGGGAAATAATCAAAAAGGTCATCAAGGGTCACAATACCGGCCTCTTGCAGAATAAATGCCTTTTTTGTGCCCACTCCTTTCAGGTAGGTGATTGAGGTGGTGCCGGTCATCTTAATGGTTGTAACTCGATTGAAATTCTTGTATATTTGCACCTTTACTATTTTATTGCCGTCCATATCATTTATTGTACGATAAAGTCAACGAAAGTCATGAAACAAGATATTCATCCAAAGTATAAGGAAGTTACCGTTAACTGCGCCAACTGCGGCAACTCCTTCGTCACCCGTTCAACCCGTACAACCATCAAGGTTGATATCTGCAACAACTGCCACCCCTTCTATACCGGAAAGCAGACCCTTGTCGATACCGCCGGACGCGTCGAACGCTTCAACAAGCGCTTTGCAAAATCAACAGCAGCACAGGCAAACGCCTGACTCTAACCCATCGGAACCGCTATGAGTGTCAGAGAGGTTTATCAGAAAACTGAGCCGAAGATGAAAAAAACCATCGAGGCGTTTCAGCATGAAATTGCTTCGATCAGGACAGGCAAGGCTACAACAACCCTGCTCGACCGTGTCAAGGTAGAGGCTTATGGCCAGCAGATGCCGCTGAAACAGGTCGGCAACATCAGCGTGCTTGATGTCCACACCCTTATTGTCCAGGTCTGGGACAAATCAATGGTATCGGCCACCGAAAGGGCTATCCGCGACGCCAACCTTGGACTCAACCCTGCCGCCGACGGCCAGAACATCCGCGTCAGCATTCCCCCGCTCACCGAAGAGCGCCGCAAGGAGTTTGTCAAACTTACCAAAAAATTTGGTGAGGACTCAAAAGTATCCCTTCGCAACCTTCGCCGCGACATGATTCAGGAGATTGAAAAACTCGAAAAATCAAGAACAATCAGCGAAGACGACAAGAACAAAGGCAAAAAGGATGCCGACGAGATGCTCCACAAATTTGAAAAACAGCTTACCGAACTGATCACGCACAAAGAGAAAGAGATCATGGAGGTATAGGCTCTGGCGGAAAAGAGTCATCAGTTCAGCAATAAAGCCGGGAATACCCCGGCTTTTTGTATTTTTATTGCCGTTTCCCGGGTATTTGCGCTATAATGCACTCTTACTAAAAATTTCCGATGAAAGCTCCGTTACAACCATTGGCAGAAGTCTTTGGATATCCGGTTCATGACCATTCCGCCAAAGCTCAACGCTACCGTGCACATCGGCTTTGCCCGTTCAACAACAAAATCCCGAACTGCACAAAAGACAAAGCAAAAAATCCTTTGGGTGTTTGCAGTATTATGCACAACAACCATCCGGTCATAACCTGTCCGGTTAGATTTCGTGAAGATTGGCTGATTACCGATGATGCCGCTTCATTCTTTTTTGATGCATCAACCTCATGGAACTCCCTGACGGAGGTCAGACTGAACGATACACAAGGTAAATCCGCCGGAAATATTGACGTTGTCCTCGTGGCTTACGATAATAATGGCAAAGTAACCGATTTCGGAGCTCTTGAAATTCAGGCGGTTTACATTTCCGGAAACGTCAGGGAACCTTTCGAGCACTTCATGAAAGATACCTTGGCTCATGCTGATATGGACTGGACAACTCAACCGAATTATCCACGACCGGACTACCTGTCATCTTCACGCAAGCGACTTGCTCCCCAGCTTCTGTTTAAAGGCGGCATCCTTAATACCTGGAAAAAGAGAACTGCCGTAGCAATTAACAAAAGCTTTTTCAATACACTCCCTCCGCTGAAACCGGTAAATAAATCAGAGGCTGATATTGCCTGGCTTATTTACGATCTTGAGCTTGCTGCAGAAGATGGTGCGGAACGCTATCACCTCAAAAAAATTGACGAAATTTATACCGGATTTGAGTCGGCGTTGCTCTCGATTACTACAGCCTCACCTGGAAATATGGATAATTTTATAAAACTCCTTCAGGAAAAGCTTGACGATCAGCTTGAAACTCCGCCAAACAACAAAACCATTGAGGGGCCATTTTAGCATGACGGTATCCCGACAACAATGTTTATTTGCTGAAATGAGTGAATCGGTTTGCCGCCCGAAACCGGTCAATGTAGCATCCGTTCCTCATCGGAGCCCGTTTCGTTATCCCGGTGGAAAAACATGGTTTGTTCCTGCATTCAGGAAGTGGATCAGCTCCATGCAAAACAAGCCCTCTCTGCTGATTGAACCTTTTGCAGGTGGGGGCACAATAAGCCTCACGGCTGTTTCTGAACACCTTGTTCAACATGCCATCATGGTTGAACTGGATGAAGAGATCGCCGCTGTATGGCACTCAATCAGTAACGGTGATGGAGATTGGCTGGCAAAAAGAATCCTTGAATTCGATCTCACAAAAGAAAACGTCACCCATGAACTGCAAAAAACAGACGTGGATCTGAAAGAGAAAGCATTTCAGACTATCCTGAAAAACCGAACCTTTCACGGAGGTATTCTTGCCGAAGGAGCGGGATTTGTGAAACATGGCGAAAATGGAAAGGGTCTCCGTTCACGCTGGTACCCGGCAACCCTTGCAAAACGATTTTCAAATCTCAACCAGATCGCGAAGGACATTACTTTTCTGCAGAAGGATGGCTTGAAAATCATAGAAGAATATGCGGAACATGAGGATGTTCTCTTTTTTATCGACCCGCCATATACCGCCGGAGGCAAAAAAGCTGGCAAACGCCTCTACCGCCATTTTGAGCTTGACCATGAGCAACTCTTCAGGCTTTGCGAGTCAATCAAAGGCAATTTTTTAATGACGTACGACAATGCTGACGAAGTGAAGTTGTTGGCAAGCAAGCATGGATTCCAGACACGCCTTATTGCCATGAACAATACGCATCACGCCACCATGGAGGAACTGGTGATCGGAAAAGAGCTCTCGTGGCTGTAAAGTTTCGCAGCGCTATAATCGGCTTCTGCAAGATACCCTGATCACGCTTGATATCCTGGCCGAGGGTGTACGTGTACTCACGCGGAAAATCTTTGCAGTACTCAAAGATTTTCAGAATCAGACAGGGGGCACGCCCCCTGTCAACCCCCACGGGAAAATTGTTAAAGAGATAAATGGCTAAAAAGCCCGCACAGCCCGAACCCGACCGTCGAGCGCCTTATTGCCCTGGAGCTGGTTCCCATTGTAGAAGGCCTCCCAGCACGCGCCACCCGCACCGACCTCCGTAGAACTCCAGTAGTAGTCACCCGCAAAACCGCCAACAACATTGTTTTGCATGTAGAGTTCATTCAACTCATCCTTGCTCGGCAGGAACCAGTCGGTGTAGCCTCCCCCTCCATATGCTTTTGCAATACCTGCTGCAAAATCGCTAACCTGGCCGTTTTGGGAAATAATTGCATCGGTATTAGCTTTTCCTGTGCCAATTCCGGTTCCAGCTGCCCCTGATGGGACTGATTTGAACAAATATAAAGGTGTTGCCCATGAAATTCCAGTGCTCTGGTCTGCTGTCGCCGCAATAAGGCCGTGCTTAACAGTGGGTGTAGATGGAGGAATATTGCCTTGTTGAAATCCCGACTCATTTACATAAAATACAATGCCGCCCTGATAGCTGTCGCCAATATCCACTTGGGCTGTCGATGGGAATAGTGCCGTCACCACACCGGAGTCGGTCGAATTGGTGACTGATGTTGCTCCCGCTACCGTAAAGAAGTTTGCGGCAACTCCTGCCAGGGTAAATCCTGGTTTCGGGAAAAGAGTAATTGTGGCCGTGTATGACGTATATGGACCAAATATGGTACCTGTTGGTGTTAAATCCCAGCTTACTGTCCCTGTGTATTGTTCGGTCTCTGTGATTGTAGTTACCGGAGTCTCTCCCTTTACCGGCACTGTTACTCCGGGTATTGCGGCTATATTTACCACTTGCAACGTGATCGTAAAAGCCGGATTTGTCGTGGCCGTGGTCAAAATACCTGAACTCGCCATCAGCACCTTGTCGGTGCCAGCAAGATCGATGTTCACTCCCTTACCGGTAAAGTCGGCGACTCCATTGACAGCATTCATCGCAAGCGTACCGCCGAGGGTACCAGTACCTGTCGTCAGCGTCAACGTTATTAAGTCGGTGGCATCTGTTACCGTATTGCCTGCCGCATCATGAACCGCCACGACAGGCTGCTGCGCAAAGGCTGCACCGCTGACAGTGCTGGCTGATGGCTGTGTCGTGAAGGCAAGCTTGCTGGCGGAGCCATTCGTTACAGTAATTACACCTGCCTCATCGATCAAGGAGCCTGACGCAGCTTGCACGGTGGCCGATCCTGTCAGGTGAGCAGTAAAGAGCGCACTTTTGCCGTTGCCCGCTGCCACAAGGTCGCTACTAACCACTCCACCGGTAATGCCGGTCAGAGACCAAGTTGCTGCAACGTTGGCGACTACGTTGTTCAGTGCATCACGACTGATAGCGTATCCGGTAAAGGTTGTCCCTGATACCAGCGATTGAGCTGTGATTGCTGATCCGGAACCATCTGCCGCGGTTTCAATGGCAATCTGGCTGGCGGCTCCGGCGGTGCCGGTTGCCGTGAAGGTCAGCGGTGAACCACTCAGCCCTGTGCTTGTTGCTGTAAGGGTATTTGAACCTGCGGTGTTGCCACGCCTCCAGGTTCCTGCAAAGGTCGCTATACCATCCGATCCGGTTGTAGCAGTCATCGTCCCGCTGACGGAACCACCGGTACCATTCGCAAAGGTGACATCAACGCCGCTGACAGGGTTGTTGTTCGTATCCTTGACCTTCACACTCGGCGCGGTCGCCACAACTGAACCAACGGTGCCCGCTTGATTATCACCAGCGTATACCGCTATCTGCGCTGCGGATCCGGCAGTGAGAGCAAACGGATTCGATATGGCTGCAACAAGATCGGTTGGCGTAAAGGTTAGCACAAAGTTGCCTGCGGTACCCGCTATGCTCAAATCGGTGAAGGTTGCCGTGCCACTGCTGTTGGTTGTTGCTGTGGCGTTGGTTAATATACCGGAGCCTGTGGTGATGGCTGCCACCACGAAAACACCGGAGGTGCGAACATTATTGCCATTCGCATCCTGAAGCTGCACAACTGGCTGGGTCGAAAGGGCTGTGCCACTCACCGCTCCCTCTGGCTGCGTTATCAGAACCACTTTTGTCGCTCTTCCTGCGCTGTAGGTTATGGTTGCTTCAGCCTGTGCATCGGTGCCACCTTTGACTGGTGCACCGGCAAGGGTGGCTACAAAAACTCCGCTGCCTGCCGTTCTGGGAGAGGTTACCCTGGCGCTATAGGTGCCGTTGCCATTATCGGTGACTGAACCAATAGAGCCTGTGCCGCTGGATTTTGTTATAGCAACATCGGCCCCGCCTGAGGCCATGTTGTTACCATTGGCATCTTTTACGGTCACCGTCAGTACCTGCGTACTGGTGCCGTCAGCCGTGATGGTGGCACTGCCGGGCGTCAGGGTAGAGTGTTCTGCGCTGTTTCCTTTCACAATGATGATACTTTCGATAGTCAGCGCATGGGCCAGGCCAAAGAGAGAGAGAAGAAGCATCCCGATGAAAAGGAGTGCTCTGGACGTTACCGTCAACTGTTTTTTTGCTGAAATGTCCATAGTGGTATAAATGCCGCTGCTTATTTTTTGATATTGACGGTTATGAGCCAGGGTGTCGGGATGCCGTCAGTAACGGTGATTACCCAGCTATCACTGATACCTGTCGGTTCGGGAAGCTGCCTTGTATGGATAACCACCTGCGTTGGCGTGGTTGTGATCATTGCTGCATAACCATAAGGCGATCCGTTGCGTGTGACGCCGGTTATGACGGGCGTTCCGGTGCCGACCTTGATGAACACATCGCCATCACTGTTGAGGGTGGCTCCGCCTGGCAGCCCTGTTTTGCTGATGGTCGCTGCCAGAGTGACCGCAGTCGGATCAACCTTGGCAAGGAAGGAGTGCGGGAGTTGCGTCGGACGCAGGAGGGCATCGGCAAGCAGGTTTCCACTGTCGCTGCTGCGGGTTGGCTTCATGCGTTGGGCAAGCGAGGTTTTCTGATTTCCTGCAGGCAGGGCAAGGCGACAACTCAGCAACATGCCATTATTGTCGGCAACGCCGTTTTGACCCTCGTTGTGAAACGCACTGAGCTGCCAGTTACCGGTTTCAGCCGTGATGCTGATGCGGTTCTCCCCTGCTCCCGATCGGTAGCCTGCACCAAAACAGAGCGAAGAAAAAGGTTCAGAAAAGAGGTCAAAAGCATAATAAACCTTTTGGCTGATTTCTCTGGTGCCGTCCGAGAAGGGGAAGCGGAGCTGTTCATAGCCAAGTGATCCTTTGAGAACCAGACTTGGAAGCAAGGCCACCTGTGCATCTGCGGCAGCACCAAGCAGCCTGCCCTCGGAGAGTTTGAGGGGGTCACTCATGACAAAATAGTCTGTGGCGGTTTGCCGCAGAAAAGAGCGGGGGCCATCGGAGTTTGACGTTTGATTCGCTTCTGCTCCCCATGCCGAGAGCCCTACGGATTGGAGTGTGCCGGTTTCTTCACTCTCGTTAAGAATGTATTGGGTTGCAAGGGAATAACTGAACTGTTCGAGATCGATGTTGGCCTCCCCCGACGGGAAATCAAAATTCTGGTTGCCCCATAGATAGCCGCCGGAGGCTTTAAAACGGAAACCGGAATCGGGAAGCTGCCAGATAGTGTTTACGACCAGATCCCTACGATCGTTAAAAAGGGCGATGGTGGAGCCGATGGCGAACGGCTTCCCTAACATGGTTGCAAGCTCAAGCTGGCCGCCAGCCATTGAGCTGCCGATTTGGGGCTTGAAAGAGCCAAAGCCCAGGCCCAGGGTGGCGATGCTCTGTTTGCCATGATACTTCAAGGAAGCCCTCTCTGGACTGATCGCACCGGTTACCGAGCCGTCAGCCAGTGCAAAGGGAGCGGAAGGGAGCAGGCTTGCAATGCCGGGTGTTGTTTGCCGGGTTTGAGCGTCCGGGTTACCGTTGGCGGTGTAATAGCTCATTCCCCCTGCTGTACTTGCAACCATTGCGGCAAGATAACCGGACGCTCCTGCAAGCGGTTGTCCGGCGCCCTGCGACAGCGCTTCAGCAGTAATTGATTTTGAAAGATCCTTGGGATTGAGAACATATTCCTGCTGCTGGGCAAAAAGCGAAAGAGTAGTGCATAATGGCAAGACACCGAGTAAAACTACAGCAAGAGATACCTTGGTGACAAGGGATGACGCACAGGTCTTCCCGGTAGGGGAATGACCGCAAATCGGGCTATGGGGTACCATGAGCAAAACTGTTAACGTTCAATGAAGCTGAAAAGAACTTTTTCCACTTTCACAACAATAACAATGCAGGAATTTACGTATTATTTTGGTCTTCGTCACACAGAATCGAACATCAGTTTATCTTTTTGCGAAAAAAGGGGGTAATATTTTTTCGGAATAAAACGGGAGATGTGACACAAAAAAGCCGGTAAACGTCTCTACCGGCTTTTCAGGATTGATGATGAACTGTTAAAGAGGCATCATGCAAAATACTCCTTCATCCTGCGGAACACCTCTTTTTTGCCAAGCAGGCCACTGATCATGCCGAGCACCGTTGCGGCTCCGGCTGCAAAGAAGAGTGGACGGGCGGAGATGTTGTTGGTGTAGTAGATAGCCGGAATTCCCCGCTCCTTGGCAAAGCTGTCGAGCGAGGTGGTGCCGATAACGAGATCAGGTTCATAGTCAATCACCGCCTGCATATCCTCTTCAAGATACTTGCGGTAACGGATCTCGGTGCCGAGCATGGCAAGCACCTTGTGATCTTCCTCTCCAAGCGGCATCCTTGCAATGGAGGTGGAAGCATAGGGCACCTCAAGACCTGCCTCAAGCAGAAGACGGACCAGCGGCAGTTCATTGCCTTCGTAACCGGCAACAATCACCTTGCCTTTCAGGTGGCTGAACTGCGAAAGCACTGCACGGGTTTTCTGACTCTCCTCTTCGGCAACAGTCTGAACCGTCACGGGATCAAGATCAAGAGCCTCTCCGATGCGACCTATCCACTGCGCCGTTGCATTCGCCCCGATCGGGTTACCCTTGATCATCTTCACCCCCTTCTCTTCAAGCAGTGAAACCGTTCTCTCATAAAAGGGATGCAGCACTGCACAGGCCTCAGCCTGACCTGCCTCGATATAATCTTCAAGTGCCGTACCGGGCAGCGTAATGACCGACTCGACACCGATTTTCTGGAGAACAGCTCCGATGGTCATGGCATCAACCGGAAAAATCTCACCCAGCACAACAAGTGATTTCACTTTTTGCGGGCCCTCAAAACGGCCAAACCGCTTCAGCAGAGTCGCAACGGCAACATCTTTTGCCTCCGGGTGCGTCCTGATCTGGAAGGCTGGCAGGCGCACCAGCAGCACCTCCGCATTGCCAGCCTTCCGGGGCAAAAGTTCCTCGGCGATTCCGGCAGTTTCAGCTACGCAGGTGCTCACCACAGGAATAAAGCGCACCGCCGGATCACGGGCAATCTCCTCTATGGTGCGGCGCACATCATCAATCATGGTTCCGCCTGAAATCTGGACATTCATCAGTTCAGGCGAGATGATCGATTTGCGCGCTGCATAAAAATGCGATACAAAGGTAAGCCCGTAAAGGCACCCCTGATCGGCAACCAGGCAAACCTGGACACCGTCGATTCTTGTCAGCACCCTCAGCCCACCGAACGCAGGACACATCGACTGGGGATGCAACGCTTTACAGCCCTTTTGTTCCATGAAGCACAACCCCCTTTTGTACCTGTTGGATATAAGCAGCGCCACCAGTTTTTTGAGCCATCTGCCCGATACGCTCTGTCGCGGCACTGCGACTTGAAAACCCGCCACTAATAACCCTGTAATAGTTGATTCCGTTCTGATATGCCGGCCAGATAAAAGCCACAACCCCTTCTGAACGCAGACGTTTCACCTCTTTGCGGGCACTCTCCTCATTGCTGAACGTAACCAGAACAATCGTATAATTTTTCGGGGCAAGAACAAGAGCGTCATTTGCCCCCTCCTTTTCGACAGAAAGAACCGGAACAGAAGGCCTCTTTTCCATTTCATGGTCGTTATGCACAACTGCGGCAGGCCTCTCGCTCTGAACAACAGCTCTTGTCATTCTTGCAGGTTGCGGCTTTGTTGAACCGGAAGAGACGGCTTTTGGTTGCATACCGTAGAAAACGGCAAGCAGCAAAACGGCAATGGCACCAACAACAATGGCACCAACTGCAAGCGGCACAACATAACGAAACTTTTTCTCCTCTTCTTTGTCCAGCCTCACCTGAGGCGGAGACAACACTACCTCCCGCAGACCCTGATACTCCCTGTTCAGAAGCTCCTCCAGTGATTGTTCCGGAAAAAAGCCATAGACTCCCTGCTCGAAAGCGAACCGGCCAATCCCGTTCAGGCAGACCTCTCGCTGTTGCTGCACAGCGCTGGAAAAAAGGTCGACAAGGCTTTTGCCAAACCGTTCAGCATCATGCAGACTCATGGAGAGCCTCGACATTGCCAGACGAATGGTATCATCAGCACCCGATATCTGGCTGCTGAAGGTGAGCCTGTTACTCGGAGGAGAATAGACAACGGTTGATGTCGTACTCTTTTTTGTTGCGGGAAAATGCGTCACCGTAAACGCACCAAGCCCCTTGATCGAAAGCTTGCGCTCGGCAAGCAGTTCGGCAACTATAGCGGAAGAAAATTGATTCAGAAGAAGCTCGGCCTCCTGCCTTTCAACCTCAAGCAACCCCGCCAGATTTTCTATACAATCATGGTTAGTCATAGCAGCACCCATCCCCGATAACGCGTTCACCTCACACGGTTAACAAAAACCGAATATAACACTTCCACCCTGAAAACATCATCTCTCTGCTGTTTCAAATCCCGCTCGCCCCCTACGAAATAAAATGCTCGAGCTTGATGCCGTTTTTTTTCAACCGGATTTATTCTATACTCCGCAGAGCGAGAATTTTCAACAAACTCTCCCATTCCTTTTATGAGCACAGACATTCTTTCAGTCAGTGAACTGACGCAACAGATCAAAACAGGGCTTGAGACTCTTTTTCCCCAGGTCAGGCTTAAAGGGGAAATATCGAACTGCAAGCGGCATGGGTCGGGCCATATCTATTTGACACTCAAAGATGAGGGTGCCCAGATACCGGCTGTTGTCTGGAAAACCACTGCCAGCCGCCTTGGTGTTACACTGAAAGATGGCATGGATGTTGTCGCTGAAGGACGGCTTGAGGTCTATCCTCCATCAGGCCGCTATCAGCTTATCTGTACGTCAGTCACTGAAGCCGGACAGGGCGCCCTTCAGCAGGCTTTTGCCGAACTCCTCCAGAAACTTGCCAAAGCGGGCTATTTCAGCGCCGAACGAAAGAGAACGATTCCTTCCATCCCGGAAACCATCGGCCTCATCACCTCCTCCACCGGTGCTGTGATCGAGGATATGAGCAAGGTACTTGAACGAAGATTTCCGGCGGCACGGCTCCTTCTCTATCCGGTCAAGGTGCAGGGTCTGAGTGCCGCTGAAGAGGTTGCCGCAGGTATTGCCTGGTTCAACACGGCAAAAAAAAGGCAACATCGGCCTGATGTGATCATTATCGCACGAGGTGGAGGTTCACTGGAAGATCTGCAGGCCTTCAATGGAGAGGTTGTGGCCAATGCCCTCTATCACTCACTCATACCGGTTATCAGCGCTATCGGCCACGAAACCGATCTCACCATTGCCGATATGGTGGCTGACCTGCGGGCGGGAACGCCCTCCATTGCCGCGGAACTTGCCGTGCCGGACAGCCAGGAGCTGCTCCGCCATATCGGCAATCTCCAGTCAAGGCAGGATCGGCTTCTGCAGGCAAAGCTTGAGGGCGCAGAGCGTCACGTCTATTCGATCTGCAGCAGTTACGCCTTCAACCGTCCACCCCTGCAAATGGAGCAGTTTCATGAGCGGCTCAACTCCCTTGCCGCACAGATGTCACGAACCATTACGACACTCTATAGCCAGAGGGTACAGCACTACGCTTCCGTCAAACAGCAATTGACCATGCTTGATTACCGTAAAACGCTTGAACGAGGATATGTGCTTGTCAAAAAAGAGGGAAAGTACATGACCGGCACACAAAAACTCAAACCCTCCGACGGAGTGGAACTTCTCTTTCATGACGGAATACTCCCTGCGGTGATCAGCCCCGCAAAGAGTTCCTGATAATGCTGCGCACCAGTTCAAGATCTTCCAGAGTGTTAACCCCTGGATTATCAACAAGCGTTCTGACACACTTGATACGGAAACCGTTTTCCAGCAGACGGAGCTGCTCAAGTGATTCCGCCTCTTCGAGCATGGAGGAGGGAAGAGCTGCGAATTTCTGCAACACGTCGGCACTGAACGCATAAAGTCCGATATGACGATAGAAGGTGGTTGACGGCACCTTGTTGCGCCGGAAAGGTATCGGACTGCGTGAAAAATAAAGCGCAAACCCCTCTACATCCATAACCACCTTTACCTGATGCGGATCTTCGATCTGCACCCGGTCATCGGGCTGCAACGGCAAGACAAGTGTTGAGCAGTCGGGAGGATTGTCGGAAAAGAAGGGATCAAGAGCCAGATCAATATTTTCAGGGCTGATCAAGGGCTCATCCCCCTGCAGATTGAGGAAAACATCCCCTTCGATCTGGCGGGCAGCTTCAGCAATCCGCTCGGTTCCACAGCTCGCAGCGGGCGAGGTCATGACAACCTCTGCCCCCCGCGTTTCCAGAACAGCCGCTATCTCCCGACTATCGGTAGCAACCACCACCCTTTCGGCCAGACGCGATTTAAGCGCCTGTCGCCAGGTACGCACAATAAGAGGCTCCCCTTCGAGATCGGCCAGCATTTTGCGATCGAGGCGGCTCGACTCAAGCCTTGCGGGAATAAGAATAACGGCTTTCATGAAGAGGTATCACACAAAAGGTTCAAGAATGAGGGCTGCAGCTTCGGAACTGATTCCTTCAACCATCACGGTTTTTGTCCGGGAACTTTGGCCGGATAGAATACGCACCCGCGACGGGGGAATGTGGAAAAGCTTTGCAAAAAGTTCACAACACTCCCTGTTTGCGGCATCATCGACCGGCGCGGCTTTCAGGTTAACCTTCAAGCCGCCATTATAAAGTCCGCAAACCTGGCTTCTGGATGAGCGCGGCTGCGCCTTGACGACAAAAACAGCGCTCCCGTTCTTTTCGCGGAGTTCAATCACCGAAAAACTACCCGATCACTTTTGGTACCTTGAAAAAGCGATCCTGCTTGTCGGGAGCGTTCAACAGTACCTCCGATGAGGGAAGAGCCTGAAGCTCAACATCATCGCGAAGAACATTGATCGCGTCATGAATACTGCTTAGTGGCAGAACTCCCTCAGTATCGATCTCATTGAGCTTCTCAACATAGCGCAGAATATTGTTAAGCTCACTGGTCATCGTCAGCATCTCTTCATCCGTGAAGCGCAGCTTGGCCAGTTCGGCGATATAGGCAACATCTTGAGTAGTAACCGACATAAAAAACTTCGTAAAATTATAAAAACATTCTGTCAACTAAAATCTCTTCAAAAAAACGGGTTTGCAGCCTGCTTCTACAACATGCAGAGCGTTGCTTTCTGCTCGTCAAAGCGATTTTTCGGACGCCGTTCGATCGAAATAAAATCCCTCTGCTCTTCTCCAAGATAGATCTGCCGGGGTCGTGCAATTTTCTGCTCTGAATCCTTGACATGCTCCGTCCACTGCGCAAGCCAACCAGGAATTCTGCCGATGGCAAAAAGCACCGGAAACATATCCATAGGAAATCCCATGGCCTGGTAAATCAAGCCGGAATAAAAGTCCACATTGGGATAAAGCTTCCGGTTAATGAAATATTCATCCTCAAGGGCGATACGCTCAAGCTCAAGGGCAATATCGAGCAGTGGACTACGTCCGGTCTCCTCAAAAACCTGAAAAGCGATATCCTTGATGATTTTTGCCCTTGGATCATAATTTTTATAAACCCTGTGGCCAAATCCCATCAAACGGCCTTCACCATCCTTGACCGATTTAATGAATTCAGGAATCTTGTCGATTGAACCGATTTTCAGCAACATGTGAATGACAGCCTCATTGGCTCCGCCATGCAAGGGCCCATACAGTGCGGCACAACCAGCGGCTACAGCAGTATAGGGATCCACACCGGAGCTACCGACAGCCCGGACAGCGTTGGTTGAACAGTTCTGCTCATGGTCTGCATGAAGAATAAAAAGGACATCAAGAGCATGTTCAAGCACCGGATTTGGTTTGTAGTGATGCTCAGTCATCTTGAACATCATGGAAAGAAAATTGGCCGTGTAGCTCAGTTCATTATCAGGAAGAACATAGGGATACCCAAGACTGTGGCGGAAACTCATGGCGGCAAGCGTCGGTATTTTACCAATAAGACGGCGCACCTGAAGCTTGCGCGACTCTTCATCGTTGATATCCTTTGCTTCACGGTAAAAGGTCGAAAGCGCTCCGACCGTGCCAACAAGAATACCCATCGGATGTGCATCATAACGGAACCCGTCCATAAACTTGACAATATTGGCATGGGTCATGGTATGATGACGAATATTATAGGTCCATTCAGCCAGCCGCTCCTTGTCCGGCAACTCGCCCTTGATAAGCAGGTATCCGGTTTCCAGAAAAGTACTCTTTTCTGCAAGCTGTTCGATTGGATATCCGCGATAGCGCAAAATGCCTTTGTCTCCATCAATGTAGGTGATACGGCTTTTGCATGATGCCGTATTTAAAAACCCGGGGTCATAGCCCAATACTCCAAAATCTTCATCTGAAACCCTGATCTGACGAAGATCCATCGTATTGATACAACCGTTTTCTATCGGAAGTTCATAGGCTTTTCCGGTACGGTTATCAGTAACGGTCAGAGAATTTGTGGAGTCTGTAACGGCCATAATGGTAACTGTCTTGAAGGTTAAATACCGTTGATAAAAAAAGGTTGGAGGAAGGCCTCTCTCTTTTCTGCCACCAATATAAACAGAAAAAAATGAAAATAGTTTTTGGATATTACAAGCCGGCTACCTACATTTACAACTTCTTAATGGAGCTGTAGCTCAGTTTGGTTAGAGCGCCTGCCTGTCACGCAGGAGGTCGCGGGTTCGAACCCCGTCAGCTCCGCAAAAAAAACAAAAAAGGCTCTGCATCGCAGGGCCTTTTTTGTTTTCCTCCTCTCTTATGATCTTGGCACCAGCTCAACACGACGGTTTTTGGCTCGTCCAGCTTCCGTGCTGTTCGACGCAACAGGAGCAAGATAAGCTGCACCGTTTGCCGTCAGGCGGAGTGGAGAAATACCGAACTCCTTGACAAGAGAGCCTACAACGGCCTCTGCCCGACGTTTGGAAAGCCCCGTATTAAATTCATATCCCCCGATATTGTCGGTATGACCCACAACGTGAAGCTTCAGTGCAGGCTGTTTTTTCATGAGTGTCGCAATTTCCTGAAGCGCAGGACGAGATGCTGGTTTTATCTCCCATTTGTTGGGATCAAAATAAATACCATAAAGAGAGACCTTGCCGACAGCATTCAGTGACTGCGACATTTCGTCGGCACTGACCGTCACCATTTTCTGCGACATCGGCTGCGTCTCAATGATATCAACTGCGACGTAGGCGCCACGCTTTGCCTTGTATACCGCATCACTCTTTCCCCATTCCACCGCAGTCAAATGCACATAAATATCTCCTTCCGGCCGACTCTTTTTGGCGCTGAAAACACAGATACCTCCCTTTTCAGCCGCATAAAAAATATAGTTGCTCCGGCTGGTCTGAATATCCATGGATCCAAATGGAGCAAGGTAATTACTCCATCTGGTGGCTGCAGGATCTTTTTTGGAGTCGTAGAGAATAACAAACCCTTTTGCAGTGAGCTCATTGAGATAGTTCCTGAACACTTCAAGAGAACCGGTATCACCAGCCGCCTCATACCAGATAGTCGTCAATCGGCCTTCCGGTTTCAGAGGAGGTTTAACATACTCCATTTTTTTTGTCTCAAGGTTATAGCGGCTGAAGGTAGAGGTCTGCAACTCATAGGCATCAAAACGCTTTACCTGATAGCCGATAATTTCCGATCCGGCAAAGCGCCTCAAGAGTGAATGATCTTTGGAACCGGCAATGTCGACAGCACCAGCATCTCTGAACGGTAACACGGTAACAATGAAAAACAACAGCAGAATGGCCTTGAGTGATTTCATGGGGTAATGCTCCTTGGGTTTAATGATAAAAATCAGAGTTTTTTGCGTTTATCGCGTACATAGATTGCTTTTGATTGCCCTTCACCAATAACTCGCTCCTCAATATCGAAGAGTTTTGTGGCAACCAATAACTCGCCAAGCCTGATATAGCCGTAATTACGAGGATCAAATTCCGGTGACTGTTTTGCAATATTGCTCCCGGTCGTTGCAAGATGCGCCCAGCCACTTTCGTCCGAGGAGGCCTCAACGGCATTCCTCAACAAGCGCACAAGTCGGGCATCCCGCTTGAGTTCCGTCATAGACTTTTTGGCAATCGATTCATTTTCATTGATTTTTGCCCTTAAGACTTCGATATAAATAAACTTGTCACATGCCGAAACAAATGCGGACGGAGTTTTTTTCTCTCCAAAACCATAGACCATGAGCCCTGCCTCCCTGATTCGTGAAGCAAGTTTTGTAAAATCGCTGTCGCTTGAAACAATGCAGAAACCTTGAAATTTTCCCGTGTACAAAAGGTCCATGGCATCAATAATCATGGCACTATCGGTTGCATTTTTTCCTTTGGTATAGCCGAACTGCTGAATGGGTTGAATGGAATACTCCAGCAGCACCTCCTTCCAGCTTCTCAGGGCCGTCGAGGTCCAGTCGCCGTAGATTCTTTTAACGCTTGACGTCCCATACTTTGCGACCTCCGCCAGAAGACCTTCAATGATTGTCGCCTGTGTATTATCGGCATCAATCAGCACAGCAAGACGCTCCGTTTTTTCTATTGCCATGGCACTTTCCGTTCTTTTGTTCTCCAAAAAAACGCAGACAGCCTCAGGCTTTCACCTTGAAACCCTGCCCCTCAATAACCGTTGCAATGAATGCAATACTGACCGTCTCCGGTTCATACTCTACAACAACGGTGCCTTTGAGATGAGAAGCTTCCGCCTCCCTGACCCCTTCAACCTCCTCAAGAGCCTCTTTGACAAGCAATTCACAACCTCCGCAATGCATACCGCTTACCTGAAATTCATTTTTCATGGAATAGTGACAATAAAATCATTGAATATCATCTTCTGATGCACAACTGCCTTCTGCGCAAGAACTCACAAAGGAAGAAGTTACGTACACTACCGGCAATTTTAAAATATTTCCGTCAAATCAGGATTCGTAGATATTCAGGGAGTGGTTATATTGTAGAACTATGAACCCTTCACGACCACATTCAAGAGCAGGCATATCATGCCTTTTTGTGCTCATGCTTTTAGCAGGGCTGACGATGCTCACGTCATGCAACCGAACACAAAATGAAATCGACAGCCTGCAACAGCAGGTCTGGAAAAACCCCAAAAATGCCAGTGCCTGGCTGCTTCTTGGTAACGCCTATGCACGCACCCGGCGCTATAGCGAAGCCTCTGCCGCATACAAAAGTGCCCTCGCCTTAAATCCCGAACTCGATGAAGCTTTGCACGCACTTGGTGCCGTCGCTTTCAACCAGAAAAACTATAGCGAAGCCCAGGAATACTTTCAGAAACACCTCGAACGTTCTCCAAAAGACTCATTGAGACTTTACGATCTCGGTAACGCCTCCATGCAACTGGGGCAATACGACAAGGCAGCAAAACTCTACCAGGAATCCATAGAGAACAGCGATTCATTTACCGATGCACACTACAACCTCGGTGTCTGCTACATCCGTATCGGCCGCAGAACTGAAGCACAGGCGATTTATGAATGGCTTCTTGTCAAAAACAATTATCTTGCGATCTCCCTGCAGAAACATCTACAAAAATGAGGCACGGTGATTAACCCTTCAGAGAAACCTTTATCCATAGAAAAGGCGATCTCAAGCCTTGTATCGGCATTAACTCGTTATGCTGACGACCATGCACGACCCGATCATCGTGACCGGGCCCTGCTTGTAACGTTCCGTCAACCTCTTCAACCGACAGAGCTTCCTGAATGGCTTTGCCGTCAGACCATCTACCCGCGACTTTTTTGGATGAACCGGGAGAGAGATTTTTCCGTTGCCGGTATCGGAATTGCCGACACCATTACCTTGGAAGGCTCTGGAAGCAATGAGGCAAGTTTCCGGAAGTTCGCCCGTTCCATCGCAGAAAAAGAGCCCGATGCACGCTATTTCGGCGGTTTCCGTTTCAACAACGAAGAAGAGCGGGAACCGATCTGGAAGGAGTTTTCTTCGTTTTCCTTTATTCTTCCACTTGTCCAGTTGACGTTTGAGAACGGCACGTTTACCCTCTCATGCCACCTCTGGCTTGAAAGCGACGACGAACTCCAGACAAAAATCATCGCGATAACCAATGTGCTCCATCGTGTTGTAGCAGACACTGATTGCTCAGCAATGAAACTGCCTGAACTGCTGAATATCTCCTATAACCCGGATGAGAAAAAGTGGATGGAACAGTGCCAAAAAGCGCTGCTCACCTTTGAGGCTGGCAATATGGAAAAAATCATGCTGGCCCGGCAGACCAGTCTTGAATTCAGTAGCAGCTTTTCACCGCTCCTTTTTCTGTTGCAGTATCCTTATCCTCAGAATGCGATCTACCGGTTCTACTTCGAACCGACTGAAAACCACGCATTTTTCAGCTTTACTCCTGAACGCCTCTACCGCCGTGACGGTAAAATGCTGCTCACTGAAGCCCTTGCAGGCACCTGCTCAAAGGAATCCATAAACGGCGATGACCATCACGCCTCGGAAGTACTCCTGAATTCAGAAAAAGATATCAGGGAACACAACTTCGTCAAGGAGATGATCTCCCAGGAACTGAGCAAGATATGCAGCACAATTGATATGGATAAAGAGGTCAAGGTGCTTCAACTCAATCGTCTTGCACACCTCTATACACGCTGTACGGCTCAACTCAAACCTGAATTCGAGCATGACAGCGCAGTTCTGCAACTCCTCCACCCGACGCCTGCAGTCGGTGGAGTACCCAAGGCTCAGGCCATGCAGCATATCATCGATCTGGAACCATTCAGCCGTGGCTGGTACGCCGCGCCTGTCGGGTGGGTAAGCCGGGATGCTGCCGAATTTTCCGTAGCTATCCGCTCAGCTCTTGTCAAGGGCCGTTTTGCCTATCTCTACTCCGGTGCCGGTCTTGTAAAAGGCTCCGATCCTTATTCTGAATGGGAAGAAGTTGACCAGAAAATAGGGGACATACTGGCCATAACCCGGCAGGAAGCATGAACAACCGCCAGATAACCACACTGTGGAGCCAGATCGTCATTGAAGAGCTGATCCGCCAGGGTGCGGATTTTTTCTGCATCTCACCAGGCTCACGCTCAACCCCCCTCACCATTGCCATCGCAAGAAACCCGAAAGCGCGATGGAAAATTTTTGTTGATGAACGCTCCGCCGCCTTTTTTGCACTCGGGTACGGAAGGGCAACCGCCAGGCCTGCCGTGCTGGTCTGCACCTCTGGCACCGCCGTCGCAAACTATTTCCCGGCCCTCATAGAAGCGTCGATAGACTTTCAGCCGATGATTGTGCTCTCTTCCGACCGCCCCTTCGAGCTGCTGGATTGTGGCGCCAACCAGACTATCCGGCAGGAAAATATCTTTGGCAACTATACCCGATGGAACATGCAGTTGCCAGCGCCGTCAACAGATACGCCATTGAAGGCGCTCCTCTCAACGGTCGCTTATGCCGTTGCAAAATCACTCGGCGAGTCAGCAGGCCCGGTACATCTGAACCAGCCATTCCGCGAACCGTTTGAACCTGCAACTCCAGATTTGAACGATTCCTGGGTCACTCCCGTTCAGCATTGGCTTGAAAACGGAAAACCATTCAGCAGCTCGATAGTTCCTGAAAAGCAGCCTGACAGCAACACCATCACCATGCTACGGCAACTGCTCGCAGCGGCAGAGCGGCCGATGATCATTGCCGGCAGTATGACGAGCAGGGCTGACGCCCTCGCGGTCAGTGAACTGTCGAGCGACCTGAACATACCACTCTATGCCGATTTTTCTTCAGGTCTGCGCATGGTTGCCTCTGTCCATCCCTGGCAGCTCCTGCTCCAGACACCTGAATTCAGAAAATCCCTGCAGTGTGATCTTGTCCTGCACTTCGGCGGCAACGTCATTGCAAAACACCCCTCAAGCGCGCTGCAAGAGTGGCAACCGGAACACTACATTGTCATCAAGCCACAACCCAACCGCTTTTCCCCCGACCACAACGTCACCTGCCGCCTTGAAGCATCCATTGCACAGACAGCCGAAATGCTGAAAGGGTGCCGCGCCACCCAGCCAAAACTCGACAGCAACACCGTTGACCGCGTTTTCAGAAGAATATCTGAAGAGATTCAAACCGAACTTCTCCCCGACAAACCGGTCACCGACATCTCCGCTGCCCGACTGGTTTCGCAGATTGTAACAGAGCAACAGGTGCTTTTTGTGTCAAACAGCATGCCCGTCAGGGATATGGACAACTACGCCAGCAGCAGCCACGCCTGCGGCATTCCAACCGCCATCAACCGTGGAGTAAGCGGCATTGACGGCATCATTTCCACCACCGCCGGTTTTGCCACTGGACACCAGAAGCCGGCAACACTGATGATTGGCGACATTGCATTCCTGCACGACCTCAACGCCCTCTCGCTGCTCGGCACACTCCCCGTTCCCATGCAGATCATCGTTTTGAACAACAACGGTGGCGCCATATTCTCCTTCCTTCCGGTTTCAGAATACAGCGACGTCTTTGAAACCCACTTCGCCACCCCCCAGAACTACAGCATCCGCTCAGCCGCAGAAACCTTCGGGCTCGACTATGCAGCCCCGCAAACCAACCAGGAATTCATTGAGGTATACCACACCGCGTGCAGCAGTAACCGGAGCATCATTATTGAGGTATGCGGTAACCGGGCGGAGAACGTGCACCAGCACCGCGCATTGCGGGAGAGGATTATGGCGCTGGCGAAAGAATTGAATGTCCGGGATTAACCCGAAATCCGTACCATGAATTGTTTGTAGGGGCACGGCATGCCGTGCCCCTACGGAATACCCATGCATCCAACAATTTGCCGCACCCCTACACATACAATTGATCGGCTGCCCAATGAACAGTATTATTGCGTATATATTCCCGAATTCGTTGTAATTCAAATTCATCACGAACAATTCGTTCCCAGTAATTGCGTTGCCAAACAACACATCTTGCTGACGATTGAAAAAGATCGTTAATCGCTTTTGTCACAGCCGATTTGAATGAACGAATAACCGTTGGAATTGATCTGGAAACCGGCACCCCAAATTTTTCATTCGGCAGCGTCATCGTAGGGGCACGGCATGCCGTGCCCCTACGCGCCCCATCATCATTATCCACAACCCGTAAAATACCGTGAACATGATTGGGCATGACAATAAATTCATCCAATTCTATATGGGAAAAATGATCCGGTATGGCAGACCAACATGCAACAGCAATTTCACCCTGTACATTGAGCCGCATCGCATCATGCTCAATGGATCCAAACAGGCAAAAACGATTATGGGTACAGATGGTAATAAAATAAAACCCGGACTGACTATAATCATGCTGTTGTAAACGAATGCTACGCCTATGATGACCCTGCATTATTGCCCCCCCATTCATGTTATACTCCGTTCGTTAAACATGCACGCCGTTGTAGTAGGGGCACGGCATGCCGTGCCCCTACTACAACGGCGTGCCGTGCCCCTACAATCGCATGCACAACCATACATGAACAAATAAAACATCGGTATACTACACAAAAAAATTTCCAGACTCTCCATGTGAGATTACCTTTTGCTGAAGCTTTTTTTCAGAGATTCAGAAATCAGATTGCCAGAATTTCAGGAAGAAAAAGGACTGGAACGGACAACCCGAAAGCCGAAACTGTCGAGCCAGTTCGCCGGATGACCGCCGCTGTACCGGGCAGCGCAACGCAGATAATCGGGATTACCGTACCAGGAACCGCCGCGCAACGCACGGGCAGAAGTGTCTTTGGCGTATTTACTATCCATCCACTCCCACGCATTACCCGCCATATCGTACAACCCCTCCGGTGTTGCCCCGTCGGGGTAGTTGCCAACAGGTGTTGTTGCACCAATAGTTTGATTGAAATTAGCCAGTGTCGAGCCTGGCTTACCCTTCTCGTCACTCCAGGGATAATTTCGAACCTTCTCTGCGGTGGTTCCTCGCTTCCCCCCTGCGGCCCACTCCCACTCAATCTCGGTCGGAAGGCGATAAGGCGGTTTATCGGTCTCAAAAAGGGAGAGCCAGAGGCAGTAGGCTTGAGCGGCATACCAAGTAATACCAACAACCGGCTGATCCTCTCCGCCAAATTTTCGTTCCTCATCGTATCGTGAACGAAAGAGTGTGGCCAGATTGTTTTTACCCTCTTTGAGAAAGTTGCCAAACTCCTCTCCCCAACTGCTGTTTTTGGCAATTGTTTTCAGTTCTGCACTGAGTGTCTTCGCTGAAGAGCCTTCTTGCTGCAACGAGGCAATGAAAAGACGGTAAAGCCGGTTCGTTACCAGGTATTTGGCAACATAGAGATCCTCAACACGCTCCTCCTTTTCTGTCACCGAATAGATATAGCTCCCGCCCGGTATCAGGATGTACTCCGCATTCTGTTCATTGGGATTATGAAACGATGCCGGTTTTCCGCTGATGCTCTTTTCAGCTTTTGAAGTTAGTGGCTGACCTCCAAGCGCAAAAATCACCTCCTCAGTCCGGTTAATAATGTCCCTGTTCTCTCTGGCAAGTTTTTTCTCCCGGAACTCCAGCAACGCTCCAAGAGAGGCCGGTTTATTGATAGCTTTGAGGCAATCAAGAATCACCCGCTGCCTGCTGGTTGTTGTCGCCGGTTCAAGCAGCTTTTTGCACAATGCGTCAATTTTTTTTCCTTTTGCCTCTTCAATGATGGTCAGCAACAACAATTGCTGTTTTGGCGTCATCTCCTCACTTTGTGGCGAATCGAAGAGCTTTGCCATAAAGGCATCAAACACCCTGGCATCAACCGAAGCAATAAAAAAGCGGAGCGGCTCTTCCCACCAGTCATCACCAAAATTTGCAACAAGCGTATTCAGATGCTCATACGGCCTGTCTTCCTTGAGCTGCACTCCCGCGAGATATTCACGGAATGATTTATGCCGGAAGAGGTACTCTTTGCCAGCGGTTTCAACGAGCAACCCTGCGCGTTTGACCAGATAGTCGCAAAAAATTTCTGCTGTTGGAGGGGTATCAAGCGTGTCAAGCGACTCCAGCATTGCCGTGTACATGTCGGCTCTCGCCGCTTCATCTTTTTTGAGCCTCTGCTGCATCCAGAGCGAAACCGGCCCAAGCACCTGGCGGGCATCAATTGCCGAGAGCAGCGGTTTTATATTCCGGCGTTTGTCGCGGAATTCGAGCAGATAATCGAGCGCAGATTCGTAAAGTTTCACACGGCTTTCCGGCATATAGTCCCTATCCTTCCACAAAATAGCCATGATCTGCAAAATCATGGGAATGGCGGCGAGTTGACGCAGCCCCTTGTTCTTTTCTGCCTTGAGATGCGCAACAATGGTGGTGGTGCGTTTTTCGGCCTCTGCTTTTTGCCTTTCCTGCCACTTCTCTTCGTCAACGCCCTTCTCACAAGGCTCATTCATGAATGCTGCCCTGAACCAGTTGCCCAAAAACCGCTCCTGCTGCTTTACTGTAAAGTCCTGTACATCGGCTCGTTCGTACTCCGACGAAAGCTCAATACCTTCATCTTTGCGGTACCCTGTCGCCCGTGATGTCACCACAAAAAAAGCCTTGCTGAAGCCGCTGAAGGCGTTGTCAATCCACCAGCATGCCTCTCTTCTCTCATTCGTATTGCTGATTTCATCAAGGCCGTCAAGCAACACAAGAGAGTTCTCATTGTTCAGCCAGTCTTTAAAAACCTTTGCATCAATGGTTTGATGATGCTTTTCTGACCAGGCTGCAAGGGTTGCTGGCAGCTTTTCGGTGCAACGCCCCTCCTTGTCGCGGACAAGATCACGCAATGGCAGGTAGAAAACATTGACTGGAGCGCTGAATCCAAGCTTCGTGTACTCCTCAAGCGCACATAGGGCATAATACTTGAGAAGCGTTGTTTTGCCCGAACCCGGATCACCGATAACGAGAAGCATTCGGCGACCTCTCCGGTCGTGGAAAGCCTGTTTCATGATCTCGTCAGGGGAAAGGATATGTTCACTTCCCTGCAGGTCACTCTCTTTTGAAACAGAGCCAACTCTTTCATGACTGTCGGAGAGGCGCAAGGGGACAAAAGTGTCGTTATTCAGGTTAACCTTGATGCTCTCAACACCCGGAAGGCCAAGCATACGGATGTAACCCAACTCCTCTTTGAGGATTGTCTGATAGCACTCTCTGTAAACTTTATATTTTTTGTCAACAAGGATTGTTGTTCCTTTGCCGCCAGGATGTTCGGTATCGGGTTTGTGAAAAACAAGTCGAAGATCGAATATGGCTTTAGCAACCTTTTCCTTGAACTCCTCAAGGTTGTTGAACTCGGCATAAACACGATGAACCGCCGAATCGGGCTCCATCTTCTTTGCCCGCTCACGGAAGGCATTTAACCAAGCTTCCTTCTCAGGATCTTTTTCAATGTCACTCTTCTTTATTACATGATTGTCGCCCATAATAAAGAGGAGAATTGGCCTTCGAAGCCGCACTGCTTCGTTAAACTCCAACTCGGTAATTGAAAGCTTGCCGGGATTCCGGCTTGTGCATACTGGTGTCTGCCCATATTTGTGGCTGATCAGAAGGATATAAGCAGCGCTATCCCGAACCATCTGAAGCGAAGAGTCGATAACATCCACGTCAGACCTGGCTGAATCATGCTCCATAACCACAGCTTTAAACCCTGAACGATCAATGATGTTGATCAATGCAGCACGGTGCTCCTTCAGGTCGGTGAAGGTGCTCGAAACCATAACTCCCTTGAAATCACGCGGCATAGTGGATGTATCATTTGGCATCAAATCCATGAAACGCCTGAATTCTGAAGTGCCTTCAGCGTATGGGTTTGCAAAAATGGTACGAATGACTTCGGTCAGTTTATCGGAGCTTTCAGGCGCTGATTCAGTCAGGTCAAGCAGAAATGTGGTGGCTTCGGGATTGACAGGGCCATAGCTCAGAGCTTTTGCGAAATGACCTTCCTGAAGGGCGCGAAAAAGTGCTCGGGCAAAAAAGAATTCAAGGAGGCTTCGATGTGAAAAACGATAATAGCCGTCAGCGCTGCGCACAAGAAAAGCAGCAGTACCCAGTTCAAGGTCAACAAGCTCACTGTCGAGGCTGGGGGCAAGTCCGCCTTCACGATGCAACAATACTGCAAGATCAGTGTAATGGATCTCGTTGCGTAGCCGGTTCCAAAGCTCACAGGCCATGCGCTCAAGCAAGTCGATGATATGCTCAACGTTAACCACGCTCTGGCGCAAGCAAATGGTGTTCAAGCAGCTGGTAGTATAGGTCAGGTAGAGCGAACCTGTGCTCACGCTCTCTCCCTCTTTTATCAGATCAGGGAGAGAGGCGACAATCATGTCGAGAAACCGGGGTGTTGAGGCGATTTCACGAAGGCCATATCTCTCTTCGATAAACCGCCGCGCCTGATCACCCTCAACAATGCCGAGGCGCTTTTGCAAGTACTCGGCAATCTGCTCCTTTGTGAAAACGGGCAAAGTATCAAGCGTAGCATCAAAGGCACGTGCAGCCTTGCCCAGAGCTGAATCCGCTTCGAAGAGCTTGTCGCCACCCTGCACGGCTTGCCTGGCACTGCTGTTGTCGCGGAAAAAATGGCTGCGGGAGGTGATGAGCACCCGGTTGCCGCGTGAATTGCGGCCAGGGTTGGCGGTTGGGCGCACCAGTTGGCGGAACTGCTCTTCAATGCTGCGTCCGGCTTGTGCCACGCCCATTTCATCGAAACTGTCGAGCAGGAGCACTACCCGGCCCGCTTCGAGCAGGTGCAGCACGATTTCGGGATTGAGTACAGTTCGCAGTTCGGTTTCGAGATGCTCGCGAATCAGGCTTTCAAGCGAAATGGCATTGGGAAACTGACTCAGGTTGATTTCGATCGGAATCGGGCTTTCGGGATCGTTTTCGCAGTTTCGGGCCAGTTCGTAAGCAAATCGCTCAACCAAGGTGCTTTTGCCGGTACCATAATCGCCGAGCACCAGCCACAACCGGCTTCCCGCTCCCGAAACCCATTCGAGTGCATGAGGCAACATCGGCATCGGCTTTTCATCAGCCTGCTTTTCAAAAATCAGATATTGATCGACATAGTTGCCTGCAAGTGCGCTTGCTTCATAGCGCTGACGAATGCGGGCAAGGTAGGGTGAAAAGTCGAAGAGACTGCGTTCCAGTTCATCGTATGCAAACGCCTGAATTTTCTGCTCCTGCGCAAAGCTTCGGGCAGCAGGGCCGAAATCGCTTGCAGCAACCACCATGCCACGAGCCTGCATCTCTTTGGCAGTCGGGCCATCGAGCCAGGTTTTGAAGATCTGCACGGTCTCTTTCGGAATGACGCTTTGATGATCCTTGCATTCAACCAGATAGAGCTCTTCACGCCCGAAATCGGCACGTTTGCGTGCGACAAGATCGACGCGGTTGCTGTCGATCAACTGCTCGCGCTCGACAGTGTAGCCAAGCAGACGCAAAAGATGGGCAACTCGCTCCTCGAAACGTTTGCCTTGCTCATGACGATCTTTTTTGCGGCGGATGACCAGATCAGGACGGGTGTCGTCGCTGCGTTGAGCCGCTTGTGTTTCAGCAATAACCTGCTGGCGCACCCTGTCGATGCGACGTTCCAGGTCGATATAGGCTTTGGCTACCGGAGTATAGGGGCGTGTTGCTGCATAAAGCTCTTCGGTGAAAAGCAGGCGCTGATCAAAAGGGATGGTGACCAGTTCTGTAGGGGCCAGGCCAAAGGCCTCTTTCCAGATCACCTCTCCCTTGGCTCGCAAATCGAGTTCATCAGCAATCGGTGAGGCAACCAGCAACCGGGTCAGGGGCGGCAGCACACCCCGTGCGGCAATGCGCCCCTCGCTGGCTGGTTGAAGGGCTTGCCAGACATGGGCAAGTCCCCTGGTATTCTGCCTGCCGTAGTTGCCAACAAGAACAGTGGCGTGTGGCAGCAGGGCGGCAAGCAGACCGCCGATGTCGGTGATGCCAGTACGCGAATCGAGCAGTACCGTTTCAAAGCCGGCCTTGCCGAAGGCATCAAGGATACTGCGAAAGAGTGCGAGGCCGCTGTCGAGGTCGCGAACCAGAAAATCGTCCCAGCGGATGCTCTGGAAAAGTCCGGCAAAGTCCTTGTTGTCGCCATAAGCAGGCAAGATGAAGAGGCGATCCTGCTCTGGCGTCTGGCAAGCGAGTTTCAGAAGTTTGCCGAAATCAGCTTTGTTCGATGCTTTTCCAGACTCCTGCCACGAAATCATCCATTCAAAAAAACCCTCTTTGAGCGGTTTTGATGGTGTCAACCCCGGGATATTGTGCAGCCCGGGCGCTTCGATATCAAGATCCCACAGCAGCGTTTTGCCGCGCCGGGCGCAAAGAACACCGATATTGGCGGCAAGCAGGCTGCGCCCGACTCCGCCCTTGTAGCTGTAGAAAGTGACAGTGAAGGGGGTCATGCTGCATCGTTCAAGTTTCGAATTTTCAAATGCGATTGAATCGTGGCGTCTGTTGAGAATAACCCTCGAAAACCTGTCACGGGTGCAGCCGTCTTTGGCGCTGCGCTTGTAGCATGCTTCCTCCCGCTCTCAGTGAGTTGCAAAAGAATATCACGGCCATGTTTCCGCTTGGTTACCAAGCCGCTTGATTCGAGATTCCCGATAAGCTGAGTGACTCGCCCCGCACTGACTCCAAGTTTTTTAATAAGATCCAGTTGGGGGAGTTCACGATTTCCTGTTTCGAGAAGCAATTGCAGGATTTCCGGAACATGACGGCGTTTCAGTTGTGTCTCAGGATCGGCATGGGCAAGATTGAGTCGCCTCGCTTCAAGCATATCACTCGCCTCCTGCCATCGGTATATGAACTCTTCAGGAAGCGATGCTGGCGAATTTGCCCCGTTAAGAGCTCGATGAATAAGACGTTGCATTTCAGATATACCTTCGCGATCGTTGGGTCGCGCAATTGCATCCATTGACCAGACGGTAATCAACAGATTGGCCATATCCAGAGCCTGTTCATCCCATTTTTCAAGTGTCCTAATGGCTTCAAAGAGTTCGGGTGGTGTAGAGCGATCGACAAACAGTATAGGATCGCTGGCATGAAGATCGAGTGTGCTCATGAGAGTATTTCTAAATTATCCTAAACCTTTTCAGTTGGAATTAATTTAACATTATTTAGCTATTAAAAAATTCCTGCCTTCATATCAGCTCAAGTCAACCAGCGTAAAATGGTCGAATTCATCCCTGGTTACAGAGACGATAACCAGATCTTCTTTACACTCAACAAATTTCTGGTGCTGCACAAACCCGCGCACTGGAGTTGAACCAGCAGGCAGTTCCTGATTGGCGACAGCCACAATTGTTCCGAGCGTATCGTGCATTGTTTTTGCTGTCGCCTTATGTGGATTAAGTTTATCGGTCATGCTCGGAACAAGCAGCCAGTCAAGCGGCAGAGAAGCCAACACCATGGCAGGTTCGCCTTCAAAAAAATCTTTGCAGATCGCCATGGCCATCAGTCCGATTGGTGTAAACAAGCAGGTAAAATGATTCGGAGCACATTCTATACCCTCCTTTCGCTTGTTAAAGGTAACCGATTTGCGCTTATCGCAGCCAAACAGGAGTGTGCCGTCCAGCCCAAGCATTGCCTCAGCATGATTTCGCCACCCTTTTTCGACCTGCTCATGGAAGCTGCCGAGAACAATGAGTGGAACCGAGAGGGAATGCTTTTCACCATTTTTTCTGTGCAATTGCTGAAGCTCTGAAACGATTCGGGATCTGATATCGGGAGTGATTGTAAGCTCTGGCATCACAAGGATGTGAGCGTTTCGTTTTTTTGCTTCACTGATATGGTGTAGAGCCGATGCAAAACGCGTTTCAGTGTCACTGATCTCATTGCAGATGAAGTGCGAGGGCTTCTTGTCAGAAACATTCGGCCTCACTCCGTCATCAAAATGAACGACGGCAATTCTGATCGTTGTTGCAGAAAAATGATTTGCAAGCCAATCATGGTAGCCCCTCGGTATTCCAACCACATTGACAGGAATCTTTTGAGGGTTATTGTGCGGTACCACTCTGTAATGCTTCAACCAATAGGCAATATTGCCAAATTGCAAGCGCTTTCCACCCCCGCACGATTCAGATTTTTGATAAATTGGCAGCATCCAGACCTGACCTTCACCATCATCAATACGTAAATTCCGTAAATAACCATAAGATTTCGGGTTAATACGAACGCAAAAATCGTCAAGAGCCCCAAGCCACAGCAACGGATCATTGTTGACCTCTTCGGACGTGATCGTTGATTCTTTATTGTCGATGCTTTCGATGCGATCTATGGCATCCATGAGCATCAATTCATCCTTTTCATGCTGGTTTTCCCAATCGTCAAGAACCCGTCGACCATCAATAGTTGGCGAACCCGCAAGTCGACACAGGCGGGCAAGAGCCTGGCGGTAACTTTTGGCATTGATAAATTCAGCTACCTTTTCCATACTTGAGCTTCACCTGTTATTCTGGCAGAGCTGGAAAATATTGACGTCATTCCGGCGTTGATAGCACAACCAAGCCAGATGATTGCGACAGAAGAGTATCTGCTCAGGTTACAAAGTTTTTCCTTTCTTAACAACCATCATTTTCACTCGCAAATGATTTTCTGCACGTCAATAAGGTTTCTATATTAATCCGGAATCGTTCCGGATGACCACCGTAAAAAGGTACAGCAATCTGTCAACAATATTATGGCCATAACAACAAGTTCCAGGAGTGAGACCCCACTTGAAACGGAAAGCGTAAGCGATGCTTCCCTCCCCCGCATCCTCTTTCTGCACGGATTCCTCGGTTCAGGCAGCGACTGGGTTCCAATCGCCCGGCAGCTTGAAAATGATTACTGCTGCATTCTGGTTGACCTGCCCGGTCACGGAGAGAGCGACATAGAGGCAAACGGCAACCCTGACCTTTTTTTTACCGAAACTGTTGATGCACTGGCGGAGGAACTGAGCCGCTCGGCAGCTCCCGAACCCTGCTTTCTTGTCGGCTATTCAATGGGTGGCAGAATTGCCCTTTCTCTGGCACTGCGCTACCCGGAACTCTTTGAAAAAGCGATTATTGTCTCTGCCTCCCCCGGCCTCAGAACTGAAGAGGAGCGCCTCAGCCGCCGGGAGAGCGACGAGGGTATTGCTCGGAAAATCGAAAAAAACTTTGAGGGATTCATTCAGGCGTGGTATGATCAGCCGCTCTTTGCGACACTGAAAAGCCATCCGCTGTTCCAGGAGGTTGAGCGCGAACGAAAAATAAACAATCCCGAGAACCTCGCTGCGGCTCTCAGGCTGCTCGGCACCGGGCGCCAGCCCTCATTATGGGAGGAACTGAAAAAAAACAGGGTGCCGATACAATTTTTAGCCGGTGAAAAAGACCTGAAATTCGTTGAGATTGGCCACCAAATGGTTAATTTATGCACTGAATCCAAGCTTGAGATTTTTCCCGGCTGCGGCCACACGCTGCACATTGAAAACAGGGAATTGTTTCTTGACTGCATAAAAACATTTTTCAACAAGCATCAACCATCCTGATATGAGTGCTGTAAACTGGATACCCGAAGGTGACTTTACCGACATTCTCTACCATAAGGCAGAAGGCATTGCAAAAATCACCATCAACCGGCCGGAGGTGCGAAACGCGTTTCGTCCCCAGACGGTTGACGAGATGATCGAGGCCCTTCAAGATGCAAGAAATGACAGTTCAATTGGGGTTGTCATTCTAACCGGCCAGGGCGATCTGGCCTTCTGCTCGGGCGGCGACCAGAAAATCAGGGGTAACGCCGGCTATGCTGACGGCAAAGGAGTCAACAAGCTCAACGTCCTCGATTTCCAGCGCGATATCCGTACCTGTCCGAAACCGGTGATTGCCATGGTTGCGGGCTACTCCATCGGCGGCGGTCACGTGCTCCACATGCTCTGCGACCTCACCATTGCTGCTGAAAATGCCATCTTCGGCCAGACTGGCCCAAAAGTTGGTTCATTTGACGGCGGATGGGGTTCGAGCTACATGGCCCGGCTTGTCGGCCAGAAAAAGGCGCGCGAAATATGGTTCCTCTGCCGTCAGTACAATGCTGCAGAAGCGCTTGCCATGGGGCTGGTCAACACTGTTGTGCCGCTTGAGCGTCTCGAAGAGGAGACGGTGCAGTGGTGCCGTGAAATCCTTGCAAACTCTCCGCTTGCCATACGCTGTCTGAAATCGGCCCTCAATGCCGATTGTGACGGGCAGTCCGGCTTGCAGGAACTTGCCGGAAATGCCACCATGCTTTACTATATGAGTGAAGAGGGACAAGAGGGCAGAAACGCCTTTGTCGAAAAGCGGAAACCTGATTTCAGCAAATTTCCAAAAAGACCTTGAAAGCGTCGCATCTCGTTATCTATCGCTATACCATCCCTTTTACTGAACCAATAACGGTAAAAGGACAACGGCTTGTGCAACGGGAAGGTATTATCCTTGCACTGAAAAGTATGGAAGGGGAGCACACCGCCTATGGTGAAATTGCTCCGCTTCCGGGACTGCACCGGGAAACCCTTCAGTCAGCAGAAGCGCAGCTTATAGACGTACTTTCAAAACACGATTTTGCCGCTCCCGGCATTTTGCCCGAAGAACTTTACCCTTCAGTACGGACAGGACTGGAGATGGCAATGATCAACCTTGAAGCCCTCACATCGGGAGTGCCTCCTCTCTTGTCGCTCCTGGGTCATGTCGCCGACCAGGTTCCACTCAATGCCCTGCTCTTCGGCAATACGGATCTGATCATGCAGCGGGCAGCAAAGTACTTCTCTCTTGGATACCGAACCTTCAAGCTTAAAGTTACAGCCAGTGACACTGCAAACGCCATCAGAAGCATCAATGCACTGCACCGCACTTATGCAGGGCGTATTGCACTGCGGCTTGATGCCAATCAGTCGCTCTCGCTTGACGAGGCGCTCGATTTTGCCGGAAACATCCCAAAGGGAAGCATTGCCTATATTGAGGAGCCACTGACAGAGGCCGAACTTATCGGCGAGTTTTACGCAAAAACAGCGATTCCCTCAGCTCTCGACGAAACCCTTTGGCAAAAACCGGAACTGCTCTTTCAAATTCCTGAAGCATCACTTTCTGCGCTGATACTGAAACCAAACCGGTTGGGTGGCATCTCTGCTGCGCGACAACTCGCACGGTACGCCCGGAAACACAATCTGCTTGCTGTTTTCAGCTCAGCTTTCGAGAGCGGCATCAGCCTGAGTTTTTACACCTGGCTTGCAGCATCAACCGCTATAAAACCAGCCGCATGTGGTCTCGACACCTATCGTTATCTGCAACATGACCTGCTTGAAACCCCGTTTATGGCTGAAAATGCTCTTCTTGATGCCCGAAAAATCTACAAGGAAGGGGCGAACGTCAAAGAGAACACTCTCAAGCGCACCTCACTATGGACATTATAGGCCAAGCCGCAGTGCGTTTCGGCAACTCACCAATGCTGAGAATGGCTGGCAAAACCATCTCCTTCATCGAGTGCGACAAACAGGCCCATCAGATTGCAAACAACCTCTGCCGCAGGGGAATTGATACCGGAGATATAGTCGCGATTGTCGCACCAAACAGTCCGGAGATAGTACAACTTCTCCTCGGACTGCTGAAAGCCGGCATCATCGCCGCGCCACTCAACAACCGCTTTCCGGATGAGCGACTCAGCAGAACTCTTGAAAAACTGCGTCCCCGACTGATAGTCACCGGGGGTAAAGAGAGCCTCACTGGTATCAGTGCAGCAACAATTGCCTCCATTCTTGACCATCCATCGCATGGCAAAGAGTGCGGCACAACCCTTGAGGAGAGCGCAAAGACCGACACACCTCCAGCGTTTGAAAAAGTGGAAGCAATGGAACGCCCCGTCACCATTATTCACACCTCGGCAAGCTCGGGAGAGGCAAAAGCGGCGGTACACAGCTTTGCCAACCACTGGTACAACGCACTCGGCTCCAATGAAAATATCCCCTTCGGTGAGGGCGATTGCTGGCTTCTTTCACTGCCACTCTACCACATCGGAGGCTACAGCCTTCTCTTCCGCTCGCTTATCTCCGGCGGAGCCCTTGCCATCGCAGAACCTGATGAACGTCTCGACCACTCCCTGCAGAACTTCCCGATCTCCCATCTCTCCCTTGTGCCAACACAGCTTTACCGTCTGCTTGCCGACCAAAAGAGCACTGCCCTGCTCCGCAGGCTGAAAGCTGTTCTGCTCGGCGGCAGTGCGGCGCCAAAATCGCTGATTGAGGAGGCTCTCCGCCAAGATATTCCCCTTTACCTGAGCTACGGCTCAACCGAGATGGGCTCGCAGATTGCAACCACGCCGGAACCGATACGCACGATCCAGCAAAACAGTGGACAACTCCTGCCTTACCGGGAACTGAGTGTTGCAAAGGATGGAGAGCTGCTGGTCAAAGGGCCCTGCCTTTTCCAGGGATACCTCCGGGATGGCGTCATTCAGCCGCAGACCGACAGGGAGGGGTGGTTCCATACCGACGATATCGGCAGCCTCTCCGAAAAGGGTGAAGTCACGGTACTTGGGCGCAAAGACAACATGTTCATTTCAGGAGGAGAAAACATCCATCCCGAAGAGATCGAAAGAGCGCTGATGATGATAGAGGGGGTGCTCGAAGCCCTGGTTGTGCCGATACCCGACGACGAATATGGGCAACGGCCCGTCGCCTTTATTCAGAGCATTGAGGAGGAAAAACCTGATGGGCAGGCAATTATTGAGGCGATGCAGACAATGGTGGGCAAGCTGAAAACTCCCACCCGCTCTGTACGTGTTGAGCAATGGGTAACCCTGCCGGGCTCACAGAAGAGCGACAGGGCGTGGTACAGAAAAGAGGCCTCAGCCCCGTCTGGCCTTTTTCTTGAGCCTTAAAACAGCATAAGATCCCCCAAGACCGGCTATGAGGGCATAAAAAGCGCCGAAAACAACCATGTTCATCAGCAAGTCAGAGATGGTAAACTTGACCGAAGCATGAACCAGTTTTTTAGCCTCAACAAGCATCTGCATCTGATCCTGAAGCTCCGGTTTTCCCTTGGCCACATCAAGCATCCAGTCAATCACAAGAGAGTAGCTCTCCACTCCCGGTGTATACTTGAAAAGCTCAATGAGAAGAACGCTGACAACCACGGAGAGGATACCTCCGGCCAAGCCGGTAATACATCCCAGCATAAATGCTTCACTGTAGGGCAATCTCACCTGGAAGCGCATGATGGTCTGATGCAGTGCAACCGCTCCGGCCACAAAAACCCCGACAGGGAGAAGAATATTCAGCAGGGTCAGATAGGGTACCGTTGTCGTCAAAAGAATGATGGACGCACCCAGCAGAACAGCGTACCGTTTTCCCGAAAGCGGCAAAAGAGAGTTCTTCACATTTTCAACAGCCATAATCCTTCAGGAAAACTTTTCATTTAAAAAATCATCCATCGTATAAAATCCCGGTTCCGTTTTGTGGCGCAAGGCAAGCCAGATGGCAGCTTCAACGGCGCCAGAAGCAAACCCTGAGCGGTTTTTGGCCGTATGGGATACAACAATTTCATCAGCATCCGAATCAATAAAGGCGGAGTGCTTGCCAAAAACAGAGCCAAGCCGCAGAGAGGCAACCTGCAGTTCATCCGCCGCAAGCTTTTTATCATCGGAAAGCTGCCGTACAACACTCTTTTTCCGGCTGTTGGCCGAAAGAATCATATCCGCCGCACGCAAAGCCGTACCACTTGGAAAATCGGCCTTGGCGGTATGATGCTGTTCGGCAAAAGCGATATCAAACTCCCCGAAAGGTGCGATAAGCCGAGCAGCTTCACGCACTGTCCTCAGAAAAATGTTCACCCCGAGAGAAAAATTGGCTGAATAGAGCAATGATCCACCCGTATCGGATACCATCTTTTTGACCTCATCCCTGAGATCATCCCATCCGGTGGTGCCCACAACAATCGGAACGCCCGACGCAAGCATAGCCGGAAGATTGGCGAGAAATGCCTCCTTGACCGTAAAGTCGATGATGGCATCACTTCCCTGAAAAAGGTCAGGAGTAATGACCGTATCAATATCGAGAACGGCAGCAGTTTCATGACAGCCCGACCGGGCAATCACCAACGCGACCTGCTGGCCCATTCTCCCGTTTCCAACAAGGGTAAACCTCATGATTCTTGTTTATTGCTTATGAGTGGACTTTTAACTGCAAAGCGGAATGTTCAAAGGAGAGCTCAATCGCGGCGTATCAGTTCAAGAAGTCTTTCAAGATCATCATTTGAGAAATACTGGATATGAATCTCCCCTTTTCCTCCCTTTTTTTCAACGATACGAACCTTTGTTGCAAGGTTATTTCGCAAAAGTGCCTCAAGCTCGGTAAGGCGTGAAGAGCGCTCCGAAGAGGTCGCAGGAAGAGGTTTTGACTGCTCCTTGAACATGCGGTTCACCAGCGCCTCTGTCTGACGGACGGAGAGCTGATGGTTGAGAATCTGTTTCCAGACCTTCAACTGCTGCTGTTCACCGGGAAGATTGACCAGTGCCCGTGCATGACCTGAAGAGATTTCACGACTCCTGATGCTGTCCTGAATCTGTAGCGGAAGCTTGAGCAGACGGAGAAAATTGCTGACCGTTGAGCGGTTTTTGCCCACCTTCTTCGCTATCTCCTCCTGCGTGAGGCTGCACTTCGTTGTCAGGCTTTTCAGAGCCAGCGCCACCTCAATGGCATTAAGATCCTCTCGCTGAATATTTTCGATAAGGGCCAGTTCGAGCTTGCTTGAATCGTCATGCGCCTCAATGACATAAGCCGGAATAAACTTGAAACCGGCCAGCGTGACTGCCCTGAGCCGCCGCTCTCCACTGATGAGTTGGTAGCCTTCACCCTCCCGGCACACCGTAACCGGCTGGATAACCCCGTTTTCGATAATAGAGTTTTTCAGCTCTTCAAGAGCCGTTTCATCAAATTCCTTGCGGGGCTGAAACGGATTTACACCTATTTTCTCAATCGGCAGACTGCCGATCGTTCCGTCCTGGGCAAGTTCCTCAGCCTCATCCTTCGAAATGGAAACAAATCCCTCGTCCGGCATAAGTGCTTTCAGACCACGTCCCAATGCTGTTTTTTTAGGCATATCACCCATCAGCTCACCGGTCAGCTACGGCTGACTAACTTTAAATTTTTTAATATTGCCATCCCGCTCAAAAATTTCCTGGGCCAAATCGAGATAATCTTTCGACCCGATACACTGGGCATCATAAAGCAGGGCAGGCTTGCCATGACTCGGCGCTTCGGAGAGCCGGACATTCCGCCGAATATAGGTTTTGTAAACCTTCTCCTTGAAAAACTTCTTCACCTCTTCAGCCACCTGCGATGCAAGACGAAGCCGGGCATCATACATGGTCACCAGAACCCCTTCAATTTCGAGTTTCGGATTGAGATGTTTGCGAACGATACTGATGGTATTGAGCAGTTTCCCGAGCCCCTCAAGCGCATAATATTCAGCCTGAACCGGTATCAGCACGGAATCTGCCGCCGTAAGCGAATTAAGCGTGATCAGCCCCAGCGAAGGCGGGCAATCGATAATAATGTAGTCGTAAAGGTCGCGAACACCCTTGAGCGCCTTCTGCATAACATACTCGCGCTCTTTCATGTTCACCAGCTCAACCTCCATCCCGACAAGATTGACATTGGAAGGAAGCACATCAAGATACTCCAGACTGGAGGACTTGATCGCATCCTGTATATTGCCACCCTTTACCATCACCTGGTAAAAAGTATTATCAATCTCATCGCCTATCTCAAGTCCGAAACCAGACGTAGCATTGGCCTGCGGATCGATATCGATAAGCAATGTTTTGAACTCAGAAATAGCAATTGAGGCCGCTATATTGACGGAAGTGGTGGTTTTTCCAACCCCTCCCTTCTGGTTTGCAATCGCAATAACTCTGCCCATGTACTAACCAGGGAAATTTACAGCAGTTGAAGTTAAATCATGACTTACTACATTATAATACTTACATGAACCATTACAAATTATAATTTTGCTCCATGGAGCGGCTGGAAAAACAATTCTTTGAACAACCAACCCTTGAACTTGCCGAAAGAGTACTCGGAAAAATCTTTGTACGCAAGGTTACACAAATGTAAAAAAAGAGCGGCGTATATTGGAAAGTTGCAAAAAATAACTCTTTTTGAGGCTTGGCCGTACTGTCTGAAAGCCGCCGTAACCCAGAGACTAAACCCGCTCAGCTCATGCTCGGAACCTCACTCTTGCCGGAAATCAGGGAGCTGATCGAGCAACGCAACTTCAGTGCCCTGCAAAGAATTTTCAACGACTGGTTGCCGGTTGACCTCGCAGAGCTCATTTCCGAACTTCCTGAAAACGAGCAGGCCGTCCTGTTCCGGTTGCTGCCAAAGGATCTGGCGACCGAAACGTTTGAATATCTTGACTTTGACTCCCAGCAAAACCTGCTGACCGCGCTCACAAAAAAGCATGTTACCCACATCCTCAACAGCATGTCGGCCGATGACCGTACCGCTCTGCTTGAGGAACTTCCAGGTACCGTGGTACAAGAGCTGCTGAAGCTGCTCTCCTTCAAAGAGTTCAAGATTGCCAAAACCCTGCTCGCCTACGGCGAAGGAAGCGTTGGGCGCCTCATGTCCCCCGACTACCTTAGCGTCAAGAAAGACTGGGATATCAACCAGGTTCTCGACCACATCCGCACTTACGGCCATGAGAGCGAAACCCTGAACGTCATCTATGTCGTTGACGACAACGGCAAGTTGAAGGGAGAGCTGCTGGCAAGAACGCTCCTGCTCTCCACACCTGAAAAAACGGTGAGTGAGATCATTGCCGAAGAGAAAATCATAACCCTTACCGCCTCACAAGATCAGGCAGATGCACTCGAAGCCTTCAAGCGATACGACAGCGTCGCGCTGCCGGTTGTCGATTCAAACGGCTACCTGATCGGGGTCGTAACGGTTGACGACATGCTTGACGTTGCAGAAGAGGAAGAGACCGAAGACATCCAGAAATTCGGCGGTATCGAAGCGCTCGAAGAGCCCTACATCGACCTCCCGATACCCCAATTGATCAAAAAACGGGCCGTCTGGCTGGTCATTCTCTTTGTTGGCGAGATGCTGACCGCCTCGGCCATGGCCTTTTTTCAGGACGAGATGGCCAAAGCAATCGTACTGGCTACCTTCATCCCGCTCATCATGTCAAGCGGAGGCAACTCCGGCTCACAGGCAGCCTCGCTCATCATCCGCTCACTCTCACTCGGCGAGATAACCATCCGCGACTGGTGGAAAGTGATGCGCCGCGAACTCATTTCAGGACTGGCGCTTGGCTGCATTCTCGGCGCTATCGGCGTCCTCAGGGTGCTCATCTGGGCATCAGTTCTCGGCCATTTAAACACCCAATGGCTCTACATCTCCTTTACCATTGGGCTCTCTCTGATCGGTATTGTTATGTTCGGAACACTCACCGGATCGATGCTCCCCCTGCTGCTGAAGCGGCTCGGCCTCGACCCGGCGGTCTCCTCGGCACCCTTTGTTGCAACACTTGTCGATGTAACCGGTATTGTCATCTACTTCAGCGTCGCATCACTTCTTCTGGGCGGGATACTTCTCTGAAAAAACAGCTTGATCGTATGGAACAGGAACGCGAATCACTCGAATTTGACATTGTCTATGTCGGCGCAGGCCCGGCAAACCTCGCCTCCGCCATCCACCTCCAGCATCTGATCAAGCGCCACAACGCCCAATCAGCCAATCCTCTGGAGCCCTCCATAGCCGTTATCGAGAAAGGACGATACACCGGTGCCCACCTGCTCTCAGGCGCTCTGCTTGACCCGAGAGCCCTCGATGAATTTTTTCCCGACTATCGCAAGCAAGGCTGCCCGATTGAAGCTACGGTCACAAAGGAAACACTCTCGTTGCTGCAAAGTAAACGGAAATTCCCGATTCCCTTTCTCCCCGAAACATTCAGCAACAAAAATTCGCTGCTCGTCTCGCTCAGCCGCCTCGGAGCATGGATGGCTGAAAAAGCAGAAGCGGAAGGAGTACAGCTTTTCGACAACACCGCCGCATCAGCACCCTTTATCGAAAACGGCAGACTTGCAGGCATCATTACTGACGACAAGGGGCTCGACCGGGAAAGAAACGCCAAAGCCAACTTTGAACCGGGGCTTCTGCTCAAAAGCAACGTTACGGTGATCGGAGAAGGCTCCGACGGCTCACTCTTCCGCCAACTCTCTTCACTCTTTCTTTCAGAGAACCCCGGGCAGCGCTACGAAACCGGGGTAAAAGAGACCTGGCGGATAACGGAAGGGCGCCTCAAGGCCGGAGAGGTGCACCAGTTTTTCGGCTACCCTCTGTCAGCGGAAAGCTACGGCGGCGGATGGCTCTACGCCTTCTCCCCGACACTCATCTCCATCGGATTCATCTCCTCATTGGGGCCCGATTCGCCCCTGTGTGACCCCCATCTCAACCTCCAGCGCTTCAAACTTCACCCGCAGCTTGCAAAAATCCTCATCGGAGGAACAATGGTTGAAGCAGGAGCAAGAACCATCAGCTCCGGTGGCCTTGACGCCATGCCGCAGCTCCACGGGCCAGGCTTTCTCGTCACCGGCGAATCAGCCGGGATGGTCAACATGCAGCGACACAAAGGGATACACCTCGCCATGAAGTCCGGCCTCCTTGCCGCAGAAACCCTCTTTGATGCGCTGCTGCACGATGATTTTTCAACCGAACGGCTGAAAGGCTACAGTGAGCGGTTCAGAAACTCATGGGCCTTCGAAGAGCTGCACGCCGCCCGGAACTACCGCAAAGCCTTCGATAAAGGGCTCTATGCCGGACTCGTTCAGGCAGGCCTTCAGCTCAGCTTTCCCGGCCTCTCCCTCACCGCCAAAGCAGAGCCGAAAAAGCAGAAAAAGCTTGTTGATGGCGAAGAGACGTTCAGGCCGGATGGCCAGCTCACCTTCAGCAAAGAGCGGAGCCTCTTCAATTCAGGCGTCATGCACGAAGAGAACCAGCCCTGCCACCTGCGCATCAAACCGGAAGATATCGCAGCGATCTGCCTGAAAAAATGCCTTGTGGAGTTCGGCAACCCCTGCAAGCACTTCTGCCCCGCAACAGTCTACGAAATCACCACCGAACCCCTTCTGGCGCTCAAACTCAACCCCTCCAACTGCCTCCACTGCAAAACCTGCGAAGTAGCCGACCCCTACGGCATCATCACCTGGACAACACCCGAAGGCGGCGGCGGACCGGGGTACAAACTAAGCTAAAAACAAACCTCAACAACAGTCATCGAGAGAGATACTCTTTACACCGGCTTTGGTACTGAATGAAAAAAATCTGTTATCTTGATTGAGAAAAGTACCTTGATCCTTATGACCACCGTCCCCAAACGAGAACGAAGCACCATGCGCCTGACAACAAAGCAAATAAACACCATCGTCACCACCTGCCGCACCTTTGCGGGAGCGAGTGCGCTCGTCTGGCTCTATGGCTCACGGCTTGATGACACTCGTCATGGTGGAGATATTGACCTGCTGATTGAACCTCAAGTGAGCATCAATTTGCTGCTCCGTGCTCGCATCAAAACCATTCTGGAACAAACGCTCAGCCTTCCTGTTGATGTGATGGTCAAAAACCCTGGTGCACCCGAAAATCCCTTTCTCTCAATCGTTCGTGCTCAAGCAAAACCACTGGAAATCACGCCATGAGGTCAACGACATCGGAATTATTATTTTCAGAAAAGCAGCACTTGGCCAACCTGCTTGAAGCAATTCAGCTATGCGTTTACTTCCTCAACGCATCACAAAAAAGCATTGACTGGCCACTCACAAGCTCGGTGCTGACTCTGCAAAAAAAAGACAACAACCTTTTCGAAGCCTTGGCCGCAATCAACCAACGCTTTGCCAAGCTCCAGGACACATTGGGCTCAGCCATGCGCCACAGCTTGTTACTCTCAGGCGAGCAGGCTGACAGCTTCATTAAAGTGCTGGCAATCTTCGAAAAGAACCAGGTTATTCATTCCGTTGAAGAGTGGCAAGTAGCCCGAACTGCCAGAAATCTGGCTGCTCACGACTACGAAATCGACTATAGCGACGTTGCAGACCACTTCAACACCCTGCACACCCTTACCATCAACCTCTATCAGATAGCGCGACGCTTTGTCATTTACTGTGAACAAGAGCTTGGGATATGCCCCCGCACTTCCGATTTTTCTGATGAGTTTTACCTGATTACCAAATAAAGCTGAACCGATCGCAGGAACCCCTCTTCTACCAGAATGGCGTACTACACCTTCATGCAGTCGCCCGACTCAACCACACAAAGGGAAGAATGTCAACTTCCAAGCGCCCCACACTGCATGAAGAAATCACGCAACCGGTGGGTGCCATAAAGCGGAGCAATGAAATCAACCCGGCTGAGCGTCGTCGCAAAAAGCGCAACATCGTGCACATCGCGATTGAAGAGACCAACTGCCGCAACCAGCCCGTCAGCCGCCCAAAGTGGCAGAGGAAACACGATGGGCTTTGTTTGGGCAATTTCCATAGCCAGATCAACCATTTCAAGGTAAGTGAAGACCTCAGGCCCGCCCACTTCAACATCTTTGGCCGTTCCATCGACCGCATCAACGCAAACCTTTGACAGGTCAGCGCCATGAACGGGATTCGAGCGCTGGTAACCATCCCCGACCATCAGCATGAACCCTTTGCGTGCCCTCGCAACAAACTGCCCGATCTCCGAATAGTAGCCAGTCGGGCGGATAATGGCTGATTCAATATTGGCCGCTTTCAGCTCCCGGACAAACTTCTCGTGAGCCTGCACATTCGGAATATTCATCATCCGATGCGCATCGAAAACCGAGACATAAACAAACTTCTTGACCTTCGCCTTCAGCGCCACATCCAGCAGATTCATGTTCGCCTGATAATCCACCTCAAAAATGGTATGCACAAAATCAGGCTTGATCATGCCAAGCGACGAAAAAACAACATCGATGCCATCACATGCCGCAGCAATGGTTTCCGGCTTCGTTGCATCACCCACGATCACCTCGTCAACCAGATCCTCGATAGCTGGCGCAAAATATGGGCCGGGTTGCCCGACCTTGTCCGGGTTACGCACCAGAGCACGCACCCAATAGCCACGATTTTTGAACTCCTGCACTGCAAAGCGGCCAAGATAACCGGTCGACCCGGCAACAAGTACTCTCTTCATGGTAATGGCAAAAATAATTGACAAATATTATTGAACTGACTCCATCAGCTCCTCCTCTTCTTCAAAAAGCCTAAAATAAGGCTTTACCATTCCAAAACCCATCGAGTTCTTTTCGCCAAAGCCGCACTCATACCCGATCTCCATCAGCTCACGGGGAGCCCTCAGCCTGAACGGTGCAAGCGTCCCCTTGATCTTCGTCTCATCCGAACGCCCCTCCTTCAGCGTAATCAGCTTCTGAACCTTCCCATGCATCCGCTCCACATAAGCCTCATCAATGGCAAAATCAAACTGCCCGCTCTCGCACGAAAACGACCGCCCATGCAGCGTCTGATACTTCCTGCAAAGATTTTCAAGCAGCACCCTTTCAAACTCCTGATCTCCCGGATAAAGATACTGCGGATACTGATCAGGCTCCCGCTTCGTGGTACAAACCAGCGGCGAAAGCATAATAAACTCCATATCGCCAGTCAATTCAGGCTGATCAAGCTTCCGAACCGTCTCAACCCGGAACCGCTCATTGCCGATCCAGACATAGGGCTCCTGCAACAAGCCAATAACCAGATGCTCGATAAACTCCTCCTTCGGAGAAGAGATCGTAACATGCAGCAACGCCTCAGCGGTACTCATTGTCCCGTTTTCATGCATCACCCACTTCCGACGATTCCCCGGATAAAGCGGTGAAAAGGTAAACAGCTTGAACGCCCTGTTCTGAAGCCTGTACCCCTGATTATGCAACCGCTCCGCATACTCGCTTGAGCTTTTATCAACGATGTTGTAGATCAGGGAGGAGGTGAGATGGCTGTTGTTTATTGGCAACGTCACCGTCCGCTTGCGGTGGGAGAGTTCGAGGGTTATGCGCATAGCACAAGCTTGTGATCAGTATTTATCTATGATTCTTCGCTTGAATTCCTGTTTCTTCAGCACATCATCTACTATTCCTGCAGGAGGAGCAAACTGAAGTGAAGTAACAACAGGATAATACTTTTCTTTTGAATCATTATTTCTATCAGCCTTTATAGCGGACACATAAGTCGGTGATGCAAACCGCGGGCTGTCACAGCCATTTGCACAAGTTACATTAAGATGAGATGATTCGCCGATCATTTTAACCAGCTCATCTGCCGAGTACACTTTATTTCCTATGACTATTTCTTTTATATATGGATAATCGCATGTGTATTTACTCAAAAAACGCAAAGATATCTGATCAGTCAATGGGTCATAGATATAATCGTTATTGATTGTATTTATACATTTAACAAGATCCTCAGAGCATTTCGGAAACCCGAATTCTTCACCATCTTTCTTTAAAATTCTCACACTTCCGAACCCTCTTCGACTCCTTTTTCCAAATCCACCCAATAAACATACAAGCACAAAAAGAGACTCAAGCATACTGATATTAAAGCCATAATTCTCAATCGACAATGATAAGAATACAACAAATTTTTGACCAACATTAAAAGCCTTTGATTTAGCCTTTTGCTTATGCGGCAATAGGTATTCATAGAAATTGTCATTCCATACGGGATGTGTTGTTCTAACAATTACGTTACTGCGTTTCGCGACCTTACCCCCACATCCAAAAATATTTTCTTCCTGCCGCCTTAATTCCTTGATATCCAAATTCCCATTCATAGCACGCCACCAGAAACGTAGCGAGCCCTTGATTGAAGATGGTCGAATCTCTGGGTACCTGCCATCAGCACCAGCAAGAAACATGGGGGTAATGATTTCGCACTCAAACATAATGGTTTTCATATCCATTCTCCTTACCCGTGATTCTTGATGTATCCATATCCAACAGCTGTTTTTGCACCTATCCCATGATCTTCAAGCGCTTTTTTAAGCCATTCAGCAATCACTTCTGATGGCTTTTTCCCATTAAAATAAGGTAAATCAATTTCATGGTCATTACATTTTTTAACTCCGCATAAAAAGCGAAAAGTTGCATTTTGAACAGTCAAAAAATTGATCGGAATGGGTTCAAGGTAGTCTGCGGGTGGCACGATTTTAAGACCATTCTCCTCAGGCATGTAATAAGCTCCATAATGAGGATTCATGATATCAACGCAGATTTCAGGAGCTTCCAACGGAAACGCATCAAAGAAATATACTTTGCCTCTGAAAGAATCACCCAAGGCTGTTGGCTCAAGGTGAAATTTCTCTTTCACTGGTATGTTGTTTTCAAAACAAATCTTTTTCACTTTGGCAGGACAACCGAAAATGTGGCAGAACCCCTTATCCTGTAAAGCTCGGGATTCAGCATTCACAAGGGGGTACTCTTTTTCTTTTGGTGGAACCATGCCAGAATCCAGATCACCGAATATCTCAGTAATCATCCAGCTTCTGACAACTCCTTTTATCGCACTGCCTGGAATATACGGGATACCATAGACATGATGCAGCGTCATAGATGTTTCATGGACCGACTCGTTACCCAAACCGACGATCATACGCCAATCACATTTTGCCTCATGCTGTATGATGGAAAGCCCCAATGAGCAAATACTTTTCTTATGTCGATCGGCTATACCATGGATATCAATATCACCGTAGAAAGGGATCGGATAAAAGATGACACGATGACGATCAGCCTTGTAAAAAAGAAACTTCTCCCCATCAAACCGAGCCGCCTTGTTGAGCTTCAGTGAAAAATTATCTATGAGAATACCGCCCACAGAAGATGCTCCTTTCAAAGCATCCCTCGTATCGGAAGGCATATAGGTTTGCCCGTCCACCGAGTTATTATCTATGCAATCTTTGTGTTGCAAACAATCCTCCCGGTTTTCTTCATTTTTTTCTGCAGATACCTCTATACCGATCTTTAGAGCCCCTTCCAAGAGTTGTTTTTTCCAATCCCCCATTTCACAGAAATCTTACATTGATAATTGAGAATGTTCGACAGTCAAACCTTCCGAAAAACGGCATAACCACCCCAAAAACACAAGCGCCTCAAGAGTAAGCACTCGAGTTTTGGATGAATCCAGCTTCAATCTGAAATTCTCAATCAAATCGCCATTATCGCCTTCCAATAAAGGTTCGACAGCCATCAGCCTTCCACCAAGATGATCAAAAAGCAAACGATAGTATTTTAAATTTTTCTTTTTTTTATGCTTACCGATAAATGCCAGCGATGCACCAAGACCATTTGTACGAATCATCATCTGCAGACTCTTAACGGCATTTGTATAATCTTTCTTGCCTGATGATGCCCCTCTTACTGCACATTGCCATGCCACCAGTTCGCATTCACCCTGGAATTCAATGTCGTTTTCCGCAGTTTTTTGTGCGCCCTCTGCTGGTGCTATAGGCCCCGCATTTACCCGAGATCCGGCTGGGGCATGACGAAGACTCAGATGAGGCGAAACAGAAAAAACCTCTCCACCAATGCGCAGAGAAATAATTTGACCATTTTCTTTTTCGACATTGCAAGGCTTTTCGTGATGCAAGGTCTTGTCAAGTAAATCGCGAATTCCAAAGGGCACGGCTTCGCCTTTAGCATGTGTATCTGCTGTATCAGGTTTAAGCCGCCAGATTCCTTTGTTGTCACAATACAATGTCGCCATCATGCACTCCATTCTCCTTCTTCTTGATCATGCCATCCGCAAAACGTCGCAACCAGGTGACAAAAGCGAGAGCTTCACCAGTTACAACCCGATATTCCCCATTTTCCAGCATTATCACCTGATGAACAAGTTCATTTTGTTCGGAATGCACTCTCAGCAAATGCAACTTCCTGAGCCAGTCGGCAAGCTGTGAATACAACAGATCATGCTCATTTTTCCCTTTCTTAGAAAACATAAACGCAAGCGTAGCAGCAAGACCACTTGATTTAATTCTCATGGGGGTTTTCCTGACAAGCGACTTGTATTCTTCCGCATATGACTCGTTGTTTGCGTCAGTGACACATTGAAACGCCTCGTTCGCTCGTTTTCGCTCGTGTTGTAATCGACTGCTGATAGCCGACATGATGTTCTCCCTCTGGTTTACTTGATCGGTATCGTTCTTACAAGTCCTTTTCCTAGCGTAGCATTTCCACCTATCTGTACCACTTCAGGAAGATTCGTGATAAAGAAATCGGTAACAAGTACTGTTTCTGCCTGAGAATTTGATGGGCTTTCAGAGTTAGTGAAAAGTTTCTTTTTTTCGTCCGGCAGAAACACTGGCCCTGAAAAAACCAGCGAATAGAGAATACTTTCCGCAGGCAGATACTCTTCGGTGAAAAGCGCCCCGTCTTCAACTGTCCCTTTTGCGTTATCAATCTTTGTCCTGGTTATAACCTCGGTAGAAAGGTTAACAAAATCGGTGAAATCATCATTGTGAAGAATAACCAGAGCACTCGTTATATGATTTCGCCAGAATGCATAGGTATCATTACCTTCACTGGGGGTTTTAAATAACCATTCGGCAAGAGTTTCTGCCAGTGCTTTGCAATAAGTTGTATCAACACTAGCCTTAAAGGAATACTCTTCAAGAACAATCTTCTTCTTTGTAGCGTTCTCTTCCTGTGTATTGACTATAAGATCTGAGCTTGAAACAAGGCTTTCGCCCGACTTAATTTCAGGAACATTACTCTGGAGAATTGATTTCAATTTGCCAGCAGGCACCGTAACAATATTGAGTGACAGGTCCCTTCTGAACTGTTCCAGAACTTTTGGGGATGTAATCCAAGCATATACGCCCCGCATTGATTTGACAGGAAACAGTAGCAACCGTGCATCGGTGAACCCTATCGCTCCCTGAAACTGTTTGCATTCAGCAAAATATGCTTTAACGTTGTCATTCTTTTTCTCATCATCATACCCGAAAGCAAGATGGATCTTTTTGCGATCATCATCATTTTCTGACAATACATTTTCAAATGCCTCCCGAAGGCTTCCCTTCAGGCTTGAACTTTCAATTTTGGGAAAAGACGTGTGCCGCTCACGCTGTATAGGGAGATCGACAACCCCAAGATCGCTGCCGCTTCCGGCATGCAGAGCAGTTTCGCAGACCATAAACAACGGTGTGGCTTTTTTATACATGGCTATTTCTCATTAAATCAATTGAAAAACGTCTTTCTCTGAAACAGGACTTTGCATAAATGTCTGGAGAACAGGGGGAGCAAACATAATAAAAAGCCTGAAGTTTACGCCTGAATCCTCAAAAACAGAAAACAACTCTTTTGCCCAACACATCACTTCTTCCCTGATAAGCATGTTTTCTCCTCTTGTTAACTTCGTCGCCAAAACGCAACAATGAAACGCTGAAGCAAATTTAGCAATGTATAATCTTTTGGCTATTACATCTGGCATTTCATCCTTTTTCATGAATTGTGTATAGGTTTTGCATTCGCACACCATAAAATCACACTCCTGCTCCACAACCAGATCAAGTTCATTTGCATCAACCGTGTAACTGTTCCCATTGAGAATAACAGATGTTTTTTCCAACCCATGAAACACTTTTCGTGTCAACGGTTGATGATGGTAATATTCAAACCATTTGTACTCGGCAAAGTAGCCATTCAACGTACTATCATGGCTCTTCCTCACCCATTTTTTAACCTCTTTTTGGCTCTTTGTATAGGCAACCGCAAAAGATGCATAAAGCTCACCGACCTCTGTCACATTATAACCTTCATGATTTTTTACAAGCAACCCATTATCAAAAAATGGCATAAACGTGTTATCATCGTCAACATTATCAACAGGAAATTGAAGTTCCCTTGATTTCAGTTTTTTGGAAACTTTTAAAAAGGCTTCTACATACCCCCAATCAAAGTTGATGGGAAGCTGTGGAAGTTGCAATAGTTGGCTACTCTCCTCATACAGATAGAAAACAGGGATTTTTTTGATCTGTGCAAGAAGAGTCAAAAACGGGATCAAGGCCTTGTAACCACCGGATATATTCATAACGACATCCTCAATCGGAGTATTATCAACAATATTGATAACCGCATCGACCAGATGACCCAATCCCTGTTCTTTGAACCTTTTGTAATTTTTTATGTCAAGTTGTTTTACAGGCACAATATCAATTTCAATCCCATCAAGTGTAGGCGATTCCCGCATTATCTCTGCCGAAAGAACGGATAAAAGCGTATCTGTACAGAGGAAAACCACTTTTTCGATATTTCCCCATTGCCGTTGAATTTTTACCAGTGTGCTGATTTCCGCAGAAACATCGACATTACTAACTTTTTCATCAACTCTTGTCCAGCATCGTAGCCCATCATTCCATTGGACACCTTTTAACCACTTGCTTTCTATCACCTTTCTGACGTGTTGGCAGTAAACCTGAAGCGTTGGTTCAGAAACTGCGCCCGCATCAAAAGCATCTGCATCCTGCTGTGGATCAAGATCATTAATATCATCATCAATAGAGTCATATTCATCACCGAAAAAATTTCTTACTTCCAATCTCTGATAGTTGGTCAACACCGATGTACCTACTGTTGTTATCACTGTTTTCATTTGCCGATTCCAAGTAATGTGATGCCATAACCTTCTTTGCTGTTACAAAAAGCTGGATTTGCAATGGATTTGCAGTGAAATGCTTCACTCAATTGATCGAAGCATGCTCCAACAGTAACCCCATCCTTCAGTTCAAAATAATAGACGCTTCCTGCCGGAACGGCTCGTTTCATTGATTTTGGCCTGCCATGCTTCATATCAAAACCCCCGAGATACAGAGGTCGACCAATAGCAGCCCCTATTAGTTCAAAACGGATATCGTTGTAGACCCCTTTAAGCATCCAGTCTGCCACCCATCCCTTGTCAAAAATGGCTGGCGTCATGAGATACAGTTTAAACCGACGGCTCTCAGAATGGCGTAGCTCCGATATATTGAATTCGGGCATTTCCACAAGCCTGTAGGCAACACATTTACCCTCGGCACCCATTCGCAGTATGCCGCTGTCAGGAATATTAAGTTTATCATAGACAACAGCCAGATCAATCCTGGCCCCTGAACCACGAGACGAGGGCCTCACCATCCCTACACGGTAAAGCTTTCCCGTGTCTCCCGATGTACGTGTCTGGTCATCTCTGCCAATTCCCACCTTCGACTCAGAACAAATGTAGTCGGACAATTTTCTGACCTTATATGAAAAACCTGAAATCACTTGAGACCCATTTTTGAGATAGGTTATCAAATCCGATTTCGCCATCAAGCCCATTTCAACGGGCTCTACTCGATTGTCGGTTTTGAGCATATGCAACCTTTCATCAAGTGAAGAACAACCCCCATTTTGCAATGTCAGAGAAAGAAGTTCAACTGAATATCTTTTTTCGTTGGATTCTTTTAGTCTGATTTCATCATTTTTGTCTGTTCTCTCAACAAGATCAAGCGGCGCAGGAAAACAACTTATATTGCCGGGCATTATCCGGTAAAACATCGCCATTATCACCAGAGCGGCTGTAAGGTCAGCAACCGAGTCTACTTTTGTGAGTTCGTCAATATGCTGGGTTAGGTACCCAGTCCTCAAAGCACCATAAACTACCGACGGTGATGGCGGAAAGATACCGTTGGCCCAGGTCTCATCTCCCATGGAAAACGGTCGTCCGTCACGAAAAAACAATGTGTCGAATGCCTCAATTATGATAGTGGTCGATGATTTATTCCCGCTCATAATCCTAATACCTTAGTCAGTTTCGCGCATGATAAAGTTGCATATGTTGAGGGCTGACAAAAACACTGACAGTGACTTGACCTTTGAACTTTTCTTTTTCGTATCCGGATCATAGATAAAAGCTCCATCATAAAGCTGACGTACATGGCGATTGACAATCTCAACTTCTTTTTCTCTCTCATAGCGGGACAAATCGTTGCTACATGAACGTGCAATCAATCGTGGCAACTCAATATCAATAAACCCACTATGCGTGAACTTGCCATCACTGTCAGAAAGCTGCCTAAATTCCAGTTCGAGAGTCTTTATAAAATTATTCGATACCCTTTTGATCGCAAGTTCACGGATCAAAACCCCAAAATCATCAGTCACCCATTCAGTACCATTCTTCCACTTGTACCTTGCTTCCTCAATCTCCCCTGAATGCTTCATGACCGCAATGGAAAAGGCGTCTTTATCTTCATCGATTTGTTTTGCTTTGTGCTCCATGTCACGAGCCCGCCTCAGGACTTCTTGAAGAGGAGTCTTGTAATGCGCCACGGTAACCCCCGCTGAAAAGGTCAGATTCCTTCCTGAACCGAGATAATGCTGAAGTGGCTTGCTGACAAGGGTATCGTATGCCTCGCGCAAGCCTTTCATAAGAGAAAAAAGGCTGTTCAAATTGACAAAACCGAGAAAATCATCTCCCCCGGCATAAACACATTTACCTTTCGCCCTGTACACCGAATCACCCCGAAGAACGATAGTACTGATATAATCCTTATAAGCAGGGTCATCTCTAACCGCATCACTAAGCTCTTCAAGCGTACCATCAAGGAATGCGCTTGCATATTCTGCAAAAATGCCAAGCCGCTCTGCAAGTTCCTGTTGAAATTTCTGAAGCCCTATGGACATATTCGACTGAAACTCCTCTATCTGATCAGTAACAGCAATCATATCACCCGACCACGTACTGCCCATGCTATCACCATCGAAAACCAGCAAAGCGTAGTATTTCGACATTTTTTTCTTGCCATCACGAACCATTTTGGCAATTTCTTCCTGAACACCACGGATCTTCGGAAGAACTCCTTTATCTACAAGTTCATGGTAACCCTGCTTTCTGAAATATCCCTCGCTAAGATTTTCCTCGAAATACAACTGCTCATTGACAACATTGCCGTAACCGCTGAAAAAACTTTTAAAATCTTGCCCTTTCTTAGAGCTTTCTATATCACCAATCACATTCAGTAATGCAATTCTCGGTGTTGAGGGGAAATCGCACGCCTTCGCAAAATATCTTTTCACCAGCGAAACAGCACACAGACCTTCTCCTACATCCATAAGCGGTTTTTCCGTCAATAATACCGCGCCACTTTGAAGATGTTTTTCGCGAACCTCTTTATCCTGACTACTTGTATCCATCCCAGCTGGCCGATAATAGAGAGCATTATGCTCCCCATCAAGAGAACATTTTCTTGCGGGAGGTTCATCAATCTGATTGAACTTGCGAGTATTTTTGATTGCAGAAATCGATTGTTGTATATCGTTATGCGTCTTCCGGTAACCAGCAACTGATTCATCGACAGGAATGAGAACCCAGAAAATTTCAAGGAGATTGTCTATCTGCACCTTTGCGCCACAAGGTCTGACAGAGGCAAGGGCCTCATTATCAAATTTATATCCCTGTTCTTCATCAAATCCATTTGTTCGGGGTTTATTACTTATTCCAGCATCATGAAATGATCGTAATGCTATACTAGTCCATCTCGATCGTGCAATCCTTTCTATTTTTTTGCCAAAATCAGAGGGGTCATCAGTGTATATTCTTGCAAGTAACCTGTTCGGTTTTGCTTTTAGACAAGGATTTGGTACAATTATTTTATTGCCTGTATTCAAACTTATTGTTGTATGGATAGCCACCTCGATAATCTCAGCTAAAATAGCACTACCCGCATACAAATCGCGTGTTTTGCGTGCTTGGGCTATGAAGCTCTGGACGGGACCGATGGTAAAGAGAAAAAGGTACTGCGTACTGGACATAACGAAAGCGTTAAGGTGTACTTCAGTAAAGCAAGGCGACTACATACGGGAGCATTGGAGGGAGCGATACCGGCAACCCGACAAAGCTTTGTTACGAGAACTCAGTCAATCGGAGGGCAGGATCATGCGTTATGTCAGGGGAATAGTCAACATATCAGATCATCAGACATTACTTTGAGTGTACTGAATTTTTTTTGATAGTCAATATAAAAAATGGTTTTGACCGTAAATCAATAAAAATAGTACCGTAAACTTATGGGTATATTGGGTTGGCAAGGCGCGCAAAATGAGGGGAATTCGTCACAAAATGTCGGTCGAAGCTTTGAAAAGACTCAACACTGAAGAGCTAATTTAAATAGCAAGCTCCCTTTTCAGTCGGTCAATATCCTCTTCAGTCGCATAATGGCCAAGCTGTAAACACATATTCCTTTTCGAAATCTGCTGTATCACCTCTTTACGGAATCTCTTTTTTTGTGCCTTGCCATGTTTGGGAAGCCGGGGAATGTGAAAAATTGAACCGATGTTGGCCATTTTTTTTGCAAAGGCGGCTATCAAATTCTCTTGCATTATAAAAGCAGTTATCGTGTTAATGATCTTTCTATGGTTCATGCTGCGGTACATCAAACTGCTCAATCTCCTCTCTGCTGCAGGGGATGACCAGATTTTCTTCCTGATTGGAGGTTTGAATCCTGTTCAGCTCCTGAAAAAACGATGATGAATTCAAGTAGCTCAATACAAAGAACTCGCTTTTATTCTTCCTTGGAATCATGCCTATGCGGCCAAGCAACTCGGCTCTGGTCAGCTCAAGCCGTCGTAGGTGCACCGGTAGTAAAATTTGACGCTTGGAGACATTCTCCGTGAGAATAATCTTTATCCGGCTGTTCATCCGCTCTTTTTCCTTCGTCATTTGCTTGCTGTTAATCTTTGCCTGCGTCCACGCAAAAAAAGCGAAAACAGATCCGATCACGCTCAGTACATCGGCAAAAAAACCAAAGTGGAACGTGCCGTTGAACAAGGTGACAATGTTAGTAAAATCCATCTTGATCCATTATTGGTTTATGTAAAATATCGCCCGTCAAGAAATAATAAACGGGCTTTCAACTGCGAAGTCGCGGTTGCCGTCAATATCGACTCGTTCGACGCAGTTCCGGCAGAGCACGTAGTAGCGGACGGAGTCGATCGGGTGTTTGGGGTCGAGGAGTTTTTGAAGGCGCAGGCGCATCATGGCGTATTCCTCTTCGGAGATAAAGCATTCGAAGACGCTGTACTGCACCGCCAAACCATACCCTTCAAGGAGTTTATGGATTTTCGTCCTGCGGCGGTCGTTTTCGATATCGTAGGTCACCAGAATGAATTGCATGATGTTTCTTGTTCAACACGGTCCAATAGCTTTGAACTGTAACAAACTGGCCAGCCTCAATAACTGCTTGTTTTTTGCTCACCGTAAGACGATATTCTTTAATATTACTTTTTTCAACAAATTTTCCACCATAGTTAAATCTGGAGTCATGCCAAAAATCACTGGCATTTCAGATCAATACCAGTTTCATTTTTTTAGTAATGAATCAAGCGGTGGACAGCATGAACCAATTCATGTGCATATCCGCAAAGACAAGAACAAAGCAAAATTCTGGCTTGACGGCAACGTTGCTTATAACAAAGGGTTTAGTTTAAAAGAGTTGCAGCACATACAAAAACTGATTGAAACCAATAAGGTCAAGAATCGAGGAGGTATGGAATGAACATTTCGGTGAGCAATGAACCGCAGGCGTTGCGTCTCTCGTTTGGTGAACATCGCTTTGATGTAGAACTCAGGGATGGGCGCATTCTCTCTATCCCCTATACGTGGTTTCCGCGATTGATTGGCGCCTCGCCTGAATTACTGAATCATTACGAACTCTCCGGAGAGGGCGAAGGAATTCATTGGTACGATCTTGATGAAGATATTTCGGTCAAAGGGCTACTTGCTGGCAATGTTGACCAAACCAACTTTGCAAAAAAATACTGGCAGGCGCATCCCGAGCACTCCCCTTTTAATGCAACAGAAAGCGCGGCGTAGAAAGGTACACTCACTAACCCGGAGTAACCTATGGGATGGCTTTACAACCAGATGGCATTGCCTGAAACACTCTTTCAGGCGTGGAACAAGGTGGTTTCGAACGACGGCATGGCCGGGTACGACAAGCAGTCGATTACTGACTACTCGTGGCGCATTGAGGAGCATCTTGCCGACCTTGGCAGGCAGCTTTTGACCGGCACCTACGAGCCGCAGCCGCTTCTGAAGCTCGTCATGCTGAAACCAAGCGGGAAACTGCGTACCCTCCTGATTCCAACCGTGATGGACCGGGTTGCGGAAACTGCCGCCGCGATCGTGCTGACCCCTCTGGTGGAGTCGGAACTTGGAGCCAATACCTTCGCCTACCGCCCGGGGTTATCGCGCTTGACGGCAGCACATGAAATTGAGAGGCTGCGAAACCTTGGTTATAACTGGGTTGTTGATGCCGACATCAGCAGCTTTTTCGATACCGTTGACCACCCGCTGCTTTTTCAGCGCTTTCGTGAACTCTGTGACGACGAAGAGCTGCTGAAGCTGATTGCACGATGGCTGACCGCAGAGATTGTTGATGGGCAAAACCCCAAGGTAAAGAACAGTTCCGGCCTGCCGCAGGGCTGCCCCATTTCGCCAATGCTTGCCAACCTCTATCTCGACAAGTTCGATGAACGCATGGAAAAGGAGGGGTTCAAGCTGGTGCGGTTTGCCGATGATTTTCTCATTCTCTGCAAAACCAAACCAAACGCTGAAGCGGCCCTCCAGCTCTCCGAAAGCGCACTTGCTGAACTGAAGCTGCAACTCAACAACGAAAAGACAAGAATCACCACCTTTTCGGAGGGGTTCAAATACCTCGGCTACCTTTTTATTCGCTCGCTGGTACTGCCCACCAAAATGCACCCGGAAGAGTGGTACGACAAACTCGGCAAGCTGAAACTCCGCAAAGCCCCGAAAAACCTGCTGCACCCTGCGGATAGCGATGAGGATGAGTATGAACTGCAAACCGGCGACTCCGGCACCGTAACGGTGACGAAAGAGACGCTCCAGAAAACCGAATTCGGCGAAAAACTGCTGCAAAGCCTTGAAAAACAGCAGATTGATGTCGATCAGTTCCTTGCAAAAACGGCCAAAGAGGATGCCCAGCGGCAAAAAGAGAAGCACGAAGCGCTTAATAAACTTTACTCTCCGCTGCTCAACACCCTTTACTTGCAGGAACAGGGCAGCATTCTGCGCAAAGATGGCGAACGGTTCAGCGTTGAAAAAGAGGGCAAGCAACTCAACGACATTATTGTCCGCCGGGTAGACCAGATTCTGGTGCTTGGCAACATCACGCTCACCACGCCAGCCATGCAGTACTGCATGAAAAGCAACATTCCCGTTACCTTTGTTTCGCAGCATGGCAGCTACTTTGGCCGACTCGAAGCCACCACGGCCGACAACTCGGCGGTCGAGCGCTTTCAATACCTTCGCTCACTCGATGAGCCCTTTGCCTTCAGCATTGCCAGCCGCATTGTGGAGGCAAAAATCAGAAACTCACGCACCATGATCCAGAAGCGCAAAGCCATGGCATGGGAGAGCAACGGAGAGCTGAAAGAAAAATTCGACACCACCCTCTCCCTCATGACGTCGCTTTCCGAACACACCAAAAACTGCGAAAACATGGAGGCGCTCCGGGGACTTGAAGGCAAAGCCGCCGCACTCTACTTTGAACTTTTCGGACTCCTCTTCAAAAAAGAGCTTCCCTTTTACACTAATGCATTCCGGCGGGTTCGTCGCCCGCCAACCGACCCGGTCAACAGCCTGCTCAGCTTCGGCTATACCCTGCTGCACAACAACATCTTCTCCCTCGCGCGCATGAAAGGGCTCAACCCCTACATCGGCTTTCTGCACGCCGAAGACAAGGGAAACCCGGCACTGATCAACGACCTCGTCGAAGAGTTCAGAACCATTATCGACTCCATGACGCTCTACACCCTCAACAAAGGAGTTTTACGAAACAAGGATTTTTATTATCGTAAAGACAAAGCAGGATGCTTTCTCAGCGATGAAGCCCGAAAAAAGTTTTTGGAACTCTTTGAACAGCGGATGTGGGAAGAGTCGCTCGACCCGTTGAGCGGTAAAACCATGAACATCCGGCGCCACATTGAATCGCAGGTGGTCAAAATCAGCGAAGTGCTTGCCGGAACAAGAGCTGTTTATGAACCCTGGCGGACAGAATGGTAAAACCGGAGGATAATTGCAAAACTGACAAAAAAGCAGGGAAAACAGGCTTATCCTTTTATTGAGTAATGCGTTACAGGAGACTAAAAAAACCATTATGCTCCGGTTTTTGCATAACTCATCATTATTTCATAACATGCAAACTGTCGATCAATCACGAATCAGTACAATGTCCCTTGACATGACTGAAAAATACCGAACCTCCGGTTTTTGCGCCACCAGCCCTTATCAGGCGCAGGTTTCCAGAGGTAGGCACCATATCTAATTGCACGCACAGCGGATTGAAACCTTTCGTCTCCTTTTTTTGATTGTTGTTGGTTCATACACCATATCTAATTGCACGCACAGCGGATTGAAACGCGGATGCGACCGCTATCGGTAAGCCTCTTCCATGCACCATATCTAATTGCACGCACAGCGGATTGAAACCGATTTCATCAAGGACATCATCAACATCACTTTTTCACCATATCTAATTGCACGCACAGCGGATTGAAACACAGTAACACGCCGCTTCAATATACGCCCAGCGTCGTCCAACACCATATCTAATTGCACGCACAGCGGATTGAAACTTTTTTTATTGGAAAATTCAGGCACTCCTCTCAGTCACCATATCTAATTGCACGCACAGCGGATTGAAACTCATCAGCCATGGCTTCTTGATATATCCTGGCAATCACCATATCTAATTGCACGCACAGCGGATTGAAACTCAAAGCCCTTGAGCTCTTGACTGCAAACACCGAGCCACCATATCTAATTGCACGCACAGCGGATTGAAACCAATAGTTTTTTCTTTAATCATGACAGGTTTGCCGATCACCATATCTAATTGCACGCACAGCGGATTGAAACTATTTCCAATATACTGGGTAGCAGCAATTGTACTTACACCATATCTAATTGCACGCACAGCGGATTGAAACAGGGGGTGTTCCAGCGGAGCCACTTGCCTTACTTGCCACCATATCTAATTGCACGCACAGCGGATTGAAACACAATGGATCCACCCGTCAGTCCCAATTCCTTAATCGCCACCATATCTAATTGCACGCACAGCGGATTGAAACATAGCAAGAGATGGGGGAGCAATCTCGTCCAGCATCATCACCATATCTAATTGCACGCACAGCGGATTGAAACAAAGTACGGTTTCATAATTTTCCTTTGGAAAAGTTAGCACCATATCTAATTGCACGCACAGCGGATTGAAACTGAGGGCAATTGGGGCCGCATGATAACCGACATAGCACCATATCTAATTGCACGCACAGCGGATTGAAACTTGAGATTATCGTATGCGAGATTTCCAAGCAGGACACACCATATCTAATTGCACGCACAGCGGATTGAAACTTTGTTTAATTTTGAAGGAGTTGGCTACTCCAAAAAAACACCATATCTAATTGCACGCACAGCGGATTGAAACAAATTGTGGAAAGATTTCAAACTTTGGTTTACCATACACCATATCTAATTGCACGCACAGCGGATTGAAACTTGCCTTGCTTGTGCGGTTTACACGGCTGGTGGCTGCGACACCATATCTAATTGCACGCACAGCGGATTGAAACGGAATAACCTTCTCAGTAATTGTTTTGTTCAAGTCATTCACCATATCTAATTGCACGCACAGCGGATTGAAACGGGAATTATTTCCTCCTTCCAGACCCAATCCAACTCACACCATATCTAATTGCACGCACAGCGGATTGAAACTTCATCCGTAAACCTCCTTTTCAAAAGTTGTGTTCCAGCACCATATCTAATTGCACGCACAGCGGATTGAAACGTTTGTCGCGGTGCAGCGACGAATCGGAACAGCCGCACCATATCTAATTGCACGCACAGCGGATTGAAACTTTTTTTAGAGCAAGGGCGCTTTCATTAAACGCGCCCTTCACCATATCTAATTGCACGCACAGCGGATTGAAACGCGACCGCAGGGAGCCACTGGTCCCAAGTACCAGTCACCATATCTAATTGCACGCACAGCGGATTGAAACAAAGACGGCTTCTACAAGACCAACTTCCTTGTAGACACCATATCTAATTGCACGCACAGCGGATTGAAACTTACAAGCCTCACACTCAAGTGAGGTTACTGGCTTCCACCATATCTAATTGCACGCACAGCGGATTGAAACAACATGCCGTCATAGGAATCGTAATGCGTGACAATCACCATATCTAATTGCACGCACAGCGGATTGAAACCAAATAAAATACCTTTCCAGAACGTACCGTATCCTAAACACCATATCTAATTGCACGCACAGCGGATTGAAACTGTTACAGAACAAACCCATCCGATAGATGGCCTCCACACCATATCTAATTGCACGCACAGCGGATTGAAACTCCATCTCCGATTACGTAAGACGAGGCCCCATTGAAACACCATATCTAATTGCACGCACAGCGGATTGAAACCAAGGCTCGATGGCGTCCATGGAAGCCATCCGTTCACCATATCTAATTGCACGCACAGCGGATTGAAACTCCATCCGGAACATGCTCGGATGTTCAGGCTCGCTTCCGACACCATATCTAATTGCACGCACAGCGGATTGAAACTTTACCACCTCCCCACGTATTCATTTGATGCCGATGGACCGCAAAGTCCATCACACCATATCTAATTGCACGCACAGCGGATTGAAACAAAAGCTTTCATGGAGGTGTTAATTTCCCTCCGGTTTGCCACCATATCTAATTGCACGCACAGCGGATTGAAAACAAACAATTTCCCTGTAACTTTCTCTGAGGTTGGCAGTTCCACCATATCTAATTGCACGCACAGCGGATTGAAACTGAGAAATGATCATCAGGTCATTATTCTGTTTCTTAAACACCATATCTAATTGCACGCACAGCGGATTGAAACTGTGCAGCGCCCGAAGCAGTAGTAATGCTGTCAATCACCATATCTAATTGCACGCACAGCGGATTGAAACAAAAAAATTTCCACTCCTTGCTTGAGCATCCGCTAACTGCACCATATCTAATTGCACGCACAGCGGATTGAAACGATGGCGATATACCAAGATTTCATTTTTACTGCGTATCACCATATCTAATTGCACGCACAGCGGATTGAAACAGTAAAAACCAAGCTCCCGAAGGAGCTGCTCTGTATCACCATATCTAATTGCACGCACAGCGGATTGAAACTAGGATCTTGGAAAGTTGCCACATTGCCATTATGCGTAAACCACCATATCTAATTGCACGCACAGCGGATTGAAACTTGCAGGTAGTTGACTCCCAACACCACACCACCGACCACCATATCTAATTGCACGCACAGCGGATTGAAACTTTTTAATGCCAGCAGAATAATCAACTTTTTTTGTTGCACCATATCTAATTGCACGCACAGCGGATTGAAACGATTAATGAAAGTCTCCCTCGTTTTGCCGGTGTACACACCATATCTAATTGCACGCACAGCGGATTGAAACGCCTGATGAGCAGTCCGTGAGCTTCATATATGGAACGGCTGGCACCATATCTAATTGCACGCACAGCGGATTGAAACCATTTGAGACAAAAAACAACATAATAATTTAGACTACACCATATCTAATTGCACGCACAGCGGATTGAAAGTGGAAGTCTCTCGTTCCTCCGTCCGGCGGCGGTCGCCGTCACCATATCTAATTGCACGCACAGCGGATTGAAAGTCAATGCCTCAGTGCTTGAAGTGGCGCATACCGGTAAAGACACCATATCTAATTGCACGCACAGCGGATTGAAACTTTGATGGATTTATGATAATTCCACGATGAGCTGGACACCATATCTAATTGCACGCACAGCGGATTGAAACGTCGATTTCAGGGTAATACCGATTTCCCTCGACAACCATAATATCTAATTGCAAGCATAGCGGCTGATACTACGGAGGGCATCCACGAGGGATGCCCCTACATTTTATTGTTCGTATTGCGAATTGCGACATTCGGCAATAGTGGACTTGCAACAAAAAAACGGACACCCTAAGAAACCATATCTCCGGGGGCTTGATGCTAACCGGATAATCACGAAAACAAACCAATCATGAGCATCTATACTATTGCTGTGGAAGGGGATAATGTGCTGCGGCTGGGGTTTGGGGATACTCCGGCACAAAATGATGCACTGGTGAAGGAGGCTGCACAACAATTGAAGGAGTTGATTGATGGCGGGGTAATCAGAGGGGGGGAACTGATTAAGCTGAACGGCCCGGCAACGTTGCCGATTGCTTTTGTGCTGGCTCACAAGCTTAATCACCTTTATCAGGCGGTTGCGGTCTATGATCCTAAATTATCAAAGTATGTGGTGGCTATTGCGCATGGGGGCAAGTACCGCGTGGGTGATCTTGTTGAGTGAGCGGGGTTCAGGTGCGGAGCTTTCTACTGCTCGAGGTTTAGCAGAACAGGTGTTTGGGTCATTTTGAAAACCGTTGCGGTGAGTTTCGGTTCTATAACGAAGGGAAGAGGTTCGGAAACAAGAGTTCAACCGCATCGACAGAGAATCGAAGTGACAAGGCACCTTTTGGAGTGTCAGATCCAAGTATGCCGTTTTCGGTTAATGAGGAGAGCAATGTCCTGGCGGTTCTTTCTTTCAACCCGGTGATTCGGCTCACCTCTCCACGGGGGATCTCACCTTTAAGCAAGGTCATTTCAAGAATGGCGAATGCCTCGGGCTTCCATGCCTGCCGGTCACAATAGTATTTCAGCCTTTTGGCAAGAGAATCAAGCTCAAACAGGCTTTCCATAAAGGTTACCTGATCAAGACAGATGTTCAGAAACCAGATGATAAAGGTATTGAGTGCTTTGAGAGAGAGGTTTCCCCGCCCGTCAAGATCTCCCTGACGAGGCATGTCGGCGTGATCCATCATCCTCATATAATCCTGCCGACTTTCCAGTCCCCGGGCAAGACCTCTTGAGACTGACCAGAGGCCGTGAGCGCCAATACCGGCCTGAAGCGCCATTGCATGGCTCATGAGACGACTGACACGACCATTGCCGTCAGGAAAGGGATGGATATAATTGAACCGGTGATGTGCAGCCGCCATAGCAGCCAGGCGCATTCCTTTTCCAAGAGCCCCGAAGTTATAGCGCTTTTCAAAATAAGCCATAGATGACTCAACGACACTGCTCTCTGGAGGAAGATGCCGACCTACAGAGACATCATGTATCGGTTCACTCCTGAACGCTCCCGGAACGATAAGAATTTTGACCTCTTTTCTTTCCAGATACCGCATTGACTCAGGAATATCTTTATAAAACTCCCGGTGCAACCAGTGGATAAATTGGCTCGAAGCTGCGCCTGCAAGAGCTCCGGAAGCGTACATGGCATCAATTTCGCGCTGTACACGAATATGGGCGACTGCTTCTATTTGAAGATTGTGTCTCTCGTTGTTTGTGTTGAACAGGTTCTGAAGCGCCGCTTCAATGTCTCGTGGTTTAGTATTGTGTCCCTCAATAAGATTGGAGTAATAGCAATTCATTACTCTGACCAAGTCAGCCAGACTTGCCGCAGTTTTTAGGTGGAGTCGGTTCCCTAATTTTTCGGCTGATGTTGAAAGTACCGCGATAAGGTCTACAATTTCTGGATCCAACGAGTCCGGAAGGCACGGCTCGATTCTTGGCGGTGTTTCAGTGATCATGGTTTTGCCGGTTGTCACATAATTTTGTCTCTTTTATTATAATATTTTATAAAGAAATATTCACATAATTTGCCGATGTTTTTGCCGATGTTGCTTTATCATGCAGCATTGCCGGGGCTTATTTCAAACCGGATAATCATGGAGAAAACGATTATGAGCATCTATACCATTGCTAATGGGGGATAAAGTGCTACTTCTATGAGACGCTCGGCGGTCTATGATCCTGAATTATCGAAGTATGTGGTGGTTATTGCCCACGGGGGCAAGTACCGCGTGGGTGATCTTGTTGAGTGAGCGGAACCTGGAAACGCAGTTCCATGCGGAAATAAACCGGTGCTGCTGAAAGCGGGATTTTCGGAAAAACCAGAAAAAATAATGTAATTTTCAGCATGTCTGAGCAGAGTTAATACTTTTTTTTTCAAAAAAGGAGGCTGTCATGCGGAACAGAACCATTGATGTTCATTGTCATTTTTTCAACATTTCGTTTGCGTTTGCAGAAATGCTGGAAATCGGGTGGCGCTGGATTCACAGCGACTATCCCTATACAAGTGATGAGCGGGGACTTCTGAAAGGTGTCGGGATTATTCCGCCGGAGCTCAAGAAAGTGGCTCGCTATGTCGCATCGTATTTTGCCTCAGTCGTCAGGAAGCCTGGGGAGCATTATACCTATGAGCAGGGCTGCTGCCAGCAGAGTCAGTGGCATGTTGCGCAGCCTTTGATTACGGTGCCGTTGATGATGGATATCTTTTTTTTGTTTGACAAGGGTGAGATGGAACAGCGGAGAGGAGTGATGCCTTCTTTACACGGAGGAGCGGGAAAAGATGCGCTGAATGCAACGACCATTTCAGAAGAGAATGCTGATGCTTTTGACGCGTTTGCGCAGATCATGAAAACGGCATTTATCCCTGTTTATAAAAAAAGGGCCTCTACAAAAGAGTTTGCCTCGGCATTTTCTGCAAAAAAAATGACGGATATCGGCTGCGATCTGGATCAGGTTATTGCGGAGTTCAAGGTTGGCCATGCGAAAGAAGGAGTTCGAAGCGTGGCACAACGTTCTGTGAAGAGGAGCGTACAGATGACCAGGGGATATAGCAAGCATCTGGAGGAGCTGCAAGAGTTGCAAAGGGATAACCCTGAGACGGTACTCCCCTTTTTGGCGGTTGATCCGCGCAGAATCGGAATTGAAGAGCTGGTGAGGGAGCAGGTTGTTGATGGTGCGTTCAAGGGAGTGAAGCTCTACCCCCCGCTGGGTTATCTGCCGACACACCCGAACCTCTATCCAATTTACAGGCTTTGCGTCAAGCACAACATTCCCGTTACGGTGCATACCTCCAAGGGTGGCTTGCTCTCCCTGTGCGACACCATAAAGACGCGAAGCCAAAAGAGAGATGGAACCGTTGTGCCCGTAACGTTTGATAAAAAGTTGGGGAAGACGGCTGACCTCTTTTTTGCAAATCCGGCGGGATGGCTTGAGATTCTTGAAAACAGTGAGTTCAGCGGGTTGCATCTCAATTTTGCCCATTTCGGCGGTGAGGAGCATATCGGCAATCTTGCCAATCAAAAACCGGGTGAGCCTGATCATCCTGAAAACTGGACTGGTCAGATTATCGGCCTGATGGAGAGATTCAGGAATGTCTATGCCGATTTTGCCTACTGCCCCAATAACGGGATGCTCGACAACATCATGAAAATCGCCAAACGCTATCCTGTTGTACAACAACGGCTCATGTTCGGGACTGACTATAATATGGTGATGAAGGAATCCGTTCTTGTTGATGACCTTAAAAATTATTTCGATAGCTATACCGGCATTTTTCCTGAGATGCTGACCGTTAATCCTGCGGCATTCCTGGGGTAGCATGCACAGGCAAATCGGAATATACAATTTGAATAGGTCGGCTATTTTCCTACATTCTGACTTGTAAGAATTTACAACAACCAAAGGAGTGAGCGGATGCAAATCGCCAGAATAACAGCCAAAGGCCAGACGACCATTCCTGTCTCCATCCGCAAGGCAGCCCATATTAACGCAGGTGATACTCTTGCATTTGAAATCAAAGGGGATTATGTAATTGTCAGAAAAATCAAGTCACCGACTGATACCTATCTAAAGGGCATCGAGGAAACATGTAATGAATGGTCCTCGCCTGAAGATGAGGAGGCATGGAGTGGACTTTAAACCATTTGATGTTGTCGTTGTTCCTTTTCCTTTTACGGATAAACTTGCCGAAAAACGTCGACCAGCGCTGATCGTTTCCGGCAATGTGTTTAATGAACAGCACGATCATCTTGTTCTGGCCATGATCACCACAGCAAAAAGCAGTGTGTGGAGCAGTGATATTCAACTGAATGATTGGAAGCAAGCAAATTTGGCGGTACCCTGCAAAGTGCGCTTCAAACTTTTCACGCTTGACCGGCAGCTTATTACTCTCCGCCTTGGCTCTTTATCGAAATCAGACAAAGATGCCGTTAAAAGCGCCATGAAGCTTTTTATTGCAACTGATTGATGATCCTGCATCCTCAGAAATCGTCTGCATTACAATTTACAGGTAACCTATGAGTGTACAGAAAAAAGTTGTTGTTGGTATCTCGGGCGGGGTTGATTCTGCCGTGTCGGCTTGTCTGCTTGTGGAGCAGGGCTATGCGGTGACCGGTTTGAATATCAGGGTGCTTGATTCTCTTGATGAAAGTCCTTCGCTTCAGCCCTCACCGCTTGTGATCAGCGACCATCCTGATTTTCAGATTCCGGTTTTTACCCTGAACCTGAGCCGCAAGTTCAAGGATGATGTTATCGGCTATTTTCATGAGGACTATCTTGGCGGGAGAACGCCGAATCCCTGCATGGTCTGCAACAAGAAGATCAAGTGGTTTGGCCTGTTTGAGGGGTTGAAGCTGCTTGATGCGGAGTTTGTTGCTACGGGCCACTTTGCGGCTACCTCCTTCAGCGACGGCAGGTACCGGCTTTATAAAGGGGCTGACCCGGAAAAGGATCAGAGCTACTTTCTCTGGATGCTTACGCAGGGTGACCTGTCGAGAACCCTCTTTCCGCTTGGAGAACTGACGAAACCGGAGGTTCGCACACTTGCCCGCTCTTTTGGCGTCAGGGCGGCTGAAAAGAAGGAGAGCCAGGAGATTTGCTTTGTCCCGCAGGACGACTACTGCGGCTACCTTGCCGGGGCCATCCCGGGACTGGCTGAAAGGGTTGCGGATGGTGATATTGTGGATGAATCGGGCAGGGTGATCGGCAAGCACCGGGGCTATCCCTTTTATACCATCGGCCAGCGCCGTGGGCTTGGCGTTTCGGCCAAAGAGCCGCTCTATGTCACGGCACTTGACACGGAGCATAACCGGATTGAGGTGGGGAAAAAGTCCTCTCTTGAGTGCCGCTCGCTTGTCGCATCGGGGATGAACTGGATAGGTATCGAGGGGCTTGAGGCTCCGATGGAGGCATCCGGAAAAATTCGCTATCGTGACCGGGAGACACCCTGCACCCTTGAGCCTCTCAGCGAAAGCTCCGCAACAGTTTCATTTAGTTCACCAAAAAGCGCCGTGGCAAAGGGGCAGGCGGCGGTCTTTTACCGCGACCGCGAAGTGCTTGGCGGCGGCTTCATTACCGGGGTCATTCATCAATAACAGCAGTAACCATATTTTCTTTACAATGCTTCAACGTCACCACCTTTCGCTCACCTATCTTGATCTTGCACCGGCTGAACCGGAAAACGCTCCGCTCATGATTATGCTGCACGGCTATGGCAGCAACGAAAAAGATCTTATCCAGCTCGCTCCGTCGCTGAGGCCGGAGTTCCGTTACATCAGTGCACGGGCACCTCGGGAAATGGATTTTGGCATGTATGGCTGGTTCCCTCTTGAGTTTACCCCGACCGGTATCAAGGTGGATTATGTGGCCGCACAGCAGGCTCTTGAGCAGTTTATCACGTTCATCGGCGAAATTATTGCCGAGTACCGTCCTGCGGGCAACAAGGTTTTTCTGATGGGGTTCAGCCAGGGGACGGTGATGAGCTATCTGACCGCCTTTCATGCACCGGAACTGCTGCACGGTGTCATTGCCTGTTCCGGGCAGTTGCCTGAAAAAACCGTACCGCACGAGGCGCTGAAACCGGCACTGCGCAAGCTCCCCTTTCTGGTGATGCATGGAAGCTTTGACGATGTTCTGCCGATTGCAAAGGGACGGGCGGCAAAGGCGTGGCTGGAGGAGCATGTGGAGGATCTCACCTGGCGCGAATACCCGATAGCGCACCAGATCGCCGACAGCGGGATCGAGCTGATCAGCTCCTGGCTTGCCGAGAGGTTGCCCCTGCCTGAAAAGAGCTGACAGTGGCTCTGCAAGAAAAGCAATTCCCTGATGCAGTGATCGCTTGAGGAGTGTTCCTGAAAGAACGGAATTACTCGCTGATGCACTATATTCTCTTTTTTTAACCTCCGCCACGCCTTAACCATACAAGACGAATGAAGGACACTCTACTCAACAGCCTCGAACAGCGCATCCTGGTGCTTGACGGTGCGATGGGCACCATGATCCAGCGCCATAAATTACAGGAGGCGGACTACCGGGGCACACGTTTTGCAAGCCACTCGCATCCGCTTATCGGGAACAACGATATGCTGGTGCTGACGCGCCCGGATATCATTTATGCGCTCCATTGCGACTTTCTTGAAGCAGGTTCCGACATTATCGAAACGAACACCTTCAATGCCAACCCGATTTCACAGGCTGACTATAATGCATCTGAGCTGGTGAAGGAGCTGAATGTTGAAGCGGCCCGTCTTGCAAGGAGGGCGGCGGATGAGTATACGGCGAGAACTCCTGACAAGCCGCGCTTTGTTGCCGGTTCCATCGGCCCGACCAACAAGACGCTGTCGCTTTCGCCGGATGTGAACAATCCCGGCTTCAGGGCGGTCACCTTCCAGGAGGTGGTTGATAACTACACCCTGCAGCTTGAGGGGCTTATGGAGGGTGGCGTTGACCTGCTGCTGGTTGAAACGGTCTTTGATACCCTGAACTGCAAGGCTGCGCTCTTTTCGATTGAAGAGTTTTTCAACCGTACCGGTGTGCGTATACCGGTCATGGTTTCCGGCACGGTTGTGGACGCCAGCGGTCGTACCCTGTCGGGACAGACAACCGAGGCCTTCTGGATCTCCATTGCCCATACGCCTGACCTGCTCTCGATCGGGCTCAATTGTGCGCTTGGTTCGAAACAGATGCGCCCCTTCATCCAGGCAATGGCCGGGATTGCTGAAAGTTATGTGAGCGTCTATCCGAATGCCGGTCTGCCGAACGAGTTCGGAGAGTATGATGACTCCCCTGAATACATGGCCACGCAGATTGCCGACTTCGCCACCTCCGGATTTGTCAATATTGTCGGAGGGTGCTGCGGTACCACTCCGGGGCATATCAAGGCGATTGCCGAGGCGGTCAAAAACCTGAAGCCGCGTCAGCGCCCTCTGAAAAAGCATGAGCTGCAGCTCTCCGGCCTTGAACCGCTCTTTGTGAACCGCACGACCGGCTTCATCAACGTTGGCGAACGCACCAATGTGACCGGATCGAAAAAATTTGCCCGTCTCATCAAGGAGGGGAACTACGACGAAGCGCTCTCGATTGCCCGCCAGCAGGTTGAGAGTGGCGCACAGGTGATTGACGTCAATGTGGATGAGGGGATGCTCGACTCCGAACAGGTGATGAAGGAGTTCCTCAACCTGATCGGCTCCGAACCGGAAATTTCGCGCGTACCAGTGATGATCGACAGTTCGAAATGGTCAGTCATCGAGAGCGGTTTGCGCTGCGTTCAGGGCAAAAGCATTGTCAACTCTATCAGTCTCAAGGAGGGCGAGGAGCTTTTCAGGGAGAGGGCCCGCAAGGTGCTGCAATACGGTGCGGCCACGGTTGTCATGGCTTTCGACGAAGCGGGACAGGCCGACAGCTACTGGCGCCGCATCGAGATCTGCAAACGCGCCTACGATATTCTGACCCTTGAGGTTGGCTTTCCCCCCGAGGATATTATTTTCGATCCTAATGTGCTGACCGTTGCCACCGGCATTGAAGAGCATAACAACTACGCTGTCGATTTTATCCAGACCGTTCTGTGGATCAAGGAGAACCTGCCTCATGCGAAGGTCTCCGGCGGCATCAGCAATGTCTCCTTCTCTTTCCGCGGCAACGAAGCGGTTCGGGAGGCGATGCACGCCGCCTTCCTCTATCACGCCATTAAAGCCGGGCTCGACATGGGTATTGTCAATGCGGGCCAGCTTGCCATCTATGAAGATATTGATCCTGAGCTTCTGGTGCGGGTTGAAGATGTGCTGCTCAACCGCCGCCCGGACGCAACCGAGCGCCTTGTCAGCTTTGCTGAAACCATTCAGGATGGCGGGGAGAAAATTGAAGCGAAGGCGGCTGAATGGAGAAGCCTGCCGGTTGAGGAGCGGCTGCGCCACGCACTGATCAAAGGGATTGTTGACCATATTGAAGAGGACACGGAAGAGGCTCGCCTGCTCTATCCAAGTCCGCTCCAGGTGATTGAGGGGCCGTTGATGAACGGGATGAACGCTATTGGCGACCTCTTTGCCGAAGGAAAAATGTTCCTGCCGCAGGTGGTCAAAAGCGCCCGCGTGATGAAGCGTTCGGTTGCCGTCCTTCTGCCTTACATTGCAGCAGAGAAGGCGCTGAACAAGGATACCCGTGCTGCGGCCAAGGTGCTGCTTGCAACGGTCAAGGGGGATGTGCATGATATCGGCAAGAATATTGTCGCCGTCGTGCTTGCCTGCAACAACTATGATGTGGTCGATATCGGCGTCATGATGCCGTGCGACAAGATTCTTGAAGCGGTAGAACGCGAAAAAGCTGACCTGCTTGGTCTGAGCGGCCTCATCACCCCTTCTCTGGACGAAATGGTGCATGTAGCAAGCGAAATGGAGCGGCTTGGCATGAAAATTCCGCTGCTCATCGGAGGTGCTACCACGTCAAGAATGCATACTGCGGTGAAAATTGCGCCGGTCTATTCAGGCGCTGTCGTCCAGGTGCTCGATGCCTCGCGGAGCGTTCCGGTGGTCAACAGCCTGCTCAATCCGGCGCTCAGCCCCGCTTACATCGCCCAGCTCAAAATGGAACAGGCCGGACTGCGGGAAAGCCACGCTTCACGCACCTCCTCTGTCAAGTATCTCCCGATCAGTGAGGCACGCAACAATCGCCCGGCACTTGAGAGCGCAATCTACAAACCTCTGAAACCGGGAATTACCCTGTTTGAGGATGTTCCCGTTGGAGAGCTGCGTTCCTATATCGACTGGACGCCCTTTTTCATGGCCTGGGAGCTGCATGGCCGCTACCCGCAGATTCTCGACGATGCGAAGTATGGCAGCGAAGCAAAAAAACTTTTAGACGACGCCAACAGCCTGCTTGACCGCATTGACAAAGAGCAACTGCTCGGCCTGAAAGGTGTTGCCGCTCTCTTCCCGGCCAACAGTTCGGGTGATGACATTGAGGTTTATACCGACGAGAGCCGGACAAGCGTCTTCACCATCCTGCACACCCTTCGCCAGCAGCAGGAGAAGAGCGCAGGTGAGCCGAATCTCGCCCTGGCGGACTTTATCGCTCCCGTAAACTCGGGTCTGGCTGACTACATCGGAGGTTTTGCTGTGACCGCCGGGCTTGGTATTGAAAAGGTGCTCAAAGAGTTCAGTGACCAGCAGGACGACTACCACCGCATCATGACGCAGGCACTGGCCGACCGCCTGGCAGAAGCCTTTGCCGAGATGCTGCACGAGGTTGTGCGGCGTGAGCTTTGGGGTTATGAATCAGCGGAAAAGAGGCAAAACAGCAAAAAATGCACCTGTCATCCTGACCCGCAATGCCAGCCACACGCTATCCATGAGCTGCTTGCAGAAAAATATCAGGGCATCCGCCCCGCTCCCGGCTACCCTGCCTGTCCCGATCATACGGAGAAAGCGGAGCTTTTCACCTTGCTTAACGCAGAAACCAATACCGGTATTACACTCACCGAAACCTTCGCCATGAGCCCGGCAGCCTCGGTCTGCGGCCTCTACTTTGCACACCCGCAGGCAAAGTATTTTGTCCTCGGCAAAATCGGACGAGACCAGGTTGGGGATTACGCAGAGCGCAAAGGAATGGGCCTGAAGGATGCCGAGAAATGGCTTGCTCCGGCATTGAATTACGATCCGGAATAAGGAGGCTTTCCGCCGTTACAATATTCAAAACCCGGAGCACTGGTGACGACACCATGCTCCGGGTTTTTCATTTCATGACGCTGTTCCCATCGCTACCACTTCATCATGGGCAGGGGGCTGAACGGATGGCTCTTCAATCGTACAATGGAGAGTGCAAGAAGCTTTTTATGGAATCCTGCGTTTGGAAAGGCATCAAGAACATCCGACACAAAATCATCCGGTAGACGATAGCGAATCAGGCCACCTGACAGGTCGATCAAGTCGGCCTTTCTGAACGGTTCAACCAGCCATGAGGGATTTGCCCGATAGCGGGTCAGCTTGTGGTGCTCGCCGATCATGGCATCTATTTCCTTGCTCCATGATGCTTTAAAACTTTTTTCAAGATAACGGCGAGCGAGAAGTTGGGAGGGAATGAGATAGTCAAAGGTCTTTTCTGTCCATATCCCAAGATCATGAAAAACGGCGGCAATGGCTATTTTACCCTCTACCGCTGTGCTCTCGCCTGCAAGAGCACAGCAAAAATTGAAAACGCGCATGCAGTGGTTGCGGTAGGCATCATAATCGACACCAAGCAGCGTCCTGTAGCCTGCAAGCACATCGTCAAGCAGAGTGGAGTGAGAGACAACAAACTCAATTTTTGTATTATTCATTACCACTTTTACCCGGGCGTGCCATCTCTTTTTCCAGATCAACCTCTTTAATGGTATACCCTGCAGGTACCTCAAATTTTGCAGCCGGGACAGAGGCATTTTCCTCGATCTTGGCCGCCTTGATTGTGATGCCGCCCATTTGGGTCGAAAGGGCTATTTTTTTATAGAGCACACCGTAAACCCTTTGATCTTTTTTCTCCTTGTTGAGTGAGATGGAATATTTTGTACCGGTAACCCCTGCAACAACTTCAGTTCCCTCTTCACGATAGTCGAAATCCTTTTTCATCTGTTCACCAATCTCCGCACCCATCTGCATGGCCATCTTCCGGATCTTTTTCAGGTCTGTTTTTGTGGCAACTTTGCTGGTCTCGTCCTTACCGTTGACCACTTTTTCAACTTCGTAGGAGATGAGGTAATCGCCATCGGTGATATCCACCTTTTTCTCATGCGACTTCATGCCCATGATGTTCGAGTCCGTCACGGTTTCCCTTGCCTCCCTGCTCCCGTAATCATCAAAATAAAGTGTTGATACGCTTTTTATCCCCATGATCACCATTGGTTCATAGCTGACTATGGCTGACTGCAACTCGTAACGTTTGGGGGTTGCAATGGATGATGATTGCGCAGGGCTTCCTGTTTTCTCCGAGTCTGATTTTTTGGAGCAGCCAGACACAAGAGTCAGTGTTGACAAGAGTAAAACCCCTGTGGTTCGTTTCAAGATTGAGTTCATCGATGTACATGATGTTATGTTAAGAGAGACTCTCCCGGGACAACATACACATATCCACAGGCATTAGTAAAATATTGCAGGTAACGAACAAACATTCATTGGCCCGATGCTCCTCGCCCTTACCGGACAAGGTGCAGAGCTCTGTTGCCAAAAATTCTGACCTCTGAGATGGCATAGAGCCGATCACCGCCATGTCCCGATACCCTGAGATATCTGGCTCGCATTGGCATAAACCGCAACCCCGGAAAATAGTGTCGACTGCCTCTGTCGGTACTGACCGTCTGCATACCCCAGCCAATTTCGCCAATTTGACTGCCCATAAACAGCATTCTTGCAAAATGACGGCCATCAAGTGAAGCTTCAATCAGATAGTTGTCGTTGTTGTCGGCCTGCATGTCTATGCCGTCAACACGGTAGACTCCACCAAGATCAATCTCGAATGAGACACTCGGATCAGACCAGTGAACGCAGTCCGGTCCATCCCATGCGGAACCCTGATCAGGCATGTAGCCATCAATAAGCAATTGAGCATCATTGCTGTAATCTCCCTCTCCTATGATGTCAACCGGGTGAATCGTTGCTGCCTGAAGCCGTGAAGGGGCCATGAGGGCAAAACAGATGAGCGTGATCCTGGTAATAAATTTTCCAAATGCATGGTGTTGCATGAGAAACCTCCATTGAATTTGATAAAAATAAGAGCCTCTCCTTACGGTAACTGCCAACAATCGCAAGAATATGAACTGGAGAAACGGCCATTTCTCTTGACGTTGGGTGATGAACTACCCCAAAAATAAAATACTTTTCCGCAAAATCCTTCAGTAAAAACAAGAGCTCTCCGCCGTAAAGCTTCCGGGATTATTTCAAGCGATGTACAGCAATATTTTTCCGTCAGATGGAACCTGCCTGATGCTGATGCCGACCGATTGGCGGTTTAAAACTTAAAACTCTATAGTGAATTGCTCCCGATCGCTTTCCCGCTGCTCCTTGTTCTTCTTCATAGCCTCTTTATGCGCCTTGATTTCAGCTTCAAGCTGCTTCTGCTGTTCGATTTTCATGCGCAGTACATCTTTTGTCTCCCTTGCCCGTTTTTCCTCCATCTTCCGTTGTTTCTGATAGATTACTCTCGATCGCTCGCGCAATCTTTCAAGTTCCTCCCTCTCTGCGAAGGCCTTTTCACCTGAAACCGGAATCGCATGTTTCGGCATGTCGGCCATCAACAGGAATTGGTCAATCTGCGGCCACACCCGATCATGTGAGAACTCATAAATCAGCGGAAGGTTTAATGCCTGGTAGAGGGGAATCCATCCCTGCTTGCCATCAGAGCTGGAAGAACGCACCGAAAGTTTCGGGTTGAATTGGTACCATCCTTGTGCCATGCGTAAAAACAGGGCCCGGTTATAGGCATAGTCGCGCGATACCTCGTTGCGGGCAAGAACTCCGGAGAGGTATTGCCGCCTGTTGCGTTCCGGATAGACAACATTGGCTGGCATCCCTGCCCATGCATCAAGAATGGAACGGGTCTCAAACGCTGCGTAGCCAGAACGCATCCGATGGGTAAAGCGTGATTTGAAGAGCACCCAGAGCGTCTGAAAAAGGAAGTATTCAGAGAGGTGTCGGTCAAGACGTACGAGACGGTCACCGGTCTTGACGTCAATGCAGGGCGGAGCAAGCAGTTCAAAGAGTACGGCAAACTTTTCCCCTGCATACTGCGGGTCACGGAAGGCCTTGCGCATGGCCCAGTGCAGGGCGTTGTATCCATACTGGTCGGTTTTCTCCCTGTCCGCACCCCGTTCAAGCAGCGCCTCAATCAACACAATATTGCCAGCGGCAGCAGCAGCCATAAGCGGCGTCTGGTTCATGGGAAGGCGGTGATCGATACCATACTGGTCACATTGCTTCAGAACAGGTCTCGACTGCAGACTGAAATAGGGCAGATAACTTTTCCTCCCAAGGGTATCGAGTTGCTCGGTAAAGCTTCCCCGTGGATCAAAGTGTGCGTCATGGAAAAGCTGTGAGGCAAGAAAAGGCTCATCATGACAGGTTGCATATTCATACAGTTGCTGTTTCTGTTTGTTGCCCGGCACCCGCTCACGGAATACCTTGACCAGCGCCTCTCGTACACGGGATTCATCAAAGATTGGCCAGGGCGGTGGAGTCTGCTTCAGAAGAGTACGGCGAATCGCCTCTGCCTGCTCCTGCTTGCCCTGAAGTTCAAGCTTTCTTGCCTCTTTCTGCCACTCTTCCAGCGACGATTGTGCTGCTTCAACATTCACTTTTCCTCCAATTGCAAGGTCAAGCAGCGTGAAGAGCCGGTGGCCGGTATCAGATTCAATAATGTAGAGGTTCTTGATTGCCCTTGTCAAAGCAACATAGATCGCGTTGACAAAAAACTTGTAGACTTCAAGCGACTTGTCACCCTTCTCTTTTGCCCGGCAATACTCAAGGGTTTCGACGGCAAGATCCTCCTTGCTCACGCCGTCAACAATGTCGTTAAACTCGCTCCGATGACCGGAAACAAAGCGAAAAAGCACAATATTGTCATACTCCAGCCCCTTGGCCTCATGAATGGAGAACAGTAGAGGTGTTGAAAAGTGCTTGCGCGCCTCCTGCTTGTCTTCGTCGCGCATCACCAGCACGGCAAATCGGGTGGACTGTTTTGTTTTTTTGTCGAGCTCACGCTTTGCGCCGTCATTATCAGCCATCAGCGCCACCTGCCCAGCCTCACCCCCTACTGCCTGCACGAGGAAGTTGCTCTCCCGATCAATAGAACCGAAACGCTGATGCTTGATTTTCAGTAGTTGGTTTGCAATACGGGTCGCCTCCGTTCCGTTACGGAAATTGGCGGTGAGCACACTCATCTGCTGCTTTCCGGCCAGTTTCGGGTCATGCCAGAAAAGCGTTTTTACCTGACTCCATGAGAAAAAATTGGGATGAACAATCTGGTTGGAATCGCCGCAGAGCAGAAAGTTTCCAGGCTTTTTCAGCGTCTTGAGTATCAGGGAGAGCTGCACGATAGTCAAATCCTGCACCTCGTCAATAACCACAAAATCGTACCGGGGAGCTGCTGGCCACTCATGAGCAACAAGATTCAGATCGAAAAGCCCTTCATCTGTCAGCCACTGCCGGTATTTTCCGTACAGGTCATAGAGCTTGTCTCGCTGATTTTCTGCAAATATGGATTGGCGGACACCAAGCGAACGGTATTCCTCCCTGCCGAGAATCCCGCCCGCGCTGGCAGTAATAACACCACGGATCTCCTCAAAGGCCTGATGGGCATCAATGCCCTTGAAAACATTCTGCATTCGCAAAAACCACGCAGCAAAATCGCGCCACGTTGCCTCACGACCCGCTGGCACACGAATGGACTCAACAAACTCCCGGTATGAGAGAAACTGCGCCTCCTGCCCGGTATGCTCAAAACCATTCGCATAGTAGATATTGCGAGCATTCTGGGCAAGATAGACCGAGTGGGTAACGTAGAGCACCTCGCCTTCAGCATGTTTGAGTTTTTCAAGCGTCAAGGCGGTTTTGCCGCTACCGGCACTTCCGACAATGATCAAGGGGTGCTGCTGCCGGTAAATGGCCTCCTGGGTATCATCAAAAGAGATCGGCTTGTCGAGCAGGTGAATTGCGGTATGCTCCGGGTGCAGGTAACGTAACTGCTCAGCATCATGTATCGCCTCACGGGCATCAATATCGGGGATTTTTGATTCATCAATGATGGCTCCCCGCAAAAAGCGCGATTTGTCATAATTGTGTTGCGTAATGACCTCAAGCATCAAGGCACACATCTCATCACCATGGCGCACCAGCTTAAAGAGCAGCCGATCAGCATCATCCAGCTTTGCGCGGTAAAACTTTCCATGGGTGAGGTTTACAAGTTTCTTGACCTGGGCCGCACGAAAATCGTCACGAGCAATCGCTTCGATCACCTTACAATAGCTGGCTCTGACGCTGGAGACATCAAGACCGATATATTCAAGAATTTTCATTCAACTATGAGCTATTACACTCCCTGTCATCCAGCGCACGAAAAGAGCAAATTGCGAGGAAAAGAGAAGATTGTTGGCAATGAGAAAAAGAAGTTATTGCTCAGGAAAAATAACAAAAGAGCAAACAAGATCACCAACAAGCTTTTTAAAGGGCGGAGGGCCGAATCAGGTAACCTTGCCATTATGGAAAAACTTCTGAATGAAACTCCCCGCCGCAAGCAGTGGGGTATCTGTTTTTAGAAATGCTAACTTTCGCCGCAAGCGGCGGGGAATATGACCCGTAGAGATTAAAGTTACCTAAAATGGGGCTTCTGCCGGATTTATTGCTTGGATTCAAGGAATACTTTGTATTTTGCGGTATAGGATAATTCTGAAACTTGTTGTTAGTTCCGGCAAAGAGCCTGAAAGTCAACGGAATCCATTTTCACCAACGTACATTTCAATAAACCTTAAATAATAAACATCATGGCAAACGAATCAATCAACGATTTCTCAGTTGCGCTCAACAATCTTCTGAAAACAGTCGGCACACTTGCCCAGCAGCAGGTTGATCTTTTGGGCCTCGGAATCAAGGCAGCAGGAGAGGTTATTGAGCCTCTTGTTAAAACATCTTCTGAGTTGGTCGGCAACGCAGTAAAATTCTCTTCCGATCTTTGTGGCAACCTTGTGAACACCGTCGGACAGGTTTTCCAGAACGTAACCTCGGCTCTTGCTCCTAAAAAGTAAGTTGTCGTTTTTGTTGAAAAAGCACCTTATGCCTTAGGGCACAAGGTGCTTTTTTTGTTTAAGCACGCGACCTGATCAATTACAGTGTTCTGAAGCTCTCCTGCAGGTTGGCAAGATAGCGTTCGATCATCCCGGTAAATTCCATAACAACGAGCGGAGAGACAATAAACTCCAAAAAAGAGGGGAAATCAACGGTCAGATCGCCTTTGGTTTTGATGGAGACCGTTGTACCACCTGCTTTCGGGGTTATGCTCCACTCTCCTTGCACAATGGCGTTGCCAACTCCCGGAATGGGCGTCCATGCAACTTTCAGGGTAGCAGGGTCCGATGTGTAGCGACATGCATAGATTGTCTGCTGCAGGGTATAGCCGCCGATACCGATTTTTTCCATCTCCCAACGAAACGAGTTGCCACCAAGATCAACAAGCTGATCTACTTTCGGGAAATGAGAGGCGGAACGGGGAACATCGGCAAGCAATCCAAAAACTTTTTCGGGCGTACAGAGGGTCTGGAACTCCTTTTCAACGTTAATTGCGACAGAAAATGCCATAATGTTAGAAGCCGCAGCTTTCCATTTTAAATTGAGGAAGAGGTCTGTCGAGTGCTTTCAATAATTTGTCATCACGGTTGTACACATCATCACGGAAGTGAAGTTCGTCACCTTCAGCGGTAGCGGTCAGGTAAAGGAGATAGACCGGAATCCGTTTAGGAAGCGGGACCGTCCTTGTTTTTCCTGTCTTGATTGCTGCAAGAATCTTTTCTCTGCTCCACCGGACGCTGTCCTGCAAAACCAGAGTTGCAAGAGCTACGGGGTTTTGCACCCTGACACACCCGGAACTGAAGGTTCTTCTGCTTGCGGCAAAGAGCCCTTTGTCTGGCGTATCATGCAGGTAAACGATATAGCGGTTCGGCAGCAAAAACTTTACCCTGCCGAGTGCGCCATGATCTCCGGCACTCTGCTGCAGGTGGTAAGGAAAGTCTGTGCCTGAATATTGTGACCAGTTGACCGATGCGGGGTCAACCACAGCACCGTTCTTGTCGATAACATTCAGCTTTTTATGGCCAAGATATGAGCTGCTTTTACGAAGAGCGGGGAGCGCATCTTTGGCAAGAATGGTTGGCGGAATGACCCACTGGGGATTCAGGATAATGTACTGCATGTCTGCTCGGAAGAGCGGGGTTTCTCGCTTGGGTTTTCCAACAATGACCCGTGTACTCCACCGGTTGTGCCCATTTTCGACATAGTCAAGAGTAAAGCCTGCAATGTTCACCAGGATAGCGGTCGGTTCGAGGTCATGTAAAAACCACCGGTACCGTTCAAGATTGAGACGAATCTCGTCCATGCGACGCTCAACAGGTATATTCATGACACGGATGGTAGAAGTTCCAAGTACACCATCAGATTCCATACCGTTTCGCTTCTGAAACCGCTTGACAGCATCAACCAGCTCTTTGCTGTAGACCGTTGACGTATCAGCATGCAGTGCGGCTATATCTCCCGATGCTTTAAGACGTTGACGCAGTACAGCGACACGACGCGCCCTTGCTCCCTCTTGCAGCTTCGCTCCTTCCGCCAAAATCGGCCAGCCACCTTCACGCGAAATGGTGCGATAGCGTGCAAGACCTTTTTTGAGCTGATCATAGCCGGGGTGCTGTAATCGAAGTTCTTTCAAAACAATTGCAATCTGTCCGTTGACAATGGCTTGCTGGAGCTTGTACTCAAAAGTGGTGCTACTCTTTGTATTACCGATGTTCCAGTGCGTATCAAGGGTTTCGGGATTAACCTTTCCGTAACGGAGATGAGTTGCAAGGGTAAGAAAGGAATCGGTCAAGAGCAGGTCGTAACAGGATGCCTGCTCAGAAGTTACGGTTGGCTTGCTGTAAAGCGTCCTGATCTCCCGGATATGATAGTCCGCCGGATCAAGACCATCATCGGCTGATTCCTCAACAGCATGTATCAGTTCAGCAACCATCGCCCGCTTTGTCCATACAGGCTGAAAGCCCCTCGCGGCGTAAAACCGCTCAAGTCGGATGTTGAAGAGGGCCCTTTCAGTGCTGACTGCCGGATTTTTCTGCCGAAGTAACCCGTGAATTTTTTCTGCTATGCCGACCAGAGGCTCTTTCTGAGGCTGAAACTGTTCCGGCTGTGTGACCGCAGGCTTTACCGGAACAGGTTGCAATGGACTGAAGGCGAGCCAGACAAGAAAAATCCCGATCATAGGTCACTCTCTACGTTATGAAACGTGGTCAGAAACAAGATGGCGCCGGGCAAGGTCAGGTGCGAGAAGAGCAGTCTTGCTTGCGTACCCTTTGCCTTCGTGGTAAATAAAGAGACAACTTCCTCCTTTGATGAGATCAATGACCTGCTGAAAACTGTCAAAAGAGATGGCAGGACACCCTTCACTTCTGCCAAGACGCCCATACCTTTTGATGAATTCCTGAGAAACATAGTCCGCACCATGAATAACAATACTTCTTGATTCGGCATTATCGTTAATCCCTCTCTCCATACCCTGAAGCCTGAGCGAATAGCCATTTTTGCCGTCATAGGTATCTCCTGTTGTATAAAATCCAAGGCTGCTCTGACGGGAACCGGGTACATTGGAAAAACTTTGGGCATAAATATCGCCGCTGGCTCTGCCGTGCGCAACAAGCCCGGAATAAAGCAATCGGCCACGGTTGACGTCAATAACAAATAGGCGTTCATTAACCGAGGGTTTGTCGAAATCGATAACCGTCAGAATACCCTCACGGCTTACTTTTCCCTGATCTATGAGAGAGTGATATCCCTCAAGCGCCATACTGAGCACCTTCGAACTGATCTTGTCTCTGAGTTCAGGAAATTGGGCAAATATGGTACTGTTTTTCGGGAAAAGATTTATGTCAAAATTCAGCGAGTAAACCGGCACGGGAAAAGCCATCATAAGCATCATAACAAGCACCATCATCCATCGAATCATAAGCAATAAGTATAAGGCGTTAAACCAGCACAGTCACTGAACGTTTGGCTGGCAGATACAATCACATAAACAAAGCGTTATCAACCCATCACAAAGAACGCAATCAACCCCGTCTGAGGGTTACAACAACTCTCACCACGCCCGTTGTGCACCAAGGAAAAAAAGAGCTGAACGACAGAGCATCAAGATAATTTTTTTTTTCGTACGGTCAAATCGACCGATCTCCTGCTGCACCGCCGGAAAGAGCCTCCGATGGCTGCTGAAACAATTACCTGACGGCAGGCGAAGCGAGGAAATGCCAGCGTGAATTAACGGTGACGACAATCTCCTGCTCGGAAGGAGCAATTTCAGTCGGAGCCGGAGCTGCCGGGGCTGCCCTCATGACCATCATATCCATGGCAGGTCTGCCGACGTACTGTGGTTGACTGACGCTGACCTCAATCAACTGACCAAGATGTCCACCTGCCGCCTCGGCCATGATTGCGGCATCCCTTCGGGCATTGCCAACCGCCACTGCAAGCGCCTGCTGACGAAGCGCTTCGTAACTGCTCGATGAAAAGCTGATACTCTGCACCTCATCAGCACCGGCCTGTACGACGGCATCAATGGCCCGGCCAACGATGCTGAGGTTACGCACCTTCACCATGATCGTGTGCAGTGCACTGTAGCCTTTCAGCAAGCTCTTCCCCAGCGACTGATCCCACTCCCAGCGGGGAGAAACCGTATAGCTTGCCGTAGGCGCATCGTCAAAGGGAATACCTGCCGTCCGGAGTGCGCCCTGCACACGGCGATACTTCTCCGCAGTATCGGCAGCAGCCTTATCCGCACTTTTTGCATCCGACTTTACCACAACACCGAACTGCGCCATATCAGGCTTTACCGAAACCGTCCCGGAGGCCGAAACCACAACCTGACTCTCTTCAGCACGAGCGGTCAGAGAGAGAGCTGATATTGCGAAAAACAGCCAGACACTGAAAAACAACAGCTTTGTTTTCATTGATACTTTTTTGATTACTGTCAGAAATTCTTCCGTAACTCTTTGTTTTTATTGTAATTGCACAAATCTTTTGTGCTTGTTTTTATTGTATTACAGAATCAATTGCTATGGAGAGAGAGGGGCGCACCGTGAAGAGGGCACGCCTTGGCGTGCCCCTGCAGGGTTGTGTTGTTAATTCTGGTACAGCTCTTTCACCTGGAACAAAATGTACCAGCCAATAATAGCTCCGAAGATTCCACTGATAATACCACTCAAAGAAAGAATACTCCCAATCAAACTGACAACGCTTGCATAAAAAAGCAATCTCCAGGCACCTTTGGTGCGTTTGAATAATCCCGGTACGGCAATAATTTCCATGATAAGCGTAATAACCGAAACGGCAAGCCCGACAATTGCAGCATACCCCCATCCAAATCCATATCCATACCCATAACCTCCCATCATCGCAAATGGAGAAAGAATTGCCGTAAGCCCCAAAGCCGCAAATATAACAGGCAACGCCATAACCGCAAAAATAATAACCAGATATGGTGACACCTTAACAATAAACTCCTTGACTTCCGGCGGCAAGGCAAATGGCGCTTTATTCACCAGATACTCATCAAGCAGTGCCTCGAGCTGAGACAATATCCCCGTCACATCGGACGATTGAGCCTTTTGCCCGGAACCCTTGTTTTCCTCACTGAATTTGTTTTCTGACATAAGTTTGCAGTTTAGAGTTGAAGAAAGATGATGTTGAAAACCTGTTAATTTACCTTTTTCGCGATGACCCTCATCATGACGATTTGTGCTCACACCGCTCCACAACAAAGCTTGAGCGATGTAACCCGAACGCACTCTACCACTCTTTCGAGTACAGACCAATAATATCCTTGTAGGCAATTGCTGCAGCACAGGTTGTAACGGGAATACTGACCAGAAGACCAATACCAAAAGCAAGGATTCCAAGAAGGTTAATGGCAAAAAGAGCGAAGGCAAAACCAAAAAAGGCAAACCAGTTTTTGGTAATGATTTTCCGGCTTGTCTCCATCGCCTGCCAGAACTCCATCTTGTAATCAAGAATAAAAAAAGTGGTAAACATATAGGCTACCGCAAGGTAAACACCTGGAAAAATCAGCAGAAAAAAACCGATGCCAACCAGAAAACTGCCAGCAAGACTGGCAAGAAACAGAGGCAGGAAATAGTTAAATCCCTTGAAAAAATCAGCAAACCCGAACTGCTGCCCGCTCAACAGCCGGAATGCCGCAATACTGTACCCGGCAGAGAGCGACGCAACAACCGCAGAAATAAGTAACGAACCGGCAAAAGCCAATTTCGAGCTTAAGGCAGATGCAACGAAAAGAATAAGGGTGAATCCGATAAATTCACCGACATGCTCCTTGAACATCTCCCACCCCTGCTTGATGTAATCCTGCACATTGAGGGTGCAGGAAGCATTGAGCTGGCGATCGAAAACCTGCGGATCGAATTTAACACCGAAATCAAAAGCTGCCATTGACAAACCCCTCCACTCTTTTAATTAGGCGCAAGTGACAACCGTCCACGGCAAGAAATAAATCATTCCCATAAACCAGAACGAGCTGACCAACGGAAACGTGTGTGACTTGCTGATATTATACCCTCAAGTTACAAAAGAAGAAGGATATACACCAATCAAAATAAGATGCTCAAAAATAAAGTTACCAGAGAATCATTTTTCAATACAGTGGTTCCGGTGCCGTTACCTCTCCATCCGGAGGTCGGACACAAAAGCTGTCCGGGAAAAAGCTCTGGGTTTTGAATTTGCATAAAAATGCAGCCACTGTTTTGTTGCGCCGCTGCACAATCACCGCGCCATCCTGCCATATCCCGTTTTCCTGGTACCAGCGGCTGTGGGGTGGGTCTCCCTGATTCTGGTGAATATTGTGCACCCCATGCCCCCGTCTGAATGGTTCTCCAAAAATATAAAGCTTCCTCGAATAGAGCAGAAGGGGTTCAAGATCGCGGAAGGCGGCTGGCCCTGTGCCATATTTCCAGGAAGCGTACAATGCCCCTTCAGCAATGGCCGCGGAGTTTGAGGAATCATGCAATGCTTCCATGCACTCTCCGGTCGGCTGAAGCTCCGGACTGCGGTAGTAATCGAGGGCACCTGAACCGGGTTCTGACGCAAGCGAATGCCACCCCTCACGAAGGTGGAGTACCTGTTGCAGTGCATCGGGTTCAAGCTCAACCACGCGCCAGTGCATTCCGTCAGCATCTTTCTTGCTGTCAAGGTCTACCGGACAGCGAAAAACTCTGGCTGCGACGCGCACCTTGAGATTGCAGTGGTAATACTCCGTATCGCTGAAGGTATGATCGCAATAATAGTTATGCAGGGTGCCGACCAGAACACCATAACCGTCGTCAAGTGGCATAAAAAGCTCTTTGCGCTGTTGAAAAAGCCCCGGTTATTGAAAAAGGAGAGTGCAAGTTACGCAACCACTTCAGTGAAGCCAAGCAGAATAACCGCCAAAGGAACCTTTCCGACGTTGCCTGCGGTTCATTGAGAACAATTCGAGAACAATTCGGGCCACTCCCCTTGCCCATTCATGCCACCTATTTGTGAACAGTGAACCAACCGATGAAGCATGCAGACCGAAAATTCTTTTACAGCGGCAATGAACGGGAGATAACGGAGCGTGCTGCTGCGCTGATTATTGCCGAGGCCTATCGTGCCGTAGCAGATCATGGACGATTTTCACTGGTGCTTGCTGGTGGCAACTCTCCGAGGCTCCTTTATCAGCAACTTGCACAAGGGGTTCCCACCGGGCTTTTTGAGCGCTATGCCCTTGCGGTGCCAGGTAAAAGCTCAAAAGGCAAGCAGCTTCTCCACTCTCTTCCGCCGGATACCTGGCTTTTTCAGGGGGATGAACGGTGCGTTCCGCCGGAACATCCTGACAGCAATTACCGGATGATCAAGGAGAGTCTGCTCCGGGACTCCGACATTGCCAATGATCATCTCTTCAGAATGGCGGCTGAAGAGCGTGATACGGAACAGGCCGCCAAAGAGTATGAAGCGGCTATCAGCACGTTTTTTTTTACCGAAGGGAGCTTGCCGCTCCATGAATTTCCCTGCTTTGACGTTATTCTGCTCGGCCTTGGTGGAGATGGCCATACCGCATCACTCTTTGCGGAGAACCCCGACGCGCTCAAGGAGAGATGTCGATGGGTGCTTCCGGTCAACGCGCTACGGGCAAAGCCTCCGGGAATGCGGCTGACCCTCACCCTGCCGGTCATCAACCATGCCCGAAACGTGCTTTTTTTTATCACTGGCGACGAAAAGAGCGAGCTGGCAAAAAAGATATTTCTCGAAGAGGAGAAGAACGTGCCAGCAAGCCTCGTTGACCCCGAAAACGGAAATCTGTACTGGTTTGCGGCTCAGCCGTAAAGGTCCTCCACCGACTGCGGGCCCCATGAATGAATCGGATAGGTTTCGGGCGGATGGTCGCCAACGGCCTCCCTGATGGCATCAACAATTGCCCATGAGTATTCGACGCTGTCCTGGCGGATAAAGTTCATCTGTTCACCGGCCATGGCATCAAGCAACAGACGATGATAGGGGGTCACACCAACCTCGGCAAACGATGTCTTGTAATCGAATTTCATATAGACTGGATCGGTAATCACCGCTTCACCCGGACGTTTTGCTCCGAACTTGATGGCGATGGTCTCTTCCGGCTGTATACGCAGAATAACCTGGTTGGCCGAATAGCTGCAACTCTCGGCAGGGCCGAAATAGTTCTGGGGCGGGCACTTGAAGGTAATGACGATTTCGGTCACCGTTTCGGCCAGATTCTTTCCCGCCTTGACATAAAAGGGCACATCTTTCCAGCGCCAGTTATCGACAAAAAATTTTATTGCCGCAAAGGTCTCAACCGTTGAGTCCGGGGCAACATTTTTTTCAGAGTGGTACCCTTCATACTGGCCGAGAACTACCGTTTGCGCAGCATATTCCGGAGTAAAATGGCGAATTGAGCGGAGAAGCTTTGCTTTTTCGTCACGCACCGATTCGGCTGAAAAATCGACCGGCGGCTCCATGGCAACCGATGCAAGAAGCTGCAGCGCGTGATTCTGCATGATGTCGCGCAGCAGACCGGCCTCTTCGTAGAAGGCACCCCGGTCACGGATACCAAACGCTTCGGCAATGGTAATGGTTACGCTGGCAATGTTCTGGCGGTTCCACAAGGGCTCAAAAATACCGTTTGAAAAGCGGAAGACCATGATGTTCTGAACCGTCTCCTTGCCGAGGTAGTGGTCAATACGGAAAATGCGCTCTTCATGAAAGACCTCACCGATGATGGTATTGAGTTCACGCGCTGTCTGCAAATTCCTTCCGTATGGCTTTTCAACAATGATTTTCCGCCAACTGCCCGAAGAACAACCCCTTTCTCCAAGACCAACATGCTGCAGGTTCCTGACAATGACTGGCGCCAAAGCAGGCGGGGTTGCCAGATAGAAAAGAAGATTCCGACAGACAGCAGACTCTCCGGATCCCTCCATAAGCTCTTTTTTCAGAGCATGATACTCCTCGCACTGGGCAAAGTCGACCCTCACATAAAAAAGTCTGGCGGAGAAGGATCGAAAACCGGCTTCATCCTGCAGGGATTCAGGGAAGAGAGTGGCCATCTTTTCGTGCACCTTTACGCGAAACTCTTCGTGAGAAAGAGCAGCACGCCCGACACCAACTATGCGGTACTCATCGGGAAGATGACCCCAAAGGGCAAGCTCATAGAGTGAAGGAAAGAGTTTGCGGGCAGCCAGGTCGCTGTGTGCACCAAAAATAATAATGGTGCAAGTATCGGGTTTTAGCCGCATGATGGTGCCCGGTTATGGTTTGTTGATGAAGGCGTGTCCTCCGAACTCATGGCGCAAAGCGGCAACAGCCCGGTCGGATAAATTTTCGTCGGAACGTGAACGGTATCGGTTGAAAAGCGAGGCGGCAATCACCGGAATCGAAACCTCATGCTCAAGGGCGGCCTCAACCGTCCATCGTCCCTCCCCTGAATCAGCAATGGAACCTTTCAAATAACCAAGCTTTGGATCTTTCTGCAGTGCCTGCACCATCAGATCCATCAGCCAGCCACGGATCACCGAACCGTGTGCCCAGACCCGTGAAACCTCTGCAAGGTCAAAATCATAACCACTTGCATCAAGCAGGTTGAACCCTTCACCCATTGCCTGCATCATACCGTACTCAATACCATTGTGAACCATTTTTGCGAAGTGACCGGAACCGGAACGGCCCATGTAGCCATACCCGTTTTCCACACAAAGATCAACCAGCAAAGGCTCAAGAAGATCATAAGCTGCTTTTTCGCCACCAACCATGATGCAGGCACCATGCCGTGCTCCTTCAAGACCTCCACTTGTACCCGCATCAAGAAAGGTTATCCCCTCTTCCCTGAGGCGATCCGCCCTCCGTTCTGAATCCTTGTAATGTGAATTTCCTCCATCGACAATAATATCGCCCGGCCCAAGCAGAGGAATAAGCTGTTCAAGAGTACTGTCAACCGGGGCACCGGCAGGCACCATCAACCAGATCAAACGGGGGGTATCGAGCATACCGGCAAGCTCCTGCAGGGAACCGGCTGCAATTGCCCCTTTTTCCGCCATGGAGGCAACCGCCTGTTCTGCAAGATCAAAAGCCACAAGCTTGTGACCGCATTCAAGCAGATGCTCCGCCATATTGAAACCCATTTTTCCCAACCCCACAATTCCTGCTTTCATAACGCTCCGTCAACATTATCACCCAAAATGGCCAACTTCTCACCCCTCAACAGCACTCAACACCTCTACATCAGCACTCCTTCCTGAACGATCAACCATCTCCTGGTACCGATCAATCACAAAGCCGTTGACTGAAGACCATGACTGGGTCTCCGCATAGGCCAAGCCGCAAGCCTTCAATTCCTGATACCGGAGAGAATCGTCAAGCAATTCAAGGCACTTGCAATAAAAATCACAAACCTTCCCTTCATGAACAACAACTCCTCCAGCCGAACGGTCAACAATGTCCCGACAACCACCGGCATCTGAAACAACAACAGGCAAGCCTGACGCAAGAGCTTCGAGCGCAACATTGCAAAAAGCCTCTGTTGTAGAAGGAAAAAGAAAAATATCTCCGGATGCATAGGCTTCAGGTAACGCCTCTCCTGTGAGATAACCGGTAAAAACCGCTTCTGGCATTCTTCGCTTCATCTCCTCCTCTTCTGGACCGGAACCAATCATGACGAAGCGTACCTTGTCGGCATATTCGCCCTGCATAAAACGGTCGTACACCCTCATAACAACCTCGATATCTTTGTAGAGGACAAAGCGTCCGGCATAGACAATAACAGTTCGGCCTGTCGCATTCCACACAGAGCGAAGTTTTTCAGAACGACGGCGTGGATCAAAAAGCTCCTTGTCAACTCCCCTCGACCAGATTTCGATGTTTCTGATATGATAATCGGCCAGCTTCAAACGGACACTCTCGTTAGGGGCCAGCACAATATTGCTGCTGTTGTAAAACCAGGTCAGATATTTCCAGGCCGGCCTCACGGCAAAACCAAGGCTGTAGTAACTGAAATAGGAGGGGAAATCGGTATGAAAAGCGGAGGCTACCGGAATATCTCTTTTTCTGGCGTAGAGAAGAAACTCCCGCCCGACAATATCAGGAGTCGAAATATGCACCATATCGGGCGCAAACAGCTCAATCTGTCGACGGATTTCACGCGTGAAAAAGCCAAGTTTATAGTCAGGATAAAGAGGAATCGGCACAGAAGGCACCCTGTGCACGGTCAAACCGTTGTGGTTATCCCCCTTTGAAACATCGGGCGACCACACGACTACCTTGTGACCATTTTTCCTTAATGAAGAAACAAGCTGATAGATGGATTTTACAGCACCGTCCTTGTCCCTGACATAAGTCCCCGAGTATAAGGCAATCTTCATAAGAGACAAAAATACAGACTAAAGCAATTCGGTTTTCATACTGCCCGGATCATGAAAAAAAATGGTGACCTGCCAGCAATCCTGAATCAAAGGTAACATTTCCCCTGAAAAACCCATCATCCCCAGCCCATTCACTTCAATACAAGAGAGAGCTTTGCCACCTTTGGATGTACCAGCCTCTTGTAACTTTCGTAGGAGAGCCGCAGCAGTTCCGTATGGGCACCAGCGTTAAAGGCTATTTCATCATCGTCTTCAAGCTCTTCCGATACATAGACCTCCATACCGTAAAGATTGCCGAAAGGCGGCATGGCACCAATCTCGCATTCAGGAAACAATCCGGCAAATTCTTTCTCTCCGGCAAGCTCCACATCCCTTGTTCCGGTCAACTCACGTAAAAGTTCAAAGTCAAGCTGACGGGAAGCAGGCAGAACAACCATAGCCATTTTTCCGGCAATAGTGACGATGACTGTTTTCGCCAGCTCTTTTCCCGGAACATGAGCGGCTGCGGCTATCTCCTGTGCTGTATAGGCAGGAGAGTGGCTGACCACAAAATACTTGACGGCGTGGTTGTCAAGAAACTCCCTCAATTTGCGGATAGGCATGGTACCCTCCTTGATTAAACAGTTACAAGATTTCCACTACTCATAAAGTAACACATTACTGCAATTCGACAAAGCCGCACCACTACCTCTTTGCGTCTATCCATGTTTTAAGCGCAGGAAAAGCCGTCTGGTAACCAGCCTCAATGATATCCGGGATCTGACCGAAATCAATCAGATTAAATGTTGATAGATTTGGGGTGATACATAAATCCGCATCCGCCATCTGTATGGCTGTCATGTTGGTAAGTGAGCTGTAGAAGGCGTTCAGCAGAACTCCGATAATATTATCCGGCTTTTTAAAGGCATGACAGGCCAGAAGATCGACACTGATAATTGATTCGGCACCGCTTTCGAGCAGCGGGGAAACCGGTACATTTTCCACAAGCATTCCATCGACAAGAAGCGATCCCAAATAGTCGACTGGTCGGAAAAGACCGGGAATACAACTGCTTGCCATCACAGCGGCGGCCACATCACCTCCACTGAAAACCACTTTTTTGCCCGTCCCGATATCGGTCGCAACCATTGAGAGCGGTATTTGGGCCTCACTGATATCTCGCTCTCCGAGCAGTTCAGTGACCATGGCTCCAAATTTTTTGTTCGTCAGGATACCATACTGCGAAAGCGACAGGCTCGACAGATCAAACCAGTCAATATCAAAGGCAATATCCCGAATATCCTGCCAGCTTTTGCCAAAAGCGTAAAGCGCTGCAATAAATGCACCGATACTGGTACCGCTGACCATCGAAACCGTGATCTGCAATTCGGTCAGTGCCCTGAGCACACCAACATGGGCAGCACCAAGAACCGCACCACCCCCGAGTGCAAGAGCTGTTTTTTTCATACCTGAAAAAAAGTAACAAGGCGTTTAAGAAAGCTGAATTTGCGGCGGCTGTAGGGAGGATAACGCAGATCGGGATCGGGAAAGAGCGAGCGGCGCAAAAGGCTTCGTTGAAAGGAAAAGGTTTCAAACCCCGCCTTGCCATGGCAAGTACCAAATCCGCTCTGGCCAAACCCTCCGAAAGGAAGTTTGTGCATTGCCGCCTGGAAAAGAAGATCATTGATGCACACTCCGCCTGAACGGGAGTGACGCACAACCCGATCCTGTACAGCCGGGTCGGACGAAAAAAGATAGAGTGCAAGCGGATCATCTACGCGACGAATAATATCCAGTGCTTCTGAAAGCTCCGTATAGACAATGACTGGCAGAAGAGGCCCAAAAATCTCCGACTCCATGACCGGAGACATTGGCGTCACTCCCCGAAGAATGGTTGGAGCAATGTAACGCTCTTCCAATTCGCTCTTACCCCCGCTCCAGGCCGGAGAACCGACAAGAAGTTTTTCGAGCCGCAAAAAATGATCCTGGTTGATAATGCGGGGATAATCGGGGCTCAGGCGGGGATCATCACCGTAAAAGTGTGTAATGGCTTCCTGCATCTGACGGAGCAACTCCGCCTCGCACCTCTCATGAACCAGAACATAATCCGGTGCAAGGCAGGTCTGACCACCGTTTAAAAACTTGGCCCACACAATTCTGCGGGCCGCCACCCTGAGGTCACTCCTCTCTTCGACAATACAGGGACATTTCCCTCCGAGTTCGATTGTCAAAGGAGTAAGATGGCGGGCTGCGGCAAGCATCACCTCCCGACCTGTCGAGCGGCTTCCGGTAAAGAAGAGATAGCCAAAACGCTCGGCAAGCAGTGCCTTTGCCTCTTCCACACCTCCCTCAATCACCGTGATCGCACTCCGGTCAAGATAGTGGCCCAGCCCTTCGGCAATGAGCGCAGCACTGCGGGGAGCGTGTTCAGAAGGTTTGACAACCGCACAGTTACCGGCAGCAATGGCGCTGATAAGGGGAGCAAGACAAAGATTAAAGGGGTAATTCCATGCCCCGATGATGAGTACGACTCCAAAGGGTTCACGGGAACAGGAGCCTGTTGCAGGCTGATAGATCAAGGGCACAAAAACCTTTCGCGGCTTCATCCACGATTTCAGATGCTTCAGGGCAAAGCGAATTTCGCCACGAAGATATCCCGTTTCGGTTAAAAAAGTCTCAGCCGGGGACTTCCGGAAATCATCATGCACAGCAGCAGCAATCTCCCCTTCACGTTCAATGAGAAATCGTTCAAGTGCCAGAAGCTGCGACCGCCTCCACCGGAGATCGCGGGTTTTACCGCTCTCAAACGTCTCTCTTAATACCGCCAACTCAGGAAAAGCCTGATCTTTTTGCATGAGGATGGAATAAAATCATCCGAAAAAAGCTTCTGCCCACAATGTAACGATAAAAAACGGCTTCCGCCGAGCCGGTTCCTCCTTGCTGCATCTGGTGTTTTGCCGGGCACTATCTGTTGAGTACATTACTTTACAAATTGCGCTTTTACAAAAATCTTTACCCTAATAGCACTCTTTATGGAATGGATTACGCAGCCGGAAGCCTGGATTGCCCTGGCAACCTTAACGGCTCTTGAAATTGTTCTCGGCATCGACAACATTATCTTTCTCTCTATTATCGTCGGGCGGCTGCCGGAACAGCAGCGTGGAAAGGGAAGAATTATCGGGCTTGGTCTTGCCATGCTGACCAGAATCGCCCTCTTGCTCTCAATTACCTGGGTTATGGGACTTACAGGCGATCTGTTTACCGTACTGAATCACCATGTATCAGGACGTGACCTGATTCTGATTGGCGGGGGACTTTTCCTGCTTGCAAAAAGTACACAGGAAATTCACCAGAGCCTTGAGGGAGCTGAAGAAGAGACAAAAAAAAGCGGTTCAAAAGGAAGCTTTATCTTCATTATGCTGCAGATTGCCGTTATCGATATTGTTTTTTCGCTTGACTCGGTCATTACTGCCGTGGGCCTTGCCAAAGATGTCGAAGTGATGATCATCGCCATCATGATCTCTATCGCCATCATGATGCTTGCCGCCAAATCGATCAGTGAGTTCGTTGAAGCACACCCGACCATCAAGATGCTTGCCCTGAGCTTTCTTATTCTTGTCGGAGTCACCTTGCTTGCCGAGGGTGCCGGTTTTGAAATCCCGAGAGGGTACATCTATTTTGCCATGGCATTTTCCGTCTCGGTTGAAATGCTCAATATCCGTCTGCGCAAAAAAGCCGAGAAACCTGTCCACCTTCATCCCACCATGAATATTGACGGCGACGGTGCCTGAACAATCTCCCTGTTCTAAAGTTTAAACCCCTGCAAAACGATCGTTATGTTGCAGGGGTTTTGTACATTACGGGAAGGAGACAGAACCCGCAAAAGATCAACCTCATTGCAAAGGAACGATCAGATATGGCTCTACCTGCAAAACTCACTCCAGAAAAACTTTACAGAACCTGTAACCCACAGGAGTTCAGTTTCGAGACTACTGCGGAGCTGGACGGCCATGTCAACGCTACCGGTCAGGAACGTGCTATCGATGCCATAACTTTCAGCATGGGCATCCGGCATGATGGCTTCAACCTCTTTGCCCTCGGCCCCAACGGTACAGGCAAGCAGAGCTCTATCATGCACTTTCTTGCAGATATTGCCCCCAATGCACCGACCCCTTCCGACTGGTGCTATGTCAACAATTTTGAAAACCCCCGTAAGCCCAAGGCACTGAAACTCCCTGCGGGAAAAGGCTCCTCCCTTTCCCGTGATATGGAACACCTTGTCGAAGCACTTTTTACCGTCATACCGGCGGCGTTCAGCAGTGAAGAGTACCAGGCCCAGGAAAAAGATATCCGTGAAACATTTCAGGAACAGCAGGGAGAATCGATCGGCGAACTCGAAAAAAAAGCTGTCGAAAACAATATTGCACTCATCAGAACACCAGCCGGATTTGCCTTTGCTCCCATGAAAAACGGAGAAGTGGTTAAACCCGAAGAGTTCATGCTGCTGAAACAGGAGGAACGGGATGCTATCGATGAAGAGATCACCACACTGAAAACCGCGATGCAGTCCATCCTGGCCCAGATACCCAAATGGCAACGTGAAACCCAGGAAAAGATCAAGGAGCTGAACCGCAACATAGCGAGTTTTGCCGTAAAGCCACTGATTGCTGAACTCAGAAACAGCTATGAGTCACTCCAAGAGGTGACAACCTATCTGGATGCGCTGGAAAACGACGTTATCGAAAACTTTGACAAGTTTCTGGAAAAAGAGAGTGATCAACGGGAGTTGTTTCCTGGAATGGCTCCCGACAGATTCTTGCAAGGAGGTTCATCGTTTAACCGTTACCGGGTCAACGTCATTGTCGACAACAGCAAAAGCGAAGGCGCTCCCGTCGTCTATGAAGACAAACCTGCATGTTATAACCTCGTTGGTGACATTGAGCATATTTCGCAGATGGGTACACTGGTCACCGACTTCACCCTGATCAAGCAGGGAGCGCTCCACCGGGCCAACGGCGGCTATCTGCTCATCGATGCAAGGCGGCTGCTGATGGAACCCCTTGCCTACGAGGCGCTGAAAAAAGCCCTGCGAACACGCCATATTCGCATTGAATCGCTGGCGCAGCTCTACAGCCTTGTCAGCACGGTCTCACTTGAACCCGAACCGATTCCGCTCGATGTCAAGGTCATTTTGCTCGGAGAGCGCAGCCTCTACTACCTCCTCACGGTGTATGACCCGGACTTTACCGAACTCTTCAAGGTGGCAGCGGATTTTGAAGATGAACTGCCGGTCGACAATGCAGGAAAACTCTTTTATGCCTACATTATCAGTTCGATTGCCAAAAAAGATGGCCTTCGTCATTTTGACAGGGGCGCTGTGGCAAGGGTGGTCGAACATGGCTGCCGGATCTCGGGTGACTCCACAAAACTGACGGCACATCTGCAGAGTATCTGTGATCTGGTTCATGAGGCCGAGTACTATGCCACATCGGAAAAGAGAGAGCATGTGGAAGCACGAGATGTCCAGCACGCCATTGACGCAAAAACAGTACGCGCCTCACGAATCCGTGAAAAGATCAGGGAGGCAACGCTGAAAAACGCCATTCTTATCGATACGGCGTCAGAAAAAATTGGACAGATCAACGGCCTTGCCATTTACTCACCCGGCGGGCAGAGCTTCGGACATCCGGGAAGAATCACGGCAAGAGTGCGGCTCGGAAAAGGTGAGGTTATTGACATTGAGCGCGAAGTTGAAATGGGAGGGCCTATCCACTCAAAAGGGGTGATGATCCTTTCCGGTTTTCTCGGCGCACGGTTTGGCATCAATCAACCGCTCTCGCTCACCGCCTCGCTGGTCTTCGAACAATCATACAGCGGCGTGGAAGGCGACAGCGCATCCTCTACCGAGTTATATGCCCTGCTCTCAGCCATCTCAGGAGCTCCTATAGGGCAATGGTTTGCCGTAACCGGCTCAGTCAACCAGTTTGGTGAGGTACAGGCAATTGGAGGGGTCAACGAAAAAATCGAAGGCTTTTTCGACCTCTGCCAGGCGAGAGGACTCTCCGGAAAGCAGGGTGTGCTCATACCGGCATCAAACGTTGAAAATCTCATGCTCCGCAGTGACGTGATTGAAGCCGTCAGAAACGGACTTTTCGCAGTGTTCCCCGTAACCCATGTTGATGAAGGGATTGAAATTCTGACCGGCATCCCCGCCGGGGAACTCGATTCAAGCGGCAACTATCCTCCCGACAGCATCAACGGCATGGCTGTTGCACGACTCGGCGAGATGGCTGAAAAACTCAAACAATTCAGCGAATCATCCAGCGAAGATGAAGAGTAACCTGATCCGCCATATCGCCGTTGCTCTCGACTGTTCACCGCACAGCATCGCATCTCTGGCAGCCGCTGCTGAACTTGCCCGGTGGATGCACGCCGATCTGAGAGGAATTTTTGTTGAAGACATCAACCTGCTGCGGATGGCCGAACTACCCTGCAGCCATGAAATCCGCATCTATACCGCCGAAGCTGAAAAAATGGAGCTGCTGCCGCTTGAACGCTCACTGAAACGACAGGCACGAGAGGCCGAAAGTGCATTGCAGCGCATAGCCGAAGAGCTCATGGTGGAACACTCGTTCAGGGTATACCGCGGATTGGTGCCCGCAGAGGTCATTCTCGCCGCCCATGAAGCAGACCTGCTTGTCCTCGGTCGCAGCGGACGGTCACCCTCCTGCCGCAAAGGACTCGGCTCAACGGCAAGAAAAGCGCTCGCCGAAGGAAAAAGACCGCTGCTGCTCATGCGTACCGGTTTTACCGCAAAAGAGTGGCCGGTGCTGGTGCTCTATGATGGCTCCAAAGGATCACAACAGGCTCTCGCCACCGCCCTCGATCTGGCACAACCCGGCATCACACTCAACATACTGATCCTTGGAGAGACCCCCGAAGAGGCACTGGTGATGGAGCAAGAACTTTCCTCCACCATAACGCTACCGGATACCGTTATTGAGTACCACCACCTCCCTCTTCATGACGGAAAAACGCTGGCCCGATACATCCGCTTGGCCGATTCAGGCCTGCTCGTGCTGAGCGACAGGATGAAACTGCCGGTAGAAACCGTGCACAACCTCATTAATGAAATTGATTATCCTGTGCTGCTGGTGTAATGCGGTTTCTCTCAAAATAAAATCAGTGCTGTAATGCATGAAAACATTGTTTTTGTCATATTTAAAAACAACAACATGAGGCTTTTTATTTTCTTTAGCCTCAAAAGTGCCGGCAATTACAGCGTTTTGCATAAGCGCTCAACAAGAATAGATTCCGTAATAAAAAGACCATACAGTAAACAGATTATCAGTTAAACAATGGCTTGTTTCGGTAAGGATTACCGATTGACTTGTTGTTGAGAGCTTATTACTCAGAATAATTAATCTTAAAACGAGGAAGATGCATGAACATCAAAGTGTTACTTACATCGCTAGTATTGGCGGCATTCATTCCTGATGGCGTTGGGACAACGATGGCAAAAGGTAAGTTACACATAACTCATAAATCCGATCAAGCAACAAATAAATACTTAATTCCAGAATCTTTTAATACCGAATTATCTACACTTCCAGTTGGTTATACCGGGGAAAATATAGACGCTCTTTACAAACACTTATCTCAGTTAATTCCACCAAAAGATGAGTTTGAGAAAACCGAAGCATACCTGCAGCGACTGAACACAAACACACCAAAGCAACTATTCGCTTTTTTGAATAATTCTTATGATGTCTTCAACTCTTTAACATATAACCCAGATAGCGAAACTGTAACCGTATCCATAAATCAATTAGGATGTATTGTCGGAAGCCCATCAATTGAAATTAAAAATATAACATCAAGTGTTGAAAAATATAAAACAAGAAATAAATTTGGAGCAAATTTTGTCGCTACCAGTTATACCATATTTGATTACGCTATTTATCCTGTTAATTATTATAGTATTCGAGACATTTGCTTTAAAATAAACACAGATGAAGCGCGAGATTTAAAACAAAACTACGGAATTTTATATATTTGCAAAATAACACCATCAAACCCAACACCTCATAACAGAAAATCTCAGCAAATTAGCTGGAGTAACAGCGACATGACTTATAGTGATGCAACTTTTTCACGCCCCGATAGACACATTAATTTTATTTTTTCAATAAATATCACTCTTTACCAGATATGGGTTTTTAACAAAAAAACTGGCATCATTTATGCGAAAGATGTAATTGCACCATTATTGTAAACGATCACTAATAATCCGTTCCATAATCCTAACCGAAACGGATCAATATTTAGCCAACATATTTTTCAAGAGTTTAAACATTTTTTCATGATTTACATATGTATCTTTTTTTCTCAGAGCCAATTCATGCAGAGTGTTTATGCAAAGCTATTAGTAACTATTCTTCCTTAACAAACCTCAAAACACAATACTACTGGGTTTTTTGCTATAAAAATTCAACAAAAACAACAATATTACCTTATGAATTCATTAATTGAATTGATTAAAAAAACATGGCATGACCCTGTCTGGAGCAAAGTCATTTCATTTGTTATTCTTAGTGGTATAGGTTCGACCTTTATTTTTTTGAAAGGATGGTGGCCAATCACAAAAGAAAACATGCCTTTATTATACTTGTTTCTTACTAAAAACAATAATATACCAAATTGGACATTGATACTCGTGTATACACTTATCGTTATAGAAAGTGGATTTATAGGTCGAAAAATATACATTGGATATAACAGAAAAATCCGAATGTGCACTTGGAAAAATTACACTACTGATACTTTTTTTGGCCTCAAATGGCACTAGGAATATGATTATCAAAATAAAATCGCTAGTCTTTATTCCTGTTGTCCAAAATGCCAATATCAAGCATATCCAAGATATGACTATTTTAATTATGAAGTTATAGCTGAATGTGAAGCGTGTAGCAATGTTATAAGTATAATTCAAAATCAAAACCTTAATGACCGAGTGATATTATCAATTCAGCAAAAACTCCGATCATGTAATTGGTTCGCTACAAATTCACTCTAAATATCCGTCTTATCTTTTTACTACAGAATCAAGTCTTATTGATAGCTTATTATGGATACAATTTATAACATATTTGATTTTCTGAATGATAACTCAGGCTCATTTAATATTATTTTTTCATGTGTTGTCGCATTTTCTACGATTGTATATGCTTATTTAACAAAAAGATTAGTGGATGAGACGCAAAGAATGAGAGAGGCACAAACCGAGCCAAGAATTGAGGTTTTTTATCGATCTCATGATGAATTTATTAACATAATAATGATTGTAATAAAAAACATTGGATCAGGTGCAGCTTATGATATTCATATAGACACCACAGGCCTTGATTGCGTAGACGGAAAAAAAATCGTAGATCGATTACGAGAATATGGAGCTTTTGAATCCGGAATAAAATGTCTTATGCCAGGACAAGAATATTCAAATTTATTAATGAATGCGATAGAAGAATATAGCGGAGTCATAGACAAGAAATTGATTTTTTTTACAAAATATAGTGGGCTAACAAATAAAACATATAAATCAGAGCATTTTATTAATATGAAGGAATTAAAAGGAATTCGGAAAATAGGAACTCACCCATTAATAAGCATATCGAATTCGCTAGAAAAGATCCAAAAAGATATTAATTATTGGACTTCTGGATTTCACAATTTAAAGGTAGATATTTTTGATAATGATGATAGAGATCGAATAGAAAAAGAAACACAAGAATATATTGAACAGCAAAAAGCAGCAAGAGAACAATAATAAGTCATCATTATTAGAAACCGGCAGGAAACACTCGAGCTTTCATCATAGCGCCATACGCTCCATGAGAATGGCGGCGGAAACTGCGGCGTTGAGCGATTCAACCCGCACGCTTGCGCCGCCGTGGGGTATGCGCACGAGCCGGTCGGCCAGCGCTCTAACTGGTTCACTGATGCCGTTGGCTTCATTGCCGATCACCAGCACCTGTTTTGCGGGCCAGGAGCTGAACTCACGGAAATCCTTTCCCTCAAGCGATGAAGAGACGATGGAATAGCCCAGCTTCTTAAGACGGAGGAGTTCAAGGTCAAGACAATCAACACCGTAATGACGGATTGCAAAGATGCTTCCTGCGCATGAACGTACCGCCTTTGCATTGTATCGGTCGGCTGTGCCGGAACTGCAAATCAGGACATCAGCCCCGAACCAGACAGCCGTTCTCAGGATGGTACCCACATTGCCCGGATCCTGAACATCATCGAGCGCCACCATGAATGATCTGTCCGACTTTGCCAAACCAGCTTCTGCAGCAGGCTCAAACGGACGCTGCTGGCGGAAAACGCCGAAAATCCCCTGTGAGGTGGAGGTTTCGGCAAGCTGCGAGCACTCTTTTTCGTTTATGGAAAAGAGCTTTTCTTTCCAGGGTTGAGCAAAACGGGCCGCATCCGCTTCTCCCTCCCTGACGAGCAGGGCGACAAGCATCTCTTCACCTGGCAGGTTCATACAGAGCTCCCTGACCGTACGAAGTCCCTCGGCAAGAAAGAGGCCTTCCTGATCCCTGAACTTTTTTTGATGAAGTCGAGCGTACTTCTGAAGCTTCGCTTTGCTTAACGGTGTTATTGCAACGGGCTTCATGAGGGCGATCCCGCTCTTTTCAGACTTGAAATCACCGATTTCGGATCATGGGAAAAATCCGCCGGAGGGGTACCTGTACCGCGTGAGAGAGCGGCACCGTCAAGTTCAACGGAAAAACCTTGATCCGCGCTCTCCGGGTCCTCCTCTGAACCGCTCATACTGCGACGGATATAGTCATCGAAACTCTCTCTCTCCATGGAATAGCCCTCAAGAATGCAGGGCTTCTGGCCGGCAGCCCCGTCCGAAAAAGCATGCTCATCAATCATGCAGGTAATCTTGAGCATCACCTCCTGTCGTGAAAGATTACCCAAGCCGGCTTTTTGCACCAGCCGACCAAACGAGGCCTCATCAATCTTTTCCATCAGTTGCAGCAACGGCCCAAGCCCCCCGTGCATCTCGGCATGGACTCTGATTGCCTCTTCAATCGAGACGGTCACCGAAGCTGTCGAATGATTGCTGCTGCGCAATTGTTCAGAGAAAGCGGATGCGGAAGCACTCCCTTTTGGACGTTTCACCTCTTTTGTGCAAAGAAACTCCTCATCAACATCGTACTCCTTTAGTCGATCCTGCATGATACCTCCGCGCTTCTGCATTGCACGCCGCATTGAAACCGAATCAATCTGCGTCCGTTCTCCAAGCAAAAGCCGCACGACAAATGCAATGCCGGTCAAAGCCGCGACAACAATAAAGCAGAGAAGAATCAGCTCGAGTCGCAGCCCGAAAAGCACAACGACCAGCACTTCAGCCGCAATGAGCCCGGCAAAAAGCACCAACAGCAGTTTCAGAAAAACACGTTCATTCATAATCCCTGTATGTGTTTGATATCGTTATGGAGCACCTGCAGCAAGAACGGAAACATTGGATCGTCATGATTCGCAGTTCCTGCTGTTGATCATTTACAGCGCATGGAAGCGTTCCTGGGGAAAGAGGTGCAACAAAATATGGCATATATACATCACGCTCAAATCATTGGAGTAGTAATAATCGCTTGTCGCATGCCCTGTGGGCGCCGCTCGAATACAACGACACTGTCGTAAAAGGCAATGCAATCCGTAGATCTGGTAAAGGTTGAAACCGGGAGCGCATTTCGCGAATAGAGAGCATTTAATTCGTCCATTTTATGCTTGGCATATTCGATAAAGGTGTTCGGGAGCTTTAAGCCACCACCATATTCAGGCCAATAGCAGGTGTGGGTATCCTCCACCATATAGATCCCGTTTGGTTGAACCCTTTCGTACATCAACTCGAAAGAGGCGACCATGTGGTGCATGATATGACTCCCGTCATCAAGAACAATATCAACCCATGGGTACTTATCGAATATCTGCTGAATCAGAGCAGGATCATTCTGGCTGCCAATAAATATTTCTACGCCATCAGACTCGTGTACCTTGCATTCGGGGTTAATGTCAATTCCGATGATCTTTGCATCCTTGCCAAAAAATTCTTTCCACATTGCCAGCGATCCGCCACCAAAAACACCGATTTCAATCATGACAGGTGCCTTGCCTCTGAATCTTGAGAAGTGGCGCTCATAAATATCGAAATAGTGAAGCCACTTATGCAGTCGCTTCGCTGAATTATTGAGGAAATACTTGTGCAAGAAGCCGTCGCTGGAATCAGTCATCGCCTTGATGTTGACAATATTGTTGAATCAAGAATAGTGTATTCAGGTTTTTTTCGGAGCTGGTGATCTCTGTCTAACCGACTTCTCCTTGAACATAAATCAAACAGAAGCATAAATCCAATTCATCACTGTATTTCCCTTCCCTTTTAACCAGATCGTCTCTTTAATAAATTTACTCTCTTCAAAACAAAGGGTGACGGAACTGAAAAAGGGCTGTTATTTCCGGATTCCTGTTTCAGCTTTTTCTGATTGCATTATTCAGCATGAAAGCAGCGTTAGAAATGCAAAAATATTGATTTTTTTTCCTTGTCTCCATCGGGCAAAATACATCATATTTCATTATATAAAAACGCGTTACAATGTATTAGGTGCAATTTATTTACATCAAATAGCACGCATTATTCTCGTTCCGGTTTATTATATTGCCGCCTTGCAGAGCTGACCTGAAATTTCAGCTAAAAAAGTTGCATTATCGGCACAATAGCCTGATGTTTTTCGGGCTATTTTGTACACGGTTTCCGGTGATGCAATGGCTGATTCTCTCTGCTTTACAGGAACATCCGGCTTGTTTTCGCCGGTTTCAGAATGGCATTATTGTCCAATTTAACATCATCAAGTGGAGTGACCATAAATCGAATCATTGATATTACCGAGCTTGCTCTGCGGGACGCACACCAGAGCCTGATAGCTACACGGCTTGGAATTGAAGATATGACCGGAGCCTGCCAGGACCTCGATGAGGCTGGCTACTGGTCACTGGAGTGCTGGGGTGGAGCAACATACGACTCATGCATCCGCTTTCTGAACGAGGATCCATGGGAACGCTTGCGCACCTTCAAAAGGCTCATGCCTAAAACCCCGCTGCAGATGCTTTTGCGCGGACAGAATCTTCTGGGGTATCGCCACTATCAGGATGAGGTGGTGGAACGCTTCTGCAACAAGTCGGCAGAAAACGGTATTGACATCTTCCGCATTTTCGATGCACTCAATGACCTGCGTAATATTGAGACCTCGGTACGGGCGGTCAAGAAGGCTGGCGCACATGCTCAAGGGACAATCTCCTATACGGTCAGCCCCATTCATACCACGGCTCTCTTTGTTGATCAGGCAAAGAGATTGCAGGATATGGGCGTAGACTCACTCTGCATAAAGGATATGGCGGCTCTTATCAAGCCTCAGGCAGCCTATGATATTGTAAAGGGCATTAAGGAGGCTTGCGGAAAGGAGATGCGGGTGCATCTTCATGCCCATGCCACCACCGGCGTGACGCTGGTAAGCCTGATGAAGGCGGTTGAGGCTGGTGTGGATTGCGTCGATACTGCAATCAGTTCCATGAGTCTGGGACCGGGACACAACCCGACGGAAAGCTTCATTGAGATGCTGGAAGGCACTGGTTACACTACCCGTGTCGACCTCGAAAAGGTCTATAAGGTAAAAAAACACTTCATGACGATGCTTGGCCGATACAGCGAGTTTCTCTCGCAGGTTACCGGTGTGGAAACAGAGATCTTCAAGAGCCAGATTCCCGGCGGTATGCTCTCGAACATGGAGAGCCAACTCAAGCAACAGGGGGCTGGCGATCGGATGAAAGAGGTACTGGAGGAAATCCCCCTTGTCCGCAAGGATACCGGGTATGTTCCCCTTGTGACCCCCAGCAGCCAGATCGTGGGCACACAGGCGGTACTGAATGTGCTCATGGGAAGATACAAGGTACTGACCGGCGAGTTCGCCGACCTTATGCTTGGATACTATGGCGCAGTACCGGGCGAAAAAAATCCCGACGTGGTGAAAATGGCACACGAACACGCCCACAAGAAGCCGATCCACTGCCGCCCGGCAAATCTCCTGAAACCGGAGTGGGACAAACTCCGCTCGGCAGCCCTTGCCCTGCCAGGATGCAACGGTACAACTGAAGATGTGCTGACTTATGCCATGTTCCCGCAGGTGGCACCCAAATTTTTTGCCGAACGTCATGAAGGACCTCGCAATCTTGGACGGAACCCTGTGACCGGTGAGTCGGAAACAAAACCTGCAGAAGGACATCAGGGAACAATCACCGGCCCCATCACCTACTCCGTGACCCTGAGTGGCCGGCAGCATAAGGTGACGGTAACGCCTTACCAATAATTATATATAAAAATCAGTGCACAGTCGGGACACCATGAATATTGAAGAGATAGTACAGGATCTGAACCAACGCAAAGAGAAGTTACAATTGGGTGGCGGGCAGGAGAAGCTCGACCGCCAGCACGAGGCAGGCAGTCTCAGCGCACGCGAACGTATCAGCGCTCTCCTCGATCAGGACAGTTTTCAGGAAACGGGACTTTTTGCCAAACACCGCTGCACCAACTTCGGCATGACGGACAAGGAGATGGCAGCGGATGGTGTGGTCACCGGGGCCGGAAGCATCAACGGTCGGCTGGTGCATATTGCCAGCCAGGATTTCACCGTCGTCGGCGGATCGGCCGGTGAAGCCCACTGCAATAAAATTGTGCAGATGATGCAGTCTTCGCTGAAGACAGGCTCGCCCTTTGTCATGATCAACGACTCGGGTGGCGCCCGTATTCAGGAGGGTATCGACAGCCTCTCCGGCTATGGAAAGGTTTTCTACAACAATGTCATGCTTTCCGGAGTTGTGCCGCAGGTCTCCATCATCTGCGGCCCTTGCGCCGGTGGTGCTGCCTACAGCCCGGCTTTGACCGACTTTATCATTCAGACCAGGGCGGCACGGATGTTCATTACCGGCCCCTCGGTCATCAAGGCTGTAACCGGCGAAGTGGTTACAGCCGAAGAGCTTGGAGGGCCGATAGCCCAGATGAATAACTCAGGGGTTGTTCACTTTATCGCCGAGGATGATCTGGATGCTGTTGCCATCTGCAAACGCCTGTTGTCATTTCTCCCTTCCAATAATCTGGAGGATTCACCCCAGTTGGAGGCAGACGAGGTTATTATTCCGGACAAGCGCTTGAACTCGGTCATTCCTCTCGACCCGAAACAGAAATACGACGTCAGGGAGGTTATCGGCCATATCGTCGATAAAGCCGATTTCATGGAGGTACAGTCCTCCTTCGCCCCCAACATTGTCATCGGTTTTGCCCGGATTCAGGGACGTGCGATAGGTATCGTCGCCAACCAACCCAATGTTCTGGCTGGTGTGCTCGATATCAACGCGTCAGACAAGGCTGCCCGCTTTATCCGATTCTGCAACGCCTTCAACATACCGCTTGTCACCTTTGTCGATGTTCCAGGCTTTCTGCCCGGCGTCGAGCAGGAGTATGGCGGCATCATCCGGCATGGCGCCAAGATGCTTTTCGCTTACTCTGCAGCCACCGTACCAAAAATCACGGTTGTCCTCCGCAAAGCTTACGGAGGCGCTTATCTGGCCATGTGCAGCAAGGACCTCGATGCCGACAGGGTTGTTTCATGGCCTTCAGCCGAAATCGCCGTCATGGGTGCCGATGGTGCCGTAGACATTATTTTCAGGAACGAGATCAAAACAGCGGACGATCCCGCAGCACGCCGTCAGGAACTGGTCAAGGAGTACCGCGAAACTTTTGCCACCCCTTACGCAGCAGCAGCCCACTTTCAGGTGGACGACATCATTGAGCCGGCTGAAACGCGCCGCTATCTGGCCATGTCACTCGATTTTCTCCATTCAAAACGGGAATTCAGGCCCCAAAAGAAACACGGCCTGATTCCACTTTAACTTTACGCCCAATGGATACAACCATCTCTGAGCCCATAAACAGTGAGCCTGAAATAACCCCGGAACTGCTGGTTATCATGTCGGCTGCCATCGCTGCCTATCTGGGAAAAAACGTCCGGATATGCCGGGCGCGCTTCATCAGCAACCAGGGACCGAGTTCCTGGTCTCAACAGGGACGCGTCTCAATCCAGTCATCCCATACCTTCAGCACCACTAAATAAGGAAGAATACCGTGCAGTTGATTTTGACCATAGACGGAAATAAATATATAGTCGATGTGGAAGTACTGGAAGGTGAAGAGTGCCGGACACCAAACGTGTTCCAGGAACTGACCTCCACCATCCAATCGAAGCAGGTTGTCGCACCATCGCCACAACCTTTGGCGATGCAGCCCGTTGCGGACGGTCTGCCCGACAATAAGGTCTGCCGCAGTCCCATCGCTGGAATTGTGCAGCGAGTCAATGTCCAGGTAGGCCAGAAGCTTCAGGTAGACGACCTGCTGTTCGTGCTGGAGGCTATGAAGATGGAGACAAACATCACCGCCCATACGGACGGTACCGTCAAAAAAATCATGGCCTTGCCGGGAGAAGCGGTAAAAAGCGGACAGGCCCTCATCGAATTCGAGTAAAATGAACAATACTCCATATTCGGAGATACCGGAAATGGAGCATGCTCTCTGCGATAAAGCCATAACACTCTAAGAAAATAGATGAACACCGTTTTTTCAAATCCCACGCATCTCTATTCAAGAGCGGAAGTACTTTCAAATCCATGCCCGGTTGCAAGGGCTCATGGTGTCTACGCATTTTTCTTCAAAGAGATTCCTCCGGGTGTACCAGTGGATGGGTGCTTGACGCATGAAGGGCTGAGGCTGCTCTATATCGGAAGTTCACCGGACAAAAAAGGCGAGGCAAATGCAAAGCAGACTATTCAGCAAAGGGTTCGTTATCACTTCAATGGAAAGGCTGACGGCTCCACACTGCGTCGTTCATTGGGCATTCTGCTGGCCAAAAAGAGCAGTTTCCCTCTCCGAATGGCTGGAAACGGCAAACGGATGACGCTCACAAGCAAGGGAGAGCAATGGCTTGACCAATGGATGCAGGAAAACGCCTTTGTGAGCTGGGTGGAAAATGATAAACCGTGGGATCTTGAAAATGAGCTCTTCCATGCGCTCCCGCTCCCGCTCAATATCCAGGGAAATAAACATCACCCCTTTGCGGCGGAACTTACCCGGATTCGAACAGAAGCAATAACAGAGGCAAAATATGCGCCGGTTGCTGAAGAGAGTGAGAATCGGTTATAAGCGTTATTGCCAAAAGGGCAACTGAAAATTGAACCAATCAAGCCTGTGATACACGAAAACAATGTTGAACTGATTGCCCCCGCTGGCGACATGACCGGATTGCTTACCGCGCTGAAGGCTGGTGCGGATGCCGTCTATTTCGGAGCCGAAGGGTATAACATGCGTGCCGGAAGCAGCAATTTCACTCCGGCTGACTTTCCTGCCATTCATGCACTTTGCCTGCAATACCATGCCAAAGGATATCTGGCCCTGAACACGATTGTCTATGATGGTGAACTGAAAAAGATGATGCAGACGGTCACTGCGGCAAAAAAAGCGGGATTCGATGCCGTGATCTGTTCGGACATGGCGGTGATTGAGGCCTGCCGAAAAACCGGGATACCCTTCCATATCTCGACACAGGCCTCTATCAGCAGTTACAGCGCCGTGAAGTTCTATGCCTCCCTCGGGGCAAAAATGATTGTGCTGGCCAGGGAACTCACCCTTGAACAGGTACGCCATATTATCAGCAAAATAAAAGCTGACAGGCTCGATGTGCAAATTGAGTGCTTTGTTCACGGAGCCATGTGCGTCGCTGTTTCAGGACGCTGTTTCATGTCGCAGGATCTTTTCGGCCGCTCGGCAAACCGGGGCCAGTGCGTGCAGCCCTGCCGCAGGGAGTATATCATTACCGATCCGGAAGAGAACGAGGAACTTGTTCTGGGAACAGATTATGTGATGAGTCCAAAGGATCTCTGTACCGTGGAATTTATTGATGTACTCATGGATGCGGGAATTACCGCATTCAAGATAGAGGGGAGAAGTCGCAGCCCTGAATATATCCATACGGCAACAACAGCCTACCGCACCTCGATTGACTTCTGTACCACCCGCCGCAATGATCCGGAATTCAGAAACGAGTACAGCAAACTGACGACACAGCTCAAAGAGGAGCTTGCCACGGTCTACAATCGCGGATTTTCGAAAGGGTTTTATTTTGGAAAGCCACTGGAAGACTGGGTACGGGAGTATGGATCACTGGCCAAAGAAAAAAAAACCTATATCGGAGAGGTGAAGAAATACTACCCGAAAGTGGAGGTAGCAGAAATACTGATTCTGGCCCGCGGTCTCAAAAACGGCGAGAAGCTCTCAATTCAGGGAGCAAAAACCGGAGTTGTCAGCGTGATTACCGACTCTTTTTTAACCAACGATCGGCCAGATATTGATGCAGTCAAAGGCGACAGCGTCACCATCAAGTGCGCAAAGGTGAGAAAACATGACAAGGTTTATCTTCTGGAAAAACGGAGATAGGCGAAAGATCTGGAAAAATCGTTTTTTCTTCCCGCAAGCTTTTGCGTACATTTACAAGAGATATTACTGACCTATTCAGAACGTCTGCAGCCGGAGTCTGTCTCATGATTTACAAGGTCATTTCAAAAACAGAGTTCAGGAAGTTCATCGACGCAATCGTCAAGCACAACAATGCCTACGGGCCTCAAAAGGTCGATACCGGAAGCGGCGGAAAGCCGATCTACCAGTTCAGGCCGGTGACATCTGCCGATGAAATCGATTTCGATTATTCGGTTACCTACTCTTCAGCCAAGCATTTCTTCCTGCCTTTCCGCGACGAGCTGTCGCGGTTCAACTTCAATGACGGAAACTGGGAACAGGAGGTGCGCTATGAAGCGCCGCCCATAATCCTGATAGGGCTCAGGCCATGCGATATCAGTGCAATCAACATGCTCGATGAGGTTATGCTCCACGGCTCTTATCCTTCGCCATACTACCTCGCCCGCAGGAAAAACACCTTCATCATCGGTATGGACCACCTTCCCCTGCCGGACTGCTTCTGCAAATCAATGAACCGGCATACAGTCAACCACGGATTCAACCTTTTCTGCTCGGATATCGGCGATAAATACTACCTCTCGATCAATTCGTCCAAAGCATACTCGTTCCTCAAGGAGTTCATGATCGAGGAACCGTCCTACGAGGACAACTGCCTCCTGATCGAACGGCGCAAGACAATCAAACACAGCTTCGAAACCAATATCGAGGTGACCGGCCTGCCCGTTTTCCTCGACATCGAGTTCGATTCACCGATATGGCAGAAATGGGGCGACAAGTGCCTGAGCTGCGGCTCCTGCGCAATGGTCTGTCCTACCTGTTACTGTTACAGCGTCGAGGAGCGTTTCGACGTCGACCTGAAAGGCTCTTCACGGCAGAACCACCTCTACTCGTGTAACCTCGTCGATTTCGCACAGGTTTCCGGTGGACACAATTTCAGGCCCAGGAACGGCGACCGGCTCAAATATCGCTACTATCACCACTACCGCGGATTTGCTGCGAACGACAACCAGCAGATCTGCGTAGGATGCAACCGTTGCGGCCGTGCGTGCCTGGCAGACATCAACCCGAAAGACGTCATCAACGATCTCAGACTGGAGCGAGAATCATGCATGATATGCGTTTTACCCTCCCCGGACAGGACCTGAACCGCGAACCGTTTGCACTGAGGTCGCCGGACTTCCAGAAAAAATGCGAAGTCATGATCACCGATCGGGGCTACAAGTGCCGGATCACCAACACCGTCCCCATCTCTTCGCAGGAGAAGTTGTTCCTCCTGCGCATTGTCGACCCTGTTGAGCGTCAGCTCTTCAACTTCAGGCCGGGCCAGTTCCTCATGCTCGAAGTTCCCGGATACGGGGAATCCCCGATCTCCATCTCGAGCGACAACAGCAACCACGAATTTATCGAACTCTGCATCCGTAAGGCCGGTCACGTGACATCAGCCATGTTCGAAGCCAAGCAGGGAGCGATAGTCTCCATCAGGGGACCTTTCGGCACCGCATTCCCGATGGAGGCGATGGAGGGCAGCAACGTACTGTTGGTTGCCGGGGGGCTCGGCATAGCCCCGATACGAGCCCCCCTCTACTGGATCAGCAATCACAGGGACAAGTACAAGAACGTCTACCTCCTCTACGGAGCAAAGGAGCCGTCCCAGCTTCTCTTCAGCTACCAGTTTGAAGAGTGGCAGAAGGTGAGCAACGTCCAATTGATGACCATCGTTGAAAAACCGGACGAATCATGGAAAGGAAGAACCGGAATGATCACCGCGCTCTTCGACGAATTATCCTTCGATGCAAAGAAGACCTTCGCCATCGTCTGCGGGCCGCCGATCATGTTCAAGTTCGTCTGCAACTACCTCGACGGCAAGGGCATCCCCATGAACCGGATGTTCGTCTCCCTCGAACGCAGGATGCACTGCGGCATGGGCAAGTGCTGCCGCTGCATGGTCGGATCGACCTTCACCTGCCTCGACGGCCCGGTCTTCGACTACTGGTCGGTCATGAACCTCAAGGAAGCAATATAGGGAGAATCAGATGAACCATCTCGGCTTCAAAATCGACAAGATGAAGATCGGCTCTTTCGACTTCACCTGCTGCGAAGGGTGCCAACTGCAACTGGCCAACAAGGAATCGACTCTCCCTGATTTCCTCGGACTGCTCGACATCCGCAACTTCCGTGAAATATCCTCGGAACGGCACGACGACTACGATATTGCCCTCGTCGAGGGAAGCATCACACGAAGCGACGAGATCGAACGGCTCAAAGCGATTCGCGCACAGGCCAGCGTGCTTGTCGCTTTTGGCTCTTGCGCCTGCTTCGGCGGTGTGAACAGCCTCAAGAACAGGATTCCTGCTGAGGAAGCCATTAAGGGTGTCTACGGCGACAAGGCCATAGAGACGATGCCCTCGACAAAAATCAGTGACATCGTAGCCGTCGACTTCATGATCCCCGGGTGCCCGGTTTCCAAGGAAGAGGTGGAGCGGGTCGTGATAGGCATCGTGACGCGATCCCTGAACAACCTGCCGATATACCCTGTCTGCGTCGACTGCAAACAGAGGCTCAATACCTGCCTGTTTGATCTTGGAGAAGTATGCCTCGGACCGATCACCAAGGCGGGTTGCGACGCTGTCTGCCCATCAGGCAAAACCCCCTGCCTCGGCTGTCGCGGACCAGCCGACGACATCAACTTCCCCTCCTTCCTCCAGCTCGTCACAGACAAGGGGCTCAGCCTGGATGAAATGAGGGAAAAACTTGCATTCTACAACGGATTTGCAGATTACCTCGACCATGAAAGTTGATTTTAACATCGATATCCACCACCTCCCGAGGGTGGAAGGGCACGGCAACATTCACATCTCGGTGAAAGAGGGAAAGCTCGCGGATGCGACATGGGAGGTGATCGAAACCCCGAGGTTCTTCGAAATGATGCTCAGGGGTGTCAGCGCCGAACGGGCCTCCTTCCTCACATCCCGCATCTGCGGAATCTGTTCGATCAGCCATTCGCTGGCCAGCATCAGGGCGCTTGAACGCGCCATGGAGATCGAACCACCGAAGGCAGCAAAAGCGATCCGCCTCCTGGCCATGCACGGCGAAACCCTGCAGAGCCATGCACTGCACCTCTTCTTCCTTGCTGCGCCTGACTTTCTCGACATGCCGAGCGCTGTGCCGATCCTGCATTCCCACCCGGAGATCGTTAAGGCAGGGCTCTCGCTCAAGGAGCTTGGCAACGAGATGAGCATTGCCACCACCGGTCGGGCTACCCATCCGGTCAGCCTCGTGCTCGGAGGCGTAAGCAAGGCCCCCTCGAAACAGCAGCTTAAAGAGCTGAAGGAGATGATCATGAAACGCCGGCCGGCACTCGACAAGGCCACGGAGTTTTTCAGGACGCTCTCAATTCCGGAGTTTGTTCGGGAAACCGAGTTTATTTCACTGCGCAACGGCAAGGACTATCCGTTCATCGGCGGCGACCTGGTATCGACGGATGGCGTCGTTCGCGACGAGAACGACTATTTGCAGATGACCAACGAATACCTCGTCGACTTCTCGACATCGAAGTTCACCCGCCTGAGCCGCCAGTCCTCTGCAGCGGGAGCACTTGCCCGGTTCAACAACAATTCCAGACTGCTCGGGCATCGCGCTCACGAGATCGCAGCATCGTTCGGCCTCGAGCCGGTCTGCCACAACCCGTTCATGAACAACATCGCCCAGCTCGTGGAGTGCCACCACATCTTCGAAAATGCCGAAACGCTTATCGAAAGTCTGCTTGACGACGACCTGCAGGAAATCAGAACGTCATACAAACCGAAGGCAGGTGCAGCAACCGGTGCTGTCGAAGCTCCGAGAGGCGTCCTCTATCACCATATTGAAACGGACGATGGCGGCAAGGTAGTCAAGGCGGACTGCATCATCCCGACAACCCAGAACAACGCCAATATCCATTACGACCTGCATGCGCTTGCCGCAGAGGCTGTGAAGGAGGGGAAATCCGACCGTGAGACTGAAAAGCTCTGTGTCATGCTTGTGAGGTCATACGACCCCTGCATTTCATGCTCGGTGCATTGAGGGGGGGCTCTTACCTATTACACCTTTTTATTTTTTCGGCTATTTTTATACTCTATAATAAAATTAGCCGAATTATGCCATACAAAACAAGAACACTTGAGATCTTTTTCCTGCAATCGAGTCAACAATTCCCCGTCATACTGCTGACCGGACCTCGCCAAACCGGAAAAACAACATTCCTGCAACACTTTACATCACCGGTTCTCATCGACGAAATCCAGTACGCCCCCCAGCGAAACATCGTCGCCGCCGAGAGACCATCCAGCATGAAATGACCGGAGTTGATAATTTTCTCACTGATCTGCTCGACGATCAATTCGATCAACTCCATACCAACAACTATCTGCACCTCCTGAATGCTTTGTCAGGGTTATGCACGTTAATCCGAAGTTCCCCGGCTAAAAATCGTATAACCAATTGATTTTTGATAAATTGCAGGGTTTTTGCGTGTTTTGTACCCATGTAAATTACTTCAAAACAGTTGTTTTGTATGGAATTAATCGATATATTGATTCCATGC
>CAIJPS010000084.1 GCA_903822595.1 uncultured Chlorobiaceae bacterium
ATCTTTTCTGGTCACTTGCAAAATCTTTTTTTCTTTTCTTTTCAGCTCCCCTGTATTTTACAACACGATAGCCGAAACCTTTCCATTTCGCTTTTCCCTCAACTTCATACTGTCAAATAACGTGCCATCTTTCAGGCTCTTCCCCACTTCCTTATTCGCTTTCGCTCATTCTTCAGTGGGCTCCTAATGTATCATCCTTATCCTTAACTTCCAAACCTTTTCTTCTCCTTTATTCAAAAAACAAAGGAAATATCCTGTTTATTGTGTCGGTTCAGTTAAAACTGGAACAAATGAGGGCATCTCAATAGCCATATCCATCTGATGCACACCACGGGCGTACTCCTTCGCTGCTGCAACAAAGCCATGAAAAACAGGATGTACCTTCTGCACCCGTGATTTCAGCTCAGGATGGAACTGTACCCCCACAAACCAGCGGTGATCCTTCAGCTCTATGATCTCAACCAGCTCCCCATTAGGCGACGTTCCGGAAAAAACCATACCGTTCTCTTCAAAATTTTGACGATACGTATTGTTGAACTCGTAGCGATGGCGATGCCGCTCGTTGATAAGGAACTTCTGATAGACCGCAAAGGCCTTCGACCCCTCTGTGAGGATACAGGGATAGCTGCCAAGACGCATGGTACCTCCCTTCTCCTTGACCTTTTTCTGGTGCTCCATGAGGTCAATAACCGGAAAACGGGTACGCTTGTTAAACTCCGTGGAGTTGGCATCCTGCAAGCCACAAACGTTACGCGCAAACTCAATGGTGGCACACTGCATACCAAGGCAGATACCAAGGAACGGAACATTTTGCTCCCTCGCATACTGGATATACTTGATCTTCCCCTCAATTCCCCGATCGCCAAAGCCGGGAGCAACCAGAATACCGTTAACCCCCTCCAACTCCTTTGCAAAATCGAAACGACCCATCTCGGCATCCTCGGCCCGGAGCAGCTTGACGTTAACCCTGACATTGTTACTTGCCCCGGCATGAATAAAGGATTCAATAATGGACTTGTAAGCGTCAGGGTATTCCGTGTACTTGCCGCATATTCCTATGGTGACCTCACCATCCTGCGGGAACTTCACCTTGTTACAGAAATCCCGCCAGTAATCGAGTGTGGGCTCCTTATATTTTTTTAGCCCAAGCTTTTTAAGCACACGCAGATCAAGCTTTTCCTTAAGGAGCATCAGCGGCACCTCGTAAATCGTGTCGCAATCGTTCAAGCCGATAACATCCAGCTCGTTGACATTGCAAAAATGGCCAACTTTGTTTTTGATATCCCGTGACAATGGTTTTTCACTGCGACAAACAAGAATGTCAGGCTGGATTCCAACCCCAAGCAGCATTTTCACGCTGTGCTGCGTTGGTTTTGTTTTCAGTTCACTTGCAGCCTTGATATAGGGCACAAAAGTGAGATGGATGTTCAACAGATTGCTGTCACCCATATCGAGCTTCATCTGCCGCATCGCTTCAAGAAACGGAAGCGATTCGATATCGCCGATCGTACCGCCAATCTCGGTAATAAGCACATCAAGATCACCGTTTTTGGCCTGCTCAGCCATCCGATCCTTGATTTCATCAATCACATGCGGCACAACCTGAACCGTTGCACCGAGATATTCACCCTTACGCTCCTTGTCGATGACCGATTTATAGACCCGCCCCATCGTCAGGTTTGAAGACTGCGTTGTCGACTCATCAAGAAAACGCTCATAATGGCCAAGATCAAGGTCAGTTTCAGCCCCGTCATCGGTAACATAAACCTCGCCATGCTGGTAAGGCGACATCGTACCAGGGTCAACATTGATATAAGGATCATACTTCTGTATGGCCACCTTGAGACCACGTGACTTGAGCAGCATCCCGAGGGAGGCCGACAGAATTCCCTTGCCAAGCGAGGAAATCACCCCGCCGGTCACAAAAATATGTTTGACATTTTTCGGTCGAGCCATGAAATCGTCCGTCCTTGATTAATGGTAAATAAAAAATATCGTTATTGCTCAGCCTTGTGGGAACCATCGCAAAACGGAAAATTCTGCGAACGGCCACAAGCGCATATTGCTACAGTTTTTTCCTCGTCGATCTCCACCTTTACAGGATGAAGGCCACTGCCTTTATGGGAACCATCGCAATAAGGCAGCTTCTTCGAGCGGCCACAGGCACAATACTGTTTTAAACCTGGCTGTTCCGTTATGATCCAGGGTCTTTTCTCTTCCATATTTCCTCCGTGGTTTGCACTGACTAAAAAAGATCAATCTGGCCATCAGGGTCTTCTAAAAGCACATCAGCATCGACCTCCTCATCGCTCTTCGGCACTCGCGCAAGAGCAGAGATAATATCCCCGGCCATCAGCCTGACAAGCCTGACGCCTGAAGTATTCCTGCCAGTCAGACGGATATCGGAAACATGCTGGCGATTCACAATGCCCTGTGCCGTTATAATGATCAGATCGTCGTCATCATTGACATCAAGCAGGCCAATCATGGCTCCAATCTTTTCATGAGCCTTGAGCGTAATCACCCCGCGTGCACCGCGCCGAGTCAAACGGTAATCCTCCACACGGCTTCTCTTGCCAAAACCATTGTCGGTAACGGCAAGTAGCGCCGTATCAAAACGCTTGGTGGTCACCATTGAAATACATCTCTCGCCCTCATCAAGAGTGATACCCTTGACTCCCATGGCAGTACGCCCCATAGCGCGGATTTCAGCCTCAGGAAAGCGTACAACAAACCCGGAACTCTTGGCAAGAATAATCTGATGATCGCCATCGGTCAGACGGGCATCGAGCAACTCATCATGCTCCTCGATGGTAATGGCGGCAATCCCGTTCTTTCTCGGATGGGAAAACTCTTCGAGAGCGGTTTTTTTGACAATACCCCTGGTCGTCGCCATGACAATAAAGCCAGGCTCATCAAAATTACGAATATTGATATAGGCCCTGATTTTCTCATCCTGCTGAAGCTCCATGATATTAGCCAGCGCCCGACCCCTTGCGGCACGTCCAGCTTCAGGAATTTCATAGACTTTCAACCAGTGACAACGGCCTCTGCTCGTGAAGAAAAGAATATAGTTATGTGTCGAAGCAATAAACATATGCTCAACAAAATCGTCATGCTTGGCCTGTGCCCCCGTCACCCCCTTGCCCCCACGAGCCTGGCGTCGATAGCCGGAAACCGGGAATCGCTTGATAAAGCCGTCATGGGTTATGGTGATCACCACATCTTCCTGGGCAATCATGTCTTCAATAGAAAAATCCCCTTCCTGCGGTACAATTTCAGTACGGCGCTCGTCACCATATACTTCCCTGACCTTCAGCAGCTCTTCACGGATAATCTGCATCTGTTTCTCAGGACTGCCGAGAATAAACCGCAGCTCCTCGATAAGGGCAAGAATCTCCGTGTACTCCATATCGATCTTTTTGCGCTCCATACCGGTCAGACGCTGGAGGCGCATCTCAAGAATAGCTTTCGCTTGCAGTTCTGACAGGCCAAAACGCTCGATAAGCCTCTCCTGAGCTGTTGAGGCATCCGGTGACTCACGAATTGTGCGAATAACCTCGTCAAGATTATCCAGACAGATCTTCAGTCCTTCAAGAATATGGGCCCGTTTTTCGGCTGTCGCAAGGTCAAACTGCGTACGGCGCAGAACAATCTCGTTGCGATGCTTGATATAATAGACCATCATCTCCTTGAGATTGAGGATCCTCGGCACTCCATCAACCAGCGCCAGCATAATCACCCCGAAAGTATCCTGCATCGGAGTATGCTTGTAGAGATTGTTCAACACAACCATCGCCACCGCATCCCGCTTCAGTTCAATCACCAGCCGCATACCGTCGCGGTCAGACTCATCGCGAATATCGGCAATACCTTCAATTTTTTTATCGTGCACCAGCTCAACGATCTTCTCGATCAGCCGCACCTTGTTCACCTGATAGGGAAGCTCCGTGACCACAATCGATTCCCGACTGTTTTTCGGGGTAATCTCCACAATGGCCCGCGCACGAATCACCACCTTGCCGCGGCCGGTCATATAAGCCGAACGGACACCCTCATAACCATAGATGATGCCACCAGTCGGAAAATCAGGCGCGATAACATATTTCATGAGATCAGCGACTTCCATTTCCGGGTTTGCGATCAGGGCAATCATGCCATCAACAACCTCCCTGAGATTCTGGGGCGGAATATTTGTTGCCATACCGACCGCAATCCCTGAAGAACCATTCGCAAGAAGATTGGGAATCGCAGAAGGCAGAACGGTCGGCTCCTCAAGGGAGTCATCAAAGTTAAGGGAATAGTCAACGGTACCCTTGTCGAGATCCTTGAGCATTTCACCAGCAATGCTCTTCATGCGCACCTCGGTATATCGCATGGCCGCAGGAGAGTCACCATCAACCGAACCAAAGTTTCCCTGACCGTCAATCAGGGGATAACGCATGGAAAACTCCTGCACCAGACGCACCAAACTGTCATAAACAGCAGTATCGCCATGGGGATGAAACTTGCCAAGCACTTCACCGACAACTCGGGCAGACTTTTTATGGGGTTTACCTGCCTGCAGACCAAGTTCATGCATGCCGAAAAGTACCCTTCTGTGAACCGGCTTCAGACCATCCCGCACATCGGGCAACGCACGACTGACAATAACCGACATCGAATAATCGAGATAAGAACCCCGCATTTCTTCTTCAATACTGATCGGGACTATTCTTTCGCGCTGCATAGGTAAATCCTGGGTGATAATTGATATAAATAACTCAACGGCGTAATGTATAAAAATCCGTCTGAATTCTGAACGATGCAGTGCTTGCAACAAGTGCTAACTGCAAAAAAATGGGCAGAATATCAGCTCAGTGTAACGACCGGTGCGTCCGACCAGAGAGATTCAAGGTCATAAAAATGGCGCTCATCAGGCATAAAAACATGTACAACAACATCAATATAGTCCAAGAGAATCCAATGCATGGAATCCATCCCCTCAACATGCATCGGGCGCTCACCATCCACCTTGAGCTCATCAATAATATGCTCCGCCGCCGCCTTTGCCTTGCGATCAGAATCAGCCGTCACAATCACAAAATAATCGGTAACCGAGGTCAGCCCACGGAGATCAAGAATCTTGACCTCTTCACACTTTTTCTCCAAAGCCAGCTCAGCGGCTCTTCTCGCCAGCAACTCACCGACCGCCACCTCTTTTGCCTCTGCGGTATTCACTATCTCTTCCTCTTTCAAGCTACTCATAAACCTCCATCCTTCGTATGTAAACTATATTTTACAACAACTTACCACCAAAATGCAACAAAACCGCTACAAAATGGCAATAATGGTAACCCCTGAACATACAAAAAAGCCAGCTCACTGACGCAAAAAAAGCCGGGGAGTACCCCGGCACGGCCTGGCTTGCCCCCGGCTCCTGAAAACAGCCGAGCGATTCCCATCAATAAAAGCTTAGACGAGCCGGAAAATGCTTTTCATGCAAGGGAAGAAAGAAACTCATGCCCTCCCCAGCAAAGAATACAGTAATTTGATATCCTCTTTTTTTCCATATTTTTTACCTTACACCTCAGGACTCAGCAACGTTTGCAATAACGCATCACTCACGATCACCCGCATGAATACCAGACAACATCCTGCCATTCGTCAGCGGCTACGGCGTTTTACCGTTCTTCTGGCAATGCTGCTCTTTCCGGTTATTCTCAACTATTTTTCCCCTTATCTTGTCATTGACGCAGCATCGCACGGCACTGTCAATGGAAGCCTGATCCTCTTCGCCCTGATGTTCCTCTCTTCATTATTTCTTGGCCGACTCTGGTGTGCCTGGGGATGCCCCGGTGCGGGTTTGCAGGAGATGCTCTTCAAAGTCAATGGAAAACCTGCCCGGAACAAACGGCTTGACTGGATCAAATGGGTAATCTGGATACCATGGATCAGCCTGATCGCGATAATGGCTTTCCGTGCGGGAGGCTACCGGAATATCGATTTCTTCTATATGACGGAAAACGGCCTCTCGGTAACCGCGCCCCTGAACTATATCATCTATTACACCGTAGTTGGAACCTTTGTGACACTCTCCTTATGGCTCGGACGACGTGCCGGCTGCCATGCTATCTGCTGGATGTCGCCCTTCATGATTCTTGGCCGATCCCTTCGGAATCTCTTTTCATGGCCATCCCTGCGTCTTGAAGCAGCTCCGACGCAGTGCAGCAGTTGTCATCACTGTACACGGCACTGTCCGATGAGTCTCCCTGTTGAAAAGATGGTCAGCCAGAATGCAATGGAACACCGCGAGTGCATCCTCTGCGGCAACTGCATTGACGGATGTGCCAGCAAAGCGATCCGCTATTCCTTCCGCTCAGGTGGAAAGAGTCTGGATGCAAGCCATTTATAAACCATGCTCTGTGAGCCAGCCGAGCATCCGGTCAGCTACTTTTTGCCACTCCGGTTCAAGCATCATGTCATGCGCAATATTCGGAATAACTTCGGCCTCCGTCACCAAATATGATTCCGGTTGCAACCGGGCAAAATGACGGGCTAAGTCCGAAGCCGGCAATGTTGGCGAAAATAAAACATCTTTCATCAAATCAGGCGTGGCGACCATCTGCAAGGAATCAAGAGAGAGCATATACTTGAGAAACGGCACAGGATGCTTTCTGCAATATCGTAATGCTGAACCGGCAAGACCACTCACCGGTATGGAAGCCATCAAAATGCCCGCCGGGGCGGTATGGTTTTCCAGATACTTCTGGATCACATATCCCCCCATGGAATGGGCGACAAGTACAGGAGGCATTTTCTCCTGGCCGATCCATGGAGGCAGGAAAACTCCACATTTCAAACCCGGAAGAGTTGAGCGGTTCAAGCTTGACCTGAAACATCGACTCATAAAATGCTTTGGCACGCGCCATATCCTGCACCATAATTTCAAACCAGATAACCGCATTGTTAACCATTTTTTCTCCTTGAAAATCCTGGCTCATGCAGACAATAGCGACCTCCACAATAACAGCTTTATGGTAATTTATTGTTCCCATCCGAATATCTGAAGAGCTTCAGATTCTCGGCGAGGCTATGCAAAGTTCTTTAGAACCGAATCCTGGGTGGTGGCGATTTTTTTCATGATGTTGCTGAGCAACGGATAATCTTTGACCTCCTGTCCAGCATCAACGGCTCCCCTGAAGGCAAACCTAACCCTGCTAACGCACCCCGCGTCTAACTCTCTGATACTCAGCATCATTGCGCATGATTATCCACATATCCGAACGCAATTCAATCGCTTTTGCTTCCGCCTTCCTGGCCTCTTCAATTTGGGGTGGCGATGATGAATACAAAAAACGCGCCAAATCGAAGTAGCCCCAAGCATACTGAGGATCAGCAGCAAGGCTTCGGCGCTGCCCGTCTATAGCCGCGGCGATTCGACCAAGTCGAAAAAGCGAATATGCCCTTAAATTCTGAATGTAAGCGTTATCGGGGTCTGCCGCTAAGACTTCATCATAGAGAGCCACTGCATCCTCTACACGACCCGCATGAAAAGCATTGATAGCTGCTCTAGCGGCAACAAGCGCTGCTCGGGACTTCGCAAGGTCTGCATGAACGCTTGTCAGTTCGAGCCTGTAACGTTTAGTATCGGCAATGAGAACTTGTTGTTCATGCAATAAGGTTGCTCGCTGACGCTCAAGGTCGTTCAGCCCAACGAAAGCATAACCGATAGCGGCCAGCACGAGAAAGAAACCAAACAAGCTCAACACGGCAGATTTATGCGAAGCCTTACCAAGTTCATCAATTTGGCGATCCAACTGGTCTGATGTACTCATGACGCACCTCCAGTGGACTCACCTGCAATCAAACGCAGAGCCTAATTCCACATGACCAGAAGACGGCCAGCCGAGTATGTAATAAGGCCGGCCGATCCGAAAAGACCCGTCAACTCTGCTATCCCAGCTTGGCCTTTTAAGAGCAGCACACCCGCACTGACAAGCAACATGGCAAGAGAAACAGTCGTGACACCCAAATGAACCATCCGCTCAACTTTGAAAAGCTTCGTAAGGCGCTCAACGGCATCCATGCGTGCCTTTAAGTCACGTGGGCCAATAGCCTTTACCGGATAAGCAGAGTCACCACCTGCTGATTTCATAATCTTTCTCCCGCTTGATTTCAGGAACTATACACTGATGTACGATTGCTAAATGGCTGTACATAGGTATTCTACCAAACGCAATCGCTTACAAGGGAATTCTCCAATATCCATCTCTCCATCCCGGAATACCGAATTGTTACAGCTAAATCACTATACGTGGATTAACGAATAATAAATGATGCGGCTTGATCTCGATAGGCCAATAACGGCAACTAATAATAATCCCATAAAATCGAAATGACTGGCATGCGCAGTTTTGATAACAGCTCAGTTACAAGACAAATCCGTGCTTTTTGCGCAAACACCCCGCAACGACCAGTAAATTACGGGAAAATTGGCAATGAAGGAAATACGAATGCAATGTATAGATCAATGCGGTTTGACCTTATTAATATGGAAATGGCACCACGCACACGCCCGTTCTTAGCCTACAGCACCCTGTCCAGCACCGCGATAATGCGCCCGGCGGCGGCACCGTCCCATTTTTCGGGAATTTTTGAGCGGCTGGTAATGTGTTTGTGCGTACCGGGGTGGAGGATGTCATGAATACGGCTCCTGATCTCCTCTTCATCGAGGCTGACAAGGGCGTTGGTGCCAATTTCGATGGTGGCAGGGCGGGCGGAAGTCTCCATGATGGTGAGGCAGGGCACATTCATGACAGTGGCTTCCGACTGCATCTCTTCGATATCGGTGAGGAGCAGCAGTGAGTCGCGGAGCAGCTTCAGGAGAACCCCGTGTGCTGGAGGTTCGATCATCTTCACGCCTTCTATTTCGCTGAATGCTCCATCCATACCATGTTGCTGGATCAAAGCATCAAGCCCGGCAACGAGCGGGATAACGACAGTAATGTTACCGGAAATTTCTTTGAGAAGCCGATGCATCATTTCAAGCGGCTCTTTCGCGGAAAAGCGGCCATCCGGATTCAGGAGCAGCAGCGCGTATTTTTTGGGTTGGACGTCTGGAACCGTTGGTGTATCGGAATTGTTCGCCTCTTCCATCAGGCCGACAAGGCTGTCAATGAGGAGGTTGCCTGCAAAGAAAACCTTTTCATCGGCGACACCTTCGTTGATAAGGTTATATTCTCCGCTGTGTTCGCTGACGAAGTGGAAGTCGGCCATGGAATCAATGACGACGCGGTTCACCTCTTCGGCATCCGAGCGCTCGTAGCTTCGCAGGCCAGCATCGACTGCGGCAACGGGCAGACCAAGCTTTGCAGCAGTTACAGCGGCTCCAAATGCGGCATTGTCGGAGCCACAGACCAGGACGAGGTCAGGTTTTTCGCTCAGCATGATTTTTTCCATGGCGGTCATGGCGGCAGCAAGCTGTTCAACCGATGTGCCGTTAGGGAGAGTGATGGTGTGAGCAGCTTCATCAATACAAAAAATTGCCGCCAGATCGCGGCTGATCGGCTCGGCGCCTTCCACAGCCGCAAGCATCACTACGGGCTGGTAAGCACCCTTGTTTTTGAGTCCTTTATAGAGCGGGGCAAGCAGAAGAGTGCCAGGCTTGCCTCCGGCGACCAAAAGTAATTTTTTCACAGTAAAATCAAAGCTTTGTTACATTGGGGAAAAGATCTTTCAAGAACGCCACTCCGCTGGAGCTTTATACGAATACTTGCGATACTGTCTACAGGTACCAGAAAAAACAACCGAATTCAATGAGAAAAGTTTCTTTACCGTTGCTCACCGCATTTCTGCTGCTTTTTCTGGCAGCATCCGCCGCGCTTCCATTCCATAATACACTCCAGGCGGAACAAAAGAAAATTATTCTCCGTCACGCCGATACCATCGAAGGCGGCGAGGGCGAAGGTGGAAGCTACCGCTCAGTTATCGGCAATGTAGTGTTTCAGGACGGCACCTTGACACTGACATGCGACAGCGCTATCGATTACGAGCGGGAGAACAAAATTGTGCTGAAAGGAAACATTGTCATTACCGACAACTCCTTTGCAATCTATGGCGACAACGGTCTCTACTTCACTGACAAGCAGACCGGTGAATTACAGGGCAGCGTCCGTGGTCGTATGCTCGACAACTCCCTCTTCGGCAAGTCACGCCGGGCGGTGGTCAACAAGGCCAACAGCCAGATCTGGCTCTATGACGAAGCTATTGCCTGGCATGAGCAGCAGCAGATAAGCGGAGATATTATTTTGCTCCATTTCACAGATTCCGGAAGCAGCAAGAAACAGAACATTGATGAAATCCAGATACACGGTAACGCCTTTTTTGCTTCTGCCGATACCCTCTCCCGTTCGCCCGTTGTCTATGACCAGATCGGCGGCAAAAAGATGGTTATCCGGCTCATCGATGGGTCGAAAGTGACCGGAATAACGGTGACCGATCAGGCGGAGCTCCTCTATCACCTCTACAATGAGAAGCGGAAGCCATCGGGAATCAACTATTCGAGCGGGGATATGATTCGGATGTTCTTCTCGGATGGTACGCTGAACCGGATAAAGGTAACGGGCAATGTCGAGGGAAAACAATATCCCGAAAGTTTCAGGGGAAACTCAAGCATCAACCTTGCAAAATTTGCCTGGAGAGAGCAGGAGAATCCGTTCAGACAGCAGAAAAGCCTCCCCTGAGAGGAAGGCTTTTCAAACTAATATGCAGAGCCCTTGGCAAACCCTATTTTGCCATCGGGCAGGAGCTTCCCGAGCAGGCGCCCGTTGAACAGGGTGCCGGAGTAGCCAGTGCTGGTGCAGGCTTGCCGTAATCTGTTTTATAAAAACCGGAGCCTTTCAGCACAAACCCGCCGCTGGCGCTGATAACCCGCTCAAAACTTTCTGTTTCACATTTCGGGCAAAGCGTCAGAGAAGCGTCGCTCATTTTCTGGACTATTTCAAGCTCATTTCCGCAGTTGCTGCAACGATACTGATAAGTTGGCATCTCTCTATTTCTCCTTGATTAATCGCTTACTGACGGCAACTCTTCTCCGTCACTGTTTTGTTTAAAAAGTTCGTGGGCCTCAAAAAGGCGCCGTTTTCGTATATAGTGATATTTGCCGGAATATAAAACCCTCTGCCGTGATCGTCAAAACCCGGGCCGTGATATTGCGGGAAACAAAATATCGCGACCAATCCAAGATCTGTTCCCTCTACACCCGTGAATTCGGAAAAATGTCGGTGATCATCAAGGGTGGACGCAACCCGAAAAACAAACTCTCAGGCCTCTTCAGCGCGGGCAATGTTGTTGATCTGGTACTCTATAAAAAAAGCAGCCGCGACATCCAGCTCGTCAGTGATGGTAACCTTGTTTTAAGCCCGATGGTTCCCGATCCGGACCTGGAGCGCTTCGCCATCCTCTACCGCATCATCGACTTTGTGCGCCATACGACCCAAAACGAAGAGAAAAACCTGCCGCTCTTCACACTGCTGGCAGGAACCCTTGAGCAGCTTTATCATACCAATCTCAATTTCCAGCAGCTTTATGCATGGTTTCTCTTACGCTTTGTCTCACTGCTTGGTTTTCAGCCCTCCCTTCGAACGTGCGTCTTCAGCGGAGAGGAGCTTCTGCCTGCCATCAAGGCGCTGAATCTCACTGAACTCTATTTTGTGATGAACCCCGGCGGGCTTGCGCTGCCCTCCGCAGCAGATCCGGGCATGACGCAAAAGCGCCTCATACCGGTGCGCCTTGCCATGCTGATGAGTGCGCTTGCCGCAACACGCCTTCCCTCCGACGACTCCATCAAGGCCGACCCCAGTGAGATTGAAACGATCTGGAATCTGCTCCAGGAGTATTGTTCCCTCCATCTGGAACATGCACGGGGGAGAAAAAACCTTAACATCATCTCACAAATCCTGCTGAAATAGAGGCTCCAGCTCTTTTTGGGGTTTTATATCTTGCGGACTATTTCTATCTTGCGCAAGCCTTTTATTACTCTTATAACGTCCTCTCCAACCAATAAAACAGCATAGTCCGACATGCCTCAACTCACCAAATCTGCTGAACTCTTTGAGAAAGCAAAGAAGTTTATTCCCGGCGGCGTGAACTCTCCGGTACGAGCATTCAAATCCGTTGGCGGAACTCCAGTCTACATGGCCAAAGGGTCGGGAGCATACCTCACCGACGTTGACGGCAACACCTACCTCGACTATGTAGGCTCGTGGGGCCCCTTCATTCTTGGCAGCATGCACCCGAGAATCACGGCAGCGCTTGAGTACACGCTGAAAAATATCGGCACCAGCTTCGGCACCCCGATTGAGATGGAGATTGAAATTGCCGAGCTTCTCTGCAAAATTGTCCCGTCACTTGAAATGGTGCGCATGGTCAACAGCGGCACCGAAGCAACCATGTCGGCGGTTCGTCTTGCACGAGGCTACACCGGCCGCGACAAAATCATCAAATTCGAAGGATGCTACCACGGCCACGGCGACAGCTTCCTCATCAAGGCTGGTTCCGGCGCCCTGACGCTCGGCGCTCCCGACAGCCCCGGCGTCACCAAAGGCACCGCAATGGACACGCTCAACGCAACATACAACGATATCGATTCGGTAAAGCTTCTTGTCAACGAGAACAAGGGCCAGATTGCCGCCATCATCATCGAGCCTGTAGCAGGCAACACCGGCGTTATCCCGGCCAAACCCGGCTTCCTTGCAGCGCTTCGCGAACTCTGCGACCAGGAGGGCATTGTGCTGATTTTTGACGAAGTGATGTGCGGTTTCCGCGTAGCACTTGGCGGCGCGCAGAGCCTCTATGGCGTCACGCCTGATCTGACCACCATGGGCAAAATCATCGGCGGCGGTCTTCCGGTTGGCGCATTCGGCGGCAAACGCGAGATCATGCAGCGGGTTGCTCCGCTCGGCGATGTCTACCAGGCAGGCACCCTTTCAGGAAATCCGCTGGCACTGACCGCAGGTCTTGAAACACTGAAAATCCTTATTGAAGAGGATCCCTATCCGGAACTCGAAAGAAAAGCGGTAATTCTTGAAGCAGGTTTCAGCGATAACCTGAAAAAACTCGGTCTGGACTATGTGCAAAACCGCGTCGGTTCCATGTCCTGCCTCTTCTTTACGGAGACGCCGGTAGTGGACTACTCGACCGCAGTCACGGCCGACACAAAAAAGCACGGAAAATACTTCCACTCCATGCTCGACCAAGGCATCTACCTCGCCCCGTCGCAGTTCGAAGCGATGTTCATCAGCTTCATGCACACCGACGAGGATCTTGAAAAAACCATCAAGGCAAACTATAACGCCCTTGTCGCTTCCGGCAAGTAAGCTCTGCCTGTTATGAATGGGGGGGAACAAACCCCCTCATTCCATAATCCCCACACGTACATGCTCTCTTGTAATCATCACCCGTCCTGACGCATCCCTCACCAATTGCTGAATAATTGGCAGAAAACTGTCAATCTTCACGGTGGAATCGACAATCTCGATAATCATGGGAAGGTTTGTGCCTAAATCCATGATTTTTGAGGTGTTGATCTGCAAGTCGTGACCGTAAGAGAGTACTCCCTTCAGCGCCGTAGCTCCTGCCAGGCCAAACAGGCGGGCTTCACGTACAATCTCTTCATAAAGTGGTCGATGACCATAGCGCACCTGTTCACCGACAAAAACCCGCAGCAGTTCCAGATTCTGTAGTTCCATCTCTCTTCACCTCCATTAAGTCCAGAGTTTTGCAAAAAGCGCCCCCGTGTAAAGGGCAACGAACCCCCCGGCGACCGTGCCGGCAAGATAGATCCCTGCATAAAAAAGCTGACCATCCTTGAGCAGTGCCGTATGCTCAAACATATAGGCTGAAAAGGTGGTAAACCCTCCGCAGAAACCCGTAACCAGAAAAAGCCTCGCTTCAGGCGAAACAAGAGTTGTCGAGACCGCCAGCTCACCAAGAAAACCAATGAGAAAACTGCCAACAATGTTGACCGTCAACGTTGCAAAGGGAAAGCCCGGTGCCAGAGGAGCAAACATGAGCCCCACCAGATAGCGCGCCACAGAGCCGAGAAAGCCGCCCGTGCCGACAAGCATCACCGCCCCCGCCTGTTTCATAACCCGGCCCCCCCGGAATGTTCTGCTGCCGCTGACATGCTCTCAGCGGTCGTGACACCCGGTTTGGCCATCTTCAATGCGCTTGTGAGCACAACACATTTCATCAAGAATACCGAGCAAGGTGTTGAAAATGCCAATACAGATAATGGTCGGTGCCCACAAACCGATAAAAATAGCAATCAGTTCATGGTTGTTTATCCCGGTACCAAAAATAAACAGATAGATAGAGAGGAGTATGGACAACGTTGCTCCAATAAAGTAATAGTGCGGCTTCATACCATCTGCATTTGATTGAGTGATTCATCTCTTCTCAAAATGTAAGAATAATAAGTCCACTAAAAAATCTGTACACAGCTACCTTGACCCTCAATCCTTATTCAATATCGATATGCACCTCATTTCGCCGCAAAAACGGAAGGGTCCAGGGAGGATCGTAACTCGCTGCACGCGGTTGAGAGCCTGCACGGTACCCTTTCTTCCCAAGCCACTCAGTCAGCTTTCCGGCATAGCTCCGCAGATTACTTTCTGAATGCAGTCCCGAATATCGGATAACAGCAACTTTTTTCCCCTGCACAGAACGAAGTGTTACGGCAGGATCAAGAGGTACCGGTAACGTTTCCAGCCGGGATCCTTCAGGCATCACAAATGCCATCACCCAGGCACTTCCCCTTTTTTCCTGAAGCACCGGTGCAGTCATGGAGATTTTCTCACTGACAGGTTCCTGCAGCACCGGAGCGGTCATAGACAGCTTCTCTTTTGAACGGTTTTTTCCAAAAATATATCCGGCAAGACGACTGAAACCCGGAGCTCCTGTCTGCCCGTATGCACCTTCAATAATCGTTTCGGCAACAATCATCCCTCCATATTGCCTCACCTCAATATCTCCGTCCTCCGCAAGTACCTTGTATGGCGGCTCATTTGCCGTACGCTTTCCCAAAACCGAACAGCCGGCAAGCATCAAGCTTGTCATCAGCAACAGCGACAATCCCCCCATCATATCCTCCTCAGATATTCGTTGTTTTTAAAACCACGTTACAAAGACAAACAACCAGAACAGGGAAAAGGTTTGGAGATGAAACGATATCAGTGATCAAAGGGCACGGTTCACTTGATAAAGTTGCTATATTTTACTGATTCGGAAACCGCTTCATTCAACAATATTTCACAACTCATTCCATCAAGAGAAAGGGCGCAGCCATGAGTCTGACTCAAAAAAAAAGGGTGGTCGCCATCGACTTCGGAACAAAGCGCATTGGAGTGGCCCAGAGCGACCCCCTCTGGCTCTTCGCCCAGCCGGTCGGCACCTTTGACCGGGCTGGACTCTCGAAGAGCCTCGATACCATGATGAAAGCGGATGATATTGCCCTAGTCATTGTGGGATACCCGCTCAGTGAAGGTGGTGAGAAAAACGCCATGACCGAAGTGATTGACCGCTTTATCGAGACGCTTCATGAGGAGTTTGCACAACTGAGAATTGAAACCGTCGATGAGCACCATTCATCGAGGGATGCCCGCAGCATCCTGATTGCATCGGGAAAGTCGAGAAAAAACCGTCAGCAAAAAGGAAGGATCGACAGTGCTGCAGCATGCGTCCTGCTCAGCCAGTACCTTGAAAGCCATGAGCGAGCACGGTAAAGTGCCGCGCCGGAGAGAAGCGCAACCGCTCAAACGTTTTTCATTTAGCTTTTGGGAGCGGCTTCTTTATCTTTATCGTTTTCAGTAACCATTTTTATCACTCCTTCAGCTATGCTTGATGTTTTCAAAACAACCGGCGCTCTGCTTGATGGCCATTTCAGGCTGACCTCCGGCCGCCATAGCAACGCCTATTTTCAGTGCGCCAAGGTACTGCAGCACCCGGAACACCTGACGGCAATCTGCAGCGAAATTGCAGTCCACTTCAGGGGCAAGGGAGTTGAAACAGTCATCTCTCCGGCCATTGGTGGAATTGTGGTTGGAACGGAGGTTGGACGCCAACTCGGTGTCAAAACAATCTTTGCCGAACGCAAGGAGGGAACCATGACCATCCGCCGCGGCTTCACCCTTGAGCCCAACGAACGGGTACTGGTTATTGAGGATGTCATCACCACCGGCGGCTCGGTAGCGGAGGTGATTGAGCTGATCAAGAGCGCTGGAGCGTCACTTGTCGGGGTCGGCTCGGTGGTTGACCGCAGCAACGGAAAAGTGAAGCTTGCGGACGACCATTTTTCTCTCCTGTCGATGGAGGTGATAAGCTATACTCCTGAAGAGTGCCCTCTCTGCAAAGAGGGTGTGCCGATTGATGCCCCCGGAAGCAGGGCAAACAAGCAAAACTAACCGGCACGACTGTGAAGTCACCTATCAGGAGCATCTCATTTATCGGCCTCGGGTTGATTGGCATGTCGCTGTTGCGTGCCCTGAAACGCTCCCCGCTGGCCCTTCAAAGCACCATCCTCTTTCAGGGGTTCGACCCGAGCTTTACCGATGGCGACCGCGAAAGCGTTGAAAAACTTGGCCTTGACCACTTTACTGCCGACAAAACCGCCCTCTACCAGGCTGACCTGATTATTCTTTCAGCCCCGGTCGAGGTCAATATCGCACTGCTCGATGAAATCAGCCGACTTGCCCCCCCTTCGACACTGGTGAGCGATGTTTCAAGCACCAAATCGCTCATCGCCCGCAGGGCCCACGAGCTCGGCCTCCCCTTTCTCGGGATGCACCCGATGGCGGGCAAGGAGCAGCAGGGTTACCGTGAAAGCCACGAGGAGCTGCTGCAAGGGCGCCGCGTGATCCTCTGTGACGACAACAACCTGCTTGCTGGCGACAAAGGTAGCTTTCTCGTTGCCCTGCTTGAATCGGCGGGCTGCACAACGCTCTCAATGACCCCGGACGAGCATGACCGCATCATCGCAAAAATTAGCCATCTGCCTCAACTGCTCTCGACGATGCTGATGACCCACTGCGGGGAGTCGATCAGCAAATCGGGCCCAGGTTTTGCCACCCTTGCAAGGCTTGCCGGCAGTTCTTGGAAAATCTGGCGGGATATCATCACAACAAACAGCAACAACATTGCCGAGGAACTTGAAGGCTTTTCCCGGGAACTGGCCCAACTCTCCGGTGAAATACGGCAACGCAACCTCGAGCCGCTCGAATCGCACTTCAATGAGGCAAATCAGCTCTACCAAACCCTTAAAGAGATGAACCGGTCATGAAATTTGCCATTGTCGTCAATGTTACAAGACAAAACGCACTTGATCTTGCCCGCAGGCTTGCCGAATGGCTTGACGAACGAAAGGTCGCCTATATTTTTGAAAGCCTCTCTGCGGAACAACTGCAAACAGGCAATTCGGCGCCAATCGAAGAGCTCAGCAAACACTGTGACGCGTTTATCTCGCTGGGCGGTGATGGAACGCTCCTCTTCACCTCACATTATGCGGTAACAAAACCGGTTATCGGCGTCAATGTCGGCTACCTCGGTTTTTTGACAGAATTTACCCAGGCCGAAATGTTCACGTCTGTCGAGCGGGTGCTAAACGGAACCTACACCATTCATACGCGTTCACAACTCGAAGCGGCAGTCTCTATCGACAATGAGATGCAGCATCTTCGGGCGCTGAATGACGTGGTCATCGAAAAAGGAGCCTATCCACGTATTCCGACCTTTATTATAAAACTTGACGGCGAGCTGCTCAGCTCTTATCGGGCTGACGGCATCATTGTTGCCACATCAACCGGCTCAACCGCCTACTCCATGTCTGCTGGCGGCCCCATCATCGCGCCAAAATCAAGCGTCTTTGTCATCACGCCGATTTGCCCGCACATGCTGACCGTACGGCCCATCGTTATCAGCGACGAGAAGACCATAGAGGTCTCGGTCGATGCCCCTGACGGCTCTTTTCCGCTGAACTGCGACGGCAACCTAAAAAAAATGCTCACTCCACAGGAGAGCATCACGGTCAGGAAATCATCCGTAGTCATCAATCTTGTCGCCAATGAAAACCGGGATTACTGTGAAATTCTGCGTACAAAACTGCTCTGGGGCCGCGAGCATAATTTCGGCCAGTAACCAATGGCCGATTATTTTTCTGAATAAATCCGCCAGAACAGCTCCATGAGTAACAGCATCACTTCCGACTCACTCCACCATCTCCTCGGCATTCCTCTCGATACTCCGCTGGGGATTGATGAGATGTGCAAACGACTCCAGCCAGTGCTCTATCGGGCACCTGAGCTCTCGCCACGCCTGGAGCGCTTTTGTTGCGCCCTTGCCAACGCCATGCGCGCTCTCGGGATTGCTGTACTTTCAGAAAAAGAGTCTTCGGGAAATGACGGACGCTTTGCTCCCGGTACGGTTATTCTCGCTCCGGGATATTTTCCTGACAATTTGCTTGCAATCAACCGCGTCACAACGCTCTACAACAACATCATTGTCGGCATCTACGACGAAGCGGCGCCGCTTACCCCGGACTCCCTGCCACAGGAGAGGCTCGATGCCATTGTGGGCCGGCTCGCCCGCGACATGGTGCATATCCTTATCTTTGTCACCGACCACTCATGGAGTATCTGCACCATGAACGGGGGAGTGGTCACCTTCAACACCCCGCTCCCCTCACCGGAAGATGTACGCAACACACTGGTACCCAAGCTCACGGCACAGGTTGTTCCGCCAAGAGGTGAAGAGCTGGACATAGAGCAGGGAGCGCTGGAGACCGGAACCGGGGAGTTTGAGGGTATTGCAGAGGATTTTCTCGAGTGCAGCGCCCTTTGGGGCAGCAATGCCTGCCTCTTGACGCATACCTCAACCGAGGAGCTCGAATACCGCAGCAACTTTTACAAGCGGATTGTTGCCCGCTATCTCGACGAGCGAAGCGGCATGAGCTATGGCTTTTTCGCCCGCCAGTTGCCGGTTTCGGCAGAGCCCGCACTTATTTTTGAAGAATCCGGATCGACGGACGATCATGGAGAGCATGAGGCGGGCAAGGTTCGGATTCGGGTGCAGGGACACATCATGCTCGTTCCGATACCACAGGTACGCGTCATAACCACCAGATCGGGGTGCAGAAAAAATCATCTTGAAACCAAGAACGATCTGGTGGAGATCGGACTCATGCAACGCAACGGGAGGCAACGCGCATACCTCAAGACCCCGAGGAGCTGCCCTTCGGAGATTGTCGTCAAACCCTCCTTCGACACCCTCACCATTCTGGCACACGCTCTCGGTAATGCCCTGACAGCAAGTATCCTGATGACACTCAGGCCTGAAGCCAGCTTCCCCCGCCATCTGGCCCGCTTCGGAACTTCGATGACGCACTGGCACGACTATCCGGAGAGCGGGCTGCTGCCAGAAGGGTACCATCTGCACGGAGAAGAGAATCCACCGGTCGCCTGCTCAACGCCGCAATCGGCGGCATACAGCCTTCTCGGAAAAATCGCGGCTCTTGAACACGCACTTGAAGAGGGAACGGCATACCGGGGAGATGTACATGTGGAACCCAGCCACGGCACCAACATTGTCGGCATGCTTTCACTTGCAGAAACCGCCCGGCTCATGAACACGGCCCGCACCCCGGAGTTTCTTCAGGAGATGCCGTAAAGGCCTACTCCTCCTCTTCTGACTCCTCGACTCCTCTCTCGATGTAGGGCCATTTACCCTGCTTGATAAGAATCATCTCGACCAACTCCCGCACACACCCTTTTCCACCCTCGTAGCCGGAGATATAACCGACACGGTTCCGGAGATAATCCGCGCCGTCAATGGCGGTCGCGGGCAGGCCAACTTTTGCAAGCACCCCTATGTCACCGATATCATCGCCGATATAGGCACACTCCTCATCAGCAAGATCGTGCCGCTGGAGAAAGGCTTCGTAGGAGTAGAGAAGATTTTCCCCGTTGAGGTAGAGATCCTGCACGCCAAGCGCTTCAAGCAGTGGGCGGTACCCTTCAGCATCCCTTTCCGACAGAACGGCGATATGCACTCCCTGTTTCAGTGCTTCCTTGATGGCAACGGCATCTCTGACCGAAATTGAACAGAGCTCTCCGCCGTTGGAGTCAAAGGTAATGCGGCTGCCATTCAGGACACCGTCTACGGGAAAAAGAAGCGCCCGGACGGCTTTGAGGGCAAGATCTATTCTTGACGTTGGATCAGCTTGCGAAGGCTGCATCCCGAAATATTGAAACCCTTCCAAAAGCGTATGATGTTTTAGAGTGAATGAAGAGTATGCACGCACCGGTAAAGGTGGAGCAATTGTTTGACCATCGTGCCGAAATCGGCCAGGGCAACCTGTGTGGTGGCATCCGAAAGCGCTTTCGACGGATCGGGATGAATCTCAAAAAAGAGACCATCCACACCTGCGGCAACTGCTGCCCGCGCAAGGGGCATCACATACTGACGCTCTCCACCTGAAACCCCCTGGCCCGCTCCCGGCAGTTGCAGGCTGTGAGTCGCATCATAGAGCACAGGATAGCCCGATTCTGCCATTTTGGCCAGCCCCCTGAAGTCGACAACAAGGTTGTGATAACCAAAGCTTGATCCCCTTTCGGTCAGCATAACCCGTGGGTTGCCCGTCTGAACCACCTTCGCTGCGGCAAGCACCATATCCTCAGGAGCCATAAACTGCCCCTTCTTGATATTGACCGCAAGTCCACTCTCTCCGGCAGCCACCAGAAGTTCGGTCTGGCGGCAGAGAAATGCCGGTATCTGCAGCACATCCACATAGCGGGCAGCAAGCGTAACCTCTTTGGTTTCGTGCACATCGGTAATCACCGGCATGTGATAGTTATGGCGAATCTCGGCAAGCACTTCAAGCGCCTCGGTGTCGCCGATACCGGTAAAGGAGGAACCGGAAGTACGGTTAGCCTTGCGATAAGATCCTTTGAAAATAAAACGAACACCCTCCTGCCGGCTGATGCGCTGCAACTCTTCTGCCGTCTGCAGAGCCATAGCCCGGCTTTCAATAACGCAGGGGCCCGCTATAAAAAGCGGAGTGCTGTCGTCAGGAACTGAGAGTGAACCAATCAAGAACTTTTCCACGTTATTATCCGTTACTCTTTTTTTAATATTACGGCAGGTGCCGATGATGACTTTAATGTTTTAGTCCTTAAATTTACAACAATAATTCTTATTCACACTCCGTAATCAAACGCGAAACAGTATGAGCATCGCCGACACGAAACAACGGCTTGAGGAGATAGAAAAACAACTCGCAAACCTCATTGAGGAACAGACCGTCATCAAGGCCAAATGGGAAAGCGAAAAGGAGCTGATCCAGTCATCGCGCAACCTGAAATCGCAGCTCGAAGAGCTTCGCGTGCAGGCCGAAGAGTTTGAACGGCAGGGCGACTACGGCAAGGTTGCTGAAATCCGTTATGGTAAAACCGTAGCCATTGAGCGCCAGATCGAAGAAAACCGTCTGAAAATTGAAGCAAAAAAAAGCTCCGGCGACTTGATCATGAAAGAGGAGATCGACGCAGAAGACATTGCCGATATCGTCTCGAAATGGACCGGCATTCCTCTCAGCAAGATGCTCCAGTCCGACCGCCAGAAGCTTCTCTTGATCGAAGAGGAGCTGCACAAGCGGGTGATCGGACAGGAAGAGGCCGTCACGGCGGTCAGCGAAGCGGTTAAACGCTCACGTGCAGGCATGGGTGACGACAAGCGACCGATCGGCTCCTTTATCTTTCTGGGGCCCACCGGCGTCGGCAAAACCGAGTTGGCCCGCACTCTGGCTGACTATCTTTTTGATGACGAAGATGCCATGATACGCATCGACATGAGCGAGTACATGGAATCACATACTGTCAGCCGTCTGGTCGGTGCCCCTCCAGGCTACGTCGGTTATGAGGAGGGTGGACAGCTCACCGAAGCGGTACGCCGCAAACCCTTTGCCGTTGTGCTGCTTGATGAAATCGAAAAAGCGCACCCCGACGTCTTCAACATCCTTTTGCAGATTCTTGATGATGGACGCCTTACCGACAGCAAGGGACGGACGGTGAACTTCAAGAACACCATCATCATCATGACGAGCAACATAGGTGCCCAGCTTATACAGTCGGAAATGGAAAAGATGGAGGGAGTTAACCGCGAGGGAATGCTCTCCGGCCTCCAGGAGAAGCTCTTCCAGCTCCTGAAACAGAAGGTAAAACCCGAGTTTCTCAACCGCATCGACGAGGTTATCCTCTTTACGCCGCTCACCAGGGAAGACCTGAAAAAAATTGTTCTGATCCAGTTCGACCGCATCAAGGCGACTGCATTGCGGCAGCGCATCAACCTCACCATCTCTGAAGCGGCCATCCAGTGGTTTGCCAATGCAGGCTTCGACCCAGCCTTCGGCGCCCGGCCACTCAAACGGGTGATGCAGCGCAAAATCACCAACCGTGTTTCAGCGCTCATTCTTTCGGGTGAAATTCAGGAGGGAGAAGAGGTTGCCATCGATATTGTCGACGGTGAACTCACCATTATGAAAGCACTCTCCTGAGTCGAGCACCTGCAGAAAGGGAGACAAAGAACAGTCAATCAATGGAGAGGAAGGAACTCTGAGTCTATGAAAAAAAAGTTACGGGTGATGGCGGCACTGCTGCTCCTCACCCTCTTTTGCGTGCCGGCACAAGCAGTAAAAAAACCCGACAGCCTCTCCGTTAAAATTGGCCAGATGCTTATGATCGGTTTCCGGGGATTCAGCATTGCCGATTCTCCAGAGATTGCCAACGACATCCGTGAGCGCCATATCGGGGGAGTGGTGCTCTTTGATTATGATGTTCCCTCCCATTCCCCATCAAGGAACATCAGCAACCCGGAGCAACTCGCTCGCCTGACGCTTGAGCTGCAAAAGGTGTCGCAAATTCCACTCCTTATAGCCATCGACCAGGAGGGAGGAAAGGTCAACCGCCTCAAAGTGGCCAGGGGATTCCCTCCAACTGTTTCGGCACAGCATCTCGGAGAACTCAACAATGCGGACAGTACCGGCTTCGCAGCCCGGCAATGTGCCAAAACACTGAAAGCAATGCACATCGGCATGAATCTTGCTCCTGTGGCCGACCTGAACGTCAATGCGGACAATCCGGTAATCGGCAAGCTTGGCCGAAGCTTTTCATCCGACCCTGCCGTGGTCTCCAGCAACATCACCCTCACCTGCAGCGCATACCGTGAAGAGGGCATCATTCCCACACTGAAACACTTTCCTGGCCATGGCAGTTCAACCACCGACACCCATCGCGACTTTACCGACATCACGGGAAGCTGGACGGAAAAAGAGCTTGAACCCTACCGCGCCCTGATTGCCGCTGGCTACCATGACCCCATCATGACCGCGCATGTCTTCAATGGAAAGCTCGACCCCCTCTACCCGGCAACGCTTTCAAAAGCAATCCTCGACGGAGTGCTCAGGAAAAATATCGGTTTTACTGGAGTGATTGTGAGCGATGACATGCAGATGAAAGCCATTGCAGACCATTACGGCCTTGAAACGGCCATCCAGTTAGCCATTGAGGCGGGTGTCGATATACTGCTCTTTGGAAACAACACCTCCTATGATCCCGGGATTGCCTCAAAAGCAACCACAATTATCCGCTCGCTGCTGCAGAAAAAGATCGTCACTGCAGCGCGCATCGACCGTTCATACCATAGAATCATGGAGCTCAAGAAACGTTATAACATCGATCGCACATGAAAACCATCTACCTTGTCCGTCACGCCAAATCAGATTGGGGAAACGCCAATACCGGCGATTTCGACCGGACGCTGAACGCTCGTGGCATGAAAAACGCCCCAGTCATGGCGGCACGGCTGAAGCAAAAAGAAATTCTCCCGGAACTGGTTATTTCGAGCCCCGCAACGAGGGCCCTCACCACGGCGGAGCTCTTCTGCGAAACGCTCGACCTCCCTGAGGAACAGATCCAGCAGCGTATTGAGATCTACAGGGGAGGAGTACTCGATCTGCTCAAAATTGTCCAGCAGATCCCCGAAACCTGCACAACGGCAATGCTTTTCGGCCACAACCCGACATTGACGGAGTTTTCAAACCTGCTTGCAGGAAGTTACATCGAAAGTATGGTGACCTGCGGGGTGGCAAAAATTGACCTCGATATCGACTCTTGGAAAAGTGCAAATCCTGATAGCGGTAAACTGGCATGGTACGACTTTCCCAAAAAGCACCAGTAGAGGATCAGTCGCGCTCCTGCTTGGGATCGCGGGTCATAAGATCGAGAATCGCCTGCTGAACCGGCTTTTGCTGAAAAAGCATCTCGTAAACGGCCCGCGTGATGGGCATCTCAACACCGACAGCGCGGCTCAGCTCAAACACCGACCTTGAACTGTGAACCCCTTCGGCAATCATGTTCATCTGGCTGATAACCTCATCAAGCGAGCGGCCCCGCCCGATCTCCTCACCAACATAACGATTTCGGCTGTGGCGGCTCAGGCAGGTGACCACAAGATCGCCAATACCCGCAAGACCGGAGATGGTAACCGCTTCGCCCCCAAGCTTGATGCAGAGTCTTGAAATTTCAGTCATTCCCCGGGTAATGATTGCCGCCTTGGCGTTATCACCATATCCGACTCCATCAGAGATTCCAGCCGCAATGGCAATGACATTCTTGACCGAACCGGCAATTTCAACCCCGATAATATCGGTATTGACATAGACGCGAAACATGCTCGTATGAAAAACCTCCTGCACCTGTTCAGCCGTAGCGAGCGACGAAGAAGAGGCGACAACCGTAGTGGGCTGCTCCTTTGAGACCTCCTCGGCATGGCTCGGGCCGTACAAAGCCGCAACCCGGGATGGAAGCAAATCGGGAAGCACTTCAAGCAGCACTTCCGACATCCGTTTTCCCGTCCCGATCTCAATCCCCTTGGCCACATTGACCAGAATTTTTCCATTCAAGGCAAGATCACGAAAGCCGAAAACGGTCTCCCGCAAGGCCTGCGAGGGCACAGCGGTGACAATCATCTCCGACCCGGAGACCAGATCCTGCAAATGAGGAGCTATCTCCAATTTCTCAGGAAAAAGTACCCCCTTAAGATAGCGGCGGTTTTCACGCTCGGCGCTGAGCGTTGCCGCAAATTCGGGGCGATGCGCCCAGAGGCGCACCTCGTGCCCTTTTTTCGCAAGCAGCACCGCCAGGGTGGTACCCCAGCTTCCCGCCCCCAGTACAGCAATATTCATCCGTTGTGTCAGTGACTCAATGCTTTTTTCCGAAGGTAATACGACTTTCGGTACCAGAGAGCAATCTTCTGATATTGGTTCGGTGTGTATAGAGAATTGCAAGTGCAACAACGAGCCCGAAAATCATGAGATGATAATCGAGGCTGTCATGAATGGAGAAGGGTTGCCCGAAGAGCCCGACATAGTAATCGAGGCCGGTGCCAAGCTCAAAAATATATTTACGGATGGCAATAATCAGCGGAAAGGCGATTGCCGCAAGCATCGAGGCAACAGAGACATGGCGGGAAACATAGACCGTCAGAAAAAAAATAGCCACAACCATCAACATGCTTACCGGGGCGATCCCGATGAGCATGCCGGCAGCAGTACTGACCCCCTTGCCTCCCTTGAATCCGGCAAAAAGAGTAAAAACATGGCCAATCACCGCGCTCATTCCCGCAAGCAGGCGCAAGGCAACCTCATTCATGTCAGGAAAAGCACCAATCGGGTGATGTCGGAAAAAAGCAACAACCGAGACCGCAGCAACAACGCCCTTGACAATATCAATCAGGGTTACAATAAGTCCAGGCTTCCAGCCAAGCACCCTGAAGGCATTGGTACCACCAGCATTCCCACTTCCGAAGTTGCGGATATCAATCCCCTTGAGCATCTTTCCCGCCACAAGGCTGGTAGGAATAGAACCTATGATGTAGCTCACCGCCAAAATGGCCAGTAAAGTCAGCATGAATCTTCCTGATTAGTGCTTTATTTTATTCCGGATACAACGCCTATAATGTAAGCATTTTCCTGTTGAGATTTCAAGGAGGTGAGCACCCTCTCTGCCGCATTTTTTTCAACAATCATCACCAGTCCTACACCAAGATTGAAGGTTCTCCGCATATCCTCCTCAGGAACATTACCTGCCCGGCGGATAATATCGAAAATCAAAGGTTCCGGCCATGCGTCCCACGCAACATCAAGCGTCAGCCCTTCAGGCACAATGCGCATGGTGTTACCCATCAGCCCGCCACCGGTAATGTGCGAAAGGCCCCTGATATCGGGCGAACCAAAAAAGGGCTCAATCAGAGACAGGTAGGAGCGATGCACCTTCAGCAGCTCCTCGCCAATGGTACCCTCAAGGCCCGGAACGCTCTCCTGCATTCTCCCCTCAAGCACTTTCCTCGCAAGCGAATAGCCGTTGGTGTGCAGACCGTTGGAAGCAAGCCCGATGAGCACGTCGCCCTCCCTGATGGCCGAGCCATTGATGATTTTTTCATGATCCACAACCCCGACAATGGAGCCCGCAAGATCAAAATCCCGCTCCTGATAGAGACCCGGCATCTCCGCTGTTTCGCCGCCAATCAAGGCACAGCCATTCTCTCGGCAGGCATTGACCATACCGGTCACCACCGCAGCCGCAATTGCGGGAGTCAATTTTCCGCAGGCATAGTAGTCCAAAAAGAAGAGTGGCTTTGCGCCACAGACCAGAATATCGTTCACACAATGGTTGACCAGGCAGGACCCCACCGTTTCATACTGGCCAAGCTCAATGGCAATCTTCAGTTTTGTGCCGACACCGTCAATGCTGCTGACCAGCACCGGTTTTTTGTACTGAGAGAAATCAGGCTGAAAAAAACCGCCGAAAGCACCAATATCGGTAATGACACCGGGGGTAAATGTCTGGCGAACCTGGGGCTTGATCATGCGGACAAACTCTTCACCCGCACCGATATCAACTCCAGCTTTTTTATAGTCCATGTGTACAGTACCTTTTTATTTATAGCCAATTAAAACGTTTATGCCCTACCGGCTCCCTGCCGGAGTTTCAAAAATACCTTCATTCTGCAAATTGGAAAAAAACTCCCTGTGCAGATTGTTGACCGCCGTGACCACCTCGGGTTCCTCAACCACAACGCCGACATTAATCTCAGACGCCCCCTGTGAAATCATCCGGAGATTGACATCCTTCAAGGCGCTGAAAATTCGCCCCGCAACACCACGCGACATGCGGAGATTATCACCGACAACGCTGATGGTCGCCACACCATGCTCAATATCAACCTCGCCAAGAGTTTTCAGAGCCCCGATCAGCTCGTCACTGAAGCTTTTATCGTCAACCGTCAGCGAAACAGAAACCTCACTGGTCGCAATCATTTCAACAGAGACGCCGTAGCGGGCAAAGACATCGAAAAGTTCGTTCATGAAGCCGTGCCGGCCAAACATACGGTTTGAGCGCACATTGATAATGCACTGTCCCTTCTTGACCGCAATCGATTTGACAAGACCCTCATAACTCATGCCCGAAAGCCGCTGCGGGTCATTGGTAATAATAGTGCCTTTGGCATCAGGATGCAATGAGTTCAGCACATAGACCGGAATATTTTTCTGCACTGCCGGAGCGATGGTATCGGGATGCAGCACTTTGGCGCCAAGATAGGCAAGCTCCGCCGCCTCCGAGAAGGTCATCACCCTGATGCTCCTCGCTTCAGGCACCATACGCGGATCGCAGGTCATGACGCCATCAACGTCCGTCCATATCTGTATCGAGTCGTCATTGAGCCATGAGCCAAGCAATGCCGCAGAAAAGTCAGAACCGCCCCTTCCGAGCGTCGTCGTCCGGCCATCCTGGGTTGCGCCAATATAACCCTGCGTCACAACGGTCGTTCCGCCATCAAGCAGCGGCCTTATGATGCGACTCGTCCGCGCTTCGCACTCATCCTGCAAGGGACGGGCAAAACCGAAATTGTCATCAGTAATCATCACCGTACGGACATCCACCCACTCTGCCTTGTGCCCCAGCTCCTTCATGGCCGCGGCAAAAACGGTTGTGGAAAAGAGTTCGCCGAAAGAACAGAACATATCCCTCGAACGCTCCGTAAGCTCACCCACAATATCAACACCCTTGATCAGCATTTCAAGCCGACCTGCAAGCTCCTCTATTTTGGCGGCAAGTTCCACCTTCAGTTCCGTACCCTTGATCAGCTCATCGAGCAGATCGAGGTGGAATCTGCGCACCTCGCCCGCAATGGCCATCGCCTCGTCAAGAGCGCTACGCCCTGCCGCATCGGCGATATGCACAAGCTTATTGGTAATACCACTGCATGCGCTGAGCACCACCAGAGGTACCGCTTTCTGCTCTTCCCTTGCAACAATGGAGATCGCCTGCCGCATGGCTTTGGCCGTCCCCACTGAAGTCCCACCAAATTTCATCACCGCCATATCTTCACTCAAATAATTTAATAGAGTATCTTGCCTCTTGGGTTTTTTACCCGGTTCTTTTCACAGAGAGCCCTGCATTGGCCCTCCTCACCACAAAACTGAAGTTGGACTTCTCATGCAGCAATATTTCCACCATACCGCATCACGAAAATACCGGATAAGGCAATGCAGAACAGCAGTGCTTCTCTGCGCCATAGCCGGAATAATACTCTCTGTTACCGGATGCCAGAGCTTCCGGGGCGGTACAGGATACCGCATGGAGAGCAAATATAGTTTAAAAAACAGAAAATCGCATATCTCCTGCCGCCCGGAAGGCAGCAGCTTTGCAGTCACTTGCGCCCTGCCGCTGAAGGTAACACCGCAGTCGCTCGACCACCTCTTTTCATCCATTGACGAACAGATCGGCACCAGATACCGTTACGGCGGAGCATCCCCGGAAGGGTTCGACTGTTCGGGACTGGTGCTCTACCTCTACCAGAAAAACTTCCGTATGATTTTGCCACGCACCGCCAGTGATCTTGCAGCATTCGGCAATGTTATACCGAAAAACAGCCTGCATCCCGGTGACCTGGTTTTTTTCAGCAACGAAGGCAGAGATATCGACCATGTCGGCATCTTTACAGGCCAGGAGAGCTTTGCCCATGCAGCAAGAAACGGCGTCAAGCTCAGCCACCTCTACGAACGCTATTACGAGAGCCATTACGCCTTTGCCACACGCCTCATCACCACCGAGTAAACTCGCCCCAGCACCCATCTCTTCTTTGCCGGAGGAAATCAGTATATTCAAAAGCAAACCGTATTAATAATTGTCAGACCCTTTTTATGCCTCAACCCGGAACAAATAACTTTATCGAACTGGCTTTTCAAATAGGCCCGGACCTTCATGAGCTTTACATCGGCCTGCTTGCCGGAGAGGGCATAGAGTCCTTTCAGGAAGAGGATCACCAGCTCCTCGCCTATCTGCCCGAAACCGAATGGACCGAGGAGAAAGAGCAGAGCATCCGCGCCATGCTGCAAGAGAGGGTTGGGACTCTTCCCGCTTACACAGCAACCTTTATCGCCGACAGAAACTGGAACGCCGATTGGGAGGCAACCCTGCAACCCATCGAAATCTCCGATCGCCTCCTGATTATTCAGAAAAGCAGTGCCGTCACACCGAAACCCGGCCAGATCGTCATCGAAATCAACCCAAAAATGTCGTTCGGCACCGGATATCATGCCACAACACGCCTGATGCTGCGCCAAATGGAGCATCTCGAACTGAAAGAGAAAAAAATAATGGACATCGGTACCGGCACCGGCGTCCTTGCCATAGCCGCCCGCAAACTTGGCAACAATCGCCCCATTCTCGCCTTCGACAACAACACTTGGGCCGCCGAAAACGCCATCGAAAACATTGCGGAAAACCACGCTGATGAGATCCGGGTCGAACTCCTCGACGCCGAAGAGGATCTGGTCGTCAACCTCAAAGAGGGCTACGACCTCATTCTGGCAAACATCAACAAAAACGTCATCGACCGCATCCTGCCAGTCATCCGCAAATACGCCCCTGCGGCGCCGGTGCTGCTCTCAGGTATTCTTGTCTACGACGAACCCTGGCTGAACAAACTGCTCAAACGGCTCGGCTACACTGCAGTGCAGACTATCTATGAAGATGAATGGCTTTCGAGCTTTATTAAGCCACTATGAAAAAACGAGTTTCATGCATCGATATCGGCACCAACACCGCCCTGTTGCTCATTGCCGACCTTGATCCAGCGACTGGCTCCATCCAGCCGGTCTACCACAAGCAGACCATCGTGCGGCTTGGCAAAAATGTGGATGCCGCAAAAACCATTGACCCGCAAGGATTGCAAAGGCTCATCGACTGCATGATTGACTATCGCCAGCTCAGCGATGAGCACGCAGTCGAAACCATCATCGCCGCAGGCACCAGTGCCCTGAGAGACGCCAAAAACCGCGCTGAGGTTATAGAGGCGATTGAGCGTGCTGCGGGGATAACCATAGAGTGCATCTCCGGCAAAGAGGAGGCTGACCTCACCTTTTGCGGCGCAGTGGCTGGCATGAGCGACATTCCCGAACTCTTCACCGTCATCGACATCGGCGGCGGCAGTACGGAGATCTCCATGGGGTCACCAGGCGCCATTACGGAGAGCGTCAGCCTTGACATCGGTTCGGTGAGGCTCACCGAGCGCTTTTTTACCACACTTCCCCCGCCGCAAAGCGAAATTGATGCCGCCAAAAGCTGCATCGACCAGCTCCTCACTGCAAACATCATTCCTTTTTTTGCATCAAGAGAGCACGTTTATGGCGTGGCCGGCACCATCACCACCATCGCCCAGGTAGACCAGGGGCTGAAACACTTCGACGCCCTGAAGGTGCACAACTACCCCCTCACCTACGAGGAGGTGCACGCCTTTCTCGACAGACTCAAAAAGAGCACCCTTGAGCAGATCATTGAGCTTGGTATCCCCGAAGGAAGGGCCGACGTCATCACCATGGGAATGCTCATCCTGCACCAATTCATGCGCCTGCTTGGCGTTGGCATGATCCGTGTCAGCATTCAGGGGCTGCGCTTCGGCCTTGCCCAAAGGGAGCTGCTTCGTCTTCAGGAAAACATCTGAGCGCGTAGATGCAGAGCGGATGGCCCGCAGCATCCCTGGTAAAAAAGAGAAAAGCCCTCTCGCTCTCGAGCAGCCGGTATTTTTTCCGAAGCTCTTCCGTCGAAAGGGGAAAATCGCGCCGCTGGATACTTGACCCTGTAATGGCGTGGCGCTCAAGAAAAGCCCTGAAGCTTTTCGGCTTGTACGGAACACACTCAACCACCCGGAAACTCCTGCCGGGAAAAGCCTCAATTTTACGGTCAGCCGTGAGGTAATCAACGCTCTTGTTCACAAACTGGAGGCCAGAATCACGCGCAAGCACCGCCGAAAGCCTCGCCTTGATAATGGCCGGATCAGGCTCGTAGAGATACGTCTTCACCGCCGCCGCAACCACCCTCGGCACATCACCATTCCCACCGGCAACCTCAGTTATCTCCTCCGAATCACCGTTCAGGCAAACCGCTTTTACCTGCACAAGCCCACAAGCAGGGTACGCGCGCTCAAGAAGCAGCAGAATCTCCTTGCATTCACGGTCAACCGACACCACAACAATCGCATGCAAGGCGGGCAACAGCTTTTTCAGCCCGCTGATTTCGAGAGCCGGAGATGCCTTGATGCAAACCCGCTGCGCATGACGAAGCAGCAGATCATGAGAGGCCACAACATCCGGACTTGCTGCCTCCAGCGCTACGGAGCGGCGGCCCTCCTCACGACGTGCAGGATCAACAAAGATCCAGTCAAAAGAGTCCTCCGGGTACTCCGCAAGCAGGCTGATGCTGTCGCCGTTCTTTACCTGAACATTGTCAACTCCGCTCACCTTCAGATTATGCTCAACCACGGCACAAAGCAGCGAATCACGCTCGCAGTAAACCACCTCCTGAAACGTCCGCGCCAGAAACATCGTGTCAACGCCAAGACCGCCGCTTAAATCGATTGCCCACTTGCCCGACATAAACGAAGCCTTGTATGCCGCCGTGCGCTCCCCGGAGGATTGCTCAAGCGCCAACGGTGTGTAAAGCAGGTTGTGCTGCGAAAGTGTGGGTAGTTTTTTTACAGCCTTCTGGCGGCAGGCAAGCTGCTCCGCCATTGCGCGAATCGGTAACTCCTTGCGGCCATGAAACTGCATGGCAAAAGCTGCCGGATCGTCGGAGTAATGCGACGCAAGCAGCGCCTGAATATCCGGGTTAAGCAAGTTTTTAAGTTCTGCGAGGGTCATTCAGTTCTCTTCAAAATAGTCCGAATCAAGCCGTTTCAGCTCAGAAACGGCATCTGTGGAGACCGCCACACCAAAATCAGCTCTTCCGGAGTTAATCCAAACTTGCGAGCCAATGCCTCAACCATTTCCCGGCTGGTATGTTCTTGACCATCACGGCAGAGTTTGAGCAACGGAAGCATAATGCTCTGAAAATCAGGTATCGGCATGTCGTTTTTACTTTAGGCTGAACGAATACATTTTCTGGCTGCGTCAAACAGAATCGTATCAAATCCAGCTTGACCTGTATTTTTTCGAGACTCTGAATGTAAGCATTGCCCGCACCAATACTGAGAGGCCAATATTATGCCGAAATTTTTTTCTGATAGGAGTACGGTCGAATCAAGAGCATGGCCTCCACTATTTTTGCTCATTAAACTTGATTTGAGCAGTACAAAAAGAATATCAAAAACCTTGGCAGCGTAGATGCAGAACGTCAAGCCCCATACTCTCATCAGTTATTTTTTACTCAGTCACATTTCGAAAGAATAACCACATAGAAAGTGATCATGCGTCTGACGCTGAAGCTTGCGACCGGTGCATGCAACTTTTTTTTCAGCTCTTTCTTTATATCTTTTTGGTATAAAAACAGCATCAATTAAATACCATGCAATTTGCGTTTGACCCTGAAAAAAGCAGGCTGAACAAAGTTCAGCACAGCATCGACTTTTTTGAGGCTCAGGCACTGTGGGTTGACAATAATCTTGTTGAAATTCCAGCATAAACCGTGGGAGAGCCTCGGTTTATTGTTATCGGCAAGATTTCAGGCAAATGCTGGTCTGGAGTGACAACATTCAGAGGTGAAGCCATAAGAATAATTTCAGTAAGAATATCCCGCCCGGAGGAGATAAAAGTTTATGAAAACAGAAGAATTTGACAAAGCCTTTGATGATGGTTCAGATATAACACCTTATCTTGATCTGGACAAGGCTCGTCGGATAAAACAAGAGCATAAGAGGGTAAATGTTGACTTTCCTCTCTGGATGATCGACTCGCTTGATAAAGAGGAAACACGTCTTGGGGTATCGCGCCAGTCGGTGATCAAAGTGTGGCTTGGAGAGCGCATTGAGCAGCGCCAACTGCCTAAGAGGATATGACCGAGGAAATAGAGACAGAGCCGGAATACTCACCTCAGAACAGTTGCTTTTTTTTCTGAATCAGCGTGTTGCGGCCAACCGCATAAGCGTAGACCGATGCGGGAACAAAGGTAAGCTGCACTCCATTTTCCTCTTTGACCCCCTGCTTGTCGATGGTGGTGACGACGGCCTTCCGGAGCTGGTTTGTGGCGCAGAAGGATAGGAGTGATTTGAGTTCAGCGGGATGGTTATAGGGATTTCTCGTTCGTTTATTGCTGGAACTTCCGATGCAAAAACAATTTCTGGCAAGGCGAAAAGCGCCATGTACCTGATCTTGGTTCTCCGATGAGTCTCACAATCAATTTGACCAGTTGAACTTAGCGGAATACTTCTTTATCGGCAACCTGCACCTGCTTCTACTCTTTCCGTGCCTCCTGCTCTTCGTTGGTTAGAGGTTTCTTGCCAGCGCTCCTCACATTGAGCAGTTTACTGAGCAGTTCATACCAGAAGTTGGAGCCCATGGAAACCATCAAGGCCGTGATCAGTATACCAAGAAGTTTTTCTGGTGTAAGAAGCTTTTGAATCGATGTATTGTCTCCATCTTTTATCGGCCAACCGAAAGGAAGATTAATACTGCTGATTTGCTTGAAGTCTTTATTTATCTGTCCAATCTTTTCATTCAAATCATTATCTTTGGCCTCTGCAACCTTGTCGTTTTCTTTGGTTTTTTGACTGTCCTCACTGGAAACAGTGCCTGTTTTCGACAGTTGTTTCCCGGCATCAACCAAGGGAGATGTTTCCTGCGCTCCGGGTGATTTTTTCTGGGGCTCCTTGCCTTCACTCCCGGTATTGGCAGATAACTGCTCCGTCAACGCAACTCGCTGCGTGGCGATAGAGACTAATGATGCTCTCAGTTCCTTATCGCGATACATTGCTTTTCCCATCTCAAAGGAATCCGCATTCAAGACCAACGCAACAACAACACCCAAAATCACCCCAAAAGTTTGCGAGTACTTTTTGTACCATCCGGTCACCCGCTCCATCCCCTCATCATACCATTTTTCTACGTTTGCCAGCGCCTTCTCAAGACTGTTTCCAGCAATATCGAATAACGGAAGAAGTGTTTTTTTCAGTGCATTATTATCAGGTAAAGCCTCCACCAATGCTCTGACATCTGTTAAATAATCTCCGGTAGCAGGAATCTTTATCTCATTGAAGATTGATTTGTTAGAAGACCCGCAAACATCTTCGTTTCCACCATTCACGAGATTTTCGACTGTTTTTGTGTACCATTCCTTAACTTTTTTGAAAACTTCATCGATATCAACGACTGGCGATGCCAGAACCACTTCCAGCTCTTTTTTTATAATGCTTCCATCAGGAAGCTGCGCAACCTTGTCCGTAAAGCCTTTTATTTCATTTTGATGGTTTGGCTCAGCAATTCTCTCGTTCAGTAATTTTTTAAGAACATCAGGATGCTGCTTCAGGCTCTCAAACAAGGACAAAACAAAACTGCGGGAAGGAATGTAGGATGGCACCCTGCTTTTGCGTGATGGAAGAGGCACTATGGAATCCAAAAAACTTTTTAAGATATTACCAGGAGGGGTTTTTCCCATAAAAAACGGTTGCTGATAAAACTTTTCCAACACCTTGGGGTCCTGGATAAGTGCCAGAATACCGATACCAGGCATTCTGGAGCGTTTTTTTGTAAGGCTTGCAACAATTTCAATGATTGCGGAACAGAGAATGCTCAGGAAAAAGTAGATAAAAGTCAATCCAATAGCCGTATCCAGAATCTGCGAGTCAAACATGTTTTTCTCCTTGAATAACTGCTTTCTGATTAAAATAATGGCGAAAGAACCCCCCTATCGCTGAACCAAAGCGTAAAATACGTAATTCCGGATCATATTCATAATGCGTTTATTATTCACTCCCGTCCGGTTAAAAACAGAAGAAAATCAGCACTATTTTTTATCAGTGGCACTTCTGTTTACAGCAGATGGGGAAAACAAAAGTTGCGGGGACCCTTGATACACTGGCCATCATAAAAAATGAGTAGCGCAGACTGGCGAAAGAGTGCGCAAAACTTGACACTATCGAAATGCGCCAACTGGCAGAAGAGGGGATCAAAACCACGTTGTCATTGAACGTTTACTTTTATCGCGGAAAGTAAACCTGGCTTATTCTAAATTTACTTTCCGTAACAAAGAGAGCTGCTTAAGCCGCGGCGTCTGCCAAATGGGCTTCCACAAGCTTGCGGCGGAGCACTTTACCTACAGTTGATTTCGGCAGTACCAGGATGAATTCAACATGCTTCGGGACTTTATACGCCGCGAGATCTTTACGGCAGTGCTCCCTGAGTTCATCAACAGTCAACTGGGAACCGGGACGCAGGACAACCCATGCCTTGACCGCCTCTCCCTGGTAGGGGTCGGGCACTCCGGCTACGCCGACTTCGAGCACTGCGGGGTGAACCGCTATGGCCTCTTCAACATCGCGGGGCCAGACCTGAAAACCGCCGGGCTTGATGACATCTTTTTTGCGGTCAACAATAAAGAGGTAGCCGTCCTCATCGAGATAACCGAGATCACCGGTATAGAGCCAGCCGTCACGGAGCACAAGCGCTGTTTCCATGGGGTTCTGCCAGTACTCTTTTATGAGCTGGGGGGCACGCATGGTGATTTCCCCTATTTCAAGCTCCGCAAGGGTTTCAAGGCCGGTTTCCGGGTCAACAATGCGTATCTCAACATCGGGAATGGGAATACCAACCGATCCGTGCTTATAGGTTCCGAGAATCGGCGTAAAAACCGAGGCAAGCGCTGATTCGGTCAAACTGTAGGCATCGATAATGCGGCCTCCGGTGAGCTCTTCAAAACGTTTTTTGGTTTCGAGCATGAGCGGTGCCGCGCCTGAAACGCTGAGTTTGAGCGATTTGAGCATTGAGTGGTCACGCTTGACTTTGGGATGGTTGAGCAGCGCGGTAAAGAGGGTTGGCACACCGGGCAATACCGCTGCTTTCAGGGTTTTGATGGTGTGCAGCAGGTCGTCAATATCGCGAGGATTTGGCACCAGGGCCACAGGGTAGCGTTCAATCAGTGCGGCTGTCAGAATCCCGACCTGGGCGTAAACATGGAAAAGTGGCATGTTGAGCAGGATAATATCTTTTCCCTTTTCAAGAATGACACTGAACCAGCTCGCAATCTGCATACCGGTCATCACCATCCCCTGATGGGAAATGACAACGCATTTGGGGTTGCCCGTTGTCCCTCCGGAAAAGAGGAAAATTGCCGGTTCATCATGCTTGATGGCAACCGGAACAAATTTTTTCCCTGATTGAGCAGCAAGAAGGTCGGCAAGCCAATGGTCTCCTGAATGCAGTTTCACCCTGTGACCATCTTTTTTCTCTTTGACGAGGGTAAAGAGAAGCTTGTTGAGGGGTGAAAGATACTCCTTGATATTGGTTGCAATCACCCTTTTGAGACGCGAAACGGTTTGAGCGCTCTTGATTTTTTCATAAAAGGAGGTTGAGACAATGACTGTCTCCGCACCGCATTCATTGAGTGCGTGCTCCAGCTCGTTGACGGTATAGAGTGGATTCATAGGCACAGCAATGGCTCCGGCTTTCCAAACTCCGAACTCGCTGATCAGCAGTTGCGGTGAGTTTGGCATGATAAGGGCTACCCGGTCGCCCTGACCTATGCCAAGCGAAAGCAGTGCTGCGGCAAGCGCATCGCTTTGTTTTTCCAGCTCGAGGTAGGAGAGTGCTGCCCCCTTGAAGTACATTGCGGGATAACGGGGCTGCTCCACGGCACTCCTCCGGAGGACATCAACCAGTGTCTTTTCCGGGTATGGATGAAGCGTGTGGGGAACTCCCTTGTCGTAATGGCGAATCCAGGGTTTTGCACTCATGGCTGTTCTTAACGGTTAATCTTACAAAAATCGAATATAACGGGACATCGTGCATCCTGAAATAATGCGAAACGATAATTTAGCGCATCGATTCCACAATATCGCAAACTGCGGCGGTTAATACACCAAGCTCTTCATCGCGTATGATAAAAGGGGGCATGAGATAGACCAGGCGACCAAAGGGACGAACCCATACTCCTTTGTCTACAAACTGTTTCTGGATGAGGGCCATATCAACCGGACGGTGCAGCTCGACCACCCCTATGGCACCAAGCACACGAACATCTGTCACATTGCCTAAAGCCCTGCAGGGTTCAAGCCCCTGACGAAGTCCGGCTTCAAGCCGCAGCACTGCTCTCTGCCAGTCATAACTGCACAGGAGACGAATGCTTGCGGATGCGACCGCACAGGCAAGCGGGTTTGCCATAAAGGTCGGACCATGCATGAAAAGCCCGGGATTGCCCAAACATATTGCATCGGCAACCTTCTCTGTTGTCAGGGTTGCGGCAAGGGTCATGTAGCCACCGGTAAGCGCTTTACCGACACAGAGGATGTCGGGCACAATAGCGGCATGCTCCAGCGCAAACATTTTTCCTGTACGTCCGAAGCCGGTGGCTATTTCGTCAAAAATCAGGAGCACATGGTAGTGGTCACAGAGTTCCCTGAGACGGCGGAGATAGTCGGGGGAATAAAAGCGCATTCCCCCTGCGCCCTGCACCACCGGCTCGATAATCACTGCGGCAATCTCCCGGTGATGTTGCTCAAGCTTGATGCGAAGATTGGCAATATCCTCGTCACTGCACGGTTCATCAAATCGGGGTGCTGGTGCTTCGGCAAAATGCTGTTCCGGCATCACCCCTTTGAAGAGGGAGTGCATACCAGTAACCGGATCGCAGACCGACATGGCTGCAAAGGTGTCGCCGTGGTAGCCGGAGCGAACGGTAAGCAGCCGGTTTTTCAGGGCATCACCCAGAGCCGCCCAGTATTGAAAAGCCATCTTGATGGCCACTTCAACTGCAACTGAGCCTGAATCGCTGAAAAAGAGCTTCTGCAGGGGCTCGGGAGTCAGTGCCACCAACTGTTTGGCAAGGGTTATGGCTGGTTCATGGGTGATACCTCCGAACATAACATGACTCATCAGTTGCAGTTGACTGACAACCGCCTCATTGAGCACGGGGTGGTTGTAGCCGTGGATGGCGGCCCACCAGGAGGACATGCCGTCAACAAGCTTACGGCCATCCTCAAGCTCAAGAAAGACATCGTATGCTCGGGAAACAGCATAGACCGGTAAAGGATTCTTTACCGAGGTATAGGGATGCCAGAGATGGCTGCGGTCAAAATCAAGGTCAATGGTGCTGGATTGTATGGCCATATCAGCGGACTAAGTTACTGTAAAAATTAGCATCAAGAGAGCCGAGCCAAGGCGTCCTCTTCAAGCTGCCCGTCACGCAGGTCAATGAGCGGTGCCATGAATCCCGCCTTGGCAAGGTAGTGAAGAATCACCTCACGGGTATCATCAGCGATCAATTTCTCGCTCTTCTCAAAACAGTTGTAGATAACCCCCTTTATAACGATTCCCCTGTGCACACAGGCCTCGATGGAGAGGAGTGTGTGGTTGATGCTGCCGAGCCGGGGGCTCGTCACCAGCAGTAGACCGTACCCAGCATCCCTGATGTAGTCAGCAAAAAGGAGATCGGGGGTGAGAGGAACAAGGAGCCCTCCAACCCCCTCAAGAAGCACCAGGTCGTAGCGCTGCTGCAGAGCAAGGGTAGAGCTGCGGATATGGTTAAGATCGATCCGGGTGCCTTCCAGGGCGGCTGCAAGGTGCGGTGAGGCTGGATAACGAAAAACAGAAGGGCAGGTGAGCCCTTCCCGGTCGGCATCCTGCACTCCAATGCCCATCAGGCGACGGTGTTCGAGAATATCTTCCGCTATCCCTTCACAGCCGGTCTGGACAATTTTCTGTGTCATGACCTTTTTGCCTTGCTGAAGCAGTGCTTTGGCGAGCAGACCGGTCACATAAGTTTTTCCGATTCCGGTATCGATTCCGGCAACAGCAAGAACCGTTCCGCTCATGAGCTTCTCTTTTTCATGCAGCAATAAAGGGGATGGTAGGTCAGGTAGACGCCATTGTCAGAAGAAAAGAGTCGCCGGTACTCTTTGATAAAATGGAGGTAGCGGCTTTTTGTCCATGAACGGCGAAGCAGCCCGTTGACACCGGTAGATCGAATATGGTGCAGCATCGCTTCTGGTGACGGAAACTCCATTCGCAGCGTCTCTTCACGGCTGACGGTCAGCTCAAAATAACGTCCTGCGAGAAGTTCAAGCTCCCCGAGGGTGTGATAGCTGAGTCCGACACCCTCAATCGTTGATATTTCACGCATGTTCGAGGTTCCAAAGGTACTGAAAGCGAGCATACCGCCGGGCTTGAGATGATCAGATATCTTTTTGAAAAATCCGTCAAGGTCATCAAGCCATTGCAGTGTGGCATTCGACACCACAAGGTCAAGCGCGGAAGGCAACAGCTCCTGGCACTCGATATCCCCTGCAAGAAAATGAAACTCCTCAACGGGATGTCGGTCAAGAACCCCCTGAAGAGCGAAAAGGCTCTCTTCGACCAGATCATTGGCATAATAGCTCTTGACGAAGCAGCGGCTGAGCAGTTCAGCCATCAGTGACCCTGAGCCTGACCCGACTTCAAGAACCCGCTCAAACGATCTGCCCGGCTCCTCGCGGCAGATGATTTCTGAAAGTTCTGCAGCCATCGCTTTCTGCACCACAGCCTGGCTGCCGTAACTTCTGAGCGTGCGGCAAAATCGTTCGCGAACCAGTTGCTTGTCGATCAACGGATGCATGCAAGCACCTCCTGCAGGTTCCTGAAATGAAAAAAGGGAAAGTGGGGCATGTCGGCGATCACGGTTTGAGGAAGACCTTTCCAGGCCCGGTACTGCTGCACTGCCGGAATAACAAGATCACGTCCACCAATAATGGCATGGTCAAAGCGCCATGCAGTGCCACCTGCCTCGCCCTGCGTCAGGAAGTGCTCCTGCAACCGCTCCAGCTCTTCCTGTTGATCAGCAGCACTGCGGTCGGGCAACATGCCGGAAAAAAGGGCGTATGCTTCGCCCGAGCCACACATCCTGCGGTTAAAGCGACTGCGGCTCTTTTCAGACCAGGCGGCAAGGGTTGCCTGAAAAACCGGTGGGCTTATCCCTCTTTCTGCGTTTACCGGATGGAGGGTGCCATTGATGGCAATCGCCCGCTCTATTGGAGGCAGTTCAATATGCTGCGCTACCCAGACTCCGAATGACCAGGCAACAATCGTTATGCGGCTATACTGGCTTGCCTCACTCATAACACCCGGTTCCGGCTCAAGGGTGCGATAATCGTGGCAGAGCAGGATATCGGCATCAAAGCCTTCAGAAAGCGACTCGTCGAGAAGATGGTCGCCAATACGACGATCCATGCCCCATCCGTTAAAAAAAAGCAGAAGCTCCTCAGCACCCTCTTTTCTGAGCCATGTTGTTTTCATACCGTTACCCTCCCGATAAGTTCAGGGATTCGCTCAATATCTTCCCATTGCAGTGAGGAACGGAGCGAAATGCGGATACGGGCGCTCTTGTCCGGAACGGTAGGCGGACGCACTGGCAGACAGAGAAACCCGGCATCCCGAAGCCGGGCTGCCAGGAGCACAGCGAGGGTGTTGCTGCCGGTAATCACTGGCACAATGTGACTTTCACCCGGCACATCCAGTGATTGGCCTATCAAAGCAGTGCGAAGCCTTGAGGCAAGCTGCAGGAGCCCCTTCCGCTCCCTGTGCATGACGGCCTGCCGCTCGAGCGTGAGCAGGCTCCAGCCGAGAATGGCGGGGGGCAGTGCCGTGGTAAAAATGAAGGAGCGCATGGTATTGAGCAGATACTCCCGTAAAAAAGTGCTCATCACCGCATAAGCTCCCGTTGAGGCGAGTGCCTTGCCAAATGTCCCGGTAATGATGTCGATCTGCTGGACGACACCGGCTGTTTCACAGAGGCCGAGACCGCGCTCTCCGAATACTCCGACACCGTGCGCTTCATCAACAACAAGAACGGCTCCATACTTCTCTTTCAGGGCAACAAGCCGGGAGAGGTCGGCAAGGTCTCCGTCCATGCTGAAGACCGATTCGGTGACAATAAATATCTGGCGGTAGCGACCGGCAGCTCCCGCCAGCAGCTCTTCAAGATGATCGTAGTCCAGATGGCGGTAACGCTGGTAAGGCGCTTCGGCAATCCTCATGCCGTCAATAATGCTTGCATGGTTTTTTCTGTCACTGAGAACAAGATCATGACGGCCGCTGAGCGCCGGAATGATGCCAATGTTGGCATGATAGCCGCTATTGAAGACCAGCGCTGCTTCACGTCCATAGAGTGTTGCAAGGGCCGTTTCCAACTGGTCGTAAAGTGGATGATTGCCCGTCAGAAGACGGGAGGATGAGCTGGTCATGGCATATTGCCTCTCCCTGAGCTCCTCCGCATAGCCGGCAAGCATCTCCCGGTCGTCGCCCAGGCCGAGGTAGTCGTTCGAGGAGAGATTCAAAAGGAGCTGACCATTCACCGCAATATGCTTGCCATGCCTGGCAGTGATATCGGGAAGTACCCGGTAGCGGTCAAGGCGCCTGAGCTCTTCGAGCTCCCGGCTGATCCGTTCCTGAAACTGCATGATAGCGAACCCCTTAGTTAAAACTTGCAATCTGACTGGCAAACCTGCGGTCGTCGGCGATATCCCGACCCCGTGTTGTCAGGTAGCCCCCGGTCAGATAACCGTTTGCTCCCGAGAGCATCAGCAGTCCCTGAAAATCTTTCATAATCGTCTCCCTGCCTGCGGCAAACTTGATGACTTTATGAGGATGCGCCAGACGGCAGATGGCAAAGGTTTTTACAATTTCAGCCACGGAAACCGGCTCTTTTCCTGCAAGCGGGGTACCTTCGATGGGCACAAGAACGTTGAGCGGTATAACGGAAACATCAAGCTCCTGGAGAGCAAAAATCATGGCAATCCGATCCTGCATGGTTTCGCCAACCCCCATAATGCCTCCGCAACAGACAGAGATGTTGTTTTTTCTCAGCAGTTTGATGGTCTCAATCCGCTCTTCGACGCTATGCGTATCAGCAATGAGCGTATTATATTTGTCGGGCGCAACCTGAATGTTGATGTTGTAGTGGGCGATGCCGTGCGCTGCAAGTGCTTCCGCAGGCTCTTCGCCCAACATGCCAAGAGAGGCGCAAACACTCAGTTCCGGCAGCTCCGTATGGAGGCGGTCAATCATGTTGAGTACCCGCTGAAACTCCGGGTTTATCCTTTTATAGCCGTAACCGCTGGTCACAATTCCGAAATGAGAGACTCCTTCAGCGAAACAGTTCCGCGCCTCAATCAGTACGGACTCTTCATCGACCAGATCATAGACCTCAATATCAGCTCGATTGTGTTTTGACTGTGCGCAAAAGCGGCAGTTTTCACCGCAGACCCCCGATTTGGCATTCATGATGGAACAGGCATGAAGCGCTTCAGGGCCGCTTCCATAACGGTTTTTGACCTTGTTTGCCAGGGAGGCCAGGTCAAGCGCAAGTTCACCGGGCAGCTCTGCAAGCAGAAGGGCTTCGGCATGACTGATCGGTTCACCGCTCTCAAGAACGCGGTATGCTGCTTTAATTTGAGGATGGAGCATAAGTTGATCCATAAATAGTAAGGGTTTTATAATGATAGAGCAGTTCGCAAATGCGCCTCTCCCGACGAAACAAGGATGGGTTCTCCCTCATCACTCTCAAGCTTGAGCTCTCCGCATCGGGAGATCCCCCTCACGGTTCCGCTCAGGCTTCGTTTTAACTGGTCGACCGTCACCACTTTCGACTGCAAGAGAGAGTGCGCTTCGAGATAGGGAAGAATAAAACCGAGATCCTCCTCCAATAACCATTCGTCATAGAGTGGCTCAAAATGGTTCAGTACTGAGGCCAGAAGCTCCGGCCTCGAAAAGAGCTGCCCTCTCTCCAGAAAAAGCGAGGTTGCACTATCCTGCAAATCACCGGGAAACTCTGACTGGTTGACGTTGATACCGATACCAACAACAACAAAGTGTGTACAGTCAGGTTCTGACTGCATTTCGCACAACACTCCACATAATTTTCTGCCACGGGCAAGAATGTCGTTCGGCCACTTGATCATCGCTGCAAGGCCGGAGGAGAAGGTGCTCAATGCCTGGTGGATAGCCGCCGCCACCAGCAGTGTCAGTTGCGGCACTCGAACTGAGGGCACACCAGGCCGCAGAATCAGGGAAAAATAGAGATTGACTCCAGGAGGCGACACCCAGTTTCGCCCCATTCTCCCCCGGCCACCAGTCTGGGAATCAGCCACAACCACGCTGCCTTCCGGTGCGCCCTCAACAGCAAGCGCTTTTGCCAGGCTGTTGGTCGATGCGATAACCGGGTGATAGGTGACAGACCTTCCAAATCGGCCTGCAGTAAGAAATGGCAAGACCTCAGCCTCCACAGGACGACCAGTCAGACCCGACAGTCTGTACCCTCTGCCTGTTACGGCATCAATATGATATCCCTCGCTCCGCAGCAGGCAAATATGCTTCCATACGGCACTTCTGGTAATACCAAATTCACGGCAAAGCGCTTCTCCCGATAAAAAATCAAAGACTGCGGTCAGACGGTTCAAAATCTGTGCGGTAACATCGGTCATGACATGGGACAAAAGAGACGGAAAAAAGCTGCTTTTACAGAAAATGTGAACCTGAATGTAGCGCGAGGTTTACAACTTTGCAATTTAAAAAAAACACTCTCCATGCCACACACTCCGTCGCTGGATGAAAAAAGCCTCAGCGCTCCACTGCCGCCATGCTGGATGTTTCGTAATTTCTGCGATAGGTCTGCACTCCCTGAAAAATACCATGAGCAATTTTAGTCTGCTCCTGGCGATCGCGTAGCTTGCGCTCCTCTCCGGAGTTGGAGAGATATCCCACCTCAACAAGAGCGCTGGGCATGGAGGGTGTCCATAAAACCATAAAACCGGCCTGATGCACGCCGCGACTCTTATTGACCGTATGCCGAGAATCGGCGAGAATATGCTGGGCAAGGGATGTAGACTGCCTGGCAAAAGCACTCTGAGCCATACTGCTCATAATGAGATACTCCTCAGTAAACCCTTTATAGGCAAGAGCATCGTCAGGTTCTTTCCCAATAACCGAGTTCTCCGTCATTGCAACCTCAAGAGCGGCTTTGGTTTTATGCGGGCCGAGAATATAAACTTCGGAACCGTGAGCGTTACGGTTGGGACTCGCATTGCAATGCACGCTGATAAAGAGTTTTCCGCCGCTCTGGTTTGCTATTTTTCCTCGTTCATGCAAACGAATAAACTTATCCTCCTTTCTGGTATAGATTACCTTCACATCCGGCCACTTCTGTGTGATAAACATCCCGAGATCACGAACGATATTGAGTGCAACATCCTTTTCACAAGTGCCGTTTTCACCTGTAGTCCCAGGATCCTTTCCCCCGTGACCGGCATCAAGCACAATGGTATCAAGCTTCCACTTTTCAACATCTCGACTGAGAACCTGTGCAATCTGCCGCTCCTTTTCCTTTCTGCGAATTTCCGCTACATCAGCATTACAGTGGACATAGAGCAGATAACGGTTCTTTTTTTTGTCGCGCTGAAATTCAACCGAATTGATGACAAATGAGCGATTGTCAAGCGCAACGGTAAACTGCAAACCGCCCCCGGCAGACTCTTTCGGTGTGATGGACCTGACCACACCTCTGCTGTAAACTTTTGAGAGTGCGTTGATATCACAAGAGGCCTTTTCAAGTGAAAAATAGGTATAACCTTCGGCGTTAAGGGTGACCAGCGAAGCCTGCGTAGTAACACCTGAAGCCGAAAAACTTATTATTGTTCCGTTCGTGCGGTTCTTGACCTCAATGCCGGTGATAACCGTTCGTCCAGATTCAGCGGGCCTGATTGCCCCATTGGATGCAAGTTGCCCTTCATTATTGACAATGCCAATGGTTCCAGCCGATTCTCCAAAACTTTTTTTCATAATGACAGCACTTATCTGGCCTGACGAATGATTGTACACAACCTCCCTGTCAAGCCAGACCGCAAACAGCCGACATGCCTGGCTGACTGGCAGCCAGATCCTTGATTGCGTCAGCAATGGGGCCGATGGTAGTTGAATAATCCTTTTAGGAAGTTCCGGATCCCTTGAAAGAACGCGCACAAAATTGTTGCCTGCCATGATCGTACAAATCGTGCCGGGCATCCCGAAAGATTCTTCGATAACAAGTCCACTTTGCTCCTTGCGGTAACTCAGGCGCAAAGCCCTTGCCATAGATTCAAGATCGATCAACAACGAGCCCGCTGTTCTCAGGGCAAGAACCTTCATGGTATAACCCTGATCGTTTCCTGTGGTCACAACAAATGGAACCGTTGCCGCTACAGACTTCTCTGAAGGCAGAGCGAAAAGTGATCTGAAGGGAAGCATCAGCAGAGTCATCACCACCAGAGCAGCCAAACGAGAACGAAAAAAAAGCATAAAGTTGAGCATGATTATCGAAATGCATTATGTTTTCCTTACAGCTTATCGGGCAAGGGAATAATAGTAAAATATATTTTTTCTATTCCCTGCAACCCGGTTTTATAGCCGGAAATGATCAATTCGGAAGAGATCTTGAAGGGCAAAGGAGAGCGCCTGAAAATGGTAAAATTTGTTTTTTGCTTTTCAACACCTATCTTTTTCAAAATTTTACTTGTAACGCTCTTACTACCGGGACTGATCAATGGCTTTAAAACCATCAACACTATCCGCCAGAAACAGGACCCTGATTGTTGTCGAATCCCCCTCAAAGGCAAAAACTATCAATAAATACCTTGGAGACAAGTATACGGTTTTCGCATCGGTTGGCCATATCAAGGATCTGCCGAAAAAGGAGATTGGTCTTGATTTTGACCATCATTATGAGCCGAGGTATGAAATTATTCCAGGGAAAGAAAAAGTTGTCCATCAGTTAAAAAAACTGGCTGCTGAAGCAGATGCTATTCTGATTGCAACTGACCCTGACCGCGAAGGGGAAGCAATTGCATGGCATATCTCCAGGGAAATCGGCGTGACAAAGAAACCGGTATCCCGTGTACTTTTTAATGAAATTACCAAAAATGCGATCATTGCGGCAATTCAGGCTCCTCGGCAGATTGACGACTGTCTTGTCCGCTCCCAGCAAACCCGTCAGGGTCTTGATAAAATTGTAGGCTACAAGATCAGCCCCTTTTTGTGGAATGTGGTGTTGCGAGGACTTTCCGCTGGCAGGGTACAATCAGTAGCACTAAGGCTTATCTGCGAACGTGAAGCCGAGATAACCCGGTTCCAGATTCAGGAATACTGGTCGATTGCGGCTGATTTCCTGACGCCTGGCAAAGAGTCCTTCAGGGCAAGGCTTGTACGCTTCGAAGGTGACAAGCCTGAGATCTCCAATCAGGAGCAGGCTGAGGCCTTGGCGGCTCTCATCAGGAAGGGCGATTTCGCTGTCCTGGAGATTGCTCCACGTATACAGCAGCGGAAGCAGCCTTTGCCGTTTACAACTTCACTCCTCCAGCAAGCGGCATCAAACCAGCTTGGCTTCGGATCAAAGAAAACCATGGGCATTGCACAACAGCTCTATGAGGGCATTGACCTTGGTACAGAGGGCACGGCAGGTCTGATAACCTATATGAGAACCGATTCAACACGCATCGGTGCAGAGGCAATCGTCGAGGCAAGAGAGTATATCAATCAGCAGTTCGGAAAGGAGTATATCGGTTTTGGCGGAGCAGCAAAACCCGGCAAAAATGCACAGGATGCCCATGAAGCAATACGACCGACATCGATTTTAAAAAAACCGGAGCAACTCAAACAGTACCTTTCCGCTGATCAGTTTAAATTGTATGAGCTGATCTGGAAACGTTTTCTTGCAGCCATGATGGCTCCCGCAAAAATCGAACAGACAAGGGTTGATGTAGAAGATCGTTCGGCAAAGTTCCTCTTCAGGGCAACGGGCAGCAGGGTTCTTTTCCCTGGATTCATGCGCGTCTATGATGACCAGAAAGAGCTTGATTACGAGGCCCAGACTTCGACGAAGGAGGAGGTGGAAAAGGAGTTGACAGTGAAACTGCCTGACCGTTTGTCGGTCAGTGACCCTCTTGCCCTTGCTGACCTTGACCAGAAACAGAGCTTTACCCGACCTCCGGCTCGCTACAGTGAGGCAACACTGGTGAAGGATCTCGATCATTTTGGTATTGGACGGCCATCGACATACGCCTCTATTTTTTCGACACTGCAGGATCGGCGCTATGTGGAGCTGGAGAAGAAAAAGATTTTGCCTACTGAACTTGGCAAGGACGTCTCACTGATTCTTGTTGCCAATTTTCCTGATCTTTTCAATGTTGACTTCACCGCCTTCATGGAGAATGAACTTGACAAGGTGGCAAGTGGAGAGGATGAATATGAAAAAGTGCTTGATAATTTCTATAAGCCACTTGAGGCGGTACTGAGCCTGCGCAAATCGAATCCGATTGTTCCCCAGAACAACGAACCGGATCGCTGTGAAAAGTGCGGTGAAGGGTTGATGGTTGTCAAATGGACGACAAATGGAAAATTTTTCGGCTGTTCATGCTACCCCAAGTGCAAAAATATCAAGGCGATAAGCAGCAACAAGGCGAAACCGGTTGATACCGCAATCCTCTGCCCCTCCTGCAAGGAAGGTCATATGCTTTTGCGTAGCGGAAGATTCGGCACGTTTCTTGCATGTTCCAACTATCCGAAGTGCAATACGCTGCTCAATCTCAGCAAACAGCGCCATATCGAACCAATGAAAACCCCGCCGGTAGTGACAACCATTCTCTGTCCAAAGTGTGGCTCACCGCTCTACCTCAGAAGCGGAAAACGGGGGTTGTGGCTTGGCTGTTCAAAATTCCCGAAGTGCAAGGGACGTCTCGCCTGGAGCACTCTTGACGAGAGCACTCACCACCACTGGGAAGCAATCATGGCTGAACACCAGAAAGCTCACCCTGCAGTCATACTGAGAATGATTGATGGGAAAGCGGTTCCTATGACTATTCCCGTTGATGATATCATCCTCAAGGCGGAAGAGAGCGGACTGATTACCGCTCCCGTTGAAGAGATCGGCGAAGTCACGCCATAAGCAGGGCAATGCGATAGACAATGAAAGAGAGCACCCAGGCCACACCGAGGGAGTAAAACGAATAGAGCAGTACAGGACGCCAGCGCCCGACCTCTTTTTTCATCACCCCTATTGCCGCAACGCAGGGAATATAAAGCAGCACAAAAACCATAAGGCTCAATGCCGTTGCCTTGCTGAATGAGGGATCGTGCCTGAGAATTGATTTCAGCTCAACCAGCCCTTCAGCGCTTTGCCCGATGGAGTAAATGGTGCCCAGTGTGGAAACAACGACCTCCTTTGCTGCAAGCCCTGTTACAAGAGCGATGCCAATTCTCCAGTCAAAACCAAGAGGCCTGATAAGCGGCTCAAGTAGTTTGCCTGCCCTTCCAGCCAGAGAGTACTCAAGCTGTTCCGACTTGATACGCAAGTCGAGCTCCTTCTGGCGGGCCCTTTTTTCACCCTCACCCATGCTGCTCGCAGCTATACGGGCAGTTTCTGCCGAAAAGCTTGCAACAAGAGCTCCATTCCGGGGGTAGTTACTTACCGCCCAGATAATGATGACCGCACCGAGGATGAGTGTTCCAGCTTTTTTGAGATACATCAGCGCTTTCACCTTCGCCTGAAAGAGTACGGAGGCAAGCGTCGGCCAGCGGTAAGGCGGCAGCTCCATGACAAAGGGTTCTGAATCGCTTTTCAGTACCGTTGACTTCAGGAGCCAGGCGGTCCAGAGACCAACCACAATTCCGAGAAGATAGATGCCGAACATGACGTTTGCCGCGACATCAGGCGCAAAAAAAGCAGCAGTCAGCAGGATATAGACCGGAAGTTTGGCCCCGCAACTCATGAAGGGAATAATCATGATAGTGACAAGCCTGTCCGTTCGGCTCTTGAGCGTGCGTGTTGCCATGATGGCAGGAATTGAACAGCCAAATCCGGTTATCATGGGAATAAATGATTTGCCATGCAGACCAAAACGGTGCATCAGCCGGTCAATAACAAATGCCGCACGCGCCATATAGCCGGAAGCCTCAAGAAAGGAGAGACCAATGAAAAGCAGGACAATATTGGGAAGAAAGACCAGGACGCCACCAACACCGGCGATAATGCCGTCAATGACAATGGAGCGGAGTGTTTCATTCGGCAGAAGAGGCCCGATCACCGAGGCAATGAGTGTAAACAGGAACTCAAGGCCTCTCATAATCGGTGCACCAAGTGTAAAGGTCAACTGAAATATGGCCCAGACCACCAGTAAAAAAATCGGGAGCCCAAGCACTCTGTTGAGCACCACCATATCGATATAGTCAGTTGGAGTGACCTTTACTCCACCCGGCTGACGGACACACTCCTGCATGGCGCCTCGAATAAAGGCGTGACGGTCTTCGATAATGAGCATTTCAGGCTCCGAGTCATGCAGTTGTTCAGCCTCCCGAAGTGCATCCTGCAGGGCAATTTCAACCTTCAACCATACAGGATAGCGCTGAACTTCGTGATACACTTCCCTATCGTTTTCCAGAAGCTTTATGGCAAGCCATCGAGCATTGAAACCGTCAAGCTCCTTTTGATGAACAAGAAACCCGGTAATTTTTTCAACAGAAGCTTCAAGTTCAGGACGAAAAAAAAGCTTGTTTTTGCGGATCTCGATATCTTTTCGGGATAGCCGGATAATATGATCGAGCAGCGAATCAAGCCCAATACCCTTCTTGGCAGAAGTCGCAATAATATGACAGCCGAGAAGCTTCTGCAACTGTTTGATCTCGATAACAATACCCTTCTCTTCGACCTCATCGATCATATTGAGGGCAACAAGAAAATCAACTTCAAGCTCCATGAGCTGCGTTGTCAAAAGAAGGTTTCTCTCAAGGTTGGGCCCTTCGAGGACATTGACAACAACATCAGGAGCTTCCTTAAGGAGATACTCTCTGGTTACAATTTCCTCTGGAGAGTAAGGAGTGAGAGAGTAGATCCCAGGCAGATCAACCACCCTGATGTGGTACCCCTTGTACTCAAGATAGCCTTCATGCTTTTCAATGGTCACCCCCGAAAAATTTCCAACTCTCTGATGAGATCCGGTAAGCGCATTGAAAAGAGAGGATTTACCACAGTTCGGATTACCTGCAAGCGCAACACTGATCTCGTTCTCCTTTCTCATGCCTCAAAACCGGAAAAGGAAGCCGTATCGCCAAGCTCACCGACCTTACAAACCATAACACCCTCTGCCTCGGTTTTTCTCATGGCAAGATAGAGCCCCTTGAAAAAAATCTCAATCGGATCGCCGAGCGGAGCAACCCTGAGAACCTTGAATCTGGTACCTTTGATCAACCCCATATCCATGATTCTCCTCCGTATGACATTCTCTGCCTTTAAGGCCGTCACTTCAGCCTTGTCTCCCACCTTCAATTCTGATAACCGCATACCATCATCTCCTTGAAATAAAAAAACAATACCAGATAAATTATATCCTGTATAACAGCCACAAGCAAGAAAAAATTGCATCCATTTTTTCTTGCTTGTACAATTGGGCTATCGCCCGTGAAAAAGGAGTTAACGGTGTAGCACAGCGTCAGCGGGGAATGGTGGCCAACCCATCAGGTTTCCACCAAGCAGGTGAGCGTGAATATGGAGAACACTCTGCATGGCATCCCTGCCTGTATTAAAAACAAGCCTGTATCCAGACTCTCTTATGCCGACGATGTCTGCAACGATTCCGGCGGCAAGAAGAATATGGCCAGCAATTCCTTCATCTTCCGCAGCGAGATCGTTGAGCGAGACAATATGCTTTACAGGAATGATTAGAAGATGTTGGGACGCTACCGGCGTAATATCCCTGAATGCAACAACATGTTCGTTACGATAGACAATCGAAGCGGGAATCTCTCCTCGCACAATGCGACAAAACAGACAATCAGGTTCCTGATGGATCATAAGGGTTAACGTTTTTGGCTACAAGGTGCAAGTATCAAGGCTCTTGAACGACAGAAAGTGAAGCGCTACCGTTGCCAGTCATGAGTACAACTTTAAGCTTCTCTTTTTCTCCCGAAACAACTCCTCCCGCGCCTTCACCTGAAGTCACAATGGTTGAAACATTTTTGAAACCTTTGCTTTTAAGCTGGCTTTCGAAATCCTTGACAATGTTTCCAGAAACATTCTCGCAAACAACGCTCCAGTTCTTTCCTTCAGGCGTCTCTGCACGGGTAACTGCCTTTATCTTTCCCCAGGAAAACTTTGGAACATCAGCAGGCATATCGGCTGGCCAGACCCCGCTGGTGTTCCCCTGAATTTCAATTTTCTGCCCTTCGGACTGGATCGTTATGTTGTTGCCACCGGAATTGATGTCGACCTTCTTGCCTGTCGACTGCTCAATCGCTTTTTCCACAAGCACATCTCCAACCTTTTTCTGACAAGAGGAGATCGTTGCACTGAGAGCAAGAAGTGCCAGGAAAATCCCGGCAGAACGGACTTTTGATGATACCGCCATCTTTTATAATTGTCTACGATAATGAAAAGATTTCAACGAAACTCCACTGCCATAATGTAGGCAAAAGCGGGGAAAGAGGAAAGAGTTGTGTTCTTGCCAGGAAAGCCTGTCACTCCGCCGCTGAAGCATCTGCCGCATGAGCGGATGCCGAATTTGGAACAGCAGACAACTTTGACGCAAGCACTTTATCGATCCGCTGACCATCCAGGTCAACAATTTCCAGACTCCACTCTTCCCATGTGACAACATCACCAGTCCGGGGCATACGCCCAAGCAGCCACATCATCAAGCCACTGAGGGTATGATAGAGCCCTTTATCCTCTTCCGGAACGCACCTCAGCTCAAGCGTATCTTTCAGTTCCGGGACAGGAATAAGACCGTCGAGCAACCAGGAACCGTCATGGCGTTCAACTGCCCATGAATCCTCAAGATTGCGGGGAACAAACTCACCAGTGACAGCCTCAAGCATATCCTGAAGGGTAACCAGCCCCTGAATTTCACCATATTCGTCAACAACAAAGACCATTTGCGTGCCTGAGGTCCTGAAATGGTCAAGCAGCTCCATACCTGTAAGTGTTTCGGGGACATAGACGCAGGGCTGCAACTGCGAAGTAAATTCAGTAAGGCCGCCCTTCAGTGTTTTCGATAAAAGCTGTTTTGCATTGACAACGCCAAGCAGTGATTGCAGCCCTCCATTGCAAACGGGAAAACGGGAGTGCTCCGACTCTGTCACGCGACTGATATTCTCTTCAAGCGGCCGGGAAACGTCAAGAGAGACAATGTCTGCCCTTGGAACCATCAGCGAACCGAGTTGACGGTCATCGAGACGGAAAACATTACGCACCATTTCATGTTCATGCTGCTCAATCACCCCGGCTTCAGAACCCTCCTCAAGCATGGCATGAATCTCTTCCTCCGTAACACCCGGCATAGCCTGAGAACTCTTTCCCATCAAACGCAGAATAGCATCTGTCGAGGCTGTAAGGAACCTTCCAAACGGACGGGTTAAGGTCGCAAGCATAAGCATGGGACGTGCAACCATGCACGCAATGCCTTCCGGATTGAACAGACCAAGCCGCTTGGGCACAAGCTCACCAATAACAATGGTGATGTAGGTAATCGAAAGCACAACAACAGTGGTGGAAATAATGTGACTTATTTCCGAAGCCATACCAAGCGATTGAAGTTGGAGAGCCAATGGGCCAGCAAGAGCACCTTCACCGAAAATACCATTAAGAATCCCGATAGAGGTAATGCCAATCTGGATAGTCGAAAGGAAACTGGACGGTTCACGACCAAGCTTCATGGCAACAGCCGCAGCTTTTTCCCCATCCTCGGCAAGTTTGGAAAGGCGTGAGCGCTTTGCCGTCACCAGAGCAATTTCCGACATGGCAAAAAGCCCGTTAACAATAATTAAAACAAAAAGAAAGAGTATTTCCATAAATTATCAGGTTGAACCATTTGGGACAAATAACTTAAAACATTATCGCCGCCATAACCAGTCAGACTGGGGAGTCCCGAACAGTTCTGTTCTTACACTATTTCAAAAATCAGTATGCTATCAACTACACTTTTATTTTGCGACTTCCAAACCATCAATTTCAATATACAGGTAAAGAAGCAACCGTGAACTCCCATTATTTTTTTTGCAACCCATTCCCCCATGCGATTGCTGTTGCCAACTCCAGTTTTGCTTGATCTGTACAGAAAATTGCGATCTTCGATGAAGTTCCGAGCAATTCAATCACAGGTAAAAAATACTCGGCTCTTTTGCATTGGTCAACACAGACAGCAAGAAAAACACTTCATACCGGCAGTGTCATGGCGACACTGTCAGGGAGATACCAATCACGGGCTTGTTTCGAGACAACTATGATGAGTGTCTTGCATCCTTTTTTATAATATCGATATTATATTTTTGCATTTTTCTTATGAGAGCATATCGGCTGATCCCCAGCACTTCAGATACCATCGTTTGATTAAAGTCACAATCTTCAAGAGTTTTTCGTATAAGCTCGACTTCATTTGTTTTCAGATTCACTCCCGTATAATCTTTTTTTCGCTTCGGTGAACCAATGGATGATAACGGGAAATCCTTAACCTCAAGAGACTTGCTCTCTGAAAGGATAATCGCTCGTTCCGTCAAATTTCTCAACTCCCGTATGTTACCCGGAAAACTGTACTTCTCAAGCAACTCAAACACTTCATCGGCAATATATTCAATTGGTTTGTTGATTTTTTGTGAAAACTCTTCTGTAAAATCAATCAGCAAAGGAGCGATATCTTCAGGCCGTTCTCTAAGTGGCGGTATGTGTATATGAAGAGTATTCAACCGGTGAAGTAAATCCAGTCTGAATTTTTTTTCGTCAACCATCTTATGTAAATCACAATTTGTTGCCGCAATTAATCTGAACCTTGGATGTATCGGTTTTGTATCACCAATACGTGTAATTTCCTTCTCTTCTATAGCCCGCAAAATTTTTGACTGCAGATTAAACGGCATATCTGCAATTTCATCAAGAAAAAGTGTACCATCATCGCAAATTTCAAATAATCCTTTTTTATCAGAAATGGCTCCTGTAAATGATCCTTTTTTATGACCAAAAAACTCACTTTCAATTAAAGAATCAGGAATAGCACTACAATTAACGGCACCAAAATAATTGTTTTTTTTCTTACTCATATAATGAATAATTTTTGCAAAAATCTCTTTACCTGTTCCGGATTCTCCAGTGATAAGCACACTAATATCTTCATATTCGGCGGCCTTTTTTGCCAGTTCGTAAATTTCAATAATTTTTGCACTTTTACCGATACAGTGCCGTCCAATTTTTGACTCTATCTCATTTGTGATCAATGAGTACTTTTCTTCTATCTGTGCAAGTTTTTGTTGCATATGCAGATATTTCTGTGTGCGCTCTATGGCAATCTGTATATCAATATATCTCAGCGGTTTACGCAAGTAGTCAAATGCTCCGAACCGTACCGATTGAATGACCGTATCCATGTCGCCATGTGCTGAAACCATGATAACCTCTACATTCGGATAAAGCGATTTAACGTTTTTTAAAATATCAAGTCCATTGGCCCCGGGCAGACGCACATCAAGTATCAAGAGATCAATCTCATTCTTGCTTAAAATTGCATATCCGTCCTGTGTTGTATTTGCCGCAAATGGAACAAATCCTGAATTTTGCAAATAATCACTGATTTCATTGGTAAAGTCAATTTCATCATCAAGTATCAGGACTTTGATTGGCATGATTGATTTTCTGTTCATGAGTAATCGGTCATAACGGATGGATTATTGAGAAAATAAGCGCCCTCCAGCGTACAAAGTAATCCGCTTTACGCTTTTTTGCAAAAACCTGAAGAGAACGAATGTTCTCCGGCATAGCATGTGCGCAACTGCATTGCAAAACAGTGATTGGTTGATATCTCATGTGCAGTGCCAGATGCCATTTCTCCAAGACTGATCAATTTTTTGGAATGAAACAATTCGCTTGCAATTTTACGCCGCAAAATAGCTCAAAAAATATCCAGTAACGCCTTCTGCACTTATTTGATTGTTCTTGTCGCTCTGCATGGCAGGAAGGAGGAGAGTTTTCGACAGGGGCAAGCGAGTTGAGCTGCCGAAACCAGGTTTACAAAACTTATCAACGGTAAGATAAGCAAAGAATGTGGACATACCACGCCGATTTCACATCAGCGCATTCATTATCCAATGAGTATGCAATAACGCACCCATGCAATTTTGAGCAATGACTGGCAAAAGAATACCAAGACTGAACGCGCCATATAATCGGGCAAAAGGAAAGTAGTAGTCTTTTGCGATAAAGCAAACACAAGGAGCTAAACCCCTGATCCTACAGTGAATCCTTGATAATCTTCTCCTTATCCGCAAAGAGTTTGGCACCAAGAAACTCCCGGTTCATGCGGGCAATATTAACCACAGAAATTCCTTTTGGACATTCAGCCTCACAGGCATAGGTATTGCTGCAACTGCCGAAACCAAGCTCGTCCATAGAGGCTACCATCTTCTGCACCCGTTTGGCAGCTTCAACCCTTCCCTGGGGAAGAAGTGCAAGATGCGAAACCTTTGCGCCGACAAAAAGCATGGCTGCAGCATTGGAACAGGCGGCCACGCAGGCACCACAACCGATGCAAGTTGCCGCATCAAAGGCGGCATCCGACTTCTCCTTTTGCACCGGAATCGTGTTGGCATCAGGCACCCCGCCGGTATTCACCGACACATAGCCACCAGCCTGTATGATTTTATCGAACGCGCTGCGATCGACAATAAGATCGCGGATGACGGGGAATGCTTTTGCCCGCCAGGGTTCAATGTGGATGGTCGGCCCTTCCCTGAACGAGCGCATATGAAGCTGACAGGTGGTCACGCCTTTGACCGGCCCGTGAGGACGTCCATTGATGTACAGACTGCATGTGCCACAAATACCCTCGCGGCAGTCATGATCAAAGGCGACAGGATCGCCACCGGTCATGATGAGCTTTTGATTCAGAGTGTCAAGCATTTCAAAAAAAGAGCTGTCGGGCGAGATCCCCGAAACATCATAGGAGATCATCTCCCCTTTGGCCGTAGCGTTTTTCTGTCGCCAGATTTTCAGCGTAAAGTTCATAATCACCTGTTATTTATAGCTCCGCTGTGAGAGCTTGATCTCATTGAATTGAAGTTCCTCACGATGCAACGCTGCTGCAACATCACGCCCCTTGTATTCCCATGCACCAACGAAAGCAAACCGCTCATCATTGCGCAATGCTTCGCCTTCACTGGTCTGATACTCCTCCCTGAAATGTCCCCCGCACGACTCCTTTCGTTGCTGGGCATCTCGCACCATGAGCTGGCCGAGTTCGATAAAATCGGCAACCCGGCATGCTTTTTCAAGTTCGGGATTGTATTCGTCCAGTCCTCCAGGAATGCGCACCCCTTTGGAATATTCGTGGCGCAGTTCCGCAAGCTGATAGAGCGCTTCAGTAAGGCCTGCATCATTTCGCGCCATCCCGCAATATTCCCACATGATTTTGCCAAGACGACGATGGAAGTGATCGACCGACTCCTTGCCTGAACTGTTTTTGATCTGCTGCAGGCGATCGGTGACTGCTTGCGCCGCAACGTTAAATTCGGCAGAGGCTATATCGAACCGGGGGGTATGAATTTCAGCAGCAAGATAGTTTCCGATCGTATAGGGAAGCACAAAATAGCCGTCAGCAAGACCCTGCATAAGTGCTGAAGCGCCGAGACGGTTTGCGCCATGGTCAGAAAAATTGCATTCACCAATAGCATAGAGACCAGGAATGGTCGTCATCAGTTCATAATCAACCCAGAGGCCTCCCATGGTATAATGGACTGCCGGATAGATCATCATCGGCATTTCATAGGGACTTTGCGCGACTATCTGTTCGTACATCTGGAAAAGGTTGCCATAAAGGGAATCAATAGCATCATGTCCCTTGCGTTTGATCGCATCAGCAAAGTCAAGAAAAACTGCCATCCCGGTGGAGCCGACACCGAAACCAGCATCACATCGCTCCTTGGCCGCCCTTGAAGCCACATCCCTCGGCACCAGATTTCCGAAAGCCGGATAGCGACGCTCCAGGTAGTAATCACGGTCAGCTTCTGCAATATCGGAAGGTTTGATCGATTTGTTTCTCAGTTTTTCGACATCTTTAATCTTGGCCGGAACCCATATCCTGCCATCATTCCGCAAGCTTTCACTCATCAGCGTAAGCTTGGACTGTGAATCACCATGCACCGGAATACAGGTTGGGTGAATCTGGGTAAATGAAGGGTTGGCAAACATTGCTCCCCTCTTGTATGCGCTCCATGCCGGTGTCACATTAGAGCCCATAGCATTGGTGGACAGGAAAAATACATTCCCATATCCACCACTTGCCAGTACAACAGCATGAGCTGCATGACGCTCTATCTGGCCGGTAACCAGGTTTCTGGCAATGATACCTCGAGCCTTTCCATCAACAAGCACGGTATCGAGCACATCGCGACGATTGAAAAGGGTGACATTGCCTGCGGCAATCTGACGGCTTAATGCCCCGTAAGCACCAATCAAAAGCTGCTGTCCTGTCTGGCCCCTTGCATAGAAGGTCCTTGATACCTGTGCCCCACCGAACGAACGGTTGGTAAGCAGGCCACCGTACTCTCTGGCAAACGGGACACCTTGCGCAACACAAAGGTCAATAATCTCATTACTGACTTGAGCCAGCCGATAAACGTTGGCTTCACGTGCCCGGTAATCTCCACCTTTGATGGTATCGTAAAAGAGCCGAAAAGCACTGTCACCATCGTTTGGATAATTTTTTGCGGCATTGATTCCACCCTGCGCAGCAATACTGTGGGCGCGACGAGGCGTATCCTGATAGCAGAATACCTTTACATTGTAACCGAGCTCTCCAAGTGACGCCGCCGCCGAGGCTCCGGCAAGACCGGTGCCAATGACAATGATGTCAAGTTTGCGTTTGTTGTTGGGGTTTACCAGTTTGCAGCTCGATTTGTAGGCAGTCCATTTTTCAGCCACCGGCCCTTCAGGGATTCTGGCGTTGAGGCGTGTCATTGAAAAGTGTTGTGAGTGTTGTTTTCGGTAAAAAACACAGTCGTTGTCGATTATTAAATTATTTGAAAAAATAGAGATAAATCGGTACCAAGCTGAATCCTGCGGCAATAAGAACCGAGTAGGCTGAACCGAGCATCTTTACGGTATCCGTATACTTGCTGTGGTTCCAGCCAAGGGTCTGAAAAGCCGACTGAATAGCATGATTCAGATGAATACCGAGAAAGATAAAGAACACAATATAGAGGAGTGAATATAAGGGGGATGAAAACAAAAGCAGGGTGCGATGATAGAAGTCGTGGGTTGCTATTCCGGGTGGTGGCAATACAAGACCAATCTTGATAAAGTAAAAGTCAATAAAATGGAGGACAAGGAAGATGAAAACAATGATACCGGTATGAAACATGTACTTCGAAAAGAAGGAGGTTTCAGAACTGTTGCTGCATGCGTATGCAGTTGGCCGTGCTGCCCGATTCTGACCGGAGACCACCAGTCCGAAAAGGATATGGAGCAAAAAACCGGCAAAGAGGACGATCTCAAAGACTTTGATAAGAGCATTGGTACCCATGAAGGTTGCTGCTTCCGAGAACATACGGCCCCCATCATCTTTCAACAACATCAGATTGATGCCGAGATGCACACATAAAAATGTAACCAGAAAAAGTCCGGCAAGCGCCATAAGTACCTTTCTGGTAATGGACGAATACAAAAGCATGATATTCATACTATGGTTATTTCGATGGGAAAGAACTGCGGGATTATCTCCTGAGGCCTCTAAGGTAAGTTGCTCTTTTATAACTTCCAATAAAAAAATCACGCACTATCCTCACCCGTCAATAAAAGCAACCGCTCTGACGGGTGAGGCTTCAGCCCCGACAATCTTGAGTGGAAAACCGTAAAAAATGAAAGGAGAATGCAATAGAACGGGCGGACAGACAAGATTTTCGATGATAAGGATTTCTTTTTGCAGTAAAATCCTGTGAACAGGATAATCAGCAGATTCAGGTGCATCGACAGAAATCATGTCAACACCTACTCCTTTAAGATGAAAACCGGTCAGCCAAAGAGCGGCATCAGAGGAGAGCAGAGGGTAGCCTGCAAAATAGTCTGCTGAGCCCCAGTGTTGGCTCCACCCTGAGCAGAGCAGCAGAAATTCACTCTTCTGGATGATAGCCCGGAATGGATGAAGCATCTCAACCGTAATCACCCCCCCGGTCAGACCCTGCAGATCAATCGCGACACCCTTTCCGGCAAACCGCTCAACCGTGAACGCATCAAGCGAGCTGCCTGCCGGAAGGATGTGCGAAGGAAGATCGACATGGGTGCCGGTATGGGAGGAGATGGTCATAAGCTGCTCGGCAAAACCCTGCTCCCCAATTGATGCAAGAGAGCGAAAGATCGGAGCGGGAGTGCCGGGATAACAGGGCATTGCGGCCTCAATGGTATGACTCAGATCAACAAACCGCATCACTTGTGTACCTTTTTTCGCTTAATCCGGCTGATGACATAGTCGAGAATCGCCTGCACTGCTTTTTCCTTTTCGCAATCGCAAAAGAGCTGGTGGCCGGAACGCTCCAGCCATAAAATCGACTTTTCTGAGGGAGGTGTCGCAATCCTGTTGTACAGTATCATTGCACTTTCAGGACGCACGGTACGCTCCTTGCGATTGTGTATGATCAGAACGGGTATCGTAATGCGGCCAAGCAGTGGCGTGCTTTTTTTGATCAGGTCGAAAAAAGAGATGATCGCGTCTGTCGGTACCCACGAATAATGAGGAGTGCAGGTTTTGCATTCCGCTTCGGCAAAATCACTCTTCAACTCCCAATTCTTTATGATTCTGCCAAGAAGTGGCGCAGCAAAATGGAGCGGACGGCCTGGAGCAAGTACCGAAACAAGTTTGATTGCCGGTGTGGCCAGCACCAGGGAATCAACCTTCTCCCGATACCTGACGGCGAGGTTCATAGAGAGAAGAGCGCCCATACTGTGACCGATCACAATAATCTGCTCAGCCTCAAGGTTCAACGCGAGAAGCGCCTGTTCGGCATCCGCCATCCACGCCTCCCATCTCACACCACGGAGCGCCTCCGGCGATGAGGCGCCATGGCCTGCAAGCAGAGGCTGCGCAACCGGAATGCCAAGCTCTTTGAGGGATGTGTACAACAATTTCACACTATCAAGCGTCGCCGTAAAACCGTGAATGATCAGAACGCCGAAAGGGTTCCGCACCTTATGTTGTAACTCCATAATCGACTCTGATACAATCTGACGCTCCATATATCAAACCACAAAGGGTTAAACCACTTCTAATATAATGGGGTATAGGGAAAATTCCCTTGAATTGGCTACTTTTTAAAAAGTAATCCAGGTAAAAAACTGAACCGATGCGAAAGATCTATTTCATCTGGGGACTCCTTCTGCCCCTTGCGCTCAGTTCGTGTTCATCAACACGCGCCACCTTTTCAAGACATGACATCAAAGCCATTTCACCGGAAGAAGCTTACCGGCTCGGAAAAATCAAGAACACCCCCTATATCATCAACGGCAGGGTCTATGTACCCATGAGTTACGAAGAGGCTGCATCTTATCAGGAGACCGGAACAGCATCCTGGTACGGAAAGGAAACTCTTGACCAGCATAACGGTCAGTTGACCGCTTACGGAGAAACGTTTGACCCGTCCAGTCCGAGTGCCGCGCACAAATATCTCCCGCTGCCAGCTCTTGTACGCGTGACCAATCTGGAAACGTTTGCATCAATTATTGTCAGGGTCAACGACCGCGGGCCGTTTGTTGACGACAGGGTTATCGATCTGAGCGCAGAAGCGGCCAAGAGACTGGGATTTTACGAAAAGGGGACGGCGAGAGTCAAGGTCGAGGTTGTCTCCCAAAACAACTCAACCATGCCGGTTATGATGCCGCTCAAGCTTCATCAGCAAGGTTCATAAAGTCCACCCAGCCAATGTTGTATAACGGAGGGCGTCCCTGCAAAAGTACGATAACAAGAGCAGGAACAATCAGATAGATAGGGCTTGCCAATAATTCACCAAAACACGATTATTTGCTTCCTCATGGCAACGCCCTGTTGGATGTAAACCTTTTGCGACCCACTACGACGAGAAGCGCCACTACCCATGTCAAGAGCACAACCAAAGCAAGCGGTCTGGTACTGCCTGCCGCTTCAGGGCTGATCACCAAGGCGCCAGACCAGGTATTGACGGCAGCATGAAAGAGCATGACCAGTAACAGGCTCTCTCCAGAGCCGTGATATACCCACGTAATCAGGATGCACAGGGGCATTGTCAGCAAGGCAAAGAGCCAAAAAGGCAGACTATGCTGAGCCGAAGCAGAAATGAAGAAGAGCGGCAAATGCCACACCGTCCAGATGACACCCAGAATAAGGCTCTCCCATGGTGGGCTGAACCGTGCCTCAAGTGCCGGAAGAACAACTCCCCGCCAACCGAACTCTTCGCCCAGCGGCCCACCAATCAAAAAAACGAGTACGATGTTGACCGCTACAATTAACCAGCGAGCGCCAAATGGAACATAGTCGGGCACGGTGCCACCCAATACGATGTGCCCACCCATAGCCAGCAACATCACCATCGCCGGTCCAAGAATGGCAAGCAGATACCAGATTGGAGAAACGCGCCATACCAATGCCCGACCAAGCAACTGACGCAGCTCAGTTCCGCCAGCGTATCTCCAGGTTAACAACAGAGCAACAACGCTCGGCGCAAAACCTCCCAACGTGATAAAAACAAAGGACGGCACCGGCAGCGAGAGCCGCAGATACTCCGCAATCAACAGCGGCAACCAGATAAGCCATGCGCCGCCAAAGGTTGCCAGCAAATATAAGGGGAGTGGAATACAAATTACCGAGTGTGTAGTGCGAGAATGTGCTGGATGCATGGAACCTCGTTCATCGTTGATGGTCACGTTATGACAACCGTTCCCTTCCTTCACGGATAAAATCTACAATCTCCTTTGACCAAATCAGATAGTGTGTATCAAGTAATATCTTCATGAATTCAAGAATTCCACGTTCGACATTTTCCAATCGTCCCGGAACTCAACTTGTACCTTTCCGGCCAAGAAACCCAGTTTTCTCTCTTTGATTCTTTTGTACTCAGCAATTGGAACAATGACCGCGATCGTATGTCGCGTGCGACCAAACGAAATACCGATTTCATTTCCTGATTCGACTTCCTTCAGGAGTGATGAGAGATTTGACCGTACTTCGGCGACAGGTACTGTTTTCATATTCCGAATATAGATTGAACACATGAAGAACTACAACGACAAATCGTCGGGACAAAAAAACGCTATTTGTAGCTATTGTAACAACGTAGAAAAATACCCACAGTTACTTTCGACGAATGAAATTCAAAGAGATCTTACCCTTCCCAGGGGTTCCGTCTAACCCGCAAAAAGTCCTCCAGTTAAAAAAGAGCAAAAGAACCTCGATCGCTCTTATTTCGTAATACATTAACGCTTAAACAGTGCTTGCCTTGTCAAAAACAATTTACTTCGCAGTATAACAAACAATCTCAGCCGATCAAAACACATCTGCCCGAAACAGACCAAAGCGGCCTCCCCCCGTGAAAACCGTTGACACAAGATGTTAACATCCTTCGTCAACTGATACCCGTTGGTGCGATTCCGGAGCGATGCTGCATGACAAATCGTCTAACTGACGACTGGTGCCTGTGTGAATTCAGCACGCAGTAAGCCTGTCCGAGTTGATTGAGCCGTAAAGCGTGCGCTACAAAACTTGAGAGACAATCATAACGAGTGGCCTAATATGCCAAGCTGTATGCTCGTGGAAAACAGTGCCTGTTACGATTACACTTCTTCCTGCTTTTGCTTTTAATGTACGACCGATTCTTTCTGAGTTTGAATACAATTGAATTTCTGAAATGTCGGTTTCATCACAGTTTATTTCATTTTCTTGGTCAGCTTTGATTCCCACAGCTACAAAATAGAGGAACTGTGAACTTGCTATATTTCGTGTACGGCACACCGTCGCAGGTTTCGATCCCCATTCGTTCACAAAGATATTCGGGGAGACTTCCGATTGATTTAATATCGAGTGGCATTGTCATTTTTTAATACCTGACAAAAAGTTATGCCAAGCTAATCGGCTGCAAGGGATGGGCAGGAGTTATTAGTAACTATCTTTCCGATGCAATATCCTGCCTATTTCAATCATATTTTCAGACACATCGAATAGAATTCTGTAATCACCAATCCTGAGACGGTATGAGGGTTCGAAATTTGTCAGTTATTTAACACCTGAGACTTCCGGAAATTTTTGCAGTTCCGAAATTCCCGAATTAATTTTTTCCTTATTTTTGCAGTCAATCTTTTTCAAATCTCTGATGGCGCTTTTACGGATATAAATGTTCATTTTTCAGATACTCATCAAAGGGAACAGATTCTTCATTTCTTGTGGCTCTCAATAATTTTAGATCATATGCATCTTCTTTTGATACAATTTCCAATCCTTCGTTTTTGAAATGTTCCAGAAGCCACCTGACTTTGTCTGCCAATACATCGTTATTGACATTGATGACTATTGTCTGCATTGTTTCTCCTTTCAATTTCGCTGTGATCCGATTGAGGTTAAAGAGCAAATCCAGTATCTGGCGGCAGCACGTCCACTACAATGAGAGGCTATATTTTTTTCCCTTTCTCCAAGAGATTATCAGCAGTTTCTGTCAGATATTTAGCTGCCTCGTGACCCAGAACATTCAATGCGCCACCAAGAAACCCTCATGCCAATACATTGCCTGCTGTAATTGCTGTTAAGCACACAAATGTTAATACTAAAAGGCTCTCCGCATAATTTAATGGGTTGCAGTGAAAGCATAATACTTCATAATACAGCAGGAAGGTTAAGATTGCTACGATATAATAATGCCTTTGTTCGGTAGCTTTCGAAGCTGATAATGACCCTTGACGAGGCTATTAAAAGCTGTATCTCATTTATTTGCATCTTGTTATCGCTTCAGTTGTTTCATGCTTAAATCGTCAAAGTTGCTGTTTCTATGCTTTATTTTCATACACCTGTCTTTCATCATAGGGATCCATTCTGACTCATTCGATGAATCAATATTACACCTTACCAACTCTTTCTTACTCTATTCCCATTAAAATCAGCTAATAGCCAAAAATTCCATATTACACGAAATGAATTTCATGGGGAATGGAACTACAATATTGTGCCAAATTCCGGATAAATTGTTATAGTTATTTTTTAACCGCTACTTAACTGCTTCGCTTCCAGATACAATTGGTAGTTTAGGCATGGCTTGCAACCTGGAAAGTTGTAAGTAATGGTCTTTTTTCGGCAAGTATTAAAGGAAATTCCTCTAAATAAAGTTCGGTTGCCTCCCGTAAATTTGTTAATGCCTCTTCAACGTTTTCGCCATGTGTGGTTGTGCCGGTTTCAGGATTACAGGCAACATATCCACCTGCAACTGCGGGCGTAAGGATTGCGGTAAGTTCCATGATGGATGTGCTTAAAAGTTAACATGTGTTATATGGCCGTTAAACATAAGAAATATTCCTGCCAACGTGCATGCAGCTCATGCACTGGATGAGATAGCCAACCCACTCCGTAAGGCTAAGCCTGCCACCCCTCCTGCGAAGGGGAATATTTTTGATACCAATCAATTTCTATCCTGCTTTCAAATCCCGCAAGAGGCGGTCGAATGCTGACTGGTAGGCATCGTGCTGTTTCCACTCTGTGAAGTCGCCGATGTGCCGCTGGCGTTTCACGTTTCCGGCCCAGCCGGTTTTGCTCTCCATGATTGCGTAATCAATTCGTACCGGGAAGAGACTGGTTTTTTTACGCTCTCTTTCGAGGGCATAATTATTTTAAATAAATGCGGATGATACATTTACACTGGCAGCAACCATTTCAGAAAATCTGAGCTTGATTCCCCCGAATCGTTTGATAAATCAGGTGCTTTATCAGCAAGTTTGGCAAGAAAACCTGAAGTATTCTCTTTGACGTGTGAAATGTAAAGATCACAGTTGTAGATCATTTCTTTTGTTGAGGATTTATCAGGAATTCCATCACCATGCACATGCCACAGAACCTTTAATGCGTATTTCAGCTCATCAAGGTCTTGGGCTATCGTTTCATACGTAAATCCATTAATACTGTGCTTCTCTCGCTCTTTATCAGTATGTGCATAAACTTTGTTTCGGTACTTAGAATAACGTTTTTGAATGTCCTTGAGTTTTTCTTCAAATTCTTGCGGAAAATCTGACGGTAACTGTTTATTATTTTTGAGATTATTGTATACAGAAAGAAGTGTCGCACAGTCGTCTCGACTGTCAACCATAGCATAGATGCCAACAATGACGGTAGTCTCAAGCCCTATGGTAAGCGGTTTCCAGAACCCATTCCAATCGTTAATCAGTTTATGTAATTCCGGGTTCTTGTCACAGTTCTCATTAGTTAATGATGATACCGTAAATGCGGCAATCGTTTCTTCAAGACGCCATTCGATTGTCTTAAGCAATTCAGTTTCAGAGATTTCACCTTTTATCTTTTTTTGCGTGTCATTCATGAATGGCATTTTTTTTGATAAGTATATAAATTTAGGCTTAATAGCGTTTGTATTAACAAACCCCAGAAAAGCCTTATTAGCTTGTAAATTACTTTCGATGAATCTGTTGCTTATTCAAACCTTAACTCCGGCAACCCCTCCACAATCTCCACGGTCTGGACGCTGACGTTGATAACGCTCAACAGCAGGTCAAGAATATAGCGAGGATTGCCAACCTCTTTGGCCCAGTCGTTGGGGTTGTTGGTGATGGTGCTCTCTTTGTGGGTGGTGAGTTGGTAGCGTTCCATGATCCATTCGATGGCGCTTTTGCCGTTGACGGTGTAGTCGTAGGCTTTGGCGGGGATGTTCGATATGGTGATGGCGCTGTTGTAGATGATGGTCTCTTTCTCTCCTTTTTTGGGGAAGCGCATTTTTTCGACGATGAAGTGGCCGCTTTCGGTGCCGGTGACGGTGACCTCCTGGGAGGGTGGGACGGTTTCGTAGTTGAGGTGCAGGTTGGCAAGTTCTCGGCCTGCTTTGCTGAAGCTCCAGAAGTGGCGTTGCTCTTCGACGAGGGGGATGCGAGGGAGCATCTTTTTCAGGTCATTCTGAAAGCGGGGGCGGTATTGGGGGCTGTGGAGGAGGCCGTAGACGTAGTAAAAGATATCCTCTTTGGTGACGCGGTTGCCGTACATGCTTTGTGCGCGTTCGAGAATGAAGTCGGAAACTCCGTCACGGCGGATCTGCTCGTTTTCTGTGGCCGCGTCAAAAAGCGTGGGGCTGGATTTCTGGCGCTCTTCGTAGTAGTAGAGGGGGAAGCATTGGCTTTTTCCTACAACTTCCAAGTCCGGGATAACATCAGTAATCAGTGTAGTGAACTCTTTTGTTACACCAACGCCAGAAACACAAATCACCAGATTTTTGGTCTCGGGTGTGGGGAAAAACTCCCGCATCTGCCCACGTCGGTGAATCATTTTATCGCCGAAGTACAAATGTTGCTTGAAAAATGGGCGATAGATGCTAAAAAGAATTTTATCAGGTTGAAAATCAGCGGGATTGCCACGTTCAACATCAGAAATCAGACTGCTTGACCAACTGATTTTTTTTGAATCCGTATCAATAAAATCCTCTGCTTTAAGACCCGGATTGGCGTTTCTTGCTTTAAGATATGTTATTACCTGATTATTATAGAATGCAACTGTTCGTTGCATATTTGCTATCCCTTCCTTCTTTGAAGAGTTGTACACCCATGCGTCTCTGGCTGTTTCATTTCCCCTTGAATTGAGCACAAAAAAAGACTTCGTTTTTAAATCAAATTTCTTGTCAGAGTTTATCGGAATAAAGGTCTCAAAGAGATCATTGCGCTGGTTCAGCCAATCTCCATGCTCATTGGGATGCAAGGTCTGCCAGGGCATCTCGGGATTGCCGACGGGGCGGTATTTGCAGATAATGGCGAGCTTCTCCTCCCGGTTGAGGTAGTCGCCGATATCGACGTAGTGGATGGTGGCTTTGGCGGCGAGCTTGCCGGGATTCTTCACCAGCAGGGTAATGGCTATGGGTGTACGGGAGCCGGAACCAAAAACGTTGCCAGCCTCTTTTCGTCGCAGCTCTCCCTGTGTTCTTGCATTCCCTCTCAAATTGAAAACCCAGATGCTGGAGAACTCTTTTTGCAGGCATTGGCGCAAGCCGTCGGTGCTGTTACCATCAAGCCATGCGCCGTTTGAAACAAAGGCGATGATACCGCCATTCTCCGTGTCAAGCCGGTCAGTTGACCATCGGAAGGCCTTGATGTAGGAGTCGTAGAGAGAGTTTTTGTTGGTGGCATCGGTTGCAGCGGCGTAGGTTGCAGCAATCCTGCCATCAAGCTTGGTGTAGCTCTGATTCTGCGCGTTGTCGTTGGCGGATTTCTGGCCAACGGAGTAGGGCGGGTTGCCGATAATCACCCGCAGTGGTGTCTTCTTCTGTGCTGATACCCGCTCGGAGTTCTGCGGAAACATCTCGGAAAAGAGCACAGCGCTGGCATCGGTTTCGCCAAGTTGAAAGGTGTCGGTGAGGCAAATTCCGTCAAAGGCTTTGTAGGGTGTGGCATCACCCATCATGTCGTGAAAGGCGTTCTCGATGTTAACGGCGGCGATGTAGTAGGCGAGCAGCACAATTTCGTTGGCGTGTATCTCATGCTGGTACTTGTGTTCAAGCTCCCTCTGCCCGATGAGACCGCTTTGCAGCAGGCGGGTGATGAAGGTGCCAGTGCCGGTGAAGGGGTCGAGAATGTGGACATTTTCATCGGCGAGGGTGCGGCCAAACTCTTTTTTGAGCAGGTCGTTGACGGAGTGGATGATAAAGTCAACCACCTCGACGGGCGTGTAGACAATGCCGAGCTTTTCGACCATGCCGGGGAAGGCGGTTTTGAAGAACTTGTCGTAGAGCTCAATGATGATGCGCTGTTTGCCCGCGGCGTTGTCGATACCCTGGGCCCGCATTCGGACGGAGTCGTAAAACTTTTGCAGGGTTTCGGTCTCTTCCGGGACGTTGCCAGCTTCGAGCAGGTCGAGCATTTTCTGCATCGAGACAGAGATGGGGTTGTTCTGCACAAATGAATACCCCTTGAAGAGCGCTTCAAAGACCGGTTTGGTGATGATGTGCTGGGAGAGCATTTCAATGGCCTCTTGCTCAGTAATGGAGGGGTTGATGTTCTTCCGCAGGCCGGTCAGAAACTCCTGAAAGGCTTTCTGGTGCTCCCCATCGGCCTTGATAAGGCGGTTGATTCTTTCGGCCTGCCGCTGGGCAATCTCTGCAACATTCTTCGCCCATTGCTCCCAGTAGCGGCGGTCGCCAACCTTCTGTACCAGACGGGCAAAGAAAACGCTTTGGAGTTGCTGGAACTGCATGGCCAACTGTTGCTGGCTGTTCTCTGTAGCATTACCGTAAGCCGTTGCAGGATCGTTTGCTCCATCTCCGCTGCTTACCAGCCCTTCAGCTCCGCCATCGCCATAGTTGCCATGATCGGGTCGGCCAACCAGAATCTGCTCCGGTCGATGTCTGTTCAGCTCAATTTTGTTGACGGTGGCGTTGAACCGGTCGTCATGGGCACGCAGGGCGTTGAGCACTGACCAGACCACCTTATAGCGCTCATTGTCGTCAAGCGCCCTTGCAGGATCGATATCGGAGGGAACAACAATGGGGATAATAATATAGCCATACTTTTTGCCGGGAGCCTTGCGCATCACCCTGCCCACTGACTGCACAACATCAACCGAGGAGTTGCGGGCCGAGAGGAAGAGGACTGCATCGAGCGTTGGCACATCAACCCCTTCGCTGAGGCAGCGGACATTGGTGAGCACCCGGCATTCGTTGGCTTCGGAAGGCGCCTGCAGCCAGCCGAGAAGTTCATCGCGCTCCGGGGCCGACATGGTGCCATCGATATGTTTCGACGAGAGGGAGACCATCTGCTCCCGCTTTTCTTCGGGGAGTGAGTTCAGATAGAGCTCCGTGGTGGAGTTGAAGTTGCCGGTGATTTTTTGGGAAACCTTGATGGTCTGGCAGAAAGCCACGGCTCTCTGCATCGGTTCCGGATCACTGCTTTTCAGCACACCGGCATCACCGAGAATCTGCTTGGAGAGGGCGTTGATGCAGCCGATAAGCTTCGATGCGTCATCAGCATTGATTTCGTGCTCCTGATTGGAGATCGCGTTCTGCACGGCTGGCGTAATATCGGCATCGCTCAGCGTGAGGATGAGCACTTTGTAGTCGGCCAGCAGGTCTCGTTCTACCGCTTCGCCAAAGCCTATCCGGTAGATCTCCTCACCATACAGCGCGGGGTCATCCATGGAGCAGAGGAGGGCATCCGATTGTGCAGCCTTTGCTTTGGAATCGTCGCTGTAGAGGCGCGGCGTGGCGGTCATGTAGAGCCGTTTTTTCGCCTGGATGAAGCTGTTGTCGTGCACTTTGATGAAGGCCGAGGAGTCCTCATCGGTGAGGGTGACACCGGTGGTTCGGTGCGCTTCGTCACAAATAATCAGGTCGAAGATGCCGTATGTCGGCTCTGCTGAAGTGAGCAGCTCTTGTTGTGCCTGCGCAATAACCTCTATGGATTGATAGGTCGAGAAGACAACCGTCATCCCGGCCCTTTCGGCTTTATGCAGTTGCCTGAGTTTGCGGACAATGGCTGCCACATCGGTTGTGGCGGGCAGGGCAAGGTCGAGCACACTGGTAGAGTCGCTGTCGTCATTGCGTGAGTGGCGGCGGCTGATTTTTGGGTCTGAGCAGATGCAGATCGGGTTGATGGGCTCCCTTGCGTCGGCGGTCCATGCCCTGAGCGTTTGACCAAGCAGGGCAATGGAGGGAACAAGAAAGAGGATCAGCCCCTTGCCGCTGGTCTCATGTTCGGCAATCCGCAGGGAGGTGAATGTTTTGCCGGTGCCGCAGGCCATGATGAGTTTGCCCCGGTCGGCAGTTTTGAAGTGCTCGTGCGCACTCTGGAGGGCGGTCTGCTGGTGCGCCTTGATCTCTTTTTTGGGTGTGCGTGCCTCTTCGCCGGTTATCCCCTGCTCAAGGTTTGCCCAGTCAACCGGGGATCGCTCAAGGTCGTACAGATTGATTCTTGTAACAGGCGGGTTCTGGTTCTTGATGGCCTCGTTGGCGTTGGTGCCCCACTTGTTGGTGGTGGAGATCCAGAGCCGCTGGGAGAAGGCGGCGGTTTGCAGCTTGTCGTTTTTAAACTCCCGGCTTGAGGTGGAGAGAAAGGAGTCGACGGCATTTTTGTCGATGGTGGCCGCAGCTTCAAAGCATTTGCACTGGATGGCCCAGTAGTCGCCTTCAATGGTCACTGCCACGAGGTCTATTCCGCTATCTTTACCTCCCAAATCCTTGCGACCGGGGAATTCATTCCAGAGCCAGATATTTTTGAAACGATAGGCGTATTGGGGGTCGGTCTTGAGATATGCCTGCATGAGCCGCTCAAACCGGTCGCCCTTGTCGCGTTCGGAGAATGCTTGTTTTCTGTATTTGTCCAAAAGTGTCTGGAAGGTCATGATGACGGGGGGGTGAACGTTTAAAATCACAACAGCGATCGCTTCAACAGAGGCGACTCGGGGACAAATCCAAAATAAACGATTAGAGAAAGTACAGTATACACAGTATTATTCCTTTAACATTTTGAAAAGAGATGATTTGACTCATTTTCTCTGAAAAACCGCTGCATCAGGTTTTCTGCACAAGTGCTTCAACTGCCGTTACCGCCGCAGTGAAGTCGGGAACTTCCCCTTCGGCAGCATAAGAGACACCTTTAACGAACAGATCATATTCACCCGGTGTATTTCTCTTTTTCTGTTTCCAATATTGCAAGCAGTTGTCGGAATTTTCAGCTTTGGGCAATCCTGCGAATGAGGGATCATTTTTTGATCGCCGGTTCATAACTGACATAAGCACCACCATATCCCTTTTTTGTCGATCATTCTTGATCCCTCAGTACCATCATGAATGTGTGAACATGGTGAAGGTGGTTTGACTGGAAAGCATTTACAGAAAAATGCTTAATAACGTGATGACTGAAAAGGTGAGGTAAGATCGGGATGATGACGACAAGAGATTGAGAATCAACCGAGTAAAAGGCAATAGCAGCAGTTGTTACTGCTTGAAATGGGGCGTTTTCAAAGGTTTTGTTGCGCTTTTGTTACTTATACCCCATAAGCCTTTATTTTTTATGGGTTTTCTACATAGGCTCCCATAATATGCCTCCGTTACATAAAGGTTTTTCTGTGAGCGTTTGTTGATCGTCATACGGTGTACTTTTCCGCAGGCTGAACACAAACGATTACTCGATATTGCAACCATAATCAAAATATATCATATATATTGCTTGGTCAGAAAGGAAGCGTGGGCAACATGATGAGGTTTTTCCTCAAAACAGTTACAAACCCGGCTCCCTGTTTGAGTCCTCTATGGTAACTCTATATTGCATGCAATAATCATGTTTCCGTCCCAAAAAAAAGCCAGATTTCTCGTTGTTGAGAGCGATGCATCCTTGCGTTCATCAACAGCACTGTTCATCAAAACGCTGGGCCATGATTCTGTAACGGCTGATAACGGGGATGCCTGTATCGAGCTCCTGAACACCAGCAAAATTGATATTTTGCTCCTTGATGTTCACATACCCGGAAAAAATAGCCAGGAAATTCTCTCGTATGCTCATGAGCATTTTCCTGATCTGCCGGTCATCATGACCGCCTCTTCAATGTCCGAGAGTGATGAAGCTGAGTCGTTTGCAAAAGGGGCATTCGAATATTTGATACAACCGGTTAACCAGGCACGGCTTGGGATTACGATAAAAAAAGCGCTCACTGAATCGGAGAGTCGCCGGGAGGCAAGCCTCTTCTCTGTCGTGGTTACCAATAGTCCGATAACCATTGTTGTTACCGATAGAGAGGGAAATATTGAATTTGTCAACAATGCATTTTGTAGAACAACCGGCTACTCTTTGAACGAAGTCATAGGCCAAAACCCGAGGGTTCTGAAATCCGGTGAACAGTCCGAGAGCTTCTATAAAGAGCTCTGGGAGACGATAACGAGTGGAAAGAACTGGCATGGTGAATTTCGTAACAAGAAAAAAAACGGAGACCTCTACTGGGAGACTGCCGCCATCATCCCGATCATCGATCCAACTTGGGCGATCACGCATTTTATCAGCATTAAACAGGATATTTCCTTGCGAAAAAAGGAGCTGGAAGCATTTACTGAAAGCGAACGTCGATTTCAGGAGCTTTCGGATCTTCTGCCGCAAACTATTTTTGAAATTGATATCAAAGGCTGGATTACCTACACCAACCGAGTGGGCTTTGATACCTTTGGATATACCAATGAGGATTTTAAAAAAGGCGTGCACAGCCTCTTACTCTTTGCACCGGAAGAGCGCGAACGGGTCCAGCAGAACATGGAATATCGCGTTAAAAACCTCCCGTTTGAAGATCATGAATATATCGGACGGAGAAAAGATGGCACAACATTCCCGATACTTGTCTACACTGCACGGATTATGCGGGACGGCATGCCTGTTGGAGTCAGGGGTATTGTGCTCGATATCACCCCCCGCAAGCAGATTGAAGAAAAACTGCAGCAGCTAAACCAGACACTTGAAGAGCGGATTGAGGAGAGAACGAAAAAGCTTGAAAGCACGCATCAGCAGATGATTCTACACGAAAAACTTGCATCAATAGGTCTGCTTGCCGCCGGGATTGCCCATGAACTGAACAACCCGATCAATTTTGTCAAGATCAATTTTACAACACTCAAGGAGGCCGTTTCCGACTTTCAGGAAATGCTGAAAGAGTACCGCAAGGTTATCAAGAAATTTGAGGAGGGAAGCGGCGCAACTGTAGAACTACAGGCGATGCACCAGATGGAGCAGTATCTGGCCATCGACACGCTTTTCAAAGATATAGCAGAGATATTTATGGAGTCACAGCGAGGTTTTGAGAGAATAACCGGCATCATTGCAAGCATGAGGAACTTCTCTTTTCGCCATGCTATCGATGAAAGGGTCATGTTTGATATCAACCACGGAATCCGCGATGCACTCACCATTGCGCGTAACGAATACCGTAACTGTGCCGAAATAGAAACCTCACTTGAAGAGTTGCCGCTCATCCCCTGTAATCCCGAGCAGATCAATCAGGTCTTTCTCAACCTGATTGTCAACAGCGCTCATGCCATCTCGTCGGTAGAGCGAAGTTCCCCCGGTAAAATTTCCATTCATACCTGGCTTGACGATAGCAACGTCTACTGTTCCGTTGCTGATGACGGGCCGGGTATTCCGCATGAAGTCCGGAACCGTATTTTCGACCCCTTTTTTACGACTAAAGAACCGGGCAAAGGAACCGGGCTCGGGTTAAGCATCTCCTACGATATTGTTGTAAACAAACATGGAGGCACCCTCTCTGTTGATTGTCCAGATGAAAAAGGAACCGTCTTTACGATCTCCCTGCCGCTGACCGTAGCGTGATTATTGGTTATAAGGCCATAACACGCAAGAGTGGCTCCCCTGTTATGTATGGCGGATACTGGCGAAATCTTTGGTAATGGAGTGAAACATTTTGTTGGTTGAAGTCTGCATGATCATCGACATTCCGGCGTTGGTCATGGCATGGAGAATCTTTTCGGGGACAATCCGAAAGGCCGGATAGAGAAGAAAATGGACATCAACTTTTAAATCGAACTGCACTCTGGTTTCGTTCTCCCTCACAGGCTGCATGTACATATGGGCAAAGGCCTTGCCCTCGAAAAGGTACTTTGCGGGATCCTCGATCCGGTTAGTAACCGGATGGTGTGTCCAGTTTACCTTTTTGCCGACGGTGTAAAGCCTGATCAACTCCTCGGAGAGTTCTGCCGGGTCAGTGCATGCAATGTCTTCCGGTAGTTCAACCAGGAGTTCCTCGCTCTGCTCTACAAAAAAGATAACATCGAAAGGGTTGTTCTGCGGATCGGTAACACGAAAAAGCCACTTGTAGACGTTTTCAATGTTGGTAAGCTCAACGCTGTGGCAAAAAGGGTTGAACCCAAGTATTTTCTTCTGGTCTGAAAGATAGGCCGTTGTGCGCTCGAATTCTCCATGAAATATCCAGTCGCCTCTGCATACACCAGTCGCATCCATTTCCATAATCGTAGTTCCATAGGTTTCGTTTCATTCGAGTATGCCGATAAAGCCCTCACCCTCTAAAAAATATAAGGAGAATTTATGACAAACACTCTGCTTCAAATGGCAGGACTGTTCTCAGAGCAAATGTTTATACCAGCTCTGCCTGCAGGCGTGCTGCCTGATCATGCATTTTGAGAGCATTGATAATATCCTGAAGGTCTCCTTGCAGAATCTGCGGAAGGGCATGGCTGGTAAAACCGATACGATGGTCAGTCACGCGTGACTGCGGATAGTTGTAGGTACGGATTTTGGCGCTTCGATCTCCGGTTGTCACCATCGAACGGCGTAGATCAGCCCGTTGCTGCTGCTGCTCGGCAAGCTGAATGTCGTACAATTTTGTGCGGAGCATCTGCATGGCCCTCTCCTTGTTCTGGAGTTGCGAGCGCTGCTCTTGACATGCGGAAACAATGCCTGTCGGTATATGGGTAATTCTTACGGCGGTCTCTACCTTGTTAACATTCTGCCCTCCTTTTCCTCCACTTCGATAGGTGTCGAATCGCAGATCTTCACGGCGGATCTCAACATCGACCTCCTCGGCTTCCGGCAGTACCGCAACGCTTACTGCCGAGGTATGGATACGGCCCTGTGTTTCGGTGTCGGGGACGCGCTGTACCCGGTGTACACCGCTTTCGTATTTCATGGTACCATAAACATCATGGCCGCTGACACTGAGAGTAATTTCACGGAACCCGCCAGGTACTGAACTTTCGTTGAAGTGTAGTGTTTCACACTGCCACCCCTGTTGTTCGGCATACCGCTGATACATTCTTGTCAGGTCGGCAGCAAAAAGTGCGGCCTCCTCTCCGCCGGTACCCGCCCGGATTTCGATAATGACGTTACGTGAGTCGGCCTCTTCTTTTGGCAGAAGCAATATTTTGAGCTGCTGCTCAAGCTCAGGCAGTTTTTTTTGCAGTTCACTGATTTCTGCCTGCACAAGCTCTTTCATCTCTGGATCAGTCTCGCTTTTCAGCAGCAAGCGCGACTCATCGAGCTCTGTTTTTGTGGCGGCATAGAGGTCATAGGCTCGAACAATCTCCTTGAGATCGCTGTATTCCTTGTTGAGTTTTCGAAAGCGATCTTGATCGGCTGACGCTTTCGGATCGGCAAGCAGTTGTTCCAGATCAAGGTGCTTTTCTTTTATGGAGCGCAGTTTATCGAGCATTCAAACCTAAAAATGTAGAATATCGTTAATAAAAGAGAAGGCGAGAAGCGCCAGAAGCAATGCCATGCCGATCTGCTGGATACGCATCTTGATTTCAAAAGGAATCTCCCGACGAATAATTCCCTCAGCCGCATTCAGTAAGAATTGTCCGCCGTCAAGCGCCGGAACCGGCAGCATATTGATAACTGCCAGAGAGATGGAGAGCATAGCAAGAAAGTAAAGGAAGCTGACAGGGCCCTGTTCTGCGCTTTGGCTTGCAATTTTGGCAATCTTGATTGGTCCGCCTACCGATTTGCGGAAATCTTCCTTTCCGGTAAAGATTTTGGCAAATCCCTGAATGGTCATGACACTCATTTTCCAGGTCTGGTTGGCTCCACTGACTATTGAGCCCGCGAGATTGACTTTTTTTCGCTCTGTTGCAAGTATCGGTTTCAGCGATATCCCGATTTTTCCTGATTCGCTTGGCACCACAGTGACAACAAATGTTTTACCGGCAGAACGGATGAGTTCCGGAGTTATTGTACGGCCTTGAACAGGTTGAAGGTATTGCCAGGTAATCGTAATGGGTTTTGCGGCATGTGCGGAGATAATCCCGACAACTTCCGTCCAGTCGGAGACCGCATGACCGTTGATTGCCGTAATGAGTCCGCCGGATTGTATGCCTGCTTTCCGGGCGGGCATGTTTTCAAGAGCTTCGTCAATAAGTGGCGGTACGATTGGCCGTATGCCGAGGCTCTGCGTTTCGTTGATCTTCGAGAGGATGTTTGATGGAGCCTTCAGGGTGATGGTTTTTCCGTCGCGAAGGATGGTGTAGTTGAGTGAAGTGGCAATCAAAAGTTCCGGGTCGAGGGCCTCCTCCCAGCTTTCAAGCGTTTTGCCATTTGCCAGTTGAAGTCTGTCGCCGGTTCTCATCCCCATAGCTTCAAAGACCGAAGCTTTTTCGACAAAAGCGGGAGTGTTGACACTTGTCCGGGCCTCTCCGAGCACAAGGGTTACCCCGATAAAGATAACTGCGGCAAGAATAATGTTCATGGTGACTCCACCGGCAAGCACAATCAGGCGCTGCCAGACCGGTTTTGCCCGGAACTCCCATGGCTGCGGTTCTGCACCCTGAAAGTTGGTGTCGAGGCTTTCGTCGACCATGCCGGCAATCTTGACATAACCTCCAAGGGGAAAGGCGCCTATGCCATACTCGGTATCGCCAATCTGCTTCTTCCAAAGTCGTTTGTCCCCAAAATCGAAACCGATATAAAATTTGTCAACCCTCATGCCGAACAGTTTCGCCGTCAGAAAATGGCCGAGTTCATGCGCGGTGACAAGAATGAAGATTGCTACAATAAAAAAAAACAGAGAGCTGAGAACATCCATAACGATCCTTTGTATTCGGTAGAAAAAAAATGAGGTTTATGCAATAAGTTTTTTTGCCGTGTCGCGAGCCCAGCGGTCGGCCTGAAGATAGTCATCAAGTTCAACAGGGGTGTATGGCGAGTGTACCTGCATGGTTTTATCGACCATTTCGGCAATCTCGATAAAACGGATCTTTTTGTCGAGAAAGGCTGCTACAGCAATCTCATTTGCCGCGTTGAGTACCGCCGGGTAGGTTCGCCCTGCTTTCAGAGCATCAAAGGCGAGACGAAGGGCCGGGAATCGTTCCATATCGGGCTCTTCAAAGGTGAGTGTCCCGATCCTGGCCAGATCAAGTTTCTGTATGCCGCTTTCGCACCGTTCGGGCCAGGAGAGGGCATAGGCAATCGGAGCACGCATGTCGGGCGCGCCAAGCTGTGCGATAACGCAGCCGTCGATATATTCAACCATGGAGTGAATGATACTTTGGGGATGCACCACGACGCCAATTTTTTCGGCAGGCATGGAAAAGAGCCAGTGGGCTTCGATCACTTCAAGACCTTTGTTCATCATCGTTGCAGAGTCGATGGTGATTTTGGCTCCCATCGTCCACTGCGGGTGTTTCAGCGCCTGTTCGAGCCCGACATGTTGCAGCTCTTCGGCAGATGTTTTGCGGAATGGCCCTCCTGATGCGGTCAGAATAATGCGTACGACATCTTCAGTACGATGGCCCTGAAGCGACTGGAAGATCGCCGAGTGCTCGCTGTCGACCGGCAGAAGCTGCACCTTATGTTTTTTTACAAGATCAGAGACAAGCTCTCCGGCAACAACAAGGGTCTCTTTGTTGGCCAGGGCGATATGTTTGCCAGCATTTATGGCACTGACGGTCGGAATAAGACCTGCGGCACCGACAATGGCGGACACAACCATATCAGCCTCTTCGACGGTGGCAACAGCGGTGGTACCTGCGATGCCGTATAGAATATCCGGTTTGTAGTCGCCGAGCAGCGTTTTCAGCTTATTTGCTGCATCGGCATCCATGACGGAGACCGCAAGAGGTTTAAACTCCTTGATCTGTTGTGCAAGCGTGACAACATCCTTGCCCGCAGCCAAGCCTGAGATGGAAAATTTTTCCGGGTGCTGCCTTACGACATCAAGGGTACTGAGCCCGATTGAGCCGGTAGAACCGAGGATGGAAAGTGATCTCATAATAATTGACAAAAAAAGTTACCCTGTTTGCCGATGAATTCCGGGCCTGAAGTTATGCTTTTTCGAGAAGGCTTACAAATAACCGTCACAGTCAGCTTTCCATGAACCAGTTTTTTCTTTTTGTATTCCAGGGAAATTGTATTATAATTGACACCCTTTGCTTGGGTTCCTAGCTCAGTTGGTTAGAGCGGCTGGTTTACACCCAGTAGGTCGGGGGTTCGAATCCCTCGGGACCCACATCCTGAATGCAGACGAAAGCCAAAAGGCAGGTGAACCCTGCCTTTTGGCTTTTTCACCCTTTTCAATTTTCCGCTATTTTCCGACCCTCTCTTAGCCTTGCAACAGCCTCTTCAAGTTCTGCCTGTTCACGCTGGCTGAGCTGATCTGAATTTTTCTGAGAACCCGCCTGCAGAAAACTCTCCGCCTCCCCTTCTGGCAAAGGCTCTTCTTCAGGTTGCACGGGAAAGAGTCCTTCAGGACGTTTTCCAAGAATTTCCTCGATCTGGGAATATTGAAGCATCTCTTTCAACAGCAGCTCGCTGGCAAGCTTTTCGAGCTTTTCGCGGTTCAGTGTCAAGAGATTTGTCACGTTGAGACGCGCATCTTCGACGATAGCCATAACCTCCCGGTCGATAAGGCGGGCGGTCTCTTCACCATACTTTTTATCGATTCCGGGGCTGCCGTAATAGGGGTTATTGCTTTCGAAAAAGGAGAGGTTGCCAAGTTTATCGCTCATGCCATAGACCATCACCATGTTGTAGGCGATGCTGGTTACCTTCTCAAGGTCATTCTGGGCGCCGGTCGAGATTTCATTAAAAATGATCTGTTCCGCGATGCGTCCGCCGAGAAGGCCGCAGATGCGGGCAAGCAGTTCGCTTTTCGTCATGAGATAGCGGTCTTCGAGCGGAATGTTCATCGTGTAGCCGAGAGCGCTCATTCCTCTTGGAACAATAGAGATTTTTTGAACAGGATCGTTCTCTGGCATCATCCAGCTCACAATAGCATGACCGGCTTCATGATAGGCGACAATCTGCTTTTCACGCGGGTTTATAACCTTGTTCTTTTTTTCAAGTCCTGCCACGCAGCGCTCTATGGCATCTTCAAAGTCTTTCATTTCGATGCTGAGCTTGTTGCGGCGTGAGGCAAGCAAGGCAGCTTCATTGGCCGTATTGGCGATTTCGGCACCGGCAAATCCGGGAGTTTGCGATGCAAGGGCTTTCAGATTGACGTCCTCCGAAAGCGAAAGTTTCTTGGTATGCACCTTGAAAATATCAATACGTCCTTTCAGGTCAGGCTTGTCGACCATGATCTGACGATCAAAGCGGCCAGGTCTCAGTAGCGCAGAATCAAGGACGTCGGGACGGTTTGTAGCGGCGATCAAAATGACACCCTTGTCGGTTGCGAATCCATCCATTTCGACAAGCAACTGGTTGAGGGTATTTTCCCGCTCGTCATTGGCGCCCATCATGGCTCCTTTTCCCCTGCTGCGGCCTACCGCGTCAATTTCGTCAATAAAGATGATACAGGGCGCTTTTTCCTTGGCCTGTTTAAAAAGGTCGCGTACCCTTGCTGCTCCCACGCCGACAAACATCTCCACGAAGTCCGATCCGCTGATGCTGAAAAACGGAACATCGGCTTCACCGGCAACCGCTTTCGCAAGAAGGGTTTTTCCTGTACCTGGAGGACCAACCAGCAGCACGCCTTTAGGAAGCTTGCCACCGAGTGTCGTATATTTTTTTGGATCCTTGAGAAAATCAACGACCTCCATCACTTCTGCCTTCGCCTCGTCAAGACCAGCAACATCCTTGAAGGTGATGCGCGAATGTTCATCAAGGTTTTCATAGAGCGCGGCCTTGTTCTTCCCGATATTCATGAACTGCGATCCCGGCCCGCCCATACGCCGGAAAACAAAGAAGTAGATGCCGATAAGCAGGGCAAAAGGGAGTATCCATTGGATTAACTCACTGATCCAGGTGCTGCTTGCCATGCCCTGATATTTAATCCCCTTGCTCTCCAGGAGCTCGATCAGGGTGTCATCACGCACAGGATTGACAACAATCTCATCCTGCTTTGACGTTGATTGAGGCTGGAATATGCCGGGCCCATCTTTTGGCTGCTCCTTTACAGCAATTCCAGTTTCGGCGCCAGGTTTGAGCTTGATATAGATTTTTTCCTGCGCTATTTTTACCGATTCAATCTTGTTCTCTGCAATGAGCTTGCGGAAAGTGCTGTAGGGAATCTCCTGTGTTGATCCTGACCAGAAGAAGGCAAGCTGAACTCCTATGAGAAGAACAATGACGACCACATAGTACATGATCGAAAATTTCGGTCGCGGTATGTTGTTTTCCGGCTCGTTTTTATAGGGATTTGAAGGTTTGAGCGATTTTTTTGCCATCAATCAACAATCATGTTTATAAATTAAGGTACCCGATACGGTGTGTTCACAGTTCGAGGATTCAAGACGTTCAATTTACTCGATTCTTCTATTTAATGAAGCATCTCGTAACAAAACATTATCATATATTGTCGAGCATATGAACGGTATTTCAGTAGCTATAAGTTTCAATGTGGCAGTGGGAGCTTTGTTTGGCGCTTTTTATACGCTTTATAACACCTCTCCATGCAGCATATGCGGAAAAAAGCTTTTTTCATAAAACAGAGAGGCGACGGGAGCTTATGAGTTTCGTTCGGAATAAGGCAAATTCCAGGATTTCAGCATTGAAATCTCTTTTGTGCGTTGGACTTGACAGCGATCCTGAAAAAATCCCTCGCCTGTTTTTCAAGTATAAGAGCCCTGTTCTTGAGTTTAACCGTGCAGTCATCAGGGCTACATCGGACATTGCGATAGCATACAAGCTGAATACTGCATTTTATGAGGCTCGGGGCATTTCGGGTCTTCGTGATATGGAAAATACGCTCAGCTCTATTCCCGATGCCTGCATGACGATTGCTGATGCCAAAAGGGCGGATATCGGCAATACCAGTAAAATGTATGCACAAGCCTTTTTTGATCACTGGTCGTTTGATGCCCTTACGGTTGCTCCGTACATGGGGTTTGATTCCCTTGAACCTTTTTTGGCCTATGAAGATAAACTGCTGTTTGTGCTTTGCCTGACGTCGAATGAGGGGTCTGCGGATTTTGAGGAGCAGGTGATGCAGTGCGGCACTCCGCTTTATCGTTCTGTACTCGGGAAGGTCACGTCATGGAGCCGCAATGGAAACGGCGGGGTTGTTGTCGGCGCTACCAAAAGTTGGCTGCTTGCCGAGATCCGCCGGGAGGCACCCGACCTGTTTATGCTTATCCCCGGAGTGGGTGCTCAGGGTGGATCGCTTGAAGATGCGGTAAATTTTGGTGTCGACAGCAACCGCCAAAGTGCCGTGATCAATGTCAGCCGGACACTGATCTATCCCGCAGCATCAGGTGGGGTACCATTTTCAGGTATTGACGATTTTGAACGGGCGGTTGCTGTTGAGGCGTTGAAAATGCACGACGGTATGAGGCATGTTTTATAACGGGTCTGTTTTTTGGTGAATAATTGCGCCATTCAAGGAGACGTCCGAAGCCCTTGGGGGGGTATTTTGCGATTTCTGGTGGCGCTTAATTAGTAATGCTATGTGTGGAATTGTTGGATATATCGGTTGGCAGGAAGCTTCACCACTGCTTTTGAAAGGGTTGAAGCGTCTTGAGTATCGGGGTTATGATTCGGCAGGGATAGCCTTGCTTAACGGCAATGCCCTTACGGTCATGAAACAAAAAGGGAGTGTCAACGACCTTGAAAAGGATACTCTGGCGCTCAGAGCTTCAATGCAGGGGGCGACGGCAGGTATCGGTCATACGCGTTGGGCAACCCATGGGGAACCCAGCGATCGCAATGCTCATCCTCATTTGAATGCTGCCGGGGATATCGCCATCATTCATAACGGCATCATTGAAAACTATTCAGCCCTGAAACAGGAGCTCATCTCCGAAGGCTACCTGTTTTTAAGCGATACGGATTCCGAGGTAATGGTACATCTGATTGACTGGCTCTGGAAAAGTGACCTCTCGCTCGATCTTGAATCGGCAACCCGAAGCGCCCTTCGTCATGTTGAGGGCGCCTATGGGCTTTGTGTTATCTCTTCACGCGAACCAGACAAGATCGTTGTTGCACGAAAAGGGAGCCCTCTGGTGATTGGTATTGGAGAAGGGGAGTTTTTTATCGCCTCTGATGCTGCTCCGATTGTTGAGCACACAAAAAAGGTGGTCTACCTTGCTGACGGGGAGCTTGCAGTGGTGACACGAGGGGGATATTGTGTCAAATCCATTGAGAATATTGAACAGGACAAGATTGTCACTGAACTTGATTTTTCACTTGAAAAAATAGAGAAAGGCGGGTTTGAACACTTCATGCTCAAGGAGATCTTTGAACAGCCGGAGGTCATGCGAGATGTCATGCGCGGGCGTGTGCGACTTGATGAAGGCCGGGTAATTCTCGGCGGGATAGCTGATCATCTCGATCGCCTGAAGCAGGCAAAGCGCATTGTAATCTGCGCCTGTGGTACAAGCTGGCATGCGGCTCTGCTTGGCGAATATCTTATTGAAGAATTTGCCCGTATTCCTGTCGAGGTGGATTATGCTTCGGAGTTCAGGTACCGGAACCCTATTGTCGGCGTCGATGATGTGGTCATTGTGATTTCCCAGTCGGGTGAAACCGCCGATACCCTGGCGGCACTTCGGACTGCGAAGGAAAAGGGTGCTTTGGTCATGGGTATCTGCAACGTTGTCGGTTCCACAATAGCCCGAGAAACCGTTTGTGGCATGTACACCCATGCCGGCCCTGAAATCGGCGTCGCTTCAACCAAAGCGTTTACTGCCCAGGTGATCATGCTCTATATGTTAGCCCTGTCGCTCAGCAAGGACAGAACTCTCTCTCAAAATGAGATTGCCCTGCACCTCCGGGAACTTTCAGAGATTCCTGAAAAAGCCGCACGGATTTTTCAGCTTGACAGTCAGATCAAATTGATAGCGGAGCGTTTCAAGGATGCAAAAAATGCTCTCTATCTCGGACGCGGCTACAATTTTCCCGTCGCGCTTGAAGGTGCGCTGAAACTCAAGGAGATCTCCTATATCCATGCAGAAGGCTATCCGGCAGCCGAAATGAAGCATGGTCCGATTGCTTTGATCGACGAGGATATGCCTGTCATTTTTATCGCCACCCGTGACAGTACCTATTCCAAGATTCTCAGCAATATCGAAGAGGTGAGAAGCCGGAAAGGAAGGGTTATTGCCATAGCAAGTGAGGGGGATACGGAGGTTGCCCGTCTGGCCGAAGAGGTCATTTACATCCCTCAGGCATCCGGTCCGATCACCCCCCTCCTGACGGTGATTCCCCTTCAACTCCTTGCCTATCATATCGCAACTCTTCGGGGCTGTAATGTTGACCGTCCACGAAACCTGGCAAAATCGGTTACGGTGGAGTAAGGGCGGAAAAGGGAATTATTATGTATAATTGCCCGTTCAGTAGATGGTAAGGCATTGATTTACATTGTCACCATAACTGAACGAGTATATGCAGGGTCATGTTGTTATTACGGGAGCCACCGGAGTCATCGGTGGTGAACTTGCACTGAAGCTCATCGTCCGGGGTGAGAAGGTGGTTGTGTTCGCGCGTTCTCCTGAATCCGCTGCAAGCAAAATTCCCGGTGCAGCCGGGTACGTCAAGTGGGATTCCAGCATGGATCGCGGTGAGTGGACCGGTTTTATAAGCGGTGCTAAAGCAATCATCCATCTTGCGGGAAAGCCACTTCTTGAAAGCCGCTGGAGCGAGGAGCATAAGGCGGAGTGTTATGATTCGAGAATTCTTGGCACCCGTCATATCGTTTCGGCTATAGCGGGTGCGGTGGAGAAACCACAGGTTTTTATCTCTTCATCGGCTATCGGCTACTATGGCTCCTTTGCCAGTTGCAGCGATACTCCCGAAGTGGCCGAATCAGGCAAGGAGGGCACCGATTTTCTTGCGAAAATCTGTTTTGACTGGGAAAAAGAGGCGCTTGCAGCCGAAAAGAGTGGTGTGCGTCTGGTGTTGTTGAGAACAGGTATTGTGTTGTCAACAAGAGGCGGGATGCTCCAGAAAATGCTGACCCCCTTTACTTTCTTTCTTGGGGGACCGATTGGTTCGGGCCTTCAGTGCATCTCCTGGATTCATGTCGATGACGAAATTGCCTGCATTATCGAAGCACTCGATAATCCTGCCTATCGCGGCCCAATTAATATGGTCAGTCCGCAACCTGTTTCCATGAAAGAGTTCGCACGCACGCTTGGTGTGGTTCTTGGCCGCCCCTCCTTGCTGCCAGTGCCAAAGCTTGCTGTCCAGCTCCTTCTCGGCGAAGGGGGAGAATATGCTGTGCAAGGTCAGCGAGTAAAGCCTGTTTTTCTGCAAAAACAAGGATTTTCGTTCAGCTATCCGACGCTATCCGACGCTCTTGGAGACTTGATCGCTCACAAAAAGTAACCTGTATTTTTACAATGATTTAAACGGAGTCAGCACAATGGGTACAAGAGGTCGTGAAATTGTTGGAGAACATCTTCCCCGTGTTCTTGAGTTGCTCAACAGGGCATTTGCTGACGAGTGGCTTGCCTATTATCAGTACTGGCTTGGCGCAAAGGTTGTTCAGGGCCCTATGAAAGATGCTGTTATTGCAGAACTTCTGCAGCATGCCGCCGATGAACTCCGTCATGCTGACATGGTAACGGCAAGAATCATTCAGCTTGGCGGCACACCTGTAACCTCTCCCCTCGAGTGGTTTACCTTATCGAACTGCGGTTATGCGGCTCCCGATGATCCTTTTGTAAAAAAAATACTCGAGCAGAATATTGCAGGTGAACAGTGCGCTATCAACGTCTATAACAGCATTATTTCAGAGATAGGTCTCAAGGATCCGGTTACCTACAATCTTGCTGTTCAGATTCTTCAGGATGAGGTGCAGCATGAGGAGGATCTGCAGGCTCTTTTCGAGGATCTTGGCGTTTTTCTTGTCAGACAGTAACCGGTTCTGCATTCCAGAGGCAATGAAAAGCCAGGCCGCTCATGCACGCTGCCTGGCTTTTTCTGCGTCAAGCCATAGAATAATCCACAATTACGTAATAAAAGATGCTTGTTTTTTGTTTTTAGTTAAAAAACTAACTACATTTGTGTCACTACTATTAATTATTAAGGACTTTTTAAATTCATCTGATTTTGTTATGAGGAAAAGAGTTTTGACAACATCGCTGTTTCTGCTGGCAGCAATGCTGTTTCAGGGGACAGCTCATGCCGCAGAAACCGTGGTTACCGATACCGGTACAACCTCATGGATGCTGACCTCGACGGCACTGGTTCTGCTTATGGTTCCTGGTCTTGCGATGTTTTATGGCGGTCTTGTCCGAACAAAGAACGTGATTGGCACCATGATGCACAGCTTTGCTGCGATGGTGATTATCGGTGTACTCTGGCCGATGGTTGGCTATGCACTGAGTTTTGGGCCGAGCATTCTTGGCGGTTTTGCAGGATGGGACAGCAAGTACTTCATGCTGCAAGGCATCGATGAAGCTATCATGCCTACGCATATTCCCGAATACGTGTTTGCCATGTTCCAGGGTAAATTTGCCATTATTACCCCGGCACTTATTGCAGGAGCTTTTGCTGAAAGGGTTAATTTCAAAGGATATGCCGTGTTCATTGCCCTGTGGAGTATTTTCGTTTACAGCCCGATCTGTCACTGGGTATGGGCAGCCGACGGCTTCCTTTTTAACCTTGGCGCAATGGGCGCAATTGACTTTGCTGGCGGTACCGTCGTTCATATCTCCTCCGGTGTTACAGCCCTTGTCGCGGCGCTTTACCTTGGCAAAAGACGCGGTTATCCCAACAATGTCATGCAGCCGAACAACCTGGTCATGACCCTGATCGGAGCAGGCCTCCTGTGGGTTGGGTGGTTTGGATTCAATGCTGGCAGCGCTATTGCAAGCAACCTTGCAACCGCACGTGCGCTTACGGTGACCCAGATGGCCGCCGCTGCAGGCGCACTTACCTGGATGATCATTGAAGTATTCCATCATGGCAAGGCAACCGGTCTTGGCGTAGCATCGGGAATTCTTGCCGGTCTTGTTGCCATCACTCCTGCTGCCGGTGTTGTTCAGCCTTCAGGCGCGTTTGCTCTCGGCGCTCTTGCCGCAATTTTCTGCTACAGCGCCATTCTGATCAAAAGCAAGCTGGGTTATGACGACAGTCTTGATGCTTTTGGTGTCCATGGTGTGGGCGGTATTGTCGGAGCTCTTGCCCTCGTATTTTTTATTCGTCCAGCATGGATGGCAGAAGCAGCAACCAAAGTCGGAGGGAGCTGGACAGTTTGGCAGCAACTTGGTGTTCAGGCTACGGCAGTAGGTGTTACCATTGTGTATGCTGCTCTTGTCTCGTTTATTCTGCTTTTTCTGGTTGAAAAAACCATTGGTCTGCGTATCAACGAAAATGATGAAATGTCCGGCCTTGATCACAGCATGCATGGTGAGCATGGATATGGTCTTATCAACCTTAACTAATACGTCGCAATGAAACTGATAACCGCAATCATTCAGCCAGACAGGCTCGATCATGTTCGTGAGGCACTGATCCAGGCCGATATAACAAGAATTACCGTAAGCCGGGTGACCGGCCATGGCCGCCAGGAGGATATTGAGATCTACAGGGGCCAGAAAATAGCACCCAACCTGATTCCGAAAATCAGGCTCGATATTGCCGTCAATAATGAATTTGTCGATATTACGGTCGATACCATCATCAATGCGGCAAGTCATGGAGCAGGAGAGATCGGTGATGGAAAAATCTTTATCTCTCCCCTTGAAGAGTGCATCCGAATAAGAACAAGGGAACGAGGCGGAAAGGCGATTTAACAGAGCGTATACTTCATCAGGCATAAAGGGCAGTTCTGACCTCGTCGGAGCTGCCCTTTATGCGTTAAATTGATGCAGCAGTGACCGGCAACTGCTTCCATGCGGGATAATAGGTGTTCAGCCACGCTTCAGCATTACTATCGCCAAGCCGTGCCGCCTCCCTGAAGTCATCCTGACGTCCGGAGAGATCGCCGGTTTTGCTTTTCGCGATACCTCGGTGAAAAAAAGCTGCTGCCATTTTTTTATCGAGTTCAATGGCCTGAGAAAAATCGGGGATCGCTCCGGCAAAATCTCCGATCATGTTTTTTACGACACCCCGGTTGTAGTAGCCGATACTCTTGAACGAGGGCTCACCACAGGTTATGACCATTGAAAAGTCGTTGATGGCTTGAGAATATTTTTTTAACTGCTGCTGCGCAATGCCCCGCATCTGATAAGCCATAGCAAATGCAGTGTTGTTGTCAATAGCTTTTGAATAGCACCTTATTGCACCCGTCAGGTCGCCCTGCAGGTGCTTTTCAAATCCCTGATTGAAAGAGCTGTTGGCTGATTCAGCCAAGGCAATACTGCCCGTCAACAGCAGAAACGCAGTAAAAACGGTAATGCAACAATAAATCCTTCTCATGTTATACTTGCCGGGGTCTAAGGGATAAAACCTAAAAATTACACAAACCTCAATTTTCGCTCTTTCAATATTAATAGTTTTCGGGACTTTGAAAGTTCCTTTTTTCTTATGCGCTGAACCGTGACCGTATGCGTCCTCTTTATTTGCATGTTTTCGTCTGCTTTTCCTATCTTGTTCCTGTCACTCTTGTCAACGCACCTCCCCGGTAATGTTCAGGATCAGCCTCGAGGAATTTGAAGGACCGCTTGATTTGCTGCTTTTTTTTATAAAGCGCGACGAGCTGGATATTTATAATATTCCAATTTCAAAAATTACCGCTGATTTTATTGGCTATATCCATGAAGCGGGAAACCTGAACCTTGAAATTGCTGCTGATTTTATTTATATGGCTTCCATGCTGATGAGCATAAAAGCAAAAATGCTGCTTCCGCATCCGGCTCAGCAGGGCGTTGAAACCGATGAATTTGATCCGAGAAGAGAACTTGTTGAGCGACTGCTTGAATACAAACGGATCAAGGAGGCGGCTGTCGCCCTGAACCAAATGGCTGAAGTACGGGAAAACCTTTTTCCACGAGGCTTTTTTGAGCAGTTTGAACCGGAAATTATCGACGAACTTGATGAGCCTGCCAAGCGTCCAACGCTTTACCAACTCATGCTTGCTTATAAATCCGTGCTTGAACGTATGCCCACTCCTATGACGCGGAATATTATGGATGCTCCGGTTACGGTGGAAGAACAGACCGCCATGATTCTCTCCAAACTCCAGAATCGGGTGCAACTCTCTTTTGTTTCAGTCCTTGAAGGTATCACTGAACGCATCATTCTTGTTGTAACCTTCCTTGCCGTGCTTGAGCTTTGCAAAAACGGACATATTCTGGTGCTGGTGAAGGATGGTCATGACGATTTCTGGATAGCCCGGAAAGTTGGGCCATATTCCTGACAATTAACTTCTAATCTTTATGCCGTATGCCCGAAATTATTCCATTCAGGGGGATTCTGTATAATCCAGAACTGCTCAAGAGCGCATCCGACCTGATTTGTCCCCCTTACGATGTTATCTCTCCAGCGTTTCAGCATCAGCTCTACGGCAGCTCGCCCTTCAACGCCATACGACTTGAACTGCCAAAGGAGGCCGACCCCTACGAAGCAGGAGCTTCGCGCCTTGCTGACTGGCTCCAGGCAGGAGAGCTTCAGCTTGATCCTGTGCCAGCGATCTACCCCTATTTTCAGACATTCGAGGATACCGATGGAGTTTCGCATACCCGATGCGGATTTTTCGCGGCCATGCGATTGTATGATTTTGCGGAAAAAAAGGTGCTGCCTCATGAAAAAACCCTTTCAGGACCAAAAGCGGACCGTCTGAACCTCTTCAGAAAAACCAGAACCAATATCAGCAGTATTTTTGGTCTCTATGCCGACGAAAGGAAAACCGCTGATCACGTGATGAAAAGCTATGCAGAGATCAATGAACCGGTTGTTGATGGCCGGTTTCAGGGGGTCAGAAACCGGATGTGGCGGATTACCGATCCTGAACTTGTAGCCCAATTCCAGGAGACACTGCTGGAGCGTGCTGTCTATATTGCCGATGGTCATCACCGTTATGATACCGGCGTCAACTATCGCAATGAGCGTGCGGCGGCAAACCCCTCCCATACCGGCCAGGAACCGTATAACTTTATTTTGACCTATCTGGCCAACATTCATGACGAAGGGCTGCTTATTTTTCCGATTCACCGCCTCGTGCACAGTCTGGAAGGATTTGATGCCGCTGTGTTGAAATCGCGGCTTAAAGAGTTTTTTACCGTTACGGAGTTGCCAGGCAGGGCTGGCCTCAAGGCATTTCTTGATGGTGAAGCCTCAAACTATGCCTATGGAGTGGTTGCTCCGGGCATAATTCTTGGCATAAGCCTGAAAACCAATCCAAAACCTCTCCTTGACGCGGCTCGTCCGGAGGCCCTGCAGCGCCTTGGTCTGGTGCTTCTGCACGATCTGGTGCTTGGCCGCCTCCTTGGCATTTCGCAGGATGCTATGGCTAAACAGAGCAATCTGCTCTACGTTCATGATGATCGTGAAGTTTTTGAGGCGGTCGATTCCGGCAAGGTGCAGGTTGGATTTGTGGTCAAGCCAACGACCGTTGAGCAGGTCTTGGCGGTATCGGAGACGGGAGAGGTTATGCCGCAGAAATCGACCTTCTTCTATCCAAAACTGATGACGGGCATGCTTTTTAACCCGCTTGATTGAGCCGATAATGACCGAAGAGTTTCTCTCGTTGTCTACCACAGAGACCAGTCGGTACGCCCGCCGGTTTGCCGCAACCCTTGAGCCGGGCGACATGGTCTCGCTTTGCGGTGAGCTCGGTGCGGGCAAAACAGAGTTCATGCGGGGGATTACAGAGTTTTTCAACTGCGACGACCAGCTCTCCAGCCCCACCTTTCCCATCTTTAATATCTATGATGGGTCGCTGGATGGTGAGCCGGTCACACTCCACCATTTCGACCTTTACAGAATAAACTCTCTCCAGGAACTTGAAGCGATCGGCTTCGACGAATATCTCTCAAGCGGCGATTTTGCTTTTGTGGAGTGGGCTGACCGTTTTCCGGAATATACTCCCCGCTATTCGGCAAAAGTTACCCTTGCATACGCCGGGAGCGAGAGCCGCAGAATTGTTATCAAACGCAAACCGTCATGAATATCCTTTCCATAGAGTGTACCCATGCCGCACTCAGCGTAGCGGTCATGAATGCCGGTGTTGTTACCGAAGTACAGAGCACTGACTGGAAAAAGTCCGCTGAAACGCTGGTTCCGCTTATCGAAGAGGTCATGGCACAAGGTCTCCTCGACCTCAGGCAGCTCGACGGCATCGCCATTTCATCCGGCCCAGGCTCCTTTACCGCCCTGCGCATCGGCATGGCGGTTGCCAAAGGGGTGGCCTACGGTCTCGGAATTCCGCTGCTTCCAGTGCCCACCATGCCAGCGATGGCCGCGTCACTGCAGTCCGAAACCGGCACGGTCATGGCAGTTGTTCCCTCACGCAAGGGGGAATATTACTATGCGTCGTATTTGCCTGAGGAACTCGTTTCAGGCATCTGGCATGATGAGGTCAAGAGAGGCTCTGCGGCTGATGTTCTTGCCGCTGCTTCCTCAGGGAATAGCGGGACGGTTGTTGTGGGGCGTCAGCTCAATGAGATTATTCCATTACTGTGTGGTTCCGATGCGATTTACCGGGAAGCCGACCTTTTTTCCGCCAGCTCCCTTTTCCCCGCTGCCGAAAAGCTCTTCGCCGGGGCCAATGCCGCAGAGTTGAACAGGGTTACTCCCGATTACCGGCAGATGTTCACTCCGAATGGTGGTGGCGGGTAACTTTTGATGACAAAAACTTTTTCGCTGAACCGTCTCAGTATAGATCTGACTGAACGGAAGCCAAAAAGCAAATAAAAAGGATAGAGGGCAAGATGATCACCGACTACGAATGGCCTCGATGGCAACACTCAACACTGATCTGCGGCATTGATGAGGCAGGTCGGGGAGCTCTTGCCGGGCCTGTGGTAGCGGCGGCGGTGCTCTTCCCGCGTTGGTTCAGGCCGGATGGCGGTATACTGGAGAGAGTGAATGATTCCAAAAAGCTTTCGGCGGCAGAGAGAGAGATGCTTGCTCCTGCCATCAGGGATGCGGCAGCTTTCTGGGCCGTTGCTGCCGTTGATCCGGAGACTATTGACAGAATAAACATCCTCGAGGCGACCATGCTTGCCATGAACCAGGCTGTGGCATTATTGCCGGTGAGGCCTGAGCAGCTCCTTGTGGACGGCAACAGGTTCAAAACGGATCTGCCGATTCCTTATGAGACTATTGTGAAGGGTGACTCAAAGGTCTTTTCGATTGCTGCTGCATCAGTGCTGGCAAAAACGTACCGGGATGCTCTTATGGTGGCCTGCTCCAGGCAATACCCGCAGTACGGCTTTGAGCGCCATGTCGGTTATGCCACAAAAGTGCATGTCGAAGCGATCAGGCAGCATGGACGCTGCCCGATTCACCGCCAGAGCTTCAGGTTGCGCCAACTGGGCGAAAAGCCGTGAAGGAACCGTACGACCCGCACTTGCTCGGCCAGGAGGGTGAGCAGATCGCCGCAGACTATCTGGCCAAAAAGGGGTACCGCATCATTGAGCGCAATTACCGCTACCATCGCAATGAGATCGACATTATCGCCCGACATGGCTGTACACTCTGCTTTGTTGAGGTTAAAACCCGTCTCTCGTCTGCCAAAGGGCACCCGGCTGAGGCGGTGACACTCCCGAAACAACATGAAATCATCAAGGCCGCACGTGCTTATCTTGCGTTATCGCACAATGAGGAGTGCGACTGCCGTTTTGATGTTGTCGCAATTCAAGTGCAACAGATGGAGGGGCAACGGATAAGCTCGTTTGTCATCGATCATTTTACTGATGCCTTCTGGGCCTGATTCCTCGCCGATAGGCAAGCATTATGATGGCATTTTTATTATCTTGGAGTTCAATTTCCATCTCACCAGTTATAGCTGATCATTATGCAGGAAGACGATATCCTTTCCCCATTGACCCCTTCGATAGAAGAAGCAAGCTACGGAGCAACCAACATCCAGGTTCTTGATGGCATTGAGCATGTCCGCATGCGCCCTGCCATGTATATTGGCGATATTCATAGCCGGGGACTTCACCATCTGGTCTACGAAATTGTCGACAACTCTATTGATGAAACGCTCGGCGGCTTCAACGACTATATTTTTGTCTCCCTGAATCCTGACGGGTCAGTCACGGTGATTGATCATGGACGCGGTATTCCTGTGGATATGCACCCGGAAAAGCAGAAATCGGCGCTTGAGCTGGTCATGACCGTCATTGGTGCAGGCGGCAAGTTCGACAAGGGAGCTTACAAGGTTTCCGGAGGTCTTCATGGCGTTGGCGCTTCGGTGGTCAATGCCCTTTCAGAGTGGTGCGAAGTGGAGGTTTATCGCGATGGCAAGGTCTATTTCCAGCGCTTTGAGCGGGGCGTTCCCCAGGGTGATGTCAAGGCTATCGGCACGTCCGACAAGCGCGGCACAAAAACCACCTTTCTGCCTGACCATCTGATTTTCAAGACGACCGAGTTACGCAAGGACATCATTGTCGACCGTATGCGGGAGCTGGCGTTTCTCAACAAGGAGCTCAGCATCACGGTGCAGGATACTGAAGGATTCCAGGAAGTTTTTCATTACGAGGGAGGAATCAAGGAGTTTGTCCAGTTTACCGATCAGAACCGCCTCAACCTGCTCAAGGAACCAATCTATCTGTACGGCGAACGGGATACCACCATTGTTGAAATAGCGCTCCAATATAATGATACCTATCAGGAAAATGTCTTCAGCTATGTCAACAACATTAATACGCACGAGGGTGGCACCCATGTCACCGGTTTTCGCAAGGCGCTGACAAGGACACTCAATGCCTATGCGCAGAAAAACGACCTGCTGAAAAACCTGAAGCTCTCTCTGACCGGCGACGATTTCAAGGAGGGACTGACCGCCGTCATTTCCGTCAAGGTTGCTGAACCGCAGTTTGAGGGGCAGACCAAAACAAAGCTTGGGAACTCGGAGACGCAGAGTATTGTCGAGACGGTTATTAATGAGCAGCTCTCGGAGTTTGCCGAAAGCAACCCGAATGTGCTCAAGATGATCATTGAGAAGGTGAAGGGCGCAGCCATGTCGAGAGAGGCGGCGAGAAGAGCAAAGGAGCTTACCCGGAGAAAATCGGTGCTTGAGAGCTCTGGTCTGCCGGGAAAACTTGCTGACTGTTCGATCAACGATCCGGAACACTGTGAACTCTATATCGTTGAGGGTGATTCGGCAGGCGGTAGTGCCAAGCAGGGACGCGACCGGAGTTTTCAGGCGATCCTGCCGCTCAAGGGCAAAATCCTGAACGTTGAGAAAGCAAGGTTGCACAAGATGCTTGAGAACGAGGAGATCAAAACCATCATTCTTGCTCTTGGCACCAGTTTTGGTGAAGAGGAGTTTTCTGTGGAAAAACTGCGATATGGTAAAATCATCATCATGACCGATGCTGATGTTGACGGAGCACACATCAGAACATTGCTCCTGACCTTCTTCTTCCGCTATATGCGTGCGCTGATAGAGGCTGGCAGGGTCTTTATCGCCCAACCTCCGCTTTACCTGGTTAAATCAGGCAAGGATCAGCAATATGCATGGGATGACGATGAACGCAACAGTATTTCGGAAGGCATGAGAAAGATGCAGAAGGGAAAGGCAAATATCCATATCCAGCGATACAAGGGTCTTGGAGAGATGAACCCCGAACAGCTCTGGAGTACCACCATGGATCCGGCTCACCGTTCACTCCTGCTGGTTAACGTGGAAAATGCCATGGAAGCTGACCAGGTATTTTCCACGCTTATGGGTGACAAGGTTGAACCACGAAGAGAGTTCATCGAAAAAAATGCACGCTATGTCCGCCGCTTAGATGTCTGAAGTCCGAACATAAATCTCCTTGCGGAGTTGCTGCACCCATTGGCTAAAAATCTGCTGATTTTTATTTTCAAGCGCCAGCTCCGCGAGATATGTATATTCTTTTTCGGGATAAAGAGCGTGTGCCGCGATCCGTTCGTTCAGCATGAATATTGCGCAGAACGGCTCACCCTGTTGCGGCTCGATTTTCTGAGGCTCACTGATATCCCCGCTCTTCTTCAAGGTGGCGATGATCTGCTGCAGTTGCGGGCGCAATGCAACTGGAGAAAAGAGCGGCTTGGATGATCCCAACAAAATGATCTGTCCTCCAAGCGATGCCGAGGCTGGATCTTCGGAATATTTTTTCGCCATCTCTGTGAACGTCTTTTTGCCACTCAGCACATCAGAACGAATGGCGTTAAGCTGCTGGATCACGCCTGAAAAATCGCCAGCCTTGCGGTCGAATGCAATAAGAATATGGCGGACATGGATCGAATTCAGCTCTTTGCTGAGCAATTGGATGAGATGGTATCCATAACGGGTTTCGACTATATTGGAAATCTGCCCCTCCTTGAGAGCGTAGGCGGCATCCTCAAAACTGGGTATAAGCTGACCTTTTGGAACAACACCGAGATCACCCCCGACCTTGGCAGAACCTGGATCCTGAGAGTACTGTGTTGCCAATGCAGCAAAATCGGCTCCACGCTTCAGTTCCGTTTGAATCCGCTCGATCGTGGCAAGTGATTGCACCCTGTTTTCCTCCGAAACAGATGGATATCTCAGGATCTGCGATACCGCAACCTCTTCGGGGATCTGCGGAATCTGATCCTTGTTATCCTTATAGAAAGCCATTACTTCGTCATAACTGACAGTTACCCCTGCACTCTTTTTCCTCCGCAATGTATCGACCAACTGCTGATTGCGTAACTCCTGACGAATCCCCTCAAGAATACCAGCAGAGGACTTGCCAAGACGACTCTCCATGTCAGCTTTTGATACAAATTTGGAGCTTAGATCCCGAAACCGTTCGCTTGCCGCAGAAACAATAGCGTTTTCATCAATACTGACACTATCGATTTTAGCCTTTGAAAGAATGATTTTCTGATCAATCAGGCCGTCAAGTATTGAACGGGACAAGCCTTTGTTTTTCGCCATTTCAGGATACTGCATGCGAGCTATGAGCTCACGTGTCTCAATTTCTGATTTGAAGATGACCTCATTTCCAACAACAGCCACAATCCTGTCAGCCACGTCAGCAATAGCCGACGATTGCAAAAAAGAGGTTCCGACAACGAGCAGCAGCGCGGCTTTCCTCAATATGTTTTTCATGCCCGGGTTCCTTACTGGTGAATAATTTTTTAGTTCCCTTGCCACAACAGAGGCAAAGGCTGAAATTGAATACGTATGACAACAATAACAACAGCGGTCTCAGGATATCTTGCTTCCCCTAAGATGGACAGCGCTTTTGGTAAGCCGGAGCCAGTCATAAACAAGGGGAGCTGCAACAAAAATTGATGAATAGGTACCAATAAGAATACCGGTAAAGACCGCAAATGCAAAGCCTCTGATTGCTGGTCCGGCAAAGATAAAGAGGACAAAAACTGAGAGGAGTACAGTTCCCGAAGTAATAATTGTCCTGCTGAGGGTCTGGTTCATGCTTTCATTGAAAATCCGTTCATACTCCGAAGGCTTTTGCCCCCGTATTCTCTCCCGGATACGATCGTAGACCACCACCGTATCGGTAATAGAGTAGCCTGCTATGGTAAGAAACGCAGCAATGATACTCTGATCCATTTCGAGCGGCATGAAGGGAAGCAGGCCACCGAGAATACTGAAAAGCCCAAGAACGGTCAGGATATCGTGAAAGATAGCGATCACTCCGGCGGTTGCAAATTTTATTTCGAACCGGATTCCAACATAGAGAAGAATCGCCAAAAGTGATGCAAGAAGGGCTTTTACAGCCGACCATTTCAAATCGGAAGCAATACTGGGACCAACAGCATCAATACGCACAATTTCATGACGATTCCCCTTGATACGGTCGTTAAGCGCGTTGGAGACAAGCGTTTTCAACTGTCCCGTATCTCCCTGGAAGACCGTGCTTAATAAAAATGAGCGATCCATGCCGTACTGCTTCAGGGTTCCTGAAACTCCTGCCGCATCAAGAACTGAACGGATCTGACCGACATCCGCATTTTTTTCAAACCGTATCACCACTTCGGAACCTCCCCTGAAATCAATCCCGTAGTTCAGCCCTTTAACGACGAGCGAAACCATGCCTGCAAAAAGCAGAATGATGGAAAAACCGTATGCAATTTTACGATACCGTATAAAGTCAAAGTTGGTCTTCTGAAAGATCCTCATGGGTTGAAACGTCTTGAAATATTAACCGAAACTTTTGTCTGACATAAGATTTTTGGCGAGCAACAGATGGAAAATTTCTCTGGTCACTACAATCGCCGTAAACAGGCTTGCAGAGGTACCGATCATCAGCGTGACGGCAAATCCCTGAATTGGACCGATACCATAAGTATAGAGCAGAAAGGCCGCTGAGAGTGTCGTTACATGTGAATCAAGAATCGACGAAAAGGCCCGTTCATATCCCTGTGTGACAGCGGACACAACAGATTTTCCTTCAGCAAGCTCTTCGCGTATCCTCTCATAGATCAGGACATTTGCATCAACCGCCATCCCAATGGTTAATACAATACCGGCAATACCCGGCAAAGAGAGGGATGCATTGAAACCAGCAAGAACTGAGAGTACAATAAGAATATTAAGCACCAGGGCTATATCGGCGGCTATACCGGCTTTTTTATAATAGACAAGCATAAAAACCGAAACCGCAAGGAAAGACCAGGCGAGGGAGAGCATCCCGGCACGAATATAATCGGCACCAAGTGATGGTCCAACAGTACGTTCTTCAACAATCCGTACCGGAGCAGGAAGCGCACCAGCCTTCAGCACAATTTCAAGATCTTTTGCCTCTTCAAGACTTTCAATCCCGTTGATCACCGAATTACCATTGGGAATCTTGGATTGAACAACCGGAGCGCTGTAGACGGCACCATCAAGCACAATAGCAATACGCTTGCCGATATTGGCCCCTGTAATACGAGCCCATTTCGATGTTCCTTCGGAGTTCATCGACATTGCGACCTCAGGCTGAACACTTTGCGAACCGAAGGTAGCTTTGGCTTCTGTAATGACGCCACCCGTCAACTCGGGCGCCTTTCTGACAAGATAAATTGAATAAAGCTTTTCGCCATTTTTTCCGACATCAGGCTTGGCTGCAAGCAAGAGTTCACTATCCTGGGGCAATAACGCCTGTATGTCGCTGCGATGTAACAGCGAGACAACATACTCCTTCGACTGTTCGGACGTAAAGGCTGTACCGTTCTGAAAAACACCGACCACCTCATAAAGGGGTTTGGCGGACGACTGTTTGCTGACCGGCATAACCGGTGATACTCCAACCGGGGCCGGTATTGCGGCTGAAGAATCATGAACAGAAGTCCCCTGCACCGCAGCACCATTTTGACTATTCTGGACAAGGTATGAATTGATCCTGTCAAGCGTCCTGACCATAACTTCCGGCTCACGGAGAAGCCTGAATTCGAGTTTAGCGGTACCTTTCAGCAGATTTCTGACCCTGTTTTCATCCGAAACCCCTGGAAGCTCAATAATGATTTTTCTGCTGCCCTGCGTGGTAATGACTGGTTCAGCCACGCCGTACTGGTCAATGCGATTACGAATGATCTCCTTTGCTCGATTCAAGGCATCTTCAGACTCTTTTTCCAGTTTTGCGACAATTTCCTGGTCAGAATTGCGAATATCATAAAAATAGCGGCTCAGACGGATATTCTCACTCTTAAACTCGGCAGAAAGCAGATCAATGACCTTTGCATCACTTTGGGATGCCTTTGCCCTTACTCGTTGCATGATGGAGGCAAACTTCCCGTCTTTATTCCATGCTTTCTGATCGAACAGATCCACCTGATCAACCTCCATCACCAGATGCATACCTCCTCTCAAATCCAGACCAAGCTTCAGACTTTTTTTACGGGCGTTCTCTATCTCTTCGCGGTGGCTCAGTACATATTTTACACTATCCTGAGTTGAAGCAAAACTGTCGAGCTGTTTCGAAAGAGTATAGTCACTCCAGGTAGGCCATAATGACCAGGCAGCCACAAGAGTAACAACTGCAATAAGAAGAAGGTTAAAACGTTTATTTTTCATTGATGGCATCGCGTTACGCTCGAAAGAAATAATTGAGCCAATATATAAAATGGGGTATTGATTAACTAACAATCTACATTGCCGCAAAAGAGGGAGAGAAATGCCAGTTCGTCAATCAAAATGCACTGCACAAACGCCAATGAGCACATCTGTTTTCTGAAAAATGTCGACTCCGTCCCTCTGCGTCACCAACCATCTTTCGGTATACCACAAAAAGCAAGTATTTACATCTGCAATTTAGACCATCGTCCGCCCCATATACTTGTCGGAAATAAACTATAAAACATTACATATAAATACTTTAAAAAAGCACCATAAGCCGCCGGCCAAGAGCCGAAACAATTAGTACACCAAAAACACGCCGACAGAACAACGCTGAAGGATAAAAAAGAACTATTATATGTATCTTTCAGTATTATAAGCTGTAACAATCAATGGATGTTTCACGTGAAACAATGCACAATACATGTATGATATACTGATTATAGGTGCTGGCCACGCAGGGTGTGAAGCCGCACTTTCCGCAGCAAGAATGGGTGCCTCCTGTTTGCTCATTTCATCAGACCTAACAGCGATTGCGCGAATGTCGTGCAATCCTGCAATAGGTGGTGTGGCAAAAGGGCAGATCACCAGGGAGATTGATGCACTTGGAGGTGAAATGGCAAAGGCAATAGATGCCACCGGGATTCAATTCAGAATGCTCAACCGAAGCAAAGGGCCAGCCATGCACTCACCAAGGGCACAGGCTGATCGCACAAGGTACTCACTGTATATGCGTAACGTAATTGAGGAAGAGCCTAATATCGATCTTCTCCAGGATACCGCAACAGGTGTCGAGTGCTCTTCGGGAATATTTACAGGGGTAACACTCACATCCGGACGCACCGTCAGAGGGAAAGCCGCTATTCTTGCCTGCGGGACATTTCTGAACGGGTTGATCCATATCGGCATGAACCATTATGCTGGCGGAAGAACAATTGCAGAACCTCCGGTCTACGGGTTTACAGAGAACCTTGTCAAACTTGGCTTTAAATCAGGTAGATTGAAAACAGGCACCCCGCCCCGGATTGATGCGCGCAGTATCGACTATTCTATGGTTGAAGAGCAAAAAGGTGACGAGGAACATGTTTCATTCTCGTTCACGAAATCTCCTCTCATTAATCGCCGTCAGATAAGCTGTTTTGTCACAAAAACGACTGCTGTGACGCATGAGATACTTAAAAAAGGATTTGATCGCTCACCCTTGTTTACCGGAAAGGTTCAAGGTATCGGGCCAAGATACTGCCCATCCATTGAGGATAAAATCTGTCGATTCCCTGACAAACAAAGTCACCATATATTTCTCGAACCGGAAGGATTTGAAACAAATGAGATGTATGTGAACGGCTTTTCAACATCATTGCCTGAAGAGATTCAATTCGAAGCTCTTCGCTCTCTTCCAGGGCTCAGCAAGGTCAAAATGATCCGCCCAGGTTATGCGATTGAATATGATTATTTTTTTCCGCATCAAATAAACAGAAGTCTTGAAACAAAACTTGTAAAGAATCTATATTTTGCCGGTCAAATTAACGGGACTTCCGGTTACGAGGAGGCTGCTGCCCAGGGATTGCTTGCTGGTATAAATGCAACACTTAACATTCAAGGCCGGCCCCCGATTCACCTGCAACGCTCTGATGCATATATAGGCGTACTCATTGACGATCTTGTTACCAAAGAGACAAATGAGCCATACAGAATGTTCACCTCTTCGGCTGAACACCGGCTTATGCTCCGCCATGATAATGCCGATATTCGCCTTCTGCACTTCGGCTTTACCGCAGGACTTCTTGACACTGAAACGTTTTCTGCTTGTACCAGGAAACAAGAGTGCATTGTTGCGATAAATCAATTGTGCCAGGAATTAAAACTTCAGCCCGCAGAGGTAAACACGATACTTGCCACACTGGATTACCCGGCTTTATGCACTCCACAAAGCGCAATGAACCTTTTGAAAAGACCTGGAGTTCATCTGCATATGCTTCTTGATGCATCAAAATCTTTCAAAAGCAGTGTACATGCCATATCAGAGGATCCATTAGTCTATGAACAGGTAGAGATTGATCTTAAATATCAGGGGTATCTTAAACGGGATCTCTTGATGGCAGAAAAAATTTTGCGTCTTGATTTACACAAAATACCGGATGCATTCGATTATAACAATGTTTCTGGACTTTCAAACGAAGGAAGGGAAAAACTGATTAAACATCAACCAGATACGATTGGACAGGCTTCAAGAATTCTTGGCGTTTCCCCGTCTGATATCTCTGTCCTTATGGTGCGACTCGGTCGCTGAACGGCATTGCATGTTTCACGTGAAACACATACTATCCATTCACTCTTGCTCTTAATATAACAGGCATTTATGGACAGCATAATCAGTGATATCGTAACAAACGATCTTTTATTTGGTAAAGATAAGGAGGAAAGTATTGTTGGAGCCTACCAGCTTTCAGATACCCATATAAGGATTTTTAATCGTGAAATTGGTAGCGTTCGTCACCACGATGAGGAATTTTTCCCATTTTTTTTTCTTTCTGACGGCTCTTTGCTCGACGGATTTGTGCCTGAAGGCAATGAGAAATTCTGGCTAGTAAAACTTGGTGGCACTAATTATTATCAGTTTCTTGCGATTTTCAGAAACTGGAAAAATCACCGGAACGCCATCGAGTTCATCAACAGGAAGCGGAATAGTGATACATCTGTTAACACAAGTAAAGGCACCGCTTTCGACAACAACTCTTTTCTTTATAGCAAAGGTGATGCTGTCACACAATATTTTCTTCAAAGCGGAAAAACCCTCTTTAAGGGAATGATTTTTGATGATCTCTATCGAATGCAACTCGATATCGAGACTCATTACGACCCAATAAAAAAGCAGACTGGTGGTACAGGCATCGGCGATGATGAAGTGATTATTGTCTCCTTGAGCGATAACAGAGGCTGGGAGAGGGTTCTTCATTCTAAAAACAGAACCGAAAAAGAGTTGCTTGAAGAGCTTGTCACCTTGATTGCAACAATGGATCCGGACGTCATTGAGGGACATAATATTTTCAGTTTCGATCTTTCATATTTACAGAGCAGATGCGAACAACTTGGCATTCCATTTGCCATAGGAAGAGATGGGCTATTACCAAGAACATATCCAGCATCGATTCGTTTCGCAGAAAGAAGTATTGATTACCCGTTTTTTGATATACCAGGACGCCATGTCATTGACACCCTTTTTCTTGTGCAAAGTTACGATGTCTCCAGACGATCGATGCAAAGTTATGGACTGAAAGCTGTTGCAAAGCATTTCGGCTTTGCATCCCCTGATCGAACCTACGTTGATTACAAGGATATTGCTTTTCTCTGGAAAAACAATCATGAGAAATTGCTTGCTTATGCACTTGATGACGTGCGCGAAACAAGGGCACTCTCATCACTGCTTTCTGGGAGTAACTTCTACCTGACGCAAATGCTACCTTACACCTATGCCATGACATCACGGATAGGCCAGGCTGCAAAAATTGAAGTTCTTTTTGTGAGAGAATATCTCAGGCGCAAACAGTCAATACCAAAACCCTCCACCGGGCAGCAGCAATCAGGTGGGTATACAGAAGTGTTTCTTAAAGGAATTCTTGGCCCGATTGTTTATGCTGACGTCGAATCTCTCTATCCCTCCATCATGCTTTCTTACAACATTTGCCCAAAAAGCGACGAACTGAAAGTATTTCCTTGTGTACTCAACGACCTGAAGGAACTTCGTTTCAAGGCAAAGAGAAGGTCACATGAAGAAAAAGAGTCTGGCAATCACTCTCTGGCTGCTAATTTTGATGCAATGCAAAGTTCATTCAAGATCCTTATCAATGCCATGTACGGGTATCTTGGATTCAATGGCGGTATTTTCAACGATTTTTTTGAAGCCGACAAAGTGACCACGACAGGACAGAGCCTTGCGAAAATGATGATCAAGAATTTTGAAGCCCGAGGATGCAAGGTCATAGAGGTCGACACTGACGGTATTCTTTTTATTCCGCCGCCGGAAATTACAACTGAACTGGCAGAAAGGGGACTGGTCAGTGAAGTCTCCTTGCTTATGCCGGAGGGCATCAATATCGGTTTTGATGGGAGGTACAGAAAAATGATCTCGTACATGAAAAAAAACTATGCCCTGCTCGGATATGATCAGGTCATGATTCTGAAAGGCTCATCACTGACCAGCAGAAGTGGGGAGAAATTTGGCAGAGAATTTGTCCGAAGAGGATTTGAAACACTTTTGATAGAAGATATCAATGGGCTACACAATCTGTTTACTGAATACAGAAATAAAATTTTAAACCATCAACTTGATATTTCTGAATTTTCAAGAACCGAAAGCCTTAAAAACTCACTCGAACAATATCTTGAAGATGTCAAATCCGGGAAACGATCAAAATCAATTACCTATGAAATTGCCATAAAAGCTGGTATGCATGTAACAAAAGGAGACAGGATTACCTTTTATGTATCTGGAGCGGGTGCAGGTGCCTCTTCATACGATAAAGGAAAACTTGCCTCGGAATGGACAAAAGAAAAACCGGACGAGAATACTCATTTTTATCTCAAACGTCTTGATGAGCATTGCCAGAAATTTCTGCCATTTTTTAAACCACAGGATTACAGTATGATTTTTTCGGATGATACACTCTTTTCGTTTTCTGCAGAGGGCATTGAACTTCATAAGGAGATACGGCATACTGAAACCAATCATATCGATGGTGAATTTCCGTAATTCCATTTGTGCTCCACCAGTAATGCTTATATTGTACCTCTTGTTTTTGCATGGAACTCTCTATGGCATTTTCTTGTAGTAATAGGGTAATCGTATAATTTTTAATCAATTCGCGGAAATCAATATGACAGACAATAAAGTACTGACAATTTCAGATGACGTAAGCTGGATTGGGGTTCTTGATCCTGGTCTTATCACCTTTGACATTGTCATGGAAACGAAATATGGAACCACGTATAACTCCTATTTCATCAATGCCGAAAAGAAAACGATAATAGAGACGACCAAAGAAAAATTCTGGCCGTCGTATCTTTCTAAAATTAAACAAGTTACCGATCCATCAGAGATTGAGTATATTGTTGTTGACCATACAGAACCTGACCACTCAGGCAATGTGAGAAATCTGCTCTCTGTAGCGCCAAATGCTACAGTCGTCGGAAGTGGCAATGCCATAAAATTTCTTCGTGATCAGACCGGTCACGACTTTAAATCGCTTGTTGTCAAAACAGGTGATACACTCAGTCTCGGCAATAAAACCCTTCATTTCTTTAATGCTCCAAACCTTCACTGGCCTGACACCATCTACACTTGGCTTGAAGAAGATCGTATTCTCTTCACCTGCGACTCCTTTGGATCCCATTTCTGCAATGAAGGCATGTTTGATGATGTTGTAGGTGATTTTGACGACTCTTTTACCTACTATTTTGATAGCATCCTTCGGCCATTCAGCAAATACATGCTTCAGGGTATTGAAAAAATAAAGCCGCTCGATATCAAGGTTATCTGCCCTGGTCATGGTCCAATCCTGAGATCAAACTGGAAAAAATATGTTGATCTTTCCCAAAAATATGCGACAACAGCGATTGCTCTTCCCCAAGAAAAAAATATCCTGATTGCCTATGTTTCAGCCTATGAAAACACAACATTAATGGCTGAAAAGATTGCGGATGGCCTTCGGCAATCATGTGACTTTATGGTCGATATCTGCGATATAGAATCGGTCCATACTTCAAAACTTGAAGAAAAAATCGCTCATTGTTCAGGTATTATCGTAGGATCCCCAACAATAAACCAAAATATTTTACCACAGATTTACCAGGTTTTCGCAACAATCAATCCAATACGTGACAAAGGAAAGTTAGCTGCTGCATTTGGCTCTTATGGCTGGAGTGGAGAAGCTGTGCGTATGATAGAAAGCAATTTTACCATGCTCAAATTGAAGGTATTTGATCAAAACGTCATGGTTAAATTTAAACCGCATGAACCTGAGTTTGAAAAATGTATCGCTTTTGGCAAAGCTTATGCTGAAAAAATGATTGAAATCTACCAACTCAGTTGTAATCTTTGACATTTGTTTTAAAAGGAGCGTGATGATAGAGAACGCTCCTTTTACCTGAAAATAATGCGTTCAACAAGAGGGCTTTCGAGCGAAGCGTTCAGTTTTATGAGGATATCCTGTTTCCGGAAATTAAGCTCCATTCTCCATGCTGGATTTTTGACCCTTATAAACAACTCTCCATTGGTGAATCGTTCGATGGATGTGGCACCGGAGATAGCCTCACCAACAACGGTATTCCATACCTGCAATGTCTTGTACTGATGATAGGCTTCTGTCAACCCCAATACCTGACACATATCACCAACCACTGCTGATATTTTTTTTGGATTTTTTGTTCGTGACACCCTTACCTCTCCTTGATACCTTTCAGTGATTCTACGGAAATAGTCATGACATTGCCTGGGCCTTTTTTTTCTGCGGAGGTAATTATGGCCTGCCCGCATGATTCAAGTATCTTGAAGATATTGGCTGTACGTGACGTATCTAACTCACTGAAAATATCGTCAAGAAGACAGATTGGTTTTTCACCCAGAATTTCAGCATAAAATTGATGCTGTGAAAGTTTGAGGGAGATAAGAAATGTTCGTAATTGACCTTGTGAAGCATATTTTTTAATCTCCTTCCCATGAAGTAAAAAAAGTAAATCGTCACGATGCGGTCCCGTCATTGTCTGTGCTCTCAAAATTTCCTGTCTCCTTGTTTCTTCATATCTGGAAAGAAAAAGAGTATAGAGTCTGTCAACAGAAATATCTTGACTGATTTTCCCGAGTGAGGAATGATAAAGTATTGATGGATCCTCATCAACGGACAATTGTGCATAAAGCCGCTTGAATTGATAAAAAAATAGCGCTATAAACCGTATTCGTGCATGGATAATTGATGCTGCAAGTCTTGAAAGATTTTCTGTCCATAAATCAAGCATATCCTGATGAACCGGAATTTTTGCATATAATTGTGAAAGTAAGGCGTTCCTTTGATGTAATACCCTCCTGTAAGCCAGCAAATCGTCAAGATATTTTCTGTCTGTCTGACTGATGGCATTATCAAGAAAACGTCTGCGTTCAGCAGGTGCTCCGTTCACAATCATTATTTCAGAAGGCGAAAATGTAATACAAGGAACTCGCCCAATATGACGAGAAAAAGGTTTGATTTCGCTGTTATTGACAATAACCTGTTTATCCTTCTCTTTTTTATAGATTATTTTTATGCCCATCTGACCTTCTGTCTCGCTGACAAATATACTGTCAAGCAAAAAATAATCGGCGGAAAATTGGAGGCACTCACCATCAGTAGAGCTGACTAAACCTTTTGTCAGCGCACAATAATGTACACCTTCAAGAATAGATGTTTTCCCTGATCCATTAACTCCATGGATCAATGTAACACCATTATCCGGTTCAAAGGTTAAAAACCGATGATTCCTGAAATTCTCATAAGTTATTCTTTTGAGTCTCAATCATTCCCCCCACCTGTCAACTATTGATTCTGACAGGCATAACAAGAATAATCAATTTATCATCATCTTCCTGCTTATGCGGTTTAAAAATAACTGCTGTAGTAGGGCTTTTCAGCTCAATACATATTTCAGTATCATCTAGATGTGCAAGGGCAGCTTCTATAAATCTTGAATTAAAACCTATCGTGATCTCCTCTCCGTGATAGATGCATGGTAACTCCTCTTGTGCAGCCTCCCCCTCATTGGTATTTTCAGCCATCACTTTCAGCAGCTCTCCTGCAATGACCATTTTGACATCCCCAATACTTGAAAAACGACCCACACGCCGGACAGAATCATAGATCATCGAACGATCTACGATCAGATGTTTGTCATGTTCAACAGGAATGACTGCGTCATAATTAGGATAGGGTTCGATAATCAGGGATGCGTCCAGAACAATATTGTCAATAACAAAACGCACAAACCTTCTCTCTGAATCAATCCGCATGGTAACTGATTCATTTTGGGCAAGTTTTTGTAAAATCGAAAGAACTCTGGAAGGAATAACAATTTTCTGTTTTTCAGTAATATCTGATGATGAGTTCTTTCTGCATCGAACAAGTCGATGTCCATCGGTTGAGACTCCTGTGATAACACCTCCTTCAAATTCAAACAGTACACCCATCATTGCAGGCCTCATCCCATCAACACTGCATGCAAAAATAGTTTTTTGAATAAGGTCAAGAAGCTCCGTTGTTGGGAGCTCAAGAGAGATATCGTAACTTTTTTCTTGTTTTTCGGTCTTGCTCTCAAACAGGCATGGAATTTTATATTTACCTTTATCTGTCGTGATATAAACGGTTCCATGATCACTGATTTCCTGACGCTCCATCGTAAAGGTGACGGCAGTATCATACATGCTCCTGAGAAAATCCTGAAGCGTTCTTGCTTTTATACCGATATTTCCGGCATCAGTAGTATCCACCTCACTTTTTACGGTGATTGAAATTTCACCATCAGTAGCAAAAAGAGTCAAACTGCCAGACTCCAGAGATAAGTGAATATTTTCAAAACGCGGATCAAGGGTTTTGGCAGGTATCGCTTGTGCAACTTTGCCGATGGCATCCTGCAGTTGACGGATTGAGGAAGTTAATTTCATCTGATCCAACTTTAACTATTTATTTTTTATAAAAAATTGTTGTTGTTGTTGTCTGTGTGGATATCTGGATAACTGATTGTGTGTTTTTTCTAACTGCTTTTCAGAAAAGCCATTATACTCCATTTTCATTTCAGCCGAAGTGTTGATAATTACCACTCTGATCTTGACTTTTAGTGTGTGTGGTTTGTTGATAATTCACCATATCCTGATACCGTGTTGATGAAATGGTGGTTATTAAGAATAAATCCACAACCTGTAAACATTTTGTGCACAATTTTTTTTACCGTGAATTTACATAGAGAGAATTTCGATTCTTTTTTTGATCTCTTCTATTTTTTTTCTTTCATCCGTCACTGTGTCAACCTTTCTTGTAATGGTATTAACAGCGTGAATAACTGTGGAGTGATCTCTTCCTCCAAAATGAAGGCCGATTGTCTTGAGTGATGAGTCAGTGAGCAGTTTTGAGAGATACATTGCAATCTGGCGTCCAACAGCGATCTCCTTCTTTTTTGATTTTCCTTTTAAATCATTGGGGGTGATGGAAAAATAGGAACAGACAGCTTTTTCTATGGTGTCAAGTGTCAACCGCTTGGTTGTATGCCGGATAATGTCTTTCAGTGTCGATTTTGTAAACTGAAGATCAATTTCTCTGTTATCAAGCGATTGGGCTGCCAGAAGTTTGACTATGCACCCCTCAAGTTCCCTGACATTCTCAGTGACATTGGTTGCAATGAATTCTATAACAGCTTCATCAAGGCTGACGCCACTTTGATGCAGTTTACTGAGGATAATGGCTTTGCGTGTCTCATAGTCAGGGGGTTGAATATCTGCTGAAAGCCCCCAGTTAAAGCGTGATATCAGACGATCTTCAATTCCTTTTATGTCTTTTATCGGTCGGTCTGCCGAGAGGATAATCTGTTTGTTTGATTGATGAAGGGTGTTAAAAATATGAAAAATCTCCTCCTGCGTTTTTTCCTTGCCCGAAAAGAATTGAATATCATCGATGATCAGGACATCAATCGAGCGGTAAAAAGAGGAGAATTCCTGTATTTTTCCGTTCTGGATTGCGTTGACAAAATCGATGGCAAATTTTTCACTTGAGACATATAGTACCCTTTCTGACAATCTGTTCTCACGAACACTATTGCCTACAGCCTGCATCATATGTGTTTTGCCGAGGCCTACGCCACCATAGATAACCAGTGGATTAAACGCATTTTGCCCAGGGCTTTGTGCGACTGATTTAGATGCAGCAAATGCCAGTGAGTTACAATCCCCCCGGATGAGCGTGTCAAAGGTATACTTGGTGTTCAGGTGAGTTTCGAAGCGTGCAAGATTTCGTTCAAACTCCTCTGTGTTTTTATGTCTGGTTTCTGTTGCTCGACTTGCAGCAATGAAATCGCCGTTCATGGTGTTCTGATGGGGTAGTTCTATAGTAACAGGTTGCCCTTGTGATTTATCCATGACAATGGAATACATCAGTTTAGCTTCAGGCCCTATCACATCCTTCAGAGCAACTTTTAAATAAGATGAATAATTTTCCTCTATCCATTCATAAAAAAATTGGCTGGGCACTTCAATTGTTAATTCACTCCCTGAAAAGCTCAGTGGCTTGATAGGAAAAAACCATGTTTTGTAGGCAAGAGGATTTATTTTTTCCCTTATCGCATTGAGGCATGCTTCCCAGACTTGCCGCTCCATGGAGATGCTTTTCTGGGGTTTTGTTTGCGGATTTTCCGAAAACGTTTTTGACGTAACTTCGAGCATAAAAAACGGAAATTTGAAGGGTAAGGGCCGATATTGTTAGCGCCATCAACATTTACTGTTCACAAGTTAGTGTTTTATGTGGATAAAAAACAATTTCCTTTATGAAAAATCCGTCGTATGGAGGGGTGGTACCAGTTGTACTTCTCAACATTGCAACTTATTTCTTTTATGTATCTTAGTGTTTTGTTGGACGAAAGTAGTCAACATGTGTGGATTCTTTTAGGTGTACGGATTATTTGGGGTTTCGGGGGGTTTATTTATTTTGTCCACAAGTTGTCCACATTGTTGATAACTTGTGGCCGGGAATGTATTTTTTACCCTCATTGCGGTTGATTTTGGTGAATCAAAAGCCTTTTTTCGTTGCCTGCGAAACGGTCGGAGAGTGGAACCATTTGTTAATGAGTGCGCATTATGCTAAATTACGCGCCCTATAATTTTGAATGTACTTAAAACAAGTTTGGAGCTATAAGCGATGAAAAGAACCTATCAGCCACGGAACAGGAAAAGAAGGAACAAGCACGGATTCCGGGAGAGAATGTCAACAAAGAATGGGCGAAAAGTGCTGTCAGCAAGAAGAGCCAAAGGGCGTCATTCGCTCTCGGTAAGCAGCGCGATGGGTACTGCTGGCCAATAAGCTTGCTCGTGAGACTGGCTGGATCAACACGATTGCTCTTTTCAAGTTTTGAGTAAGGTGCACGTTCATTCTCTGCGCAAGCATGAGATCTTGAGGAAGAAGCTGCCGATTTCACTCCTTTTCAGGAGCGGAAAAAGTATGAAAGGTGATTTTTTAAGAATTGTGTATGCCTCTCTTCTGCTTGAAAAAAGTCGTTTTCAGATCTGTCCGTCTATTCTGTTTGCGGTGAGTAAAAAAACAATACCATCTGCTGTTGGGCGCAACAGGGTCAAAAGAATGATGCGGGAAGCTTATCGGCTTGAGAGACCATTAGTAAAGCGAAAAGCAGAATGCGGGAGCGAAGGGAGTGCCAGTGAAATGCTCTGTATCGCTTTTCTTTATATGGGCAGAAGAAAGACTTTCCCGGACCTTGAAGCATTCAGAGTGGAGATAAGAGGGCTAATGGAGAGTATGATACGTTCCTGAACGTTGACGGTCGCCTCAAGCATGACGGATCGATTATTTTACCGGATAAAGAGGTGTAAGAGCATGAGTGGCTGGAAGTTTTTCAATCAGGTACCGATTGTGCTGATAAAATTTTACCGGGCGTTTCTTTCGCCATTGCTCGGTCCGTCCTGCAAATATTTTCCTACCTGTTCGAGTTATGCGCTCGAGGCGTTTCAGCAGCATCAATTTTTTTATGCATTATGGTTGACCGTTTGGCGCATTCTTCGGTGTAATCCGTTTTCAAAAGGGGGATTTGATCCGGTTCCGCCTGTATCAGTAAACAAAAAAGAGTTTTCTCGTAAAACAAAAGAGAGTGGTAATGGATAGAAATTCGGTAACTGGCCTTGCAATTATTGCCGTAATCATGATGGTCTGGCTTCAGTTTATGTCGCCGGATAAAAAACCGTTGCTGCCAGCAAAGGTTGTGAAAACAGAACAGGTGGAGCAGCAGGTACAGCAAGTCCAGGCAACTTCGATTCCTGCAACCGATAATTTTGGTGTTTTTGCCTCTTCCTCTGATGGCAAGGAACAATTGCTTAAAGTCGATAATGATCTTTTTCGGGCAACCCTCTCTTCGAAGGGAGCAACACTCAAATCCCTTGTGCTTAAAAAGCATCTGGATGGCAATCGCCAAGCCTTTGATCTTGTCAGCAATGGGAAAAATGGCGCTCTTTCACTGCTTTTTCTTACCCGTGAAGGCAAGAGAATTGATACCCGTGATCTCTATTTCAGCAATGTTACACTTGACACGCTTCGTACCATCACGGGAAAAGAGAGTTATGCGGTTCATTACCATCTTGAAGTGGCTCCTCAGAAGGCTATCGATATTACCTACGGGTTTGCCGGAGACAGTTACAAAGTGGACTATGATGTCAAGCTGACAGGATTTGCCAGTGAACTTGCAGGAAATGAATACCAGTTGCAGTGGGATGGAGGCATTCCCTATTCAGAAAAAAACAGGCCGGATGAAGCCCAGAGCGCATTGGCCAGTGCATACCTTGGCGGCAGTCTGGTAAAGCTTGATGCAAGCAAGGAAAAACAGTCCTATCGTGAAGAGCAATCAGGTGAAGCGCAATGGGTTGCCGTGCGTAACAAGTATTTCGTTGCCGCGCTTATTCCTCATGGTCGTTCGGCCGGGATTTACCTCGACGGAAAAAGAGAGACTGGCAATGATTTTGAGAGTTACGTGGCTTCGTTGAAAATGGCGGTTCCATCAGCGGGTGGTGTTGTTAATGACAAGTTCAGCATCTATGTCGGGCCGCTTGACTACAATATTGTCAAGGCACAAAAGGTCGGTCTTGAAAAGATCATGGACTTCGGCTGGGACTGGCTGACAAGGCCTTTTGCCGAGTATATCATTCTGCCGGTTTTCAACTGGATGAATGGCTTTGTCGGAAATTATGGTCTTATCATTATCATTTTTGCCTTCCTCATCAAACTGGTCACCTATCCCCTTTCAATGGCTTCCACGAAGTCCATGAAAAAAATGTCGGCACTGCAGCCTGCGCTCAAGGAGCTTCAGGAGAAGTACAAGGATAATCCGGCAAAACTGCAAAGTGAGCTTGGCCGGATTTACAAGGAAGCCGGAGTAAACCCCATTGGAGGCTGCCTTCCTGTGGTGCTTCAGATGCCGCTGCTCTTTGCCATGTTCTATGTTTTCCGTTCATCGATCCAGCTCCGCCAGCACAGCTTCCTCTGGGCAAAAGATCTTTCGGTGCCGGATTCGATTTTCGATTTTGGTTTTGCTATTCCCATGTATGGAAGTCATATCGCGGTTTTCCCGATTCTTATGGCTGTGACGGTCTATCTGCAGCAGAAAATTACCCCAACGACGCAGAGCAATGAGCAAATGAAGGTGATGATGTACATGTTCCCTGCAATGATGCTGCTCTTTTTCAACAACATGCCCGCCGGTCTTGGCCTCTACTATCTGATGTTCAACATTTTCAGTGTTGCGCAGCAGTTTTATATCAACAAGACTACGACGGCTGCCGACATGCCGAAAGTGAACCTTGGCCTTGCTCCTGCCGGTGCGCAGAGAAAACAGAAAAAAGGGGGAGCCAAAAAGTAGGCACGATGATGGCGCCCATTGAGCAGGCTGATGTCTGGCTGTTTCGGTTACTGAACCATAATCTGGTTAATCCGGCAGCCGACAACCTCATGGTTTTTCTGACCAACGGGCGCCTCTCTTGGCATGTTTTTGTTCTTGCTGCTTTTTTTATCATTGCCCGCAAGGGAAAAAACGCTTTTTCGCTCATTCTTCTTGCCCTTCTGGCTGTTGGACTCGCTGATTTTGTGGCTTCCGGAATTCTCAAGCCCCTTGTTCAGCGTGTCAGACCCTGCTTTGCTCTCGACCACGTTCGCCTGCTCATCAGCCAGCCGCGGAGTTATTCGTTTGCATCTTCCCATGCAGCAAACTCCGCTGCAGTTGCAACGGTTATCTGGATTTTCTTTCATCGCGGGGTGCTTGTTGAAAAGCTTTTTACCAGCACCATAATTCTTTATGCTTTTGCGGTTTCCTTATCGCGGGTCTATGTCGGCGTTCACTATCCGGGAGATGTTCTCACAGGGATGGTGATTGGAATCTGCAGTGCGCTTCTCATCTATCTTGTTTTTTCATGGCTCTTGAAAAATATCATTCAGCCCCGTTTGATGCGCAGGGAGAGGTGCACCAATGGCTGAACACTATTGGGGCATAGATCTCGGTGGTACCAAAATCGAGGCGGTGGTGACCACGAACTCACTGACGCCGGTGATCCGCCGCCGTGTCGCTACAGAGGCCTCTGGAGGTTACAATCATATCCTTGAACGTATCAGGCAACTTCTTGAGACGGTCTCTCTTGAATCCGGTATTCTGCTTCCTTCGATGATCGGTATAGGAACTCCCGGCCGCTATGATGAAGTACAAGGCATCATGAAAAATTCCAATACGGTCTGTCTCAATGGCCGCGATCTGAAGCGCGATCTTGAGCAACTTCTCAAAAGAGAGGTGCTCATCGAAAATGATGCGAACTGTTTTGCCCTTGCCGAATCCATGCTTGGTTCAGGAGCGGCAGTGATGCGCGACCCCTCAAAGCTTGCCTTCGGCATTATTCTTGGTACCGGTGTCGGAGGCGGGATTGTCTGTGGTGGCAAGGTCCGCCGTGGCGCACACGGTATTGCCGGAGAGTGGGGACACAATGAACTCATTTCTGGCGGAGAGCCCTGCTATTGCGGTAGACGGGGCTGCGTTGAGACGGTTATCTCCGGCCCGGCGGTTGAGCGCTCTTATCAACACTTGAGCGGCCGCTTGAAACCACTCCAGCAGATTGCACGGGAGTGCAATGTAGATGCTGCTGCCGCTGAAACCATTGATCGGCTGCTCTTCTATTTTGGCAAAGCTCTCGCAACGGTCATCAATATGATCGATCCCGATATCTGTATTCTTGGCGGTGGAGTGGGTCGTGTTGAGCAGTTGTATTCACAACAGGCAGTTCAGGCAATCGAGAGGCATCTCTTCAACAGTGAACTCCGCATACCCCTGCTCAAACCGCTTCTTGGTGACAGTGCTGGAGTCTTTGGTGCGGCGTTGTTGACACTCAAGCCGCTACCAGCACAACAGAACCGGAGAGGATAACGGCGATGCCCATCACAAGCGCCAGATCATGGGTCGGGAAGTTGTTGTTGCCGTCACAAAAGGGCAACTGCATTTTGGTACCTGGGAGCAGATTTTCTACGGGGAATTTGACGGCAAGAGAAAAAAACGGGTGCTCATCAAGATTATCGGCGAATAAATTCCGGATTTTGAATGGAGCTTTACTTGGGGCCGCTTCATTTTTCTTTGAATTGCTGTTTTTCGTGATTATTATCATGTAATAACTACGAATACATAATAATGTTGCGATGGATATAAATCCTTTCTGTTATACTGTTCTTCCTCTCGACGCACCATTCTGCGGTCGCGACGAGGAACTTGCGACCCTCTGTACCTATGCGCGATCAAATACGAACGTCGTTCTCTATTCACCGAGGAGGTACGGCAAAACATCGCTTATCAAAAGGGTCCAGGAGGTGCTTTCGCGCGAGAAGTTTATTACTCTCTCTATAGATATTTCAGGAGCGGCAAGCGCTGAGGATGTAGCCTCCCTCATAGCGCGAGATATTTTCAGGTTTGTCGAACAGAAAGGCCCTCTACTGAAAAAAGCACTGAGTATCATCAATAACTGGCGCCCCAACTTCACCCCGCAGCCTGACGGCAGTGTTTCAGTCTCCGTTCAGCCGGTTAGCCAGAAGACTGGTCTCGCCTTCCTTGAAGAGACGCTCGAAGGCCTCGACCGATTCCTTGCCGGTAATCCCCAGCAAACCAACATTGTGCTCGACGAATTCCAGGAGATAGCCGAACTGAGGAACGGTGAGCAGATCGAAGCCCTGCTGCGCAAACACATCCAGCATCAGTCAAACTGCTCCTGGTTTTTCCTTGGGAGCCGCCGGCGAATGCTGCTCGACATGTTTGAAGAGGAAAGTCGTCCGTTCTACCGAAGCGCCGTCAAAAAGCAGTTGCCGCCACTTCCTGAAGAAGAAGCCGTTCGTTTTGTCATCGAACAATTCAAGGCTGGCGGCAAGAATTGTCCACGGGAAATCGCCGGCCAGATCATCAGCATCACCCAAGCCTATCCGTTTTATGTCCAGCGGGTATCCGGAGAGATCTTTACCCGTGCCCGAAAAGAGGAGATCGGAGAGCAGGAGTTACAGGAAGGCATAAGGAGTATGCTCGAACAGGAGGAACGATACTATGCGAGCATTGAAAGAGCCCTTCCGGCAGGACAGAAAAAGCTACTCAGAGCGCTTGCGAAGGAACCTGCGGAGAGCCCTTATGCCGTGGATTACCAGCGAAAACACCGTCTCGGTTCGCTCAGTGCCATTCAGGCAGGAATCAAAAAGCTCAGGACGCTCGATCATATCCAGGAGGATGGGGGAGTAACCCGACTGACTGACCCAATGTTCGCCCTCTGGCTCATCGAGCAGGATCAGGAACTGCTGCCCGAAAAAGCCTCGCCCGCTGAAAACCCGGTACAGCTATCGTTCGGTCAGGCGCTTCTTGAATACAACGTTGAGCAGAACCTTGAGAGAGGTTACTCGGAAATGTCCGGCTACAGGTCGGATGAGAGCGTTGATATCAAAGCCACGCTGCCCGAACCGGAAGGTGGCGATGGCCGTCCGCGAATAACCCTCTTTTTGTCGTATGCCCATGACGACCAGGCATTGAAAGAACGTTTTTTCGATCTTGTCAGGAAACGACTTAAAACATCGAAGGATTATCATTTTTCTTTTTCCGCCGACACTGATCTCCTTTGCGGCACACAATGGCATGACGAACTGCAGGAGCGGATCAGAAGCTGCGATTTCGGCTTGTTGCTTGTTTCGACCAGTTTTCTGGAAAGCGCTTACATTCAGGATCACGAGGCGTCACAGCTCATGGACCGGTGCTTCCCGGTTGCACTCAAAAGCATCGATATAAGCAGGCAGAACCTGCGCGGCCTTGAAAAACTACAGATCTATCACTATCAGCAGAACAGATCGTTCGAAGAGGTAAAGGGGCCTAACCAGACAAAATTCATCAATGCATTCGCCAAACAGATCGAAGATCAGGTAAAAGACTATCTGGATAAACGAGATATGGAGCGGTTTTCACGCCTGACCAGCTATGACGAACCGATACGAAAATTCACCGACAGGCACCTGAAAAGCCCGGGGTATGAATGTGCGGACTACATCGAAAACTGCGCCAATACAGGAACCATCGCCCATAAACCCGAAACCGGATCGACAGCGGACACCGTCAAGGCCCGACCCTATATCATAAACTGGGCGCTTGAAACCGACGTGCCCTTTTTTGCGTTGCTCGGCGATTTCGGTACGGGAAAAACCTTTACCTGCCGGATGCTCACCCGTAAGATCAACGCCATGCACGATGAGTCGCCTGAAACGGTGCCTCTCTGTATCTATATCGACCTGAGACGGGTATCAACCCGTATCAGAACGGAAAAGAGAGTTCCAAAGCTTGTCGATATCCTGCAGGATGCCATCAATTTCACCAAAGACCCGCTCGACAAAAGCATTGTTACACCCGAAGACATTATCCGCCTCGTGCGCTCGAACCGGGCGATGATCATCTTCGACGGTCTCGATGAAAAGAGCGTGCATTTTTCTCCTGAAGAAACCAACCAGTTCATTGCCGAACTCTGGAGCATCCGGAAGGAGCGGGATGAAAAAGAGAAAAAGCCCCAGGGCAAGCTTCTCATCAGTTGCCGCACTCACTACTTCAGAGATACCATCGAACAGAACACCCTTTTTCTCGGCAGGGATCGCGAGGGGCGCACGAAAGAGGATTACCGTTCATGCACGCTGCTGCCGTTCGACACCTCGCAGATCAGGGAGTACCTGGAAAAACGACTCGGCTGCGACAAGGAGAAGATCGACCGGATCGCCGCCCTTTTCGACGAGGTACACAACCTGAAAGATCTTGCATCGAGACCCTATACCCTTTCCCTGATTACAGAGTTCATTCCGGACATCGAACGGCTCGTTGCCGAAGGCCGCCCTGTCAACACGGCGACTCTTTACGACGCAACCGTGGATAACTGGCTGGCGAGGGACGAGGGCAAGCACGAATTCAGCGTACCGCACAAGAAACGTCTCATGAAATCGCTTGCCGCCGAAATCCACAAAAGGGCAGGCGAAGGCATGGAGACGGATGAACTCGACGAATGGCTCGACGAATGGCTCTACCTGAACCCGGTCATCAAGGATGCCTATGTCGGCATGAGCCGCGAAACGCTTAAGAAAGATCTTCGTACAGCCACCTTCATCATCCGTGAAGCCGAAGGCAACTTCTCGTTCGCCCATACATCTCTGCAGGAGTTCTTTCTTGCGGGGTTCATCGTTGAAATGCTCTCGGCAAGGAAGTTCGAGCTGCAGCAGCTTGCCATGAACATGCCATCAAAGGAAACGCTCGACTTCGTGGCCGATATGCTCGCAATCGACGAACGCAAATCATCCTCAGTGGCTGCATCGATCACTACGATTCTTGAAACCGCCTATCACAAGAGCGTTTCCGAACTGGCTTTTGCTCTCTGCCTGAAGCTGCATGAGCATGGTATGCCAGTCCCGGCACTGCGAACAGTGCATCTCGAACAGGCCGATCTGGCTGGATGGGTGATAGAGAACCTGAACCTTTCGGGAGCCTGTTTCGATGCTGCAAACCTGAGAGGCACGAGCTTCAGGAATGCTATGCTCGGTAAAGCCTCGTTCAGAAACGCCAACCTTGTCAATGCCGAGTTTCTTGACTGCAACACCTCTGGAGCTGATTTCATGGAAGCCGATGCCGTTGCGGGAATCTGGCGTAACTGCGATCTGCGAAAAAGTCGGTGGTTGTCAGCAGAATTGCGACTTGCTTCGTTCGTCAAGTGTCAGGCAACCGAGATGGCTGATTTCCCTGATGAGAACGTTTTTTATTCTGTCGCTCGCTGCGAAGGCATGGCCAGCGCGATGCTTCCCTTAACCGCTCGGTGCTCGATCTACGACGGCCATTCCGGCTCGGTCACTGCTGCGGGATTCAGCCCGGACGGCACGCGCATCGTTTCCGGTTCCGACGATAACACGCTCAAGCTCTGGGATGCACACTCTGGCACCTGCCTCATGACCCTCTCCGGCCATTCCGGCTCGGTCACTGCTGCGGGATTCAGCCCGGACGGCACGCGCATCGTTTCCGGTTCCGGCGATAAGACACTGAAGCTCCGGGATGCGCACTCTGGCACCTGCCTCATGACCCTCTCCGGCCATTCCGGCTCGGTCACTGCTGCGGGATTCAGCCCGGACGGCACGCGCATCGTTTCCGGTTCCGAAGATAACACGCTCAAGCTCTGGGATGCGCACTCTGGCACCTGCCTCATGACCCTCTCCGGCCATTCCGGCTCGGTCACTGCTGCGGGATTCAGCCCGGACGGCACGCGCATCGTTTCCGGTTCCGGCGATAAGAC
>CAIJPS010000085.1 GCA_903822595.1 uncultured Chlorobiaceae bacterium
CTGTATACATTTATCATTCCTTTTCTAAAAATTATGGAATGATAAAAATAACAAGTTTTTTTCAAGTCGGTCACGATCAAAAACGTATCGTAACTTGTTGTATTATTAGGCGTTAAACAGTGTTAATTTTTTCAACAACCGAACACCAGTGTTCAGCAATATGAAATGAAATACAGATGACACTTGTGCCGGGAGCACCCATAGTGATTTTGATATAGATCTCCTGTTGTTTTACCTGCTTGCCGAAAATCCACATTGCAGGGCCCTTGTTCAGGGTATCCTCCAAAGGCCCATCACTATAGTCATCACATCAAGAGCCTCAATAATTTTTAGCCTCTCTATTGGTCGTAATTCAAGGTCAAGAAGTGTCTGGGCATTCTTCCCCCTGTCATCACGGAAAAGGATATTCCATATCTTCATTTTTTCCTTAAAGTCACGAAGAAATGCGCTTACCTGCTGTTTACTGGCAGTCATCCCAAAGAATTCGCTTGAAAGGTCATCGTATAGTATCGTAATTGTCACTTTTTAGTTGAATTATATAGCAATTAAAGGAACTACCCAACTTTTTAGTTGGGATGGACGTCGTTTTTGATTTCCTTTTTTTGCCAGACATACCTTCGTTATGGATGAGCCATCTTTACGAAGTGTTGCCTCTTGGTTTGGTTGTTTGCTCCGTTTTTATGTGCTTCATGCCAATTGGTCGCCTTGAAATTGGCTATCTTCAGAAACTTGTAAGAATTAGCCGCATAATCAATCATCGCGATGATGACAAAGAAACATCTTTCATTTAACCGCCTTGATCTCATAACCGACAGTGAGCTTGATGAGCTGGAACATTTTCTCATTTCGGATGCAACCCCCGATGAGACCATGCCGATAGATCTCCTTGACGGATATTTTACGGCATTGATTGTCGGGCCGGTAACGCCCTCTCCCAGCCTATGGCTTCCCCTTGTCTGGGATATGAGTGGAGGCGGTGCAGAGCCGGAATTTGAGTCTCCGGAAGAGGCCCAACATATCATGGAGCTGCTGATGAAAATGAAGAAAAGCATCGTCACGCAACTGTCAGACTCTTCGGATTATTTTGAGCTACTGCCTGATACCACCGGGCTTGAGGATGGGGAGGTAAAGGATTTGCTTATCAGGCGATGGGCAACAGGATTTATGATCGGTGCTCGTTGCAGTGGAGTTGACTGGTCGCCGCTCCTGAGTGATAAAAACTCCTTATTCCTGTTAACGTTGATTAATACGCTCAGCATCAGACCTGACGATCCTGTCCCGTTACCAACAAAAGAAATTCGGGATATCTGGAGGAACATGGACTATTGTGTGATAGAAATCGACAAGTTCTGGCGCCCTTACCGGCAGCAGGAGCAGGCAAGGGCAAAAGGGATGGACTTGGCAACCGAAGCAGAGCAAACCGGTCGCAATGAGCCCTGCCCCTGCGGCAGCGGCAAAAAGTTCAAGAAGTACTGCGGGAGGTGATGGTTATGCACATTATCTTTGGCGGGATACAGGCTTTATCTTTTATCATAAAAGTGGTTGTGAGTATAAAAAATATTTCTTGAAGAAAAGCGGAAATCACCCTTTTACAGCAAGCATTATATTCAGTGAATTCATAATTCATCGCTGTTTCTGGGCATCGTCAAGCAGGAAAGCCCTCTCTCGTACGGGAGTTTTTTGATAACGCATTATGCTCTACACATCATGACACAACACGATTTTTCAGATGAGTTGCCAGCTCACATTACCGCCAGTGAGCTGAACGAGCTTCAGGATTTCCTTGATTCCGATACGGTGCCCCAAAGCGCAATGATTCTTGATGCGCTTGACGGTTTTCTTACTGCGCTGGTCATTGGCCCAGTATCTGTTCCGATAAAAAGATGGATGCCGCTGGTTTGGGATATGCCCGATGGCCGTGAAACTCCAGCATTTGAATCTGTGGATCAGGCGAAAAGAATGACAAAGCTCGTACTGAAAATGAAGGAAAGCATCACGACACTATTATCCAGTTCTCCGGATTTATACTGTCCATTGTACATGGTGGTTGATCATGAGAGCGACGAGATGTATAACAATTTCGTGAAGTTGTGGGCTACCGGATTTGTGGTGGGGATATACTGTAATGAAAATAACTGGAAACCGTTGCTTGACAGGAAGGAGGTTTTTGAAGAATTGTTAATGCCAATTTTTCTTCTCAGCCCCTTTTCGGATGACGCCCCGCCATTGCCAACCAAAACAGCCAATGTCATCAGAGAACTCATTCCTCGATATGTGAAAGAGATTCGCAATTTCTGGCTACCTCAGCGCCAGAGGGAAATGGCAAAGGAAAAAGGCGTGGTGATTGCCGACGAAGCAGAACAAACCGGACGCAATGAGCCCTGCCCCTGCGGCAGCGGAAAGAAGTACAAGAAATGCTGCGGGAGGTGATTTTTTCCGCACATCAATCAAACAGAGTGTTGCGGTCGAGATAACCCTTGTTCACGAGTGAGTCACAAGGACGACAGATGCTCGTCCCCGATCCTCCATTTTTGCGCTTACCATTCAGAGACTCACAAGCGTAAAGCACGGTACAGGTCATCATGTTCAAACGCGCTCTCCATCCGCTTTATTTCTGCAGGCCGCGCACCAACAGCTTTTGCCATCTCAGCCCAAGTTTGCGTAACATGAGCAACATCGTAAATCATTCGATCTGCATCAGCCTTCTGCAATCCAAAAAAATGGGCGACATCACGAACCAATCCGATCGAGCAGGTTCCGTCTTCCAGATCGATAGCTGTCGAGAGAACCCTCGGTTTCAGATCCAGAGGTGTCGGATTGAGATCAAACACCGGAGACAACATCCAGCCGTGCCTGCTCGACATCAAAAAACCGTGGTTCCGTAAATGATCGTCAACATTTGATATCAGCACATTGAAAACCATGCGCCGAAACAACTCGGCACGATCCGTCCGTGCCAGGGCACCAAACTCACCGAGCGCGTCGACAATATCCAGATAACTCCCTCCCTCACCATCAAGATATCCGGTCATGGACATTGCCGACATGAACGGAACTCGCCCACCATCCTTGCGGTCAAAACGCCGTGAGAGCAGAATGGCTTTACCGGCAATCCTGACCAGTTCATGGACGGGTGTCCTTATCCCCGCTTTTTCGGCAAGCCTAAGCGCAATCTCTTCCCAGGTTTCAATACTGTATTCATCGTTTTCTTTCGGAAACTTGGCTATCGACAGATGTCCATACTGATCAATAACCGATGCTTTCGGACGCGCCCCTCCAAGTGATGAACCAGGAGCGAAAATCATCAGGAGGTCTTCATCACTCTCTTCATCACGCAGTATCCGTTCAGTCACTCCCAATAATTTCCCAAGCTCGACCAACTTAGGAACCCCGGTCTCTGTCGATGACAGAAAAGCCACTTCTCCCGGATATCTGAAGCGAAAGGCGCCCAGACGGGTCTCATCGGCAACCCCAAGCAGGAAATCAGTTTCAAACAACGTTCGTGGAGCCCGATGCTCTTTTTCGGATCGGCGACGCTCGGCACGACGCATGAGACGCCGCCCCCATTGATCCGGAGCGGAATCCCCCAACGTACCGAACATTTCCCTTCCTGCCGGTGGAACGAAAATACCACGCCCCACCTTAAGTGAAGCGTCTATTGAAAAATGATCGACATCCGCAATCCATCCGTCATCATACTGGAATGAGACGGTTTCCCGTCCTCTGCCGGGCTGTCGGTAAAGCCTCCCGTACAATCGGCAGGAACCTTGCCAATCGATATAAACCTCGACCTCAGGCATCACCGGTCATTCCGTTTTTTGCAGATTATACGGGCACGCTTGGGTAATCCTGCCGTCGCAAGCTGCTGACCAACGCTATCTCTGGCAGGATCTGCAAGTAAGGAAAGATCTTCCAGCAAACCAAGGGCCTGAAGCACAGCCGCATAAATACCGATACTCACCGAAGGATCGCCCTTTTCAAGGCGGGAAAGGGTTGGCCGCGATGTCGAAGCCCGCTCAGCCACCACACTCATAGGCAGCCTGCGACGCACCCGCGCCTCGTGAACATTGGCTCCAAGCTTGCGCAGCACTTTCCGCACTGCAGGCGTTGGTAGATGAGGTGTCGGCATTTGTAATATTGGTATATCCTTAATCTGATATAATGTAACACCATATTTACATTATACAAAAATCCGGGATGCGCGTCGATCCATGATCACACCTCACCGCCCACATTCCGCGATTTCTCTCCCTCCTCTCTGCGCTCTGCGGTCTGCCTTTCCGCCAAGTCACTGAAATCACGAGATGATATTCCAACACTCCTATGGGGACTTCAGGGCATTTACATTCATGAAGAGTTACGCACTGAACGGAAAAAAGGAGACGGAAAAGCTGACCCGAACACAGGGCGCACCGGCATGGTGCAACAGAAGCCGAGCACATTGGATGCAATAAGCCATGCCCCCTGCGGCAGCGGAAAAAAGTTCAAGAAATGCTGCGGAAGGTGATTTATACTTGACCAACTTTTTCTTCTTTGTGAAAGGTCGGCGACAGGAACCCATTCACTGTTTTCAAAGCTATCCAGTATTTCTGTCTCTTCTTTGGTAAGTTTAGCCGTCATGTTTTTCTCCAGGATATTGCTGAGTGGCCTTCCTGCGCGGGATAGTGGTTTTCAGAAACAACTCGTCACTCATTTGCTGTGACGCATTATGTGAAAATGTTATTCGTTAAGTGATTTTCCGGCAAATCTCTTTTTCAATTATCTCCTTTACGAACTCAGGTATTTCTTTTGCGAGTGAGTGAGCCTTTGCTTTCAGTTGTTCATAAATGGCGGTTTCATCGCCTTGCCAGACAAGATCAAGCCGCCTGATCTGGCGCATGGCAATATGGGCGTAGTTTTCCGGGTACGCCCAATAGCAGGTCAGACAAATTTTCCGCTCCTTGATGTTGTTCCAATTCTCACAATGCCCACATGACCACGATTTCGCAAGGTACGCAGAGCCGGAAAGCAGCATGAAATCTTCCGGGTTCTCTTCAGTGCCATCACCACCGACTTCATAACCTGAAAGTCGGATAAAGCGCACACCTTAACTGAAAAACATCGCCACGTGAGCACTATTTCCAAAAAAGTAGTATTTTTTTTCGGAGAAGTAGTGTTTTTCCCAGAAAAATCATGCTTTTTCCTTGCTTTTTAAAGTGTACGCATGTATTACAAGGAAAGCACTTTAAAAGGGGGAATCCAGCATGTATAAACCAGTAACAGGAAAAACTCACATTGGCGAACGGCATGAAAGGCGCCCGAATGGCGATATTTACCTCTATGAGCGGGTTACAGGCTATAATGAACAGACCAGAAAGACCTATACCGTCAGTCAGAAGCTCAAGGGTAAAATCAAGTCGGGAACAAAGGAGATAATTCCCACACGCCCGAAAAAAAGCAAAAGTGAGGGGAGTGTGGTTGGAGCGCTACGCAGGCACAGCGGCCTCACGGATATTCTGGAGTGGGTCGGAAAAGCCTCCGGCGTTGACGATGACGTGCATTCTTCGTTCAGCGAGGGCGACGCAGCCAAGACTCTCTCCATTGCGCGATACTGGATCGGTTCCGGCGGAAACACCTTGCCACGCCTTGAGGGCTGGCAGGTCATGCACTCCCTTCCCTACAGCGAAGCTATCACTGAAGACGTTTACAGTGACTTGTTCAAAAGTGTCGGGTGCGACGAAGACCGCGTGCAGCGCTACTTCTCCTTCCGGGCGGATCGCCTGGGCAAGTCTCCTGTGCTGGCATTTGATTCGACCACGATATCGACCTACTCCGAGAACCAGTCGGAAGCGCGGCACGGGTTCAATAAGGATGGTGACGGACTGAAAACCATCAAGCTTCTAACCTTGTATTCAGTAAAGGAACGCGAGCCTTTGGCTTTCGCCAAGCAGCCTGGCAATGTTCCGGACGTCATATCCATTGAGAACACCCTGAAGCAGCTCAAGTGCTTTAGCCTTGAGAGACCCTTGATCGTCACCGACAACGGCTACTACAGTGAAGAGAATATGATGAAATTCGCCTTGCGCAACATGAAATTCCTTACTTTGGTTGACCCCAATATCACCTGGATTCGCGAAACGCTGGCGGGCATGTCGAGCACTTGTCCGTTTGATCCGTCAGTTTGCGGCGCCACGGCGATGAGAATGCACGAGTTCGGTCGAGTGCGCCAACTGTCGCGTAACGGCAAGCTGAGTGGAAAAGAAGAGACGTTCGTGCGCCGTCTTTACGTCCATGTCTTCTATTCCCCCGACAACGACACCAAGAAGCAGCTCGCTTTCCGCAAGGAACTGCTTGAACTCAAGGCTCAAGTGGACGATGGGGTGATAGAGTTCACAAAATCTGCGCAACGGAAAATCGATCGATATCTGGTCTGCTCAAAAAAGGGGCGTGGCGGACAATTGAAGGTCGGTTTTAACGACAAGGCCATTGTCGAAGCGACGAAATACTTCGGCTATTTTACGCTCGTCAGCAATCAGGCCATGAAGACCTTCACGGCGTTGGAAGACTATCGACTGCGGGAAAAGATAGAGGAGGTCTTCGCCGTAGTGAAGGTAGGCTTTGATGGAGCACGACCGCGCACATGGTATCCTGACAACCTGCGGGGAAGGCAATTCGTACAGTTTGTATCACTGGGGTATCATTGCTTCCTGACCAAGAAAATCAAGGAAATGCGGGCAGGGCTTGGAAAGAACGGAAGCGAAAAAACCAAAGCGCTTGTCAATCTCGAAAA
>CAIJPS010000086.1 GCA_903822595.1 uncultured Chlorobiaceae bacterium
CCTTCCCTGCTCCATAGATCGCCAATGCACGCTCAAGCGAGGCAAAGACGTTCGCGTAATCGACAATCATGCCGCTGTGCTTACCCGGAAAAACCCGGTTGGCGCGAGCGATGGTCTGCATCAGGGTGTGGTTCCGCATCGGCTTGTCGAGATAAACGGTCGAACAGCTCGGCGCATCAAAGCCGGTCAGCCACATGGCGCAGAGGAAAACGATGCGCAACGGATCTTCCGGATCCTTGAACTTCTCATCCAGCCCCGGCTGCGACTCCACCATCCGCCTGCGGTGCGGCACAATGTCGAGCCCGTGCTTCTGCATCTGCTCAATCTCGTTCTGGCCCGGCGACACAATCAACGCCATATCCGTCGTCTGCAAAACCCGCATGCGCTCCTGCAGCTCCTCTCTCCTCTCCGCCGTGAGGTTGTAGCGCCCCAGCTCCGTCTGCACCCGCTCACGATCCAGCTCCCAATACTTCCGAACCTTGTCGTGCATCTTGAGCGCCGTGGCCTTGTCGATGGAGACCACCATCGCCTTGCCGACAAATCCGCGCCCGAGAAAATGACGCACAATGTCCTGAGCCACCGTCTCCAGCCGGTCGTCGCGCGTCAGCAGATGGTACTGGCGGCCCAGTTCCCGCTCAAGCTTCGCTTCCTGCTCCGGAGCAAGTTCGGCATCCTCGATCAGCCGGTAGATGTCGTCGTTCAGATCAGGGTTGATGAGCTGCAGCTCCGGAGTGCGGTTCTCGTAAAAGAGCGGTACGGTGGCGCCATCCGCTATGGACTGCTTGAAATCATAAATAGAGACATAGTCACCGAAGACCTCTTTGGTACGCTCCTCACCGGCGATCAGCGGCGTTCCGGTAAAGGCGAGGAACATCGCTTTGGGAAGTGCTGAACGCATATTGAGCGCCAGCGTATCGTATTGGCTACGGTGCGCCTCGTCAGTGAGCACAATAACGTCAGAGCGGTCGCAGAGCAGCACCGGCGTCTGAAATTTATGGATCAGCGTAAAAACGTAGCGGTGGTTCCCGCGCAGCAACTCCCGAAGATGAGCGCCACTCGAAGCATGGCACTGGTCGCCCTCGGCATCACTCACCGCACCAGCGGCCTTGAAGGTTTTGGCTATCTGATCGTCAAGTTCCACGCGGTCGGTGACAACCACAAAGGTCCAGTTTCCCGCCACCTTGCGAAGCACTTTCTGCGCAAAGAAAACCATCGAAAAGCTCTTGCCACTCCCCTGCGTCTGCCAGAAGACGCCACCGCGCCCATGCCCCAGCTTGCGCGCTTCAAGCATCGAGGCTATGGCATTGTTCACGCCAAGATACTGGTGATTCTGCCCGATGATTTTCACCAGCCCCGCCTTGAGCTCCGAGAAGAGGGTGAAATTTTCCAGCAAGTCAAGCAGACGCGAGCGGTCGCACGTCCCGCGCAGCATCACCTCCAGCGATACCCGGCGGGGCTCATCCTCACGCTCAACGCGTTTCCACTCGAAGAAGCGCCCCCAATCTGCCGTGAGCGAACCGACACGGCTCTCCGTACCATTAGAGGCAATGAGCAATGCGTTGTACCAGAAAAGCGAAGGAATTTGCTGTTTGTAATGCGTCAGATTCTCATCAAAGGCCGCACGTGCAGCCACACCAAGCTTTTTCAACTCAATAACCACCAGCGGCAGGCCGTTGACAAAGCCGACCAGATCGGGCCGACAGGTATAGAGCGCACCAGTGACGCTGAACTGACTGACCAGCAGAAAATCATTGTTCTCCGGATGCTCCCAATCCACCACCCGCACCCGCTCCCTCTTCTGCCCGCCAAGTTCACGATCCGGCACGGATACCTTGACGCCATCCTTGAGCAGCAGATAGACCTCTCGATTTGCAGCCTCCAACAGCATCGCCGAACGGTCGCGGGTCAATTCATCCATTGCGGAAGCAATGGCTTCGGGCGGAAGCGCAGGGTTCAACCGCTCCAACACCGCACGCAGCCGCGATACCAGCACCACATCTCCCTTTGTCTCACGCTGAAGCGTTCCGGTTGCGCCAAAAATCTCATCCAACGCCGACACCGTTTTCCACCCAAGCTCCGCAAACAACCCGATAGCGGGCTGCTCGACAAGCCGATCTTCGGTGTAGGGGTGGCTGGTCATAATTCAGGACTCCTTGTCAGATTTTTCAATCATGGCGCGACCGGCTGCTGTCGTAACATATCGCTGCTTCGGACTTCGGGGTTTATCGGGAACGGTGCGTTCCAGTAACCCGGCGGAAAGAAGCGGTTGAAGGTAGTGCTGATAGAAATGCTCTCGATTTTTGATCTTTACGACTTCTTGCAGCACATCACGTGTCTTTGCTTCTCCTTCAGCCAGGTTAAGAATAGCTATCACTTGCGGGGTACATGCGGGGGACATGTCGGGTACATGTGCGGTACATGTCGGGTGCATGTCGGGTACATGTCGGGTACCTTGCTCTGACGCCTCAAGAATCGGACGAAACAGTGCGGTAAAAAAGTTGCCTGCAATAAACTCCGGTTCAGGATATCCCATCTCCCTTGCTCCGTCCCGCATCCGCCGGATTCCGGTTCCCGCCTTCTCGATAAATGCAATACGGTGCAAGAGATCGGCAATGAGTGGATTACGGCGAATGCTTTTGCTTCCAAGATCCTCCGGAAGCATCCCTTTCGGAAGCGTACCGTTATCCCGCACACCAAGCAGAATCCGACTTCCTGCCGTGTTGGCAAGAGCCACCAGTTCACGGGCAAAGGATGCAGAAATCCCCTCCTTGTACTCCAGCATCACCCCCTCACCCTCCTGGAGCAGGATATCAAGATCAGCGGCTTTCATACAGCCATCTCCCCGGATATAAATTTTGGAAGCAGCAACGCCCCCGGCGCCGACACCATCGTCCAGCCAAGCTCCGCGAACAAACCGATAGCGGGCTGCTCAACAAGCTGGTCTTCTGTGTAGGGGAGGTTGCTCATTTCTATCAAATACCCCTTATTACATTAATCCGAAATTGGTGCGCGCCAGTCCAATGCCTTGTATATCAGCTCTTCTTTAATTTTTTTCTTTTCTGCCCGTACCGCTGTAATCACTTTAAGCCAGACCTCTTCTTGCTGCGCATTCAGCTTTTCACTTTCAGTTTTATCGATGTTGATCGGTTCCAGATTCGGGCCTGTAGTGTCATTTTTTATCTCTTTAATCATTCTATTGAATTTAGATTGGTTACCGTTTTTTAACTCTTGTAATATCGTTTTTATGATAATTGAAGTCAATCATTTGAAGTCAGTTCCACCTGCCCTGTCAGCAGACGCGGCAACAGCAGGTCGCATGTTCGGCGTAGCTTTTGGACTTGCAAACCGAGCGTCGCAATCTGCGAGAAAAGCGGCACGACAAGCTCCCTGAACCGAAATCGAAGCGGTTCGGGCGGTATGACGCGCTCAATCTTGGCGATGTATTCCGTCCATTTGAAGTTCGAGATACCGGTGGACTGAACTTGGAACTGCTCAATCTCACCGGACTTGTAGCCTTCAAGGAACGAAAGATAGAGTAGTTCAGAGCCGTAACCGACAACATTGGGGCGAACACGTTTGCAGAAACTTGCACAGATCACGGACTCATCACCGAACGCTGACAAAAGTTCCGGTGTAACAAGTAAGGTGCGCCCAACTGGCTGGTTTTTGCTACCTCCAGAAACCTCAAAAAGAATGTCACCCGCTTGCAATCGTCGGGCGCGTAAGTTGGATACGGTGTGAAAACGATGCGGAACACCTGCGATTCGGGAGCTTCGTGCATCGGGTATATCAGTTCCGCGAATTACCCATGCCGGTTCAGTATGGTCTTCGTCAGCAATATCTTTCCCCCAACCTCCACCGATGTGGTCAACCATCAATGATTTCAAAGGCTTCACCTCCCACCCCTGTGGAATGTCACCAAGGGAAGAGGGTTCGAGCGGGTGGCTTTCGTGGCCGGGAAAGCGGAAGTGGACAAACCATTCGCGATAAAGAGAGCGGGCCATCTCTTCCAGAATCCGGATGCGCCGCAGACTGTTCTCGATCAGTTCGTCGTAGGCCGACAGGATGCCCGCAATCCTCCGTTGCAACGATAGAGGGGGAACTGGAGTCTCGAACTTCCGCAGAATATCTAAATTAATGTGAGGGACACCTGCCGCGAAAGCAAGATTCTGAATTTTCTGAACTGTGTCAGCAGCGGAGAAAAAGTAGTAAAGAAACAGAGCATCAGCCTGCTCGGGATCAACAGCTAGCTTCATCTGGCTTTGCGAGATCACAAATCGAGAAATCGGTGAATCAAAAGGAATAAGGCCAACCTGACCTATTGTTCCTCGTTGCGTAAAAATTAGATCCCCCGGATGAGCGTTGTTTGCCCGCAATTCGTCTGCTTTCTCTTCCGAGACATAAACGAAGTCATCGAAAGAAAATTTGGAATCGGCCGATAAATTCGTGCCACGAATCACCGGTACGCCTGATTCGCTGTAATGCTTCCTTGAGAGCTTTGAACCAAATGGCCCACCGTTTAACGCCCACCGCCTCTTGGCTGAAATATCAACGAGTTTTACTGTTCGCCATTCGGGTGACATCGTCATGCCTCCAGAATCTCCACCATGCTGCTTGCAAAAGATTGCTTCTGGTGGCGCATCTGCGCATTGAAGGGTTTCGAGTTTCATTCAATCACTCCTCGTTTGGCTCGCTCAAGCCGTCAGGATTTTTCAATGACTTCATTTCTTCTGAGGCCAGACGGCATTCGACCTTCTTCACGTCTTCGGCGGGGCGCAGGGATTCCGGCCGGATGCCTCGTTCAAGCAGGGTTTTCCGCACCGCCTTGTTGTTGGTGATGTGTTCAGTGGAAATTTGCCCTTCACTTTTCATTCCGTGCTTACGTGCATTGAAGATGGTAATTTCAGTGGCGAAGTCTTTGGCTTTCAGGATCAATGTTTCTTTGTTCATAGCTTTCTTCCTTTTTATATACCCAAAGCCAACATCGCCTGAACAGCATCACGAAACATGCTGAAACTGTGGGAACCATTTTGATGAATATCCATGTGTCTGGCAATGCTGCGGGCGCACTCTGCCTTGCGTAATCCGGTAGAAAAATAACCCGCTCTCTGAAAAATGCGTTCGAGCGCTTCCCATGTACCACCTTTTATCGCATCAGGATTACGATAGGGAGCTTTACGGGGAATAGTTGCCAGCACTTTTGGATAGGCTGCCTGAACAGCATTCCAATCTCCAAAATACCATGCTTCAAGCTCTTCAATAACAATTCGATTCGTTACGTTAAAACCACACAGTGATGATGATGCAGTTTTTGTTATAAAACCGGCTGATTGAGCATATTCTTCAAGCTTTTGTTTCAAGTTGTGACAATCATCATCATCTTGATCTACCAGCACCAGAAGTGACCAACTCTTTGGCAGCCAGGTGCTGTAGCCTTTTAACCGTTCAGGCAAGTGTTTCAACAGCTCATTTTTACATGAAAAAGTGATAATCTGATACTCAATTGAGCCAAGCATTTTGGGAAGAAGAATCTCGAGCGCCACTTCCATGGAATATTCTTCTACAAAAACTATTAATTTCTCAAGCATCATTTTTTCCAGGTTTTACCTGTTTTGGGGGCGCCTGAGTTGATCAACGGATCTCCAAAACCAAAATAGCCTTCCATCCATAGGTGCCCAAGTGATGCCCCTGCTGCAATCATTTGAGGAATACCCTGAATATCTGATGCTTTAACAACTTGCGTAAATCCCTCTTCATCCCGATAGAGCACCCGAACTTCCTCTGCACGCATTGCATTGAGCAGAAAGGGTGAATGTGTCGTGATGAATAACTGTGAATTTTCGGCTGCTGCACGGCACTCTTCTGCTAATTCCGGCAACAATCGAGGATGGAGAAAGTTTTCCGGCTCTTCAATGCCAATAAAGTGTGGTGGCTCCGGATCATAAAGCACGGTCAGATATGCAAGCATTTTCATCGTCCCGTCAGAGGCAAATTTGGAAAGCACTGGCTGTTCAAAAGGCGCATCCTTGATCTGTAAAAGCAACCGACCATCAGGCATTGGAACCGCATCAACTCTTTCCAGACGAGGAATTCTTTGACGAAGCACCGAAAATATTTTTTCCAATCTTTCAGGATGTTGCTCCTTCAAATACTGGATAACATTCGCCAAATTATCTCCATTTTTGCTCAGTCGTTCCTGTGGTCCGGCCTCCGGTTGATGACGAGTTTGATCTATCGCCAGATAAGAGACATACCAGCCCGTAATAAACTCACGCAATGCCGCTACCCGTGGATGATCGGATAGTTGCCCTAACGTATTGACGGCAATAAGATCGGGAGACCTTAAATTGCTTTCTGAACGCGTATCGGTTTCATCCGGCTCCTCTCCACTGACAGCTTTTCCAAGACCATTACTAAATTCCAGAAAGCGAAACGGCTTACCTGTTTTTCCATGGCGCCATTGCAACCATTCCGCCACAACCTCCGGGCCTTTCAGCCCTTCGTCTATAGCCAGGTGATAGGTTATAACTGGTGTTCCTGATTGTTCCCGATATTTTAATTCAAAAACAATTGGCCCGTCAGTGCCTCTGCTTTTTAACTCTTTACTTCGTCCACGACGATCCCACGCATGACGCAAACCATATTGAAAACATTCGGAAAGGAAGTTAAACACATCAAATATGGTGGATTTACCACTCCCGTTGGGACCAAGTAAAACACTCATTGGTGTTAATTTGTCGAGCGTTATATTTTTTAACGCCCTATAATTCTGCACCTTAAGAGATTCAATACGAGGAATCCCCCTGCTCTTTTTCTGTACAATAGCTGTTGTCATATCTCTTTTTCTCGAAACTTGAGAAGTAATTCCATCTATCTTTTATTATCCGAAAGTTATCAGCAAGTTACTGAAAAGCACACTCACACCAAGAAGACCTTCGGCGTAGTAGGCCGTCGCCTCATCCAAACGGATGCCACAGCGGGAGCTGCTATCACCCGATTCAAGTTTGGCAGGCTGTTTTCTGCATCGCAGATGGTGCTGAGCCGGTGGGCGATTCCTTACGAAAATTCCTGATCAAGACGTTCCTTGAGAAACATCTTCAGGAGCGACTGGTAGGGTACGTCACGCTCATTGGCGAGCACCTTGAGCTGATTGAGCATCGGTTCCGGCAACCGGAGTGATATGGTTTTCATCGTTGGCTTCAGATTCGGAAACAGTGCCTTACCAGCCTTGTTCCAATCCACGAACTCAGTTGAATCATGCGTTGACCAGAACTCCTGCTCCTCCGCTTCACTCCTGAATTCCGGTATCGCTGTTTTCCCGTTTTTCATAACTATCCTGTTCTTTTCTGAACAACTGTTCACCATTTATCCTGTAATGGAAATAAGCCTGAACTTTTCAACTGACAAGTATTCCTTGACAGTTGTCTCACGCAATTCGCTCATAGTCAGGTCTCCAAAATTTGCGCCACATTGCTGGCAATTGTTGCCTCCAGCTCGCGTGCCTGCGCATTGAGAAGTTCCAGCTCCTCATTCAGCGTTTCAAGCTGCGCCTTGAAGTCCTCGTCGCTCACGGCTTCACCGGCGGCCACGCCCACGTAGCGTCCGGGATTGAGCGACCAGCCTTGTGCCTCAATCTCCTTGAGCGTGGCAGCTTTGCAGAGGCCGGGGATGTCGCGATAGGCTGCAGAAGAGGCATCATCAGCATCGCTCCCGTAGGAGGCTGGAGACTCTGCGGCAATAGAAAGTATCGTAGCGAAAACCTCTTCAATCTTTGAGCGAGCTTCGTCACCGCCAAGGGTAAAATCGAGGGCTTCGCAGCGATAAAGGCGGACGAGGTTGGCGATGAAGCTGATCTGTGCAGGCGTCCATTCGCGATGAGCTCGATCCACCTGCCGGTAGATGTGACGGGCATCAATGAAAAGGACTGTGTCGGCTCGGAGCGTTTTGCCTTTGGACTTGTCGAGGAACCAGAGCGTGCAGGGAAGCGTGACGGTGTAGAAC
>CAIJPS010000087.1 GCA_903822595.1 uncultured Chlorobiaceae bacterium
AGAAATTTAATAGTGGCGGTCCCCCGCCTGAACGCCTTTCCGGTTCGGTTGAGCGGGTCACCTTTCACAGTGAAGAGTCGGGGTTCTGCATTTTGCGGACAAAGGTAAAAGGGCGTCGCGATCTCGTTACCGTTGTTGGTTCAGCAGCTTCCATTGCTCCGGGTGAATATGTCGAGTGCCTTGGAAGCTGGCAGAATGACCGCACCTACGGTCTTCAGTTCAAGACAACGCAGATGACCGTTGTGCCCCCCAGCACCCTTGAAGGAATCGAGAAGTACCTTGGTTCCGGCATGGTCAAGGGGATAGGACCTCATTTTGCCAAGTCACTGGTCTACGCCTTCAGGGAGGAGGTTTTTACCGTGATAGAGGAAGAACCCCAGCGCATGCTCGAGCTTCCCGGTATCGGCCAGAAAAGGATGGAGAAGGTGACTACCGCCTGGGCCGACCAGAAGGTGATCCGCGAGATCATGGTTTTTCTCCAGTCGCACGGTCTCGGCACGGGTCGAGCGGTCAGGATATTCAAGACCTATGGCAACGAATCGATCATCAAGGTAACCGAAAATCCCTATCGCCTCGCCCTCGATATCCCCGGCATAGGCTTCACGACCGCTGACACCCTGGCCAGGCAGCTTGGCATTGCACCCGACTCCCTCATCCGTGCACAGGCAGGCGTACGCCATGTCCTGCAGGAGATCTCTGGTAACGGCCATTGTGCTGCCCCATGGGAGTTCCTTGTGGCCGAGGCCGCCAAACTGCTCGACATTACTCCGGAAATCATCGAAAAAGCCATTGAGGCGGAAGTTGCCGCAGAGAACCTTGTATCTGAAGAGATCAACGGCACTCCGGCACTTTTTTTGACACCTCTCTACCGCGCTGAAATTGGCACAGCCACCAGCCTCCAGAGGTTGCTCCGGGGAGAACCACCCTGGGGAGAGATTGATGCCGACAAGGCAATTCCCTGGGTAGAAGGGAAGACAGGCCTCACCCTCTCCGACTCCCAGCGGAAAGCCATAAGCCTGTCTCTCTCAAGCAAGGCTGTAGTCATTACCGGCGGCCCCGGTGTTGGGAAGACCACCCTTGTCAACAGCATCTTGCTCATGCTTCAGGCAAAACAGATAGCTGTTACCCTCTGCGCCCCGACCGGACGGGCGGCAAAACGGCTCTCAGAATCAACCGGTCTTGAAGCCAAAACCATTCATCGCCTGCTGGAATTCGATCCCCAGTCATTCGGCTTCAAACGAAACCGCGACAACCCGCTCGAAACCGATCTCATCGTCATTGATGAAGCCTCCATGGTCGACATTGTGCTCATGAACCGCCTCCTTGCGTCCGTGCCCGACAAAGCGGCACTGATGCTGGTCGGTGATGTAGACCAACTTCCATCCGTAGGCCCCGGAGCTGTGCTTGGAGACATTATCCGCTCAGGCAGCATACCAACGATCAGTTTGGCCGAAATATTCCGCCAGGCAGCATCCTCACGCATCATTATCAATGCACACCGCATCAACCACGGAGAGATGCCCCTTAACCGGGAGGGGCCTGGCCTCTCCGACTTTTACTTTATCCCGGCCTCTTCCCCCGAAGAGATCTACCAGAAACTGATCCAGCTTATCACCGAACGCATACCTAAACGGTTTGGCCTCCACCCGGTAAGGGACGTTCAGGTACTCACCCCGATGAACAGGGGAGGGCTTGGTGCCCGTTCTCTCAATGTTGAACTGCAACGGGCGCTCAACGAAAAAGCTGAGCCAAAAATCACCCGGTTCGGCACCACCTTCGCTCCCGGCGACAAGGTGATACAGACCGTCAACAACTACGACAAAGAGGTTTTCAACGGCGACATCGGCCATATCCTCAAAATTGATACTGAAGAGAGTATCCTGCTGGTCGATTACGATGGCCGGGCGGTGGAATATGAGTTTGGAGAGCTCGACGAAGTTTCGCTCGCCTACGCCACGAGCATCCACAAAAGCCAGGGATCGGAATATCCGGCAGTCATCATCCCGCTCGCCATGCAGCACTACACCCTGCTGGAGCGCAACCTGATCTACACTGCCGTCACCCGGGGCAAGAAGCTGGTCACCATCATCGGAGAGCCCAAAGCGCTCGCCATGGCCGTCAAAAACCAGAAATCCAACAACAGGGTAACCAATCTGACCGCACGAATAGCTGTGGAAAAGGGGAGTGCCGGGCGCTCAGAAGGCGAATAGCTTCACGTGGAACATAAAGCTTAATACTCAGTTAAATTACTTCTCGATAAAAAAAGCAAGGGCGTTGTCATTTTACAAAACTATTGATTATGGAAATTACACTCTTGGTAATTATTGTCTTGTTGCTTCTTTTTATAGCGATTCAGACCATCATCACCAAAGGCAAACCGGTTCATGGGTCGCTTGAACTGGCAAACATCCTTCTTGGCCTGCAAAAGAGTCTGACAACGATTGAGAGTAATTTGAAAGAGGATTTCAGAATCAATCGGCAGGAAATATCCGGTATCGCCCAAGAGAACCGCAACGAATTACATGCAACACTTAAAGAGTTTACCGCCGAGCAGAACGCCCGGTTTGAAGCGTTGAAAACAGAACAAAAAGTGCTTACTGATAACACCGGTAAACAGTTCGAGAAAATCACAGAAAAAGTAGAAGGGAAGCTCAATGAGCTGAATGATCAGGCTAAAACCGATAACAACGCAACGCGTGAGACCCTGACAAACGTCTTCAATGCCTTTCAGCTCTCGTTTGAGAAAAACGTCAGATCCTTTAACGACCTGCAGCGAGAAAAGTTTGAGGGCCTGGGCAAAAAACAGGATGAACTTGTTCTCAATACGGAAAAGAAACTGGAAGGCATCAGAGTAACGGTTGAAGAGAAGCTTGAAAAAACCTTGAGCGACCGACTGGGCGAGAGCTTTCAAACGGTTGGCAAGCAGTTGATTGAGGTTCAGAAGGGGCTCGGCGAAATGCAAACCCTTGCCCAGGACGTTGGAGGCTTGAAAAGAGTGCTCAGCAATGTCAAGATGCGGGGCGGTATCGGCGAAATCCAACTCTCGATGCTCCTCGAGCAAGTTCTCGCTCCCGATCAGTACGAAGCCAACGTTAAAACTAAACAGGGGAGTAACGACCTGGTCGAATTTGCCATTAAACTGCCCGGAAGGGATGAGGATAACGCACAGGTCTGGTTACCGGTGGATGCCAAGTTCCCCAAAGATGTGTACGAACAGTTGCAGAACGCCTACGATCGCGCTGACCTCGCTGAAATCGAAACGGCTCAAAAGAACCTCGACACCACCATCAGAAAAATGGCCAAAGATATCGGCGACAAATACCTTGACCCACCCTATACCACCGACTTTGCCATTATGTTTCTGCCTTTTGAAGGCATTTACGCTGAAGTGGTTCGCAAGGCCAGCCTGCTTGATGACCTGCAGAGGAACTATAAAGTTGTGGTGACCGGCCCAACCACGCTTGCCGCAATATTAAACAGTCTGCACATTGGCTTCAGAACGCTTGCCATCCAGAAAAGAAGCAGCGAAGTCTGGCGGGTGCTCGGTGCGGTAAAAACGGAATTTGAGATCTTTGGCGGCCTCATGCAAAAAGCACAGAAAAACATTCAAACAGGCCTGAACCAGCTCGATGATGTCATGGGCAAGCGAACAAAAGCCATCCAGCGCAAGCTTCGGAGCGTTGAGTCATTGGATGCCGCAGAAGCGAATATGCTTTTGCCAGCGGTTGAGAGCGCTAACTTGGGTGATGATGAAAATGGAGATTGATGGATGG
>CAIJPS010000088.1 GCA_903822595.1 uncultured Chlorobiaceae bacterium
AGTCAGGGGTAGAGTCAGGGGTAGAGTCGGCAATGGGGTTGCATATTATGGAACTTCTTCAATCCGACACGTTATCGAAAGCTGCAATTGCGCAGGCACTTGGCAAAGAAAAACCAACACGATATCTCAATGAGTTAATGAAAAAGCTTATTGAAAGGGGGCTGGCGGACTATACACTCCCTGAAAAACCCGGCAGCCGCCTGCAAAAGTACCAGCTTACCGAAAAAGGGTCAAGCTATGTGAAAAATGTAAATAAAGGTCAATAACCCAATGCTCCAGCACAACCCTGAACTGAAATCAAAAATAGATCAACTCTGGAACAAATTCTGGAGTGGCGGCATATCCAATCCACTCACCGCTATTGAACAGATCACCTATCTGCTCTTCATGAAGCGGATGGACGATCAGGATCAGGAAAAGCAGGCAAGCGCCGAATGGGCGGGCGAACCATACACCTCAAAATTCAAGGGAGTGTGGATACCGCAGGAATATCGGGGTAAATCAAATTCTTTCAATTATGCAATAGACAAAAGCACCCTTCGCTGGAGTGAATTCAAGCACATGCAGGCCGAAGAGATGCTCACCCATGTACAGACCAAAGTCTTTCCCTACCTTAAAGATATGAACGGTGCCGAGTCGCAATTCAGCCGCCATATCAAAAATGCGGTCTTCATCATTCCCAAGCCATCGCTCCTTGTTGAAGCCGTGAAAACGGTTGACGAGATCTTTGAGGTGATGGAGAAAGACTCGAATGAAAAGGGACAGGCATTTCAGGATATTCAGGGTGACGTCTATGAATTTCTGCTCTCCGAAATTGCCTCCGCCGGTAAAAACGGGCAGTTTCGCACCCCTCGCCACATCATCAAAATGATGGCCGATCTGGTCGAGCCGCAGCTTGGCCACACCATTGCCGATCCTGCATGTGGCACAGGCGGCTTTCTGCTCGGGGCCTATCAATACATCGTAACACAACTGGCGATTCGTGCCGGAAACAAGGATCTCGTGGCGGACGAAGATGGATTTCTCCGCACCTCCGTCTCTGCCGGGCTTACCGAACAGGCAAAAAACATTCTCGGCAAGACGCTCTTCGGCTACGATATCGACAGCACCATGGTTCGTCTTGCGCTCATGAACCTGATGATGCACGGTATTGATGAACCGGAAATTGACTACAAAGACACCCTGAGCAAGAGCTTTACCGAAGAGTCATGCTACGACATCATTATGGCCAATCCACCCTTTACCGGCAGCATCGACAAAAGCGATATTAACGAAAGCTTTACCCTCTCCACCACCAAAACAGAGCTGCTCTTTGTTGAAAATATCTACCGGCTGCTGAAAAAAGGAGGAACCGCCTGTGTTATTGTGCCTCAGGGTGTGCTCTTTGGCTCCGGTGGCGCATTCAAGGCACTACGCAAGCTGCTGGTTGACCGATGCGACCTGAAAGCAGTCATCACCATGCCGAGCGGAGTTTTCAAGCCCTATGCCGGAGTCTCAACCTCCATTCTGCTCTTCACCAAAGTATGGGGGCCGCTCGACAAAGTCACCAAACCGGCGACAGATCAGGTCTGGTTCTACGTCATGCAGTCGGACGGCTACTCCCTCGATGACAAGCGCAGCAAGCAGGATGGTTTCGGCGATCTGCTTGATATTGTCGAGAAATATAAAACGCGAAGCGTTGAGCACGACACCGACAGAACCCAAAAGTTCTTTTTTGTGCCACGTAGCGAAATTGAAGGCGAAGGTGGATATGATCTCTCCCTTTCCCGTTACAAAACCGATGTGTTTGAAGAGGTCGTCTACGAAAGCCCGTCAGTAATTCTCGACAAACTGATAGCCGCAGAGGTAGGGGAGATTGATGAGGCTGAACTTGGCAACATTCAGAGCGGTATTGTGCGGGAGCTGCTTGAGCTCAAGGGGATGATTGGATGAAAGAAGCATTTGCAATAGGTTGGAGGAGGAGTTTTTCAGTTGGTCTATTTAGGCGTAACTTTCATTTTTATAAGGAGGTTACAATTACGAACGCACTGCGTTCGCAATTCGATTTTGAGCGATACGAGAAACTACCTGAGGAGTGTCCACGAATCGGGATGAGGGTTATTGAGGGGAGGGGTAGATGAGGTATCCTCAGACGGCTATTTCAGAGGTTGCTAAATTTGTTAATGGCTTTCCTTTTAAGCCAAGTGATTGGTGCTCTACAGGATACAAGATTATTCGTATTCAGAATTTAAGCGATCATTCAAAGCCATTTAATCGGACACAAAATGAAGTTCCTGCTCGCTACCTTGTGAAACGCGGAGATATTCTTGTTTCTTGGTCCGCAACTATTGATGTTTTTGAATGGGATGATGAAGATGCTTACTTGAATCAGCATATTTTCAAAGTTGACTACAATCCCCATAAGGTAGATAAACAGTATTTCAAATTATCCTTAAAGAATACCGTTCGCGAGTTGGGGAAATTTGCGCATGGTTCAACGATGAAACATGTGGTCAAAGGTGATTTTGATAATCATCAAATCCCTCTTCCGCCGCTTGACGATCAAGTTCGTATCGCAACACTTCTTTCCAAAGTAGAAAACCTGATCTCCCGCCGTCGCAAGCAACTCAAACAGCTTGACGAACTCCTCAAAAGCGTTTTTCTGGAAATGTTTGGCGATCCGGTAAGGAATGAGAAGGGGTGGGAGAAAAAAACTCTTTTGGAATACCTTAAAGATCAACCTAACAACGGTTTGTACAAGCCTCAGTCGGCATATGGGTCAGGAACAAAAATTATCCGAATTGACTCATTTTATGATGGATATGTACAGAAAATAGAGAAGTTAAAACAAGTACAAATCTCTGATTCTGAATATCAAAGATTTTGCATTAAATCAGGAGATATTCTCATTAATAGAGTAAATAGTATCGAGTATTTGGGCAAGATAGGAGTTGTTCCTCAAATCAATGAACACATAGTATACGAATCAAATATTATGAGGTTTCGACTTGATAATGATCATATTTCACCGGTTTATCTAATGTTTTTATGGCGCCATCCTTATATCAAGTTACAGATCTTGAGCAGAGCTAAAAAAGCTGTTAACCAGGCAAGTATCAATCAGAAGGATGTCCTCTCATTTGTAGTTACAATACCTCCTATTGATCTTCAGAACAAATTTGTCCAAATAGTTGCAGTGGCAGAAGGGATCACACGCCATTTTCAGCAAAGTCTCACAGAACTGGAAAACCTGTATAATGCATTGAGCCAAAAGGCATTCAATGGCGAGCTGGATTTGTCGCGAGTACCCTTGGAAAGAAAAGAAGAACTTATTCAAGAACAAGTGATGTTGCCAGTTTCTACGGGAGAAGAAAATACAAAAACTATCAACTTGCCTGATCCTGATGATGCAAGTGATCTTGCTAAATCTGAAGTGCGCAAAGAGTTGATCGAGAAGTGGTTAGATGCTTACCTTGTCCTGCTCGGTAGTGGTTCAGAGTTTGTATTGGAGGATTTTGTTGATGCAGCTCAGCAGAAGCTATCTAGTTTGTTGGAAGATGATGAATCCTCACGCTTGGGACTGAACGGGTATGACCAGATCAAGGATTGGGTATTTAAGGCTATTGAGCAAGGGAAAATATCTCTAACGCGGAACATTGTCAGTGAACCAAATGAAGAAGTCGTTTATGGTAATCAGATAATTCTGATAAACGTGAATCAAGAGTGAAGTTGCTGCGTTTAAAAATAACCGATCCGGATGGCTTTCGTAGTCTGCAATCTGGATTTGAATATTACTTTCGCACTTCTTGGGAGTTGGAGGAAGAGCACGACTTTGCTCCATTTGTCTGTGCAGGCCCCAATGGTAGCGGAAAATCAAATCTTCTGGAAGCCCTTGCAGCAATCTTCTTTCAATTGGAGGTACTGCGTGTTCTGCCTTCAAATTTTATCTATGATGAAGAAGAAAATCCCGATGGTTTTAAGGAAGGTGATGGCATTCCGAATAGTTTTGAACTTGACTATTTAATCAAAGTTCCAGTTGAATACCATATTTCTGATGGAGCACAGTTTGCTCATGTGAAAATTGTGAAGCAGGTTGGCAAATCTCCGGAAATAATCTGGGACAATAAAAAAGAGAAGTTCAAATCTGATATTCCCAACTCTATTTCGATTTCGGAGCGGGAGTGGGACTTTCTTTTGCCGGAGTATGTGCTTGGGTATTCGTCCGGCGAAAATGAAATCCTGAGCCTCCCTTTTTTCAAAATGCGCTTTGTCCAGTTTGATGAATACTGGAATGCGTTAAAAACCCAAAATCCCTATCCTGGAAGACCGGAAACGCGACTAGCTTATCTCGACAGCTCATTCAGTCAGGCGATTTTGCTCTGCAATTTGCTGTTTCATGATACGGAAACCTTGAAGCCATTCCGACAAGAGGTGGGCGTGGATGAACTGAAAGAGTTTCGCATCATCATCAAACGCAGTATCAATGTTTCTGTAGTTGTTGCTGAGGGGTTTGGTGAAAATAATCCAGCGCTGAGAGTAGACCCGGAAACTGGTCAATACAAGGTGAACCTGATGCAACTGCTTGAGAAAAACGAGCACTCCGCAAAGAACTTTGATCCCATTGTTACCCGGCTTAAACGGTGCGCTACCTGCTCTTTTGTTGATGAAGAAGAGGATACGGTTTATCTCGATTACTTCGTTAATGATGCTACAAAAAGTGCATTCAGGGAGAATTTTGACTTTGAGATCAATAAGTCGCCCATCGTTTTGTTTCAGGCGTTTCAGGTTTTACTAATGCTTAATCTCTATTCCGTCAGCGACTCGTTGAAAGCCGACCTGTACAAGTCAGAAAGTCACTACATCAACGAAACCGTTCCAACGCTTGCATCAGATGAGCGCATCATGCGATTCAAGCATTTTTGGATTAAAAAAAATAATCTCAAGAAACCCGTGCTTCTCAAGAGCCTGTCCGATGGCGAACATCAGTTGTTGCACGCTCTTGGTTTATGTTTACTGTTTCGTAATACCAACACTCTTTTTTTGCTGGATGAGCCGGAAACCCACTTTAATCCTGACTGGCGTTCAAACTTTATTTCACGACTCTATCAGTGTTTTCCTGAAAAAAAGGATGGACATTCGACCCATGAAATGCTGATCACAACGCATACTCCATTTTTGATTTCTGACAGCAAACCCGAAAAAGTACTAGTATTTAAAAAAGATAAGGTGCTCGGTACTGTAAGCGTCAGCAAACCGGATTACAACACTCTGGGAGCATCGATCAACAAGATCACCATGAACACCTTCGGCAAGCGGGAAACTATCGGAGGCCATGCCTACTCAATTCTTGAAAACTTGCGCAAGCGATTTGAAGACGGAGAAGATAAGGATCAGCTTATTGATGAGATCAATCAAAAACTGGGCGATTCGGTAGAAAAGGTGTTGCTGATCAACTCCATCCTCAACAGAATGCAGGAGTCAGGCTGATGCTTTTTCCCTACAAATATGTGCCGCATCAGATGGATCGGATGCAAAAGTTTATCAACTTTATTTTCTATCAGGTGTGGTGTCGGGCGCCAAAAGCAGGGCCTTTTGACCTTGACCTTTTTGCAGGAAATCCCGATCTAAAGGAGGTAATGGAGGCGTTTTTGTACTCCGATACCAAAGGGGCTTATTTTTTCTATGGCCATGTTGAGGGCATATATCAGCTATTTTCTAAACTGTCTCGGACAGAGATTAAACAACTCAAACGCTGGTACCAAGGCAATAACAACATACAAAAAGTATGCGAGAATGATCCATCAACACAGATTGCTCGATACTCAGATATCCCTCAACAAAAAAAGGTTTTAAATCAAAAGTTGTCGCAGTTTTTCTGCGGACTTTATGATAACATTGGTATTGCTGCTCTCAAGCAGAAAATCGGCGACATAGAAGGGCATTACAAATTATTCATGAGCGTGAACAAGACGGGTAAGTGCCCATTTTGTGGCATTGCTGACATGCAAGGTGTTTTCCATTCAACACGAGAAGCTTACGACCACTATCTTCCCAAAGGACTCTACCCTTTTAATTCGATCAATTTTCGCAACCTTGTCCCTGCATGTCATCACTGCAATAGCAGTTATAAAACCAGTAAAGACCCTGCGTTTATTCCAAAAGATCCGACTGGCGCAACTCATCGACGGAAAGTTTTCTACCCCTTTGCAAATAGTTCATACAACATCGAAGTCACAATTGATCTTAAAAAAACCGATATTGATCATCTCGTTCCTGATGACATTCAGCTTGCATTTGGCCCGCCTGTATTAAATGAAGAAATCGAAACATGGAAAGATATTTATGGAATTGAAGAGCGGTATAAAGGAAAATTAATAGATGGGGACGGAAAAGCTTGGCTGATAGAAGTCTTGGATGAGTGGAAATGGCAGGAAGAGAGTTCAGGTATTGACGGTCGTTCTCCCAATGACTACCTCCGAAACTTAAAGCGACATACTGAAAAGTTTCCATTCGCAAGTTCGAATTTTCTTAAAAATGCATTTCTTGATGGTTGCGATCGGGCGGGATTGTTTTCTATAAAAGAAGATACGTTCGAAGCAGATAATCAAAAGCCATAAAGCATGGATACAAGCCTCTTACCAATAATCATTAAAATAAATAAATGAAGAAGCATTTATTTGCACTGGCAGGTACACTTCCGAATGAAAGTGGTTTTAAAAAAAGAATACGATTTCATCAGGGTTGGTGGAGAGCGTTTGTTCTTGCCGAAGATGAAGGGAATAACCCTGTTCAAAAGACTGAAAAAGTTTGCAATACAATTTTAAATGGAGACGTCAGCAAAAAAAACTTTTTATCCGAAAGAATATTGGTTGCTGTCGAACAGACAATTGATGATAGAAAAAAAGCAGGTTCTGGTATTATAGAGGAACAGCGACTATACAATAATCTCCTCTCCAGTCAACCACTTTGTTTTAACTTTTTCGGAGAATTATACGCAGATAAAGCGCTTTGTTTAAAGATATTACAGCAATATTGGCCAGAGTTGACTGAAGTCACCAATGTTATTTTTGAATATTCGCCTAAGCAAAACTACACAAAAGATAATTCTGCTTTTGATGTTGCTTTTGAAGTGATGTCCGGAGGTCGTAGCGGACTTGTAGGTTTTGAATGCAAATATACGGACACTTTTTCTTCTACGGAGTATAGGAAGCCTGAGTATGAGCGTATTTTTCAAAAAGGTAGGGAAATTACCTTTATCTCAGATTATGATGAGTATACAGCATCAAAGTACAATCAGCTATTCCGTAATCAACTTATTGCCGAAGCATCGGTTCAAAATCGGGAATATCAATTTGTATATACTGGCCTTTTCTGTCATCAGGATGATAATAGTGCATTCCGAACCGGAACTGAATTTCAAGGTATGCTGAAAAATGGGGAAGAGAAATTCAAGGTAATTACATATCGTGATTTTATTGAAAAAGTGCAAAAGCAGGATATAAGCTGGGAACAGCGAGAATTGAGCATGATGCTTTGGGCACGATATTGTGGTTTGCAGTTAAGTGATAATGTTTATAAATAAAGATGTAATGCAGCTATTTAATCTGAAGAAAAGACGTTAAAGCCAATTGGAAACAAAAATATGGTATAACAATCGCCTACATGCAACCGGCTGAGAACCGTTTTCTTTCAAAACTATTTCAGGGGCTGAGCAAGGTCTGGCTGGTCGTTAGGCCTCAAAAGGAGCACTTATGCCGTTAGAAGAGATTTTGCGAAATTCAATTCAAGCCTACTGCAAACGAGACCTACCAGGCGACCTTAAATGGCATGTAGATCAATTTTCATTTATCACTGATCTAGAGTTGCAGCGGCGTCTCGGTCGTGCTTTCTACTCAGCTCGATACGTTGGAAAATTAATGGAAGCACTGTTTGCTTCTGGTGATAAAATTCACCCGTTCGTAAAGTTTCAGATCATGCAATATGCCTCCATTTACGAAGCAGTGGTTTCTCACCTGCTTTGGGGCCGCTACGTTGAACATCCAGAGGTGAAGTCGCTTCAGACTCATAAAGCATACAAGCCCGTGAACGCTCTCAGCAGCTTAACGAGCATGAAGTATGGAGAAGAAGAACTATTCACATGCGTTTATCGCGATGCAAAGACTCAACGGAATAGTATTCCATTCAAAGACAAAGTCGATTGTGCGGTGCGTATCGGATTCATAGAAGAAGCATATTCTGAGGATATCAAGAGAATCTACGAGTTGCGCAACCTTGCGCACATCGAAACAGAAGCTGAGAAGCAAATCGAAGTAGAGCTAGATCAAGCGAAAAAAGCATACTGGCGCATAAAGCCATTTATAGAAAAGATAGTAGCCACCATTGCGGAAACGGAAAGCGTTTTCACAGTTTCATCTTGATTCCTGGCCAACTCTTGTCTGGGATTGCGGTTTTGATGTTGATCCTGAGTCACTTTATTTCAGGGCAACCGGCAAGTCACGGTGGGATATGAAAGCATCCTGAAAAAACTCCATTGAGTGATGCAGGCACGAGGAATCAAACCTCTTTCTTACTGAATGATAAAAAGTAATGTATGGACGTCAGCATACAGCAAATTCATGAACTGATCCATCAGGGGGAAGGGATCTCTACGGAGTTCAAAACCTGCCGGAATAAGATCAACCGCGATGTTTATGAGACGGTTTGCGCCTTTCTCAATCGTCATGGTGGCACGATTCTGCTTGGCGTTCAGGATGATGGGGTTCTGTGGATGTTGTCGAGCTGGACGGGAAATCCCTGCTGCGTATCTTTGTGCCGGAAAGCTCGCAGGTGCATCGCTGCAATGGGCGTATTTATGATCGCAATGAAGATGGTGATCTGGATATTACCGATCACACCACACTGGTGGCGCATCTCTACCAGCGTAAACAGGCGACTTTCAGTGAAAACAAGGTATTCAGCTATGCGCAAGATGATGATGTACCGCAAAAAATTTTGATTTCATGAAACAAGGGTTCTTTTGCTGATACATACCGGTTAACTTGTATTCTCTTGACAAGTGTCGTATATTTGCGTTATAGGAGATGTCGTATTTTTGCAATGCAAACTCTTCATAATGAATGAGTAGATATGGTAGTTTAGAGTATAAGATTATGGCTCGAATGGCAAGGAAGAAGTGCTCAGTATTCGTTCGTGAAGATTTTAAGGATTTGAGTGACTACGATCAGGTTGGGCGTGCTTTGCGAAACATAGCCAAAAATGGGAGATTGATTCGGGTAGGCTATGGGGTCTATTCCAAAGCCAAAAAGTCACCCATTACAGGTGAACTTGTTCCTGTGGTTCCGCTGCCTGAGTTGGCGAAAGAGGCTCTTGCTCGTCTTGGAATCCAAACTGCTCCATCCCGCATGGAGAAAGATTACAATGCCGGAAAAACAACCCAAGTGCCAACCGGGCGAGTGATTGCTGTTAAGGGCCGTATAAGCCGAAAGATAGGATATGGTGGAGCTTATGTCAGTTATGAACCAGCGGCCTGAAAAGGAAGTTTTTGAGGAAGTGGCGCTTCTTAAAAGCATGGCTCCCTCTTTCATTGAGAAGGATTGGTTTGTCACGCAAATTATTGCAGTACTTGCTGATCACCATGCAGATGGTTTTGAATTTGTATTTACTGGTGGTACCGCTCTTTCAAAAGCCTATAATCTCATAAAGCGATTCTCTGAAGATGTCGATTTCAGGGTTATTGCTCCAACGACACCCCAAAGTCGAAAAACGCTCTCCAAATTTAAACACGGAGTAGTTGAGAAGCTTCAGCAAAGCGGGTTTGCAATCGAGGAAGGTCACATTCAGGCGAGAGATGAAAATCGCTTCTTCTCGATTGATTTTTGTTATCCCAGCCACTTCTCTCGTTCTGATGCTCTTCGTCCCCATGTCCAGATAGAGATAAGCATCAGAACTCCTCAACGTCCACCATGCTATTTGCCTGTCTCCTCGATAGCCTGTGCCGTTACCAAAAAACCAGCCGAAGTGAGCAGGATTGCCTGTATCGATCCTGTTGAAAGTGCTGCTGATAAACTCAGTGCCTTGGCATGGCGAATCCCTGACCGTGTAAGGGGAATGCAAGAGGATGATCCAGCTCTTGTTCGGCATATTCATGATCTGGCTCTACTCAAAGAGTTTGCATTTGCGGATAAAAATTTTTCTTCGTTGGTTGCTGCATCTATGCACGACGATGACCGGCGCTCAAAAAATAATTCCTCATTTGCCGGTTCGAGTATGCAGGAAAAGTTCCGGCAAATGATTCAGATACTGGAAACTGATACTAAATATCAGGACGAATATGAGCTTTTCGTTAAAAGTGTCTCTTATGCTGCCGAAGGAGAAGTGCCAGACTTCGCAGAGGCAGTGCGAGCGGTTCGCATTCTTGTACAGCTTATCTGATTCCACTACAATGGAATAGCTGATGTGGGAAACAAAGGATTTTCATTGTAGTCAACCTCAGTCAACAACCCACTGAAGCTCACGCCGCCAACGTATCTCTCTGTGGATGTTGTCGAGCTTGATGGGAAATCCCTTCTGCGGATTTATGTGCCGGAAAGCTCCTAGGTGCATCGCTGTAATGGACGTATTTTCGACCGCAATGAAGATGGTGATCTCGATATTACCGATCACACCACACTGGTGGCGCATCTCTACCAGCGTAAACAGGCGACGTTCAGCAAAAACAAGGTATACCCCTGGATTCAGGTCGAAGATCTTCGCCCGGAATTGATTGAAAAGTGCCGTCGATATGTTCGGATAAACAGGGATAATCATCCCTGGGCTGATATGGATGAACTTGATCGGTGCATTTTTCAGGGAGATAGACCGCGCTGACGAACTTGGTTCCGGTATGCGCAAGATGATGATGTACGGTAAAAAGTACGGCGGAGCGGATCCTCAGCTCATCGAAGGTGACGTTTTTCGCATGATCATCAGTGTACCGGAATTTGGCGAAAAACCTTCAAACACCCTTGGACGTGAGCCTGCAGCAGTTTCTTCGGGGCCAGAGTCAGGGCCAGAGTCGGGGCCAGAGTCGATTTTTAAAAGAGTCATCAGGGAGTTGCTTATCGGTGACCGATCAAAATCCGAATTGGCTGCTGCGCTTGTCCACAAATCGGTATCGGGAAAACTGAATGAACGGATCCGCGAAATGCTTGCTGATGGTTTGATTGCACAGACCATTCCTGACAAGCCAACAAGCCGATTGCAAAAATATTGTCTGACTAAAAAAAGTCGAAAACTTCTGGAGAAAAGATGACACCGGAACATGCTCTAACAAGTCGCCGAACTTATAATGAGATAGATTTTCGATGTGCATTTATGTGCACCTGATTACGGAAAGAGTGACTCAGTTCGGAAGTTTGACAAGGATTCTCCCAATTACGTCCGCAGTGCGGACGCAATTGCAATGGATGTCATTTCGTCTGGTGATATCTCAATAACAGGCGAGTGACGAAACTGCACTCAATAAAGCAGTTTGGCGATCTTGAGCCATTATAGGATCCAGTTGTGCGGGATTTATTCCACGGGCGTCAGGCAAATCATTACGAGGCGATCATGCCGGGTTGTGGCGATACCGTATCGGTGATTATCGGGTGATTTGCGAAATCATCGATGAAAATGGTTCAGTTCTTGTTGTCCGGTCGGGCATCGGAAAGAGGTTTACCGATAATGTTGTCATACACCGTTTACGTCTGCATGCGACATGCAGGGCGTATCCTGTAAATCCTTTTACGACTTAACCCTTGTTATTGAAGGGTACATAGCGTGTCAACCTCATCCTTGATTTTCAGCCCCAACCCTGGCTGCTGCTCTTCATAATAAGCTATCGCGTCATTCAGTTCTTCAAATGCCTGTTGAAGTACTATTTTCTTCATAACACAAAGCGTTCATCGATTTTCCTCATCGCCTCATCATAGTCAATACCAACCGCCGTTCCGTCCTTCGCAGCAAGAACCCTGTCGGCAATTTCCTTTTCCCAGGCAGACTCGACATCATCGGCATCTGACGGGCGGTTGTCGAGAAAAAGGAGAAATCTTACAATCTCCAGACGATCCTGCTTTGGAAGTCTGGTTAATTCGGCGGTAATATCCTCAATTTTACGTTGCATTTATCCATCTCCACTTTAAGATCAGTCACTCTGTCCTGCATTCAATCGTAACACCGACGCTACGGAAAAGAGATATTGTCCGTATCCAGTGCTGCAAATCGTCGGTGAATTCGTTCAGCGATATTGCCTGGTTTTGAGACTCCAGATGCTCTTTTCTGCTTGAGAAACTCGGAAAAATCGAACACTTTATGACGCTTCGGTTCGGAATGTGCATCGATTCTTCTGTTTTCCAGCTTGAGAAAGCAGCATTACTC